>JAAVDM010000020.1 GCA_014801815.1 Bacteroides sp. | reverse complement strand
AGGTTTGAGCCATTTGCCCTTAAGGATTCGCCACAGAGTCTCAGCGATATTCAGATGAGGACTGTATGGCGGAAGAAAGAAGATGAACAGGCCTCGCTTTTCCCATATCGGGCGAAGTTTCTTGATGAGCTTACACCTGTGTACGCTGGCATTGTCCAGCACCACAAATGTGTTCTTACCGATACACATCGACACTCTGTCAGGAAAGTCAGCGATTCTTTCAGCCGTCATATTCACAGTTGTGGAGAAGCCCTCATAACGGTTATTGCGGTCAATCATGCCGAAGATATTGAGCCGGAGGCCTCTTTCAGATGGAATATATACCTCCTCTCCTCGGAACTGCCAGCCATAAGGCACATAACCTTCTGTACATATGTGACTTTCATCTCCGTAATAGAGATCAATGGTGCCGGCAACTGCCTGTCTTTCGAGTTCTTGCAGCTTCTCGGTCTTATACGCATAGAGCTGCGGCGAGGGCTTACCCTCAGGACGTTTCCTTATACGTCTATATCTCGCGCCAATGCGGATAAAAAAGCCCTGAAGGTACTCTCGCTCGCCTCCTTTCCGGATGCCTGCTGCCACGCCTATTTGGCTTTCATCACGCTCTGTCTGTCGTTCTCGATAGAAAGGCGTACGGCTTCCTCGTCTGAACAGTCCATGATTGGTTTGCGTCCCCGTCCGAGGCGTGTCTCCAGACCTTTGATGCCTTCGTTTTCGAACCGTTTCACCCAGGAGTTGACGGATATATGTGTCATTTCTGTCTGTATCCCAACTTCTTTGGAGGTCAGACCACTGGCTTTTAGCAGTATTGCGCGGCAGCGCATACGAAATGCGTGCCTCTTGCCTTGGCGAAAGCCCTCTTCAAGTTGCAGACGTTGCTTGTCTGTCAGTTGTATAACTTTGATTTTTGCGATAGTCGTATTTGTTATGGTTCATCTCTATAACGCACCAACAACCACAAAAATTTTGATATAAACTAATTTTCAACATCTACTTACCGCAAATACATACACTCCATTCAGGACGCAGGACAGGTACGCAATGCCCGGAACTATGAAATGGCGATAACCCATTTTGAGAAATATATCTGGAGCAATAGAATCAATTTTAGCGTCCTTACAACCTATGTAATCGAGCGGTGTATAAAATTATATGGCAAGCGCAAAAAGAGCCAAAAAATATATCCTATATGCCTACAGACAGGTATTTAAGGCAGCGTTGCTGGAATACAACGACTACGATAGATAATATTCGCATAAAGACCAAGGATTGGCCATTTACTGAGGACTGTACTGGAGCTGATTATGCTTTACAGGTCATGGGGTGACGAGGTTACAGGTGAGATACGCCAGCGCTGGGAGGTGATGCGCTTACGTATATGCCATGCTGCAGTCGTGGGTAAATAGAGAGTTCGACCCGCTGAGGATTATTCCTTTTCTGTGGGACGGTACGGGCACGTCCGGCAGTCACCGCAGCAGCGCTCCGAGCAGTGAGGACCAGAAGGCGAGGTTTGATTTTTACCGTGAGCACGGTGTCTGGCCGGAGATTTGTCAGGATAGATGAGACATAATATCCATATAATTCCCTCAAACACCCATAGAATACCTGACAAAATCACAGTAAAGAAAAGTAGGAGTATTGAGCCTGCGCCCGCTACCCATAGTATAATATAAAGAACGTACAAAGCTTTCATGCTGGATAGAACTATTCTTTGCAATAAGGACACTTTGTGTAGTCGTTACAGTAACGCTTTGGACAGCGGGAAGCAGAAGGTAAATATTTAGCTTCCTGAAAAAACAGAGCGGATCCAGCTCATACTCTTAGAGGTAAATGAGAAAACTTGTACTGTGTCATAGAGAACGGCTTTTATGGCAATAAGCACAATCATCAGGCAGCCGATAAGCTCGATGATTACGCACAATACATAAATCGATAATTGAAATTTATCCATGGGTTGCAGGACTATTAGTATGGGTTTCAGATTTGAGGACGGTGTCGGAGCTGATTATACTGTACAGAGGATGGGGTGATGAGGTGGCCGGTTAGATGCACCAGCGCTGGGAGGTGATGAGATTACAGGTATGTGCGCTGTTGTAGCTGTGGGTGAGCACCTAGCTCGACCCGCAGAGGTTTATACCTTTTTCATAGGACGGCAGGGCCAAGACAGGCACTTATCACACCAGCCTGTACAGTGCGGAGATTCAGAAACGGTGTTACGATTTTTATTGTGCACACGGTTATTGGCCTTAAAGCCAAAGAGCTTTGCAATCTGAAAGATTATCCATGCCGTACCGTAGCCGATTACCATGATAAAGAGTTTGAAAGCGTATATTATGCCTATCAATATGATTGCTAAAAATATGAGATAAAAAAATAAAAGAAGGATATTCATGGCAGTCAGAACTATCAGTATCAGTTTTAAATTTGAGAAAGGGGCAGATTGATGCCTTTGATTATAGACACACTTACATTTATTAGGAAATAGCTTTAACTTGGCCCGGACAAAAGGCTGACACAAAAAAGGAAGTGGTGTGAGTTGAGACAAAAGGCTAAAATATCAGATATTGTCATGTATTGTAACTATCATGGCGGTCGGACTATGGTTTTTAATAGTCCGGCCGCTATAATGGCTGTAATGGGTAAAAACTCGTCAGATATAGAAACGTATCTCTTCTCCCCAGTCTATTTCTTTAGATTCCTCTGATATATTTTGGGTGAGACGAAAACATTCCATACCATTTGAGAATGCCTGTCTGGTATTGGATGAAAAGGGTATTGAAATGATGAGGTAATCTTCCTGATTACTGTTTTCGTGGGTAGACGTAGCCTGTATACTAACCTCGGGCTGTGGAAAGTGTCTATCAAACAGTTTTTTCCATAGTAGATTAACCTTATCGGTATCCGGCCGGATACCGATAAGGAAACCTATTTTTTGTCCTCCACGTAAGAATACCTCAATTCCTTCACGTCTGAAACTATCAAAAGTTATATCTCCTTTCAGAGAATCATTACTGAGATGTTGTAGAATAAGCGCTGAAAAGAATCCGGCTCTTTCCCATATTCTCGGATATGAAGTGTCAATTACACATGTAATGTATGAAGCGTAGACCTTACCTCCGTTAAAGGTATGAAATACTTCTTTTACATTATCGTGTAATGTCAGCCATATACCAGGTTCCGTAGAGGTTACAGAAGTCAGAAGTGCCTTTAAAGTCATGCTTCGACTTGTTCCTCTTTCTCAATTACTATATCAAATTTATCAAGGAAGTCCATTGTTTTTGCAATGTATTCCTGCATTACTACATCATCTTCAACGAATGGCACATGCTGACGGAATTCCTTCATAACCTCCTCAATATAAGGAGAAGATTTTAGTGGACGTCTGAAGTCAATGGCTTGTGCGGCATTCATCAGCTCGATAGCTGCAATATATTTGAGATTAGCAATAATCTTATGGAGTTTGGTAGCGGAATTAGCACCCATTGATACCAAATCTTCCTGATTATTGGAGCTTACAATAGAATCACAGGAAGCCGGCCATGCATACATCTTATTCTGACTTACCATAGAGGCGGCTGCATACTGCGGTATCATGAAGCCGGAATTGAGTCCCGGTTTGGCTACCAAAAATTCCGGAAGACCTCTAAGACCGAAAATCAGCTGTGCCACACGACGCTCAGAGATGTTGCCGAGTTCATGCAGAGCAACCCCCATATAATCGAATACAAGAGCAATAGGCTCACCGTGAAAGTTACCTCCTGATAATACCATATCCTCATCAGGGAAAACAGTAGGATTGTCCGTAACAGAATTAATTTCGATATGCAGAACATCTGTTACATGATTCATAGCATCTTTCACAGCACCGTGTACCTGAGGAATGCAGCGGAAAGAGTAGGGATCCTGTACATGTTCTTTCTCACGTCTGATGATTTCGCTTCCTTTCAGAAGGGCACGGAATACACGGCCTGTCTCTATCTGACCGGGGTGGGGACGTACTGCCTGTATACACTCGTAGAAAGGCTCGATGCGACCGTCGAATCCTTCAAGTGACATAGCACCGAAAAGATCGAAACAGTTAACCAAATGCCATCCGTCGATGAGTGCCTTGATACCGTTAGCACTCATGAACTGTGTCCCGTTGAGTAGAGCTAAGCCTTCTTTTGACTGGAGCTTTATCGGATTCCATCCGAATATGTTGAGAACCTCGCTACCTTTGATTTTATTTCCCTTATACCATACTTCACCTTCACCGATTAGCGGGAGGAAAAGATTAGCGAGAGGAGCAAGGTCACCTGATGCTCCGAGCGAACCGCGATCATAGACGCAGGGAAGAATATCATTATTGTAGAAGTCGAGAATACGCTGTACGGTCTGTACCTGAACTCCGCTGAAGCCCATTGACAACGCATGTGCTTTAAGGAGCAACATGAGCTTTATAACAGTGTCATCTACAGGTGTACCGACACTGCAGGAATGGCTTTTTACAAGATTTTCCTGCAGTGTAGAGAGTTCTTCACGTGAGATATGTTTATTACAGAGTGAGCCGAAACCGGTTGTTACTCCGTAGATAGGAGCGGTGTTGTTGTCAGTCTTATAATCAAGATATTCACGACAATGAGAGATTTTTTCTATTGCCTGTTCTGATAATACTAGACGAGTCTTATCTTTAAGGATCTTTTCAATAAGATCATAGGTGAGATCACTTGAGCCTATAGCGTAGGTTTCCAGTCTTGACATTTATCAAAGAGTTTTTATGTTAAGTTTTAGATTTAAGTATCTCTTAAAAATTAAACAATGATGTTTTCAAGTAAAAGTTTGAATCTTGAACTATAATACTCGTTATTTTTAGCCGATTCGGAAGTGGAGCGACTTAAAAATAATTGCGTTTTATATGTTTATTAATTTTTAAGAGATACTTATGGTATTAAAATTTTTAATCAAGGATTCTGTGCTACGATACGTCCATGATGAATTGTAGTTTTTACACAGTTCATTCCGACGTAGTAGGGGAGTACATGATAGTTATCCGAAGCAAGTATTACGACATCTCCGAATTTTCCTGTTTCCAGACTACCTTTTGATTCTGCCTGCCCTATAGCTGCTGCTCCGTTAAGAGTAAGAGCCGTTATTGTCTCTTCAATACTCATGCCCATATAAAT
Organism: Bacteroides sp.; assembly: GCA_014801815.1. GTDB lineage: Bacteria > Bacteroidota > Bacteroidia > Bacteroidales > Muribaculaceae > Lepagella. Next base: position 30,699 of record JAAVDM010000020.1, on the reverse strand, counting down.
GCAGGCTAAAGCAATAGTAAGCGGAATTGAGCCTGAAAAACAGGAACCGGGATTTAGGTCAGTAGCTAAGGCAACGGCACAACCGGCTTTAATGAATTTTCGTGCCGGTGCGTACGGTTCTCTGAGAGCAAAGGCTGTCAGAGGGAGTAGAGTAGCTACGACACCGGCCTCAGCCATCTTTTTGATACCTTCTGTACTAACATGTAGGAGATGATCAGCTGAAAGAGCACCGAGTTCAGCTGCCAGTTCAGCACCTCCGAGAGTAACTATCTCATCGGCATGAAGCTTAATTTTATATCCTAATTTACGTGCAGCTAAAAGTAGTCGGCGTGAGTCTTCTATTTCAAAGACGTTTTTCTCACAGAAAATATCACAATTCTCTGCTAAATCTTTAAAAGCAGGCAACATTGTGTTGATTATGTAGTCTACATAATCGGAAGTGCGACCTTTAAATTTGTCACTTACAGCGTGTGCGCCAAGAAAAGTAGATACGATATCAAGTTTTCTATTTTCGTCGTTCTGTAGCTGTTTTATGACCTGCAACATCTTCTGTTCGCTTTCGAAATCCAGACCATAACCACTCTTAGCCTCAACCGTAGTCACTCCCATCTCAATCATTCTGTCAAGAAACCATTCTGCTTTTTTCAGCAGTGACTCAGATTGCTCGTTTCTGGTAGCATTAACAGTTGACTGTATACCTCCACCGCGTTCCATTATTGACATATAGCTTTCTCCCTTGAGACGCCATTCAAATTCATCAGGACGGAAACCTCCGAAAACAAGATGAGTATGAGAGTCAACAAATCCAGGTAGAGATACACCTCCACCGGCATTAAAACGGGAGTGCGAACTTAGAGGAGGTTGTTGCAAATCAATATCATCTGCCGGACCGGCATATATTATCCGGCCGGCAGTGATAACTATGACAGCATTATCAATGATGGTGAGATCGTTCATCTTTCCACCGCAGGCAGCTTTTGTGCCTGTCGGTGTGACGATACGTGTATTTGATATAATTAGATCTCCCTGATTTGTCATTTCAAATATCTGTAATCGATAAGTATTAGAAAATTTTTCTATTTCTTATCAAAGAAGTTTTTTTAACATTTCCTCGTCAGCTATAAACGGCTCTGTTATGACAAAGCCATCTTGACCATGCTGCTGGTTCCATTCTCTTACAGTGGCTACTGCATTTTCATTACGGGCCCAAGCTCTACGTGCTACTCCGCCCATTACGTCCCATAGCATTGCCTGTCGCAGGATAGTATCGACGCGTTCAGAACCGTCACAAATCATACCGAATCCTCCATTGATAGACTTGCCTATACCTACGCCACCTCCATTATGAAGAGCCACAAGACTCATGCCACGAGCACAGTTACCTGCAAAGCATTGAACAGCCATATCAGCCATTACGTTAGAGCCATCTTTGATGTTTGAAGTTTCACGGAAAGGAGAATCTGTACCACTTACATCATGGTGGTCGCGTCCCAGCATGATAGGACCTACCTCTCCATTGCGTACCATTTCGTTAAAGCGTAATGCTATTTTCAGACGACCTATTGCGTCCTGATAAAGAATACGTGCCTGTGTTCCTACCACAAGAGCATTCTTTTCTGCATCACGTATCCAATTATAGTTGTCTCTGTCTTGTCCGCGTCGTTCGACATCGATACATTCCATAGCTGCTTTGTCAGTCTTTACAAGGTCTTCATGTTTTCCGCTCAGACAAACCCAACGGAATGGACCGTAGCCGAAATCGAAGAGCATCGGACCCATTATATCCTCTACATAAGAAGGCCAGATAAATCCGTCTTTCTCATCGATACCGTTCTTTGATATTTCTTTGACACCGGCGTCATAAATTGCTTTCATGAACGAGTTACCGTAATCAAAGAAATATGTACCTCTATCTACTAACTGACTTATAGCCTTGAAATGCTTATGAAGTGATTCGTCTACTTTACGACGGAATTCTTCAGGATTCTCATGAAGTAATTCTGTACGTTCTTCGAAAGTCAAACCGACGGGGCAATAGCCTCCTTCGTAAACAGCATGGCATGAAGTCTGATCACTAAGTAAGTGGATATGTCGGTCATTTTTTACGGCATAATCAAGTAAGTCAACAACATTACCATGATAGGCAATTGAAATAGGCTTTTTCTGTGCCATAGCCTCTTCAGCCATTCTGAATGCTTCGGCAACGTCATTGGTTACTTCCTGTACCCAACCCTGACTACGACGTGTTTCAATACGGGAGGCATCTACTTCAGCTATAATAGCGGCTGCTCCTGCTATTAGAGCTGCCTTAGGCTGTGCCCCACTCATACCGCCTAAACCGGAAGATACAAACAGATAACCGGATAGATCTCCATCCTGAGGAACTCCCAATTTCATACGTCCTGCATTGAGAAGGGTATTGAATGTTCCATGTACGATTCCTTGTGGTCCTATGTACATCCACCCACCTGCTGTCATCTGTCCGTAGTTTGCCACACCAAGCTGCATGGCTTCATGCCAATCATGCAGGTTGTCAAACATACCTACCATCATAGCATTAGTTATGATGACTCTCGGAGCATCTTTCTTAGACGGGAATAAGCCAAGCGGGTGACCTGATTCTACAACCAATGTCTGTTCATCGGTCATTTCTTCAAGATATTTTTTGATGAGACGGTACTGAAGCCAGTTCTGACATACTTGTCCGGTTTCTCCATACGTTACCAGTTCATAAGGATAGAGGGCAATGTCAAAACAGAGGTTATTATCAATCATTACCTGAAAGGCTTTACCGGCCAGACAGCGTCCTTTATATTCTTCTACTGGTTTGGCTTTGAGATCTCCTTCAGGACGCCAACGATATGCATATATACGTCCGCGAGTACGAAGCTCCTCAAGGAATTCCGGAGCCGCTTTCTCGTGAAGTTCCTCGGGAAGATAGCGTAGTGCATTTTTTAAGGCTGTTATAGTCTTTTCGGGAGTTAAAGTATAACCGCGGTCAGGAGCACGCCGGATACCTTCAACGAATTCAGGCATTTCAGGCCATTCGGCAGATAGGAGTATATTATTATGTTTCATGGTTGAGGTATAGATGTTGTTCGCAAAGTTAACTCAAAAGAGTCAATGAACAAAATAATATGTAATGAAAAACGGCTTTGGAAATTGTTAATTAATTTCCAAAGCCGTTCACTATCTTTTATTATAAGTCGGGCTTTATTACATCATGCCGCCCATTCCACCCATACCCGGTGCACCGGCCATAGGAGCGGCAGAATTTTCTTCCTTTTTGTCGGCAATCACACATTCCGTAGTAAGGAACATTCCGGCAATACTTGAAGCATTTTCAAGAGCTACACGAGTTACTTTGGCAGGATCAACAACACCTGTTTCGAAGAAGTGTTCAAATTCCCCTGTACGTGCATTATAACCAAAATCTCCAGTACCTTCTTTTACACGCTGTACTATAACAGCGCCCTCAACACCTGCATTCTCTACAATCTGACGTAAGGGCTCTTCAATAGCACGACGTATAATTGCAATACCAGTATTTTCGTCATCATTAGCTCCTTTAAGGTCATCAAGAGCAGAAAGACAACGTATATAAGCTGTACCACCACCCGGTACTATACCTTCGGCAATAGCTGCACGGGTAGCAGAAAGTGCATCGTCAACACGATCTTTCTTTTCTTTCATTTCAACTTCTGAGGGAGCACCTATATAAAGTACAGCTACACCACCTGCGAGTTTTGCCAGACGCTCATGAAGTTTCTCTTTATCATAAGATGAAGTAGAAGTCTCGATCTGAGCCTTTATCTGGTTCACACGCTCTGCGATTGCTTCTATAGAGCCTGCACCGTTAACGATAGTAGTATTATCTTTGTTAACGTTTACTTTTTCAGCTGTACCAAGCTGAGATATGCCAGCTTGTGCAAGTTGCATACCCTTGACTTCACTGATTACGGTACCGCCTGTAAGAATAGCAATATCCTCAAGCATTTCTTTACGACGATCTCCGAATCCGGGTGCCTTAACTGCACAAATCTTAAGTGAACCACGCAGACGGTTTACTACCAATGTTGCCAGTGCCTCATTATCTACATCCTCAGCAATAATAAGCAAAGGACGACCGCTCTGTGCTACTGCTTCGAGAATAGGAAGCATATCCTTAAGATTGCTGATTTTTTTATCGTACAGAAGGATATAAGGCGAATCCATATCGCATTCCATTTTCTCGCTATTGGTTACGAAATAAGGCGAGATATAACCACGGTCAAACTGCATACCTTCCACGATATCAACCGTAGTTTCAGTACCTTTAGCTTCTTCTACTGTTATGACGCCTTCTTTCTTAACTTTCTGCATAGCCTCAGCAATAAGACGACCGATTTCTTCGTCATTATTGGCTGAAATGCGTGCTATATTTTCAATCTTATTGATGTCATCGCCAACTTCTACACTCTGAGCACGTATGCCTTCCACTACTTTGGAAACTGCCTTGTCAATACCACGTTTAAGATCCATGGGATTAGCACCGGCTGCCACATTCTTCAAGCCAACGTTAATAATGGACTGAGCAAGTACAGTAGCGGTAGTAGTACCGTCACCGGCCTGATCACCGGTTTTAGAGGCCACTTCTTTCACAAGCTGTGCACCCATGTTCTGGAAAGGATCTTCCAATTCTATCTCACGTGCTACAGTCACACCATCTTTGGTGATATGAGGAGCACCGAATTTCTTTTCTATAATAACGTTACGTCCTTTAGGACCAAGTGTTACCTTGACTGCGTCTGCAAGTGCATCGACGCCATTTTTAAGCTCTTCACGAGCTTTAATATCGAATTTAATTTCTTTTGCCATGATCGTTAATGTCTGTTATTTGTGAATGCTCACTATAACCATACAATTAAATTAAGCCTCAATCTTAGCCAGAACATCGCTCTGACGCATCATGAGATAAGTGGTACCCTCAAATTCTACTTCTGTACCTGCATATTTGCCATAGAGTACCTGATCACCTTCTTTAAGAACCATAGGTTCGTCTTTAGTACCGTTTCCGACAGCTAATACTGTGCCTTTAAGAGGTTTTTCTTTAGCTGAATCAGGAATATAGATGCCTCCGAGAGTAACTTCCTCAGCTGCAGTGGGCTGGATAAGAACTCGGTCGGCTAATGGTTTGAGTGTCATGAAATATTATAATTAATGGTTTATGTATTTTACGTTTTATCGTTCTATAAGGAACGATATACAAATATCGTGCCAAATTTGAAAGACAGTCTAAAGACAGTCTATTAATACTCTTCAGAGAATTTTAAATTTTAGAGTAAAGAATCTAAAATTCTCTGTTATTATAACGTGTACCCGGGAGTAAATGTTTTCTTGAATTCAATAGCCAACGGTCCCTGCTCTGCCAATGAATGTACAGGAATCTGCCTTGCTTCACATTCTTGAGAAATATTTTCACGGAGGTGTGGTAGAAGTGATGAATGTATAACTACTAAATCAGGATTATAAATTTCTGACAAAGAATTAAATGACCACTGACAGTTCCGTCCTATGACAAGTATATCACAATGAGTAAAAGATGTATCTGTGATATGTGGATTACCATCTGCTATTATAATATTATAATTCGGAAAGTCCAGCATAGTACATTGTCCTCTTGGACATGAGATTAGATGTTCATTGTCATTTATATAATGCGCAATGGTAATTTCGTGTGCTCTGCTCTGTATTATTATTCCATCTGCAGGAGGTGGAATGTGTGTATAACAACATATTATAATGGTAAATAGCAGACTACAACTTCCCAAGATTGCTTTGGTTTTTCTGTTGAGGTTGCTATTCAATATTATAGCTATTACGAGAATAAGAATTAGGGAACCTATTGCTCCCAATTCCGAAATACTTAATTTTATAGTCCCTGCTCCGTCGGCAGCAATAAGGTTACTTATTCCGAATAAAGAATCATAACCTTTATCAAGTAAGTATGATGTTAGTGTTCCTGCTCCGATACTTACTAATGAAAAATGAGTCAAGGCTATTATGATGTAAGAGGGTAGAAGTGGTAAAACAATTGAATTGGTAACAAGAAACTGAATAGGTATAGATTTAAAATGAAATGCACAGATAGGGACTGTGGCAGTAGTAGCTATCAGGCATACTAATAATGAAGCTATTGTTCTATGCCAGTATGGATGTGTTGATCTATCGAAAGGGTTAAGTTGCTCGGTAAACATCAGAATAGAGGCAACGGCTACAAAACTTAGTTGCATTCCGATATTCCATAAAGCTGTAGGTTGCAGTACCAATATAATCATTGCAGATAATAGTAATGCATTTAAGGCAGAGTTTTTACGTTCAATTATACGTGCTATAAAAGCAGCCGTTATCATAATGGCAGCACGTACGGTAGAATAATTAGCTCCGGTAATAAGAGTATATATCCATATCAATATCAAAGTTATTATAATTCTTGCTTTATAGTTACATATAAGATTAAGAGGTAATAGAACAGTCATTACGATCACGGCTATTATAGCTATATGTAATCCACTTAAGGCTAATATATGAGCTATACCGGCTTGTGTGAATGATGTACGTGTATCTGAAGAGATAAAAGAATTATCTCCCAAAAGAATTGTGATAAGAAATGATGAGGTTTTATGTGAGATACGGCTATTCTCTATATAAATAGTTAATTTATCCCGAATATGACTGAGACGATCTTTAATATCCGGTGTATGCGAAATGAAATTTATGTCTTCAGTGTTACAGAATTGTTTGATAACGATACCATCATTTTTCAAAGATTCTATATATTCATTATGACGTATCTGTGGGTTGGGCTTTAAAGGTTGAAAGTTGACAGCAGGTATCATTAAAATATCTCCTGCCCTAAATGACATCGGGGGAGTATATATGATACTCCGAATACCGTATGGTGTACATATTATATTACCGATGCTGTCGTATGTTGCGATTATTCTTCCTATAAGTTTTTCTCCTGCTGTAGTTGAATATACTTCTTCCACATGTATGGTAGTTGTTATAGCATTTCCATAATTAATTATTTCCGGTTTATCGGATTTGGAAAGCTCATAACTTAACATGCCTACAGTCATAAAAATGGTTGCTACAGAAAGAGCTTTCCATTTTGTAGTCTTTAAAGTTCTGATAGGAATGCATTTTGAATAGAGAGTGAGACACAAAAGACTACTGCTACCGACAATTGCCGGTAACAGTAAATGCCAGTATTTATAATTTATATAAAATCCGGCTAAGATACCACCAATCAAGAATATGATGGGGAAGAGAAGAGGTAGCTGGCGTAATTTCATATAAATTATAATTATGAAATAAATAAATGGTTGAGTGTTATACCAAATATACCTTATTTAAGGTGTATTCCAAAAAGTATATGCCAATTCTGCTTGATGAATCAGCATGTCGTACCCATTCTTTACTGTTGCGCCTGCTGCTCGTGCATATTGCATGAACATGGTATCTGACGGATTATATACCAAATCATGACAGATATGTCGTGAAGTCAGGAAATGATATGGTATTGCAGGTGATGATTCACAATGTGGCCAGGTACCGACAGGTGTAGCATTTATGATGAGTAGATGTGAATTAATCAAGTCTTCCGTTAGTTCATTATAGTTTATAATATTATGTCCACTGGCGGAACGACTTACAAATGTAAACCAAATATTCAGTTGTCTTAGTGCATCAGCTACAGCATTTGCTGCACCGCCTGTCCCAAGAATAAGGGCACGGTTAATATCTGCTCTCAGCAGCGGTCTGACAGATTCTCTAAAACCTGCTATATCTGTATTATGTCCGTAGAGTAGGAAAGGATGTTTATCCTTATGGGATAGCCTTTCAATCTTTACAGTATTTACAGCATTTACACGTTTTGCTTCGTCAGTAATACTACTCAGGAAAGGAATAACTTTTTGTTTATATGGAGCTGTGACATTGAAACCAACTAAGTTGGTTTCAATGTCGACAATATCCAATATCTTACTAATGTCTTCAATCGGATAGAGCTTATATTCAGCTTCTGTTTTATCCCGACTGAAACGTGTATTAAAATAGGTAGCAGAAAAGGAGTGTCCTAAAGGCCAACCTGTAAGTCCGTACAGTTTCATTAAAGAAAATAATTACCAGATTACTATTCTTTCGTTCTGAGGTCGGAACATTCCATCACCTTCTTTGATATCGAAAGTTTCAAAAAAAGAATCAATATTACGTAATGTAGCATTGACACGGTTTATACCCAGAGAATGAGGGTCTATTTTTGTACGGACTAATACTTCTTCAGATCTGATATTATTAGCCCATGTATTAGCGTAAGAGATAAAGAAACGTCTGAGTGGGCTGAATCCATCAATATCCGACCGATCAGCTATAGAATTGAGGTAAGCGGTAAGAGCAATTCTGATACCACCTTGATCTGCTATATTTTCACCTAATGTAAATCTTCCGTTAGCATGTACACCAGGAGCGACTTCAATAGCATCAAACTGTGCTACCAGACAGTCAGCAAGCTTATTGAAGTTATTACTATCTTCAGGTGTCCACCAATCATTGAGATTTCCCTCTTTATCATATTTTCTACCAGAATCGTCAAATCCGTGTGTCATTTCATGACCGATAACCACTCCGATAGATCCATAGTTCTGTGCGTCATCAGCTGTTATATCGAAATAGGGTGGTTGTAGGATACCGGCTGGAAAGCAGATCTCATTGGATATAGGACTATAATAAGCGTTGACTGTCTGTGGTGTCATGTGCCATTCTGTCTTATCTACCTGTTTATTCAATTTCTTATAGTTGTCGCGACTGTACCATCTTGATGCCTCAAGAACATTTTCCATATAAGATTTTGTCGGATCAATAGTTATACCTGAATAATCTTTCCATTTATCAGGAAACCCTATTTTCACCGTCAGGCTTTCTAATTTCTCTTTTGCCTTATTTTTAGTCGTGTCACTCATCCATGAAAGTCCGTCTATATGTAAAGCGAGTGCCCTCCTCAGGTGTTCTACCATTAATTTCATGTATTCTTTATTCTCCGGCGGAAAATATTTCTCTACATAAAGTTCACCTACAGCTTCACCAAGCATTGAATTAGGAATAGCCATTGCTCTTTTCCAACGTGGCTTCTGCTCTTCCGTACCGCACATAACACGTCCGAATAATTCAAATGCTGCCTTACTGAAATCATCACTAAGAAGTTGTGAAGATTCACTGATAATATCATAAGACAAATAGTCTTTCAGTTCCTGTTCCGATAAATTAGGAATATAATTATTTATAAATTTCAGATATCCCGGTGATATAACGTTGATATTTATTAACTCCGATACATTGACATTTAGATATGTGAAATAAGTCTGCCAGTCAATATTCGGATACATTTCCTTTAGTTCATTATAAGTATACATATTATAGCGAGCTAATGGATCACGTCGTTGTTCACGTGTCATTTTATGACGGGCTATTTCCGTTTCAATTTTAAGTACATTATTCCAAACCCTGTCAGCTTTGTCCTTATTGTAACCGCAAAGAGTCATTATAGTAGTGACATAGATACGGAAAGCATTCATTATCTTTTTATTGGATTCACTATCTTCCAGATAGTAATCTCTATCTCCGAGACTTAATCCGGTTTCACCGACGTGCATTATGTTTAGACATGAATTTTTGGAATCTGCACTTACGCCAGTACTGAAAAACGGAGAACCTATTCCATCATGTATCCATGCTACGAGTCTCCATAGGTTATCTATAGATGTGGAATCAACCTGTTTTAATAAAGGTTTTAATGGAGTAGCTCCTTCTTGGTTTAAGCGTGTGCTATCCATACCCAATTTATATAGATCAGAAACTTTCTGAGCGTTAGAACCTTTGATCTGTGCACTTGGAGTATTCTCCAGACCGGTAATGAGATCCCGAAGCTGTTCACGTGCTTTGTCATTGACTGCATCAAAAGTACCGAAGCGAGAAAAGTCCGGCTTTAGGGGATGTAATTTCATCCATCCTCCACATGCATAATGATAAAAATCTTCCGTAGGTTTTACGGATTCATCAAGATTTTCACGATTTATACCACGTTTGTGGTGATTATTATTTAATATATTCATCGTGTTGAGGTATTAAGTTACTACAGAACCGGGTAGAAATATGATTAATTTTTAGAAGAGGGGAGGTCTTTGTTAAGATTGTCGAGAACTGTCATTTTTTCTTCCCATTCAATCATTGCTTTTTCCAGCTGCTCAGAAACTTTCTGATATTGTTTCAGAATCTCATCAGATGCTTCACCTGCAGCCAGTTTATTTTCTAACTCTGATTGCATGTTTTCCAGATTTGCAACTTCTGCTTCTGCGGTACTCACTTCTTTTGTTGCGCGTTTAATCATTTTGTCCCGTTCTTTCTGTTGGAAATAAGACAAATTATTTGAACTGGTTTGTCCTTCAGCACTGTTAGTGACATCTGCCGTACTATTATCTTTTTTTGTAGCCGTTGTTTTTGAGATTGACAACTCCGCAAGAGAGGAAAGATTGCGTTTATGCAGGTAATCGTAAATACCACCAAGATGTTCAGTTACTTTACCGTCTGCAAATTCGTAGACTTTATCTACCAATCCATCTAAAAATTCTCTATCATGACTTACTACAATTAGTGTGCCATCAAAGTCTTTTATAGCCTCTTTAAGAATATCTTTAGTGCGCATATCCAGATGATTGGTAGGTTCGTCTAAAATAAGAAAATTAACTGGTTCAAGTAAAAGCTTAAGCATTGCCAGACGAGTCTTTTCTCCGCCACTTAGAACCTTTACAGGTTTTTCGATAGCTTCACCTCCGAACATAAAAGCTCCCAGCAGATCTCGTATACGTAATCTTATATCTCCAGTTGCTACATGGTCTATTGTGTCAAATACTGTGAGATTGTTATCAAGCAGCTGGGCTTGATTCTGAGCAAAATAACCTATTGCGACATTGTGTCCTACAGTTAGATTACCATTGAAAGGAATTTGCTGCATTATACATTTTATCAATGTCGATTTACCCTCACCATTTTTTCCAACAAAAGCTACTTTATCTCCTCGACGTAATGTCAGATTTGCATTTTCAAAAACTAAATGCTCACCATACCTTTTACTTACGTTCTCTATGATAAGGGGGAAGTCGCCTGTACGGCTGGCAGGAGGAAATTTAAGACGTAGTCTTGAATTGTCAACCTCATCAATTTCGATAGGTACAATCTTTTCTAATTGTTTAATACGACTTTGAACTTGAATTGCTTTAGTAGGTTTATATCTGAACCTTTCTATAAAATCTTTTAAGTCAGCAATCTGTTTCTGTTGGTTCTCATAGGCACGTGTTTGTTGTTCAATTCGCTCGCGTCTTAGTTGTACAAAATCTGTATAACTTACTTTGTAGTCATAGGCTTTACCACAGGACAGTTCAATAGTACGTTTTGTGACATTATCAAGGAAAGCTCTGTCATGGCTTACGAGAATAACTGCATTTGCTTTGGTCTGCAAGAATTGTTCAAGCCACTGTATCGATTCAATATCCAAATGGTTAGTAGGCTCATCAAGTAATAAAATATCAGGTCGTTGGAGTAGAATTTTTGCTAACTCTATTCTCATTCTCCAACCACCTGAAAATTCTTTAGTAGGACGATTAAAATCATCACGTACAAAACCAAGTCCACAAAGAGTTCTTTCTATTTCAGCTTCTATTGTATTTATACCTCCTATTGCAATACGCTGTGTAAGAATATCTATATGGTCAAGAAGAGCAGCGTAGCCGGATGACTCATAGTCTGTACGCACAGCTAATTCTGCATTTGCTTTTTCAAGTTCTTCTTTTAATGCTGTCTGACTACTAAAAGCTTTTTTAGTTTCTTCTATTAATGTAGTATCGTCAGCAAGGTTCATCTGTTGAGGAAGATAACCTATGGATATTCCTGACGGTATATTTACAGCTCCGGAAGTAGGGGACTGTAGTCCTGCAATAATTTTAAGTAGAGTTGATTTACCTGCGCCATTCTTTCCAACAAGTGCGATCTTATCATTTGTATTTACAACAAAGCTCACTTCATTGAAAATGGGGTGGGCAGAGAAATCCATACTTAAGTTATTTATAGCAATCATATCAATATTTTAGTTTTGTAGTACTCAGCAGGTAGAGACAAAGACTATAAAACAAAAGTTTTTGTCCAAGCAGCTGTAAATTTGAATCTCTTTGTAAATTTCAAAATTATAAATAAAAGTTTAAACATACAAATTATTGATTAACGATTTAGGTATATTGCTGTGTTACAGAATGATGTCTGATATTTTTATAAAATAGTTGAGAAATAAAATCTTAATTTAAAAAGAAATTATGATATGTTGTTATTTAATAAATATTATGTTAAATATATTTTTAAAATATAATACAATATTTATTTGGAATAGGGTGGGTATTTTCCTACTTTTGCATTCAAATTTTACTCTATTCTTTAATAATAAGCTACTTTAATGGCTTCGTCAGTATCATCAACTTCTAAATCTAAATTGCATTCTGTGATAGCTATCACAGGAGCAACCGGGACAATGGGTAAAGCTACAGTAGAAGAATTGTTACGTAAAAAAGATAAAGTTACTCATCTTAAACTTCTTATACGTCCTTCAAAGAAAAATCGTAAGTTAGTAAAAAAATGGCTTACATATACTAATGTTGAAGTGATCTGGGGAGATCTATTTGATATACCTAAAATAAAACAATTAGTATTTCGTGCCGATATTGTATTGCATATCGGAGGCTTGGTTTCTCCTAAAGCTGATTATGTACCGGAGCTTACGTTGAAAGTGAATGTTGAATCAGTCAAGAATCTTATATGTGCTATAACAGACCTTAATCAAATTGATACTACAAGGTTTGTATATATTGGTTCAGTTGCTCAGTATGGTTCTCGTGCTATACCGTTACATTGGGGTGGGCCAGGTGATCCTATGTTACCTGCCTTATATGATTATTATGCTTTATCAAAGATTCTTGCGGAGAGAATTGTAGCCGAGTCAAAACTTAAAAGATGGGTTTCACTACGGCAATCAGCTATCTTATCAAAGGAATTATTATATAAAGGTAATAGCCCGATTACTTTCCATGTGCCACTCAACGGTGTATTAGAATGGTCTACAATCGAAGATACAGTGTCTCTTATGGTTGCGGTATGTAAAATAGATGTTTCAGAGGAAATATGGGGACACTTCTTTGATATAGGTAGTGGTAGCTCTTTTCGTCTGACTAATTACGAATTTGAATCAATGTTATTAAGAGCCCTTTACTGTCCGCCTCCGGAGAAAGTATTTGAGGCCTCATGGTTCGCACATCGTAATTTTCATGGAATCTGGTATTGGAGTTCAGACCATCTCAATCAACTTGTACCTTTCAGGAAAGGTATAACTGCTGAAGAATATTTTATTAATATGGCTAAAAGCCTACCTACATATTTCAAATTAGCCGGAATTATACCATCAGGTATTATAAAAATGTTTATGAAATATGTGGCTTCTGATCGTCATTTTGGCACCTTAGGTTGGAGAAAAGAGAATAATGAAACACTGTTGAAAGCTTTTTTTATTCCAGGTATGACCAATAATAATTGGTCACAGGCTTTAATAGTACCTAAACCTGATACTAAGGATAAAAATTATAAAATATTGGATTTAGGATATGACAGGTGGAAACCTTTCCGGGAGTTATCTCTTAAAGATATGCAATCGCTTGCCATAAGACGTGGTGGGGAGTGTCTGTCAGAATCTATGAAGGATGGTGATATAAAAACTCCGCTTACATGGAAATGTAGTGTAGGTCATGTATTTAATACCTCACCTACAGTTGTGGCATTAGGAGGACATTGGTGTCCTGAATGCTCCCCATGGCCTACATCAGATATGGCTAAAAAAGATCCTCTGATACATGATATATATATGTCTACACATAATAAAGAAGAATTAAATGATTAAGCAAAATTAAGATGGCTGGAAAAACAAAGACTGTTTACGTATGTTCGTCATGTGGATATGACGCACCTAAATGGCTTGGTAAATGTCCCGGATGTGGAGAATGGAATACTATGGTAGAAGAGAAGATTGTTGTGACTAAATCAACTAATAAAGGTACTTCTCTTAGAACTATAAAACCGGTACGCCTATCTGAAATAGAGGTCAGAGATGAGGTGCGTATCAAAATGCCGAGTGAAGAACTGAATCGTGTGTTAGGTGGTGGTCTTGTTGAAGGTTCACTCACCTTAATCGGAGGCGAGCCCGGTATCGGTAAATCTACTCTTCTATTACAAAATATATTATCCATAAGAGGCCGGCGGATATTATATGTATCCGGAGAGGAGAGTGCGACACAGTTAAAGCTGAGGGCTGACAGACTTGGAAAAGTTGCTGATAATACGTTTATATTGTGTGAGACACGACTCGAAAATATTTTCTCTCAGATAGAAAAGGTAGAGCCGGAAATTCTTGTTGTAGACTCCATTCAGACTATAGCTACTGATAATATTGAAAGTGCTTCCGGTAGTGTGGCACAAGTGCGAGAGTGTGCGGCAGCTTTATTAAGATATGCCAAAGAGTCAGGAGTTCCTGTAATATTGGTAGGACATATAAATAAGGAAGGTGCTATCGCCGGTCCTAAAGTATTGGAACACATTGTTGATACTGTGTTACAATTTGAAGGTGACCGTCAGTTTCTGTATAGAATATTACGTTCGGTTAAGAATAGATTTGGTTCTACTTCGGAAATAGGTATATATGAAATGGTACAGAGAGGACTTAAGGAAGTAAAGAATCCTTCTGAAATGCTCATGTCTCAGAACCGTGATCAGGAAATGAGCGGTGTTAGTATAGGTGTGACTGTTGAAGGTATAAGACCAATAATGGTTGAGGTACAGGCTTTGGTTTCTTCTGCGGCTTACGGTACTCCTCAACGATCGGTGACAGGTTTTGATCAGAGACGACTTAATATGTTGCTTGCAGTACTTGAAAAACGGGCTCGTTTTAAGTTAGGACAGAAAGATGTTTTTCTGAACATAGCGGGAGGATTGAAAGTTTCGGACCCTGCCTTAGATATGTCTGTTACAGCTGCTATAATGTCATCTAATTTTGATGTTGCAATTCCCTTACGTACAGCTTTTGTTGGAGAAGTAGGACTTTCCGGTGAAATAAGACCTGTCGTAAGAATAGAACAGCGTGTTGCTGAAGCTGCAAAATTAGGTTTTGATACAATTTTTGTACCACGTGATAATATAAAAGAAGGTATAAATTTAAAATCTGCATCTACGACTAAAATTATAGAGGTAGGGAAGATAGAGGAAGTTTTCAGAAAGTTATTTACATAAATCTATTAATATTTAAAAATGAGAGTAATTATTGTATTGTTACTGTTAGTAATATCCAATATTACTAATTGTGGTAAAGCTCAGATTAAATCTGCTGAATCACAGAATCCGGAGAGTAAGATATATCCGGAGGTGGAGGCTCATCAAAAACTTCTTGATGACACTAAGATCATCTATACAGGAATCGGCTCTACAACAGCACCTGTCGACTCTATAAGAAGTCTGATTGATCAGTTTTATATTAATCAGTTTCGACATTTTCAGGATCCTAAAGCTCCATATTTTATGTTTATGAGCAAAGATGCTAATATCGCTATGGGAGTAGGAGGTGTTATAAGAATGCGCGGTTGGGCTGATTGGAATGGTTCAATACCTGCTAATGGATTTGCACCTTATCTGATACCTGTGGAGAAAGATCCTACTAATATGAAACATTTGGGAGCAACTCCTTCCGGATGTGCTGTATTTCTTACTATCTTAGGAAGAAAAAGTATTCTTGGAGAATATATAGGTTATATTGAGGCTAATTTTAATGGTTATAAAGGTGTGGGTTTCCAGCTTAAGAAAGCTTATTTTATGGCTGGAGACTGGACCTTGGGATATGCTACATCTACTTTTAGTGATCCTGCGGCTCAGCCGCCAACTATAGATGGTGCCGGTCCGAACGGCCATGTGTCACGTACTAATATATTGGTAAGATATATGCATAGTTTCAAAAAGAATTGGACAATTGCCGGTTCTATAGAGATACCGTCATCACAGATTGATGATAGTGGGGAATTTACTAAAAAATGTGCAGACTGGGTTCCTGACGTTTCCGGGTTCATGCAGTATGACTGGAACAGTGGCTTAAGTCATATCAGATTATCAGGGCTTGTACGAGTACTGTCATATAGAGATATTATCAAAGAGTGTAATAGAGATGTTATGGGCTGGGGATTACAGTTGACCGGATATTCTAAGATCGGTTATCCTGTCACTGTTTACGGAGGTATAGGATATGGAAAGGGTATAGGCTCTTATCTTGTTGATCTGTCCTGTGATAATACAGATCTAATACCAGATCCATCTGCTCAAGGCTATCTTTACGCTCCGGGTTCACTTGGTATAACTCTTGGATTAAAGTATAATTTTACTTCTGCAGTATACTCTACTTTAGCATTAGGCCATCTGCGTTATTATCCAAAATCAGGAATAGAGAGTACTTCTTATAAATACGGTATGTACGGGGCTATAAATTTATTTTGGGACATTACTCCACGATTCCAGATTGGAGCTGAATATCTTGCCGGTAAACGTATGGATATAGGCGGAATGCATGGTAATGCTAATAGGGCAGATGCTTTATTTCAGTTTATGTTTTAATAACTGTAATGTATTATAGTATTATGATTTATAGTACTAAATAAAAAGTATTAACTTTGTACCGTAATTTAAACGGTAAATATGAGCAAAGTAGTTGTAGAATATAAGAATGTAAATATAGAACGGGCAGAAAAAACCGTTCTGAAGAATATTTCTTTCAAAATAGAAGAGGGTGAGTTTTGTTATTTGGTAGGTCGTGTCGGTTCAGGCAAGAGTTCTCTTATGAAAACTATGTATGCCGATGTTCCGATTGCTACTGGTGAGAAAGCACAGGTACAGAATTATGATCTACTTAATATCAGGAAACATCATGTACCATATCTCAGACGTAAGATTGGTATAGTATTTCAGGATTTTCAATTATTGCAGGATCGTTCGGTAGAAGCTAATCTCAGATTTGTTCTTCAAGCTACCGGATGGAAACGCAAAGACGAAATGGCCGCGAGAATAGAGGAAGTTCTTGAAGCCGTAGGCATGACAAACAAACATTATAAAATGCCACATGAGCTTTCTGGTGGAGAACAACAGCGTATTGTTATAGCCCGTGCGTTACTAAATAAACCTTCGCTTATCATTGCAGATGAACCTACGGGAAATTTAGATCCTATGACAGGAATAGTAATTGTCAGATTACTCCACGATCTTGCAGCCAAAGGGCATTGTGTGCTGATGGCTACACATAATCTACAGTTGGTTGAAGATTATCCGGCGAGAGTATTAAGCTGTGGAGAAAAGTGTCTGACAGAGAAATTTTAATAGTGACATATATTACAGATATATTTAGGTAGGATAATACACTTAAAGAATTGGAAAAAAATATGCTAAAATTTTTCAATATCTGAATATATGTCTATCTTTGCAGATGAAACAGTCTGCCGAGGAAGGGCAGTCGAAGATAACCTCATCTCTAATGCCTCACTTGTCAGCAGATTATAGAGACAACCATAACATCTATATAAGAGCTATACTATTATGGCAGAAAACAAAGAAAAACTATTTGACATGTTTTCGCCCGTCACTACCGAAGAGTGGAAGGCGAAAATCATTGCCGATTTAAAGGGCGCCGATTTCGATAAGAAATTGGTATGGCGCACTAATGAAGGCTTCAATGTGCAGCCTTTTTATCGCCGTGAAGACATAAAGGATTTAGCTACTATCGGTTCACTGCCCGGCGAATTTCCTTATGTACGCGGTACTCGCGACAATAATGACTGGCTGATACGTCAGGAAGTACTGGGCGAGAATGCAGAAGCAATGAATGACCATGCGCGTCATATTCTTGACAGAGGTGTTGAGTCTCTTGGAATAAAACTTGGACACAATGTTACAAGTGACGATCTGAAGCTCATTCTTAAGGATATTGATCTTAATAAGGTAGAGATTAACATTAAGTGTTGTCCTGGAAAAGCTGTAGAGGTTGCAAAAGCCTTAGTCAATATTATTGAAGAAGCCGGCGCTAAGGATAACTTCCGTGGTGCTATAGACTTTGATCCGTTCAAGCGTCTGCTGCGTAGAGGTCTTCCTTTCCCCAAGGATATTACCGCTACTGCTATAGAGGTATATGAAGTAGTTAAACCTATAAAGGGGTTGCGTTGCTTTGCTGTTGACAGCTATCTTCTTAATAATGCCGGAGCCTATATTACTCAAGAACTTGGCTATGCTTTAGCATGGGGTGTTGAATGGCTTACACTTTTGACTGAAGCTGGTCTGAATGCCTGTGAAGTTGCTGAACGTATAAAGTTCAATATGGGTATTTCTTCCAACTACTTCATGGAGATTGCCAAATTCCGTGCAGCACGTATGCTTTGGGCAGAAATTGTAAAATCATACGGTGCAGCTGAGGAGTGCTGTAAAATGTGGGTTCATGCTGTAACCAGCAAGTTCAACATGACAATTTATGACGCTCATGTTAATATGCTGCGCTCAATGACTGAAACAATGAGTGCTGCATTAGCAGGTGTTAATTCAATCGAGACACTTCCTTTTGACCTCACTTATGAAAAGCCTGATGAGTTCTCTGAGCGTATCGCCCGTAACCAGCAGCACATGTTGCGTGATGAATCTCATCTTAATAAGGTGGTAGACCCTGCCGGAGGTTCGTATTATATCGAGACGTTGACCGCTTCTATTGCTAAACGTGCATGGGAAATTTTCAATGAAGTGGAAGATGAAGGTGGCTTTGATACGTTGCTTAAGAGTGGTAAAATACAAGCTAAAGTTAATGAAAGTGGAGTAAAACGTCATGTTGATGTAGCACGACGTAAGGAGATCCTGTTAGGCACAAATCAGTATCCCAACTTCAATGAAACTGCTTTGGGCAAAATAAAACTTACAAAATGCGGTTGTGGTTGTTCAGAGGCTGCTCCTGCTGAGGGTGCTGTTGAATGGCTTAACTTTGACCGTGCTGCAAGCCAATTTGAAAATCTCCGTCTTGACACTGAGAAGAGTGGTAAGCGTCCCAAAGTGTTTATGCTTACTATCGGTAATCTTGCAATGCGTCTCGCACGCGCTCAGTTCTCAGCAAACTTCTTTGGTTGTGCCGGATATGAAATTATTGATAATATCGGCTTTAATACTGTACAGGAAGGTATAGACGCTGCTATGGAGAAAGGTGCTGATGTAGTAGTACTGTGTTCAAGTGATGATGAGTACGCACAGTATGCTCCTGAGGCATTCAAAGCTCTTGACGGACGTGCACTGTTTGTAGTAGCCGGTGCTCCTGCTTGTATGGAAGAGCTCAAGGCACAGGGTATTGAAGATTTTATCCACGTTCGTGTCAATGTGCTTGACACATTAATTGGGTTTAACGCAAAACTGCTCAACTAATCATGAGACCGAATTTTAAAGAAATAGATATAACCAAGGTTGTATCTCCCGCAACTCACGCTCCTGTGGAAAAGGGAGAGGAATGGCTCACCGCCGAGCTTATACCGGTAAAACCGGTATATACTGAAGCTGATCTTGAGGGTCTGGAACATCTTGATTATGTATCAGGTCTTCCTCCTTTCTTGAGAGGTCCCTACAGTGCCATGTACCCCATGCGTCCGTGGACTATCCGTCAGTATGCCGGTTTTTCAACTGCTGCTGAGTCAAATGCTTTCTATCGTCGCAACCTTGCTTCCGGTCAGAAAGGTCTGTCAGTAGCTTTTGACCTTCCTACTCACCGTGGTTATGATGCCGATCATGAGCGTGTTGTAGGTGATGTAGGTAAAGCGGGAGTATCAATCTGCTCGCTTGAGGATATGAAAGTCTTATTTGACGGTATTCCCCTCAATAAGATGTCAGTATCAATGACTATGAATGGCGCTGTGCTTCCGGTACTGGCATTCTATATAAATGCAGGTCTTGAACAGGGTGCTAAACTTGATGAAATGGCAGGTACCATTCAGAATGATATTCTGAAGGAGTTCATGGTGCGCAACACCTATATATATCCGCCAGCATTCTCTATGAAGATAATCGCTGATATCTTTGAGTATACATCGAAGAATATGCCTAAATTCAATTCGATTTCTATCTCAGGATACCACATGCAGGAAGCCGGTGCTACAGCTGACATCGAGTTAGCATATACATTAGCTGACGGTCTTGAATATCTTCGTGCCGGTGTTAATGCTGGTATGGATATTGACTCGTTTGCTCCCCGTCTTTCATTCTTCTGGGGTATTTCTATGAATTATTTCATGGAGATTGCCAAGATGCGTGCTGCACGTATGCTGTGGGCAAGAATCGTAAAGCAGTTTAATCCTAAGAATCCTAAATCTTTGGCTTTACGTACTCACTGTCAGACCTCGGGTTGGTCTCTGACTGAACAGGATCCATTTAATAACGTAGGCCGTACCTGCGTTGAGGCTATGGGTGCTGTGCTCGGTCATACTCAGTCTCTTCACACGAACGCTCTTGACGAGGCTATTGCTTTACCTACTGACTTCTCTGCACGAATTGCCCGTAATACTCAGATTTATATACAGGAGGAAACTTATGTTACAAAACAAGTTGATCCTTGGGGCGGTTCTTATTATGTAGAAGCACTTACCAATGAGATAGCTCATCGTGCTTGGGAGCATATTCAGGAGATTGAGAAACTCGGAGGAATGGCAAAAGCTATTGAGACCGGTCTTCCAAAACTTAAGATTGAGGAAGCTGCTGCTCGTACACAGGCTCATATTGACTCGGGTACACAGACTATCGTGGGTATCAACAAGTATCGTCTTGACCATGAAGACCCCATTGATATTCTGGAAGTAGACAATACTGAGGTACGTAAAGAACAGTGTGCAAGATTGGAGGATTTACGTGCTCATCGTGACGAAGCTGCTGTTAAGAAAGCTCTTGAAGCTATTACCGAGTGTGTCAAAGATCCGAGTAAAGGTAATCTTCTTGACCTGGCTGTTAAGGCAGCCGGCCTGAGAGCTACTCTTGGTGAGATATCTGATGCTTGTGAGGCTGTAGTAGGACGTTATAAGGCAGTAATTAAAACAATATCCGGCGTGTATAGCAGTGAAGAAAAGGGTGATCCTGAATTTGAGGAGGCAAGAAAAGCGGTAGCTGACTTTGCAAAGCGTGAAGGCCGTCAGCCGCGTATCATGATAGCTAAGATGGGACAAGATGGCCATGACCGTGGTGCTAAAGTAGTTGCAACCGGTTATGCTGACTGTGGCTTTGATGTGGATATGGGTCCCTTGTTCCAGACTCCCGCTGAGGCTGCCCGTCAGGCTGTTGAAAATGACGTCCATATTCTTGGTGTATCATCATTGGCTGCCGGACACAAGACTCTTATTCCTCAGGTTATTGAGGAGTTGAAGAAGCTTGGCCGTCCTGATATTATGGTCACTGCCGGTGGTGTTATTCCAGCTCAGGATTATGACTTCCTTTATAAAGCCGGTGTTGATGCCATATTTGGCCCCGGTACACGTATTCCTAAGAGTGCAATCGAAATGATACGTCTGCTTAATGAGCAGCGTGCTGAGGAGAATGCCTGAGAAAGTGCATAAATACTGAAAGTCAGTATAACTTTATATAATTAGTGTAAGGTCTGGGTCTACATTGTTAGACCCGGACTTTGCTGAATATAAATGAATATATTCATTTTATTATAAATTTTACTTCAATGTCTCATTTTTTTCTCAAACGTCTTGTAATGCTGTTTGTGCTCAACTGTATAGCTTTAGGCGGTGTTGCTCTTACAGCTTGTATTACTGAAAAATTCCATTCGTCTTTAGGCATTTATTTATCTGTAGGAATGACATTAATAATGCTATGCCTTGATTTTGTATTTGTGTATAATATAGGACGTGATTTTAAACAGTTAAATGAGACTTTGGAGCAGACTGTCGAAGGTAAAAGAAACATAAATCTGTCGGTTCCTCATTTAGTATATTTCAAACATTTGGGTTCTATAATTGAGCGATTGACAGCTCGTCTATATAAGACAGAGGTAGAAAGGGATAGAGAGCATCAATTAGCTGTTTTTGAAGAAAAAGAGAAAATACGTATAAAGAAACAACTTACCACAAATATTAATAATGAATTTAAGAACCCGGTAGCTGCTGTGCAGGTATGTCTGGAAGCTGTATTGTCACACAAAGAATTGTCCGAAGATAAACGTCTGGCTTTCCTGAATCGTGCTTATGACAGTAGTATGCGTCTTCGTCGTCTTCTCAATGACGTTGATACTATTTCAAAAATTGAAGAGAATAGTGACTCTATTAAAATAGAAAGGGTTGATATATCTGAAATAGTACGTAAAGTCATAAAAGAATTTTCCGTTCAATTAACAGAGAATAATATTGAAGTAAAGACAGCAATACCTAAAGAGTTAAGTATTATGGGTAATGCTTTTCTTATTATGTCTATATTTCATAATATGTTTGATAATGTCATTGCATACTCGAAAGCTACAAAAATAGAAATTGCATTAGTTAAAGATGAGATTGATTTAGTAACGTTTTCATTCTCTGATAATGGAGTAGGCGTTCAGCCTGAGCATCTTAAACATCTGTTTGAACGTTTTTATAGAGTTGATAGGGGACTCTCACGAAAAAGAGGTGGAACCGGATTAGGACTTTCAATTGTAAAGAACGCTATATTATTTCACGGTGGTACTATAAAAGCTGAGAATAATAAAAATGGTGGACTTAAATTCATTTTTTCTTTCCGTAAAATGTAATAAACAGACAGAAGGCTATTAGTAGTACTACTAATAGCCTTCTGTCTGTTTATTAGTAATATAGTAGGTGAAATATGAAATGGTTATATAAAAAATTAATTTTTTTATTAAAAAACCTATAGAAATATTTTGTGATAAATTAAAATATTTCTACTTTTGCAAACAAGGATACATACTTCCGATATAAAAAATTAGTATATAACCCGCGAACCTCGCAATTCCCAACTGTACTTCACATGAGGCAAGAAAAATTACATCATCAAAGTGACCGTTTGTCCTCAGATATAGAGACAGGGCGAGGTCTGGATCCGGATTCCCGGGCTCCGGATCCAGTTTTTGGGTGTTCTTATGGATATAATAAATTATATTTTGATATTCTTATCTTAACTCCGTGCCTTCTTAATGGTGGTACTGAAGTTCAATTATTGTCACTATGTCAGGCTTTCCAGAATATAGGTAAGAAAGTGGCTGTCGCTTGTCTTTTTGAATTTAGTCCACCGATGTTAACCGCTTTTAGAAATTCAGGATTACCGGTTTATTGTTTAAGTAAGACGAATAATCGTCCGAAAGGAATTATACGTACAGCCTTTAAGGTAAGTGTTCTCTTATGGAAATTATCTCATAGACTGATAGTTCGTAAAGTTCATGTGGGATATATGGCTCCTGGTGCTATGAGTGCTTTTTTTGCAAGATGTTTCTTAAGTAAGAGGGTATATGTATCAGTACATGCTTGTTCCAGCTCTAAATATTCGGCCTCCTTATTGAGGCTTCTAACACATGGAATAGTCCGTAAAGTGATATTCGTCAGTAAATCTGCTGCTGATTCATTTTGTAAATGTAAACGGGTAAAAATATCTTCTCATTATACAATAGTATATAATGCACTTCCAAGAGATATTGGATTATGTTTTAAATCAGATGATTTAATATGTAAACGAATATGTATCGGATGGGTAGGTAGATTGGAACCGATTAAAGGCAGTGATGTGTTAAGGTGGATAATCAATAGAAAAGAAATACTTAAAATGCCTGTTGATTGGATAATTGCAGGTGAGGGTAGTGAACTTCCAGCCATTCGTAATCTATTGTCTTCTTATGGTCTGAATGATAGAGTAGATATTTGTGGTAATGTATCACGTCACTGTATTGCATCTGTATATGATAAGATTGATATTTTATTTGTGCCAAGTCGTGAGGAGGCATTTGGATTGAGTGCCCTTGAGGGTATGGCACGGGGTTGTGTCCTGGTAGCCAGTAAGGCTCCTGGACTTAATGAACTTCTTGATGGCAGTAAGGCTGCCATACAGTTTGATATACAGCATCCGGATAAAGCTGTAGAAGCAATTATATTTTTATGTAGGAATCGTGACAGGTTACGTCTGATGAGTAAGTATGCCACTGAATATGCTTCAAGATTTACTCAATCCGGATATCAGTCTGCTATTATAGCAGCTCATTCTTAATTTTACACCGATTATGCTATATCTAAACTATATTTTATTCTTGTTATTTGTTCTTTTTGTCTGGCAAATACCTCGGATTAAATCTCATATATTATGTAGTCCATTGGAAGAAGAATATGTACTTCAGATCAATGGAGTAGAAGTTCTATGGCTTATTATGTTTGCTACAGGTGTAGTAGCTTTAGCTGCTCCGGGAGTTTTGGATCTTATGGCATTAAGATTATTAGCTTTGGAAGTTGTAGTGGTTGGGTTATTATTTAGATACAGAAGAGCAATTATTCTAAATAAAGTATTCTTACTTTATTTTATAATGTTAGGATGGTTTGCCTTAGGCATATTATATGCACCGAGTTTTACTTATGGGATTCGGACGTGGTTAAAATTCCTTTATCCTCCTATATTAGGTATGCTCGGTATGGTGCTGATTGACGATATAAGAATGTGGCTTAAGAGTGTATTATGGGCCAGATATGGGGCGGTTATAAGTCTTATTTATTATTTTGTACCTTTCATAGATAAATACATTCCGGGATTTATATGGTATTTTACTGCAGTAGCTGTAAATTATATAAGTATGCTTAGTATCTCTATGGGGTTGATGACCGGTACTGAACGTAAATGGTCTAATTTAATATGGTGTATAGTATGGTTGTTGCCTTGTGTATTATGGGGGCTTAGAAGTTCAATGTTGGGTAGTATTGTTGCTGTTGTAACTTTTCTTATTATTAAGTTACGTTGGAGTAGTCTTCCTTTTATTTTAGGAATTGTCTTTTTCGGGATTATCAGTATTGTGTATATACCATCTATCAAAGAGAAAACCTTCGGTCAGGAGAAAATTGAGCTACAAGATATTTTGCTTGGTCGATTAACTTTTAACCAGATTAATACTAATGCTCGTTCAAATATGTGGGGTTTCTTTTGGGAAGAATATGTAACTAAACATCCTATTGTTGGTTCAGGAACCGGTGCTATTCAGACATATATGTATGAGAATCATGTTTTTGGAGGCTTGAAGATGCCTCATAATGATTATCTACAGATTTTGTGTGATAATGGATTTATGGGTTTACTATTATATCTGACTATTTTTGGTAGTGCTATTCGTGAATGTTTCCGGATTAAAAAATATTATGCTTGCTATCTCGGTATGGATATGGTAGCATCTACTACTGGTGCAGCTCTGGCTGGAGTAGGGGTGACACTACTTACAGAGAATACTGTGGCGTATTCGGTATGTACTTTAGCTTATCCATGGGCTTTATACGGAATGATGATAGGAATAAAACGAAAATATGAATATTATGGAAGTATCAGTAGTCATACCGATGTATAATTCTGCTTCTACTATTGAATGCGCTTTACGATCTGTATTGAGGCAAAAGGGTAATCATACAATTGAAATTATTGTAATTGATGATGGCTCAACTGATTCAGGTCCGGAAGTGGTAGGAAAGATTGTGGCTATTACTCATAAGTTGAAAATGATACATCAGGTAAATAGGGGTGTTTCACATGCACGTAATCATGGTATACTAATGGCTTCTTACGCTATGATAGCGTTTTTAGATGCAGATGATGAATGGAAAGATAATCATCTTACTGTTTTGGAAAGTCTTATTAATAAATACCCTTCTTGTCTTGCATGGGCTTCCGGATATGAGCTAAGAAAGTCCAACGGAGTAATATTACACAATGAAATATATGGTCTCGTAAGTACTGATGGTATACTGACTAATTATTTTAAGAGTGCCACTTTATCAGCACCTCCAGTTTGGACTTCAGCGACTATAGTAAGAAAAAATATTATTCAACGATTAGGTGGATTTACAGTAGGCATAAAAAGTGGTGAAGATATTCTCCTATGGGCACGTATAGCATTGTGTGGAGAAATTGCTTTGACACGACAGGTTACTTCGATATATAATGTGCGATCTGATGATTGGAATCAGAGTAAACGCCGTAAATTGGATTATCCGGATGAAGTTTCCAAAACTCTTAAAAAATTAGCGTTTGGTACTAATTATGGTAGTTGGAGATGGCGGTATTTAGCCCATTGGCATCGAATGCGCGGAGTAATAGCATTACATTGCGGACTGCATAGTATAGCTCGTTCAGAAGGGCTTAAAGTTTTAAGATACAATATAATGAATCCGTATGGCTTTATTATTGTAGCATTATCTTTTTTACCAACTCCACTATGTA
The DNA here is from genome assembly GCA_014801815.1 of Bacteroides sp. Taxonomy (GTDB): domain Bacteria; phylum Bacteroidota; class Bacteroidia; order Bacteroidales; family Muribaculaceae; genus Lepagella. Next base: position 4,089 of record JAAVDM010000020.1, on the reverse strand, counting down.
TGCGTGTTTTTAGATTCAGAGATAATAAAAAGCAGATTTTACATGAAAATTCTACTTGTACATAATGATTATGGGGCTTATTCCGGTGAGGAAAAAGCTGTGGATATGATGGCCTTAATGTTGGAGAATATGGGGTTATCAGCCTTACAGTTACGAACTTCAACATCTGGAGTGAGAAACACTGTTTCAGGAAGGATACGAGTATTTTTAAATTCTATTTACTCATTTTCCGGAAGGCGATTAATGCGTAAAAGTCTTAAAATAATTAATCCGTCTGTGGTTATAATTAACAATTTATATCCTTTTATAAGTCCATGGTCTTTGTTGGAGTGCCATAAAGCAGGTATCCCTGTAGTTATGCGTGTACACAATTATAGATTGTTATGCCCTAACGGACTCTTTTATAGCAATGGAAATATATGTGAATGCTGTCTTACACAGGGGTATGAATGGCCATGCATAATCCGCAACTGCACAGGAGAACTATTAAAATCAGTTATTTATGCGTTGCGTAATGCCCTTGCAAGATATAGGAAATTATATATCAACAATGTAAATAAATATGTATGCCTTACAGATTTTCAGAAATATAAACTTATTGAGGGCGGTATCTCTGAAGAAAGGATTGAGGTAATAGCCAACCATGTATGTGATTTTCCGAAGGGTAATGTGCGGATAGGTAATTATGTAGGTGTTTGCGGAAGATTAAGCGAGGAAAAGGGTATAGATCTGATTCTACAAGCAGCTGTATTATGTCCTGATATACATTTCAAAATTGCAGGAGAGACTTATAATTTTTATTTTTCTAATGTTCCGGCTAATGTCGAATTTTGTGGTTTTTTGAAAGGAGACAGTTTAGAGGAATTTTTCCTTGAAGCTCGGTTTATGGTTTCCGGTAGCAGATGCTACGAAGGACAGCCTATGTCTGTAATTGAAGCTGCTTTACATTCAAAAATATCGATTATACCTTTACATGGGAGCTTTCTTGAAATTCTATCTTCTTCAGATATTCAAAGAATAGCAGGCTATAGAAGCGGTGATTTGTATTCTTTGGTCAATAGGATAAGGTATTTATGGAATAATCCCGAGAAATGTATTAAATTAGGAAACTCAGTAAGAAATGTGGCAGAGAAAGAATATTCCTTAAGTGGTGTAAGTAAAAAATGGAAGAGGGTATTGGATGAGGTTGTTAATATAGACCATAATTACTGTCAGAATACATGAAATAACATATCAGATGACATACTTAAATTTACCTATTTTATCCGTTAGAGAATCCATGAGAAGTTATCAAGCTGATTTAATCAGATTGGTAGCTTGTCTGGCTGTTATAATGTCACACTTTTTTATTCTGACAGACTTTCATAGTACAGCGTTCGATGGTTTTGCTATGTGGAGTCAAGGAGTAGGAGCTTCTTTTTTGGTAGGTAGTGATCTTTATATGATACTTACAGGCTTTTTATGTTGCTATCGTTCGTTTTCATCAAATGGTTACCAAGGTTGGCGTAAAGTTGTATTCTCATATTTAATCATGTCATTACTAATGATTTTTATACATTGGTATTCTTTACCTACATCAGTTACAATTATAAAAGGATTAAAAGGAATTCTTTCATTTACTACTATTCCGTATGCATGGTATATAGAGATGTGGATAGGATTATTTCTTCTTTCACCTTTACTTAATATTCTTTTCCATGCTTGTGGCGAAAGGAGAAAAAAGAAACTCATGATTCTGATTCTTTTTCTTATATGTTGTCCGGCAGAGTTTACGAATAGATATGGTCTTTATATATTACCTGAGTACTGGTGTGACTTTTATCCGGTGTGTTTATATATGATTGGCTGTTATATTCGGAAATACGGTAATAATCTTACATATTTTCATATTCTATTGTTAACTATCGGAATACTCTTAATTCTTATATTATGTCCTACATTAAATCTTGTTTTGTCAACTGATACTTATAAACATTTTCTCGGCGATCGGGGTGGTATATTCTATTTACCATTATCTGTTATGGTATTTATGTTTCTTTTAAATATACCATTTAATATAAGTATTAAAGTAAAAAACATCTTGGCTTATTTATCAAGATACTCATTTGACATTTTTCTTGCAAGTGCGATGGTTGACTCAATTATTTATCCATGGTTAAAATCTTTTTCTCTTACTCAAGAAGAATTAGGATGGTTACTTCCTGTGATAGTAATTGTAATCTATATCTTATCATTGGTATTAGCTTTAACAAAGGATATGATTATCAAAATTATCTATTATGGATATAGATATTTACTTGGTTGTATTCTGAAGAAAGAGTCGATATTAGACTTTTTTTAGAAAATAGATAGAAATCAGTTATTTAAATTTTCAATACAAATCTATATTATGAAATATTATTTCGGAATCCCTTATGAATTTGACCGTAGTAAAATATTGCAAATTATAAGAGAAGGAGTTGTGGCAGATAAAGCCGCTTATGTCTGTGTGGCTGATGGGGTAGTATTAGCTACTTGTCAGGTGGATAGTGAGTATAGAAATATACTTTCCGGTAGTATGTTGAATGTCTGTGATAGTAGCTATGTGCCTATTTATATAAGATGTATTTATGGTCATAAATATATAAGCACTTCCGGGGAATGGTTGTTTTTAGAACTTTTAGGTTGGGAAAGTATGAAAATGGCTTTTATTGGTTCTACAAATTCGATATTAACCTCATTAAAGCAACGTCTTATATCTCAATCAGATATATGTAATACTTTGTTTGCTGAATTACCTTTCTGTAAAGTTGAAGAATTTGACTATAGCTCTATTGCACAGATGCTTAATAGGTTTAATGCAGATATTATATGGGTCTCTTTAGGAGCTCCCAAACAGGAGCGTTTTATCGCTAATTTAGCTAAGTATCTGACGCGAGGTGTGGTAATTGCAGTTGGAGCTGTCTTTGGTTATCAGTCAGGTAATCAGAAACTACGTCGTGCCCCGAGACCTATAATAACATTTAAACTTGAGTTTTTGTATAGATTATTACAAGATCCTGAAAAACAGTGGGGTAGATGTAGCCTGATTTTACGTACTTTACCTAAAATGCTGTTACATGAATTTAATCGTAAATCAGGAATTGACATGGATACACAATAATTATACGATACTGTTCCCAAAAGTGTGTCTGAGTAATGCAAAAAAAGGCCAACATTTGCATGTCAGCCCCAAACTCTGTAATTTAGGAGTGACGAAACAACTAAATTATCAGATATGCAGTTTACAAAGATACAAATTTCTGAGCTCATGCGAAAGCATGCGGAGAAAGAAAATGATCTACACGACCTTATGGAAATCATGCTTGAGAGCATGATGGTTGCGGAACGTGGTGAGTCCCTGCGAAGTAGCCCGGGCAATAAAGGGAATGGCTATGGCCCCGGCTCCACCTACGGTCAAGGCGGGAAGCTGGAGTTCCGTATTCCCCGTGACCGGTACGGCAATTTCCATCCTCAGATCCCGGCGATCCTGCGTGATCAGGAAGAGGAGTGTGACCGACTGGCAGGGGTGCTCTATACCAAGGGACTGACACAGGAGCAGGTCAGCGATGTATTCGCGCAGCTGTATGGACAGCACTACTCGAAATCCAGCATCAGCCGCATGGTGGAGTGTGTCAGGACTCAGGTCAACGAGTGGCTTGAACGTGGGCTGGAGAGCTATTATCCGGTTCTGTTCGTTGACTGCGTGCACATCAGGATCCACCGTAAGCGCTCGGTATCTTCCGAAGCATTTTACGTGGTACTTGCCGTGACGGCAGAGGGACGCAGGGAGGTATCGGGTATCTTCAACATGCCGACAGAGAGCGCCACAGGCTGGGGTGATATTTTTGATACTCTCAAGGACAGAGGTGTTGAAAAAATAGGCCTGCTTGTCGCGGACGGTATCAGGGGACTTGACTCGGTGGTCGGACAAAAGTTCCCCCGGGCCGCCTTGAACTGCACCCCAAAAGTTAGACACAAAACTTTTGGGGTGCTTTATGTATAGACACCATAATTTTGAAGAGCGGCTGAATATAGTCAGTCGCCTATTATCAGGCGAACCATTAGAGT
>JAAVDM010000019.1 GCA_014801815.1 Bacteroides sp. | reverse complement strand
GTTTACCTTGTCTCTGTCTCTGTTGTCTTGTGGCATTGTTGTCAATGTTCTCTCTGCGTCCCGGTCACTCTCTCTTTGGAAGAGGTCGTTTCCGTTTTGCGAGTGCAAAGTTACAACCGATTTTCGCGCTGTGCAAGTTTTATTTGGATAAAATTTGTCTTTTAAGCAAAATTTTAATATAAATTACTATTAATCAATTGAATCAATAAATGTTAAAATATGTATAGTTTTGTAAATACATCAGTAAATATCTTATACATCTCCTCCCCTACCCTATTACTAAGTAACTATTTATAAGGTAAAAGAAGCAGACAGTCCGAAGAAAGGTGTGTCTGTCACAGGGTCAGTCATAGTCATCGGAGTTATGGTAAGCTCACGTTCTGCCGCCCAAGGACGTGTGAACAGATACGCACTTCCTGTACCAATAGCGGCTCCAGCAACCACATCCCACCAATGATGTTTCTTTGCAAAGACACGTCCCCATGCCGTATAGGTGGCAAGCACATAAGCCGGAGTACCAAGTTTCCAACCATAACGACGCTGTACAAAAGCCGCCGTAGCAAATGTAGTAGAACTATGTCCGGAAGGGAAAGAATGAAAATTACTATGATCAGGACGGTCTTCCTTAACAGTATATTTGAGAAGGACAGTTACTCCGGCTGTAAGGGCAGCAGTATAAGTACCTTGAACAAGACCGGTCCAATCACGTTCAATCAAAACGCCGGTCAGTGTAGCCAAAGGCATACCCACAAGTAACACATCGGTACTGTAACCGACCGCTTTCTGAGACGAACTGCGTTCGAACTTCCCATCTTCAGCCCAAACAGACAACTGTGTACTCACACACAGTAACACACACATAAGACAACGCCAGAAATAATTCATCACAAAATATTTTTAAAGTTACAACTTCACAATAAGTAGCTCTTAAAAATTAAACGATATCTATTTATAGGTATAGTCATTGAATCTTGAACAATAAAACTTGTTATTTATAGTCACTTCGGACTCGTCACTCAGTCGAATACTGAAGTATTCTCCTTCGCTCCGCGTCCGAATCGCCTCAAAAATATCTGCGTTTTATATGTTCATTAATTTTTAAGAGCTACTTAACGCCAATAATTTTGGTACAAACACACACAATCCGGCGACAGCCGCCCCACAGACAAAGAGCAGTACCGCTCCGGCTGCCATATCCTTAGCCTTACCTATGAGCGGGTCATACTCCGGAGATACTTTATCACACAATGCCTCGACAGCCGAATTGAGTGCCTCGGCCATAAACACACCTCCGATGCAAATTGCCACCACAGCCCACTCAATAACCGACAGACCAAGCAACACACCGGCAATTACCACACACACCGTAGCAAAAAGATGTATGCGGGCATTATGCTCATTACTTATCAAAGTTTTTATCCCTTTCCAAGCATATCCAAATGAGCGAGCACGCGCACTGAAGGAAAAACCAACTTTATCTTTCATAATGAAACTTTACTTAATATTATATAAAACAGAGTTGCCTGATCCATAACGGTAAAAGCGTCAGAGACCCGGCAACCCTATCTAAAATAAAATCCTATTCGGCAATCATCTAATAGTCATAATCAAAACTGAACTGATCAACATACAGGACAGCCCCTGTACCACCGGTAAAGTAATCACCATATTTGGAAGCGGCACACGTGATCTGAAGATACGTCGGAACACGTGAGGTAGAACGATAGTCGAGATCAATTACAAATTCACGATAACCATCAGTATCACTGCCATCAAGCAGTTCGCCATAAGCTATAACCGACGATGATGCAGGGTCAAACAGATTACGGTTCTTGGGATTGGTACGTATTTCAAAAGGAGCTGTCCAATCAGTCAGAGCCACATAAATATGACATGTGTCAGGACGTCCTTTCAGGTCGGCCAACTCTGACGAGGTATAATCAATAGGAGCGGTCTTATACCAATAATAACCGCGCAATCTTGTAGGACGCTGAAACCACTGACGTCCGAAATCAAGAATACCGTTAGTACCGTCTACTTTCTGGAAAGAACCGGTATAGATTGAACCGGCAGCCAGTTTGCCGATACCGAACAGACCTACAAATCTTGTTTCAAGCATAGCCGCCTGTCCGGTGCCGTCAACAGTCTGGTCAGTAGGTTGTACATTGCTCTGGCCCAAAGTAGCCGCTCCGGTATTGCCCGTGTCCCAGAAGCGTTCGCCATTCTCGTCCCAAGGACACCATATCTTTCCGTTGAGCCACCATTGGTCAAACGAACCGTCAGGTAATATTCTTGTAGCCTCAGTAGTGACCTCAATTTCATTACCCGTATCATTGCCGGACACAGCCTGTACGACATAGCGTGTCAGCGGTTCGAGATGAGCGATGCAGGCAGAGAAAGCACCCTGAGTCTGATGAACATCCTCAACCGGCACGGTAATCCACTCCGAACTGTCAGCAGCTCTGTAACGGAAAGTATTGGCGACATCGGCCGGACCGTCGCCATAAGCCCATACCACCTGTGACCATGCATCGACTGAAGTTGTGGTAACAGACAGTTCGGCCTTCTCGGCATATACAGTCCACTCTTCGGTACGGTCCCAACAAGTGACTTCTATCGTGAGCGGTTTCGACAGGTCAATAATGCCCGGTTCAAGAGCCGGTGTCATGGTTGAAATACCTATCGGAGCCAACTTGACAGAAGTCAGCTCAAGAGCAGCCAAATCAGCGGTCGAGGGCACACGCACCACAATACGATGTCCCACAGCATCAATAACGGTCTCTCCTATCTGTCCCGCAATAGTAAAATACCGCTCTATGGTCTGTTCAGCTGTCACAACCCACTGGTAGTCCTGATAGCGGCTGAGAGTGACAACCAACGGTTTCGACATATCGTGCGCCCCAACAGCAAGATCAGGATCAGAAACAGCTCCCGGTGAGACAGTATAGACATTGAAATTGACCGAATTTATATCGGTATATTCATTCAAATAGATTGTAGCTGTGAGATTAACAGAGTCAATCACGGAGGCTTTCAACGCACCTGCAGGTTCGATGGCGGTGATATTCTGTTGCAGACGCGGATAAGGCAGGTCGTTGTGTATACAGCCGCCGACGGCAATAAGCGTCATGAGGCACACGGTGCCCGACACCATACGCAGCACTGAAGTAAAATTATTGCTCATGATGAAACGAGAAAACGGTGAGACAACGCCGTCAGATATGCGCCGCTATGCCAAAGTTAATATTAAAGATATTGAAACGGAAGTTAGCACCCGAAGTGAAACGGTTACCCATACGTTCGCCATCGACAGTCTGCTTCTCATTACGCAGATTAAATCCGAAAACGCCGAATGATACATTAAACGACACATTCTCCATTATAAACACACTGACACCCGGTGAGAAATTAAGCTGCGCCTGCATGGTTGTGGTATGTGTGGTACGAAGCACTCCGTTGTACGGCCGTACAAAGTCACCATTACCCGAAGCAAAGGCCAAATCCACTTCATTGAACACACCGAAACGGCCGCGACGTGTCAGACCGAAATATTGCCTTAGGGTCAGAGCAGCCGAGTAACTTTCGTTGCGGTACATTATATCATGAAGATCAAAATTCATATCCTCATCAATATCAACCTTGAATGAATCAATGCGTCCTTTAGTCGAGCTATATCCGAACTTAAGACCTACCGAAAGATTGTCACGCACGAAATAAGCTATGTAAGGATTGATTGAAAACAAGTGACCGCTTATATCAATGTCACTGAGAAGATCGAAAATCTCCATGTCGTCAGTCGATATCTCGCCGTATGAAGCAGTTATACCGAAGGACCACTGACCGCGCGGTATATAGAGATAATTCAGAAGACCACGGTCAAAGCGGCCGATATTACGCGACTTCAGCACAGTCGGAATTGTATCGCCACGATACACGACACGTTCTGACAATTGAGCCACAAGACGTGCCGAATCAGGCATCAGTACCTCAGCCACACGTCCGGCCATAGAGTCAGGCACCCAGACGTAACGTCCGCCACCTGAGATGGAGTCCTGTGGCTGCCGGGCATGAGCGGCAAAAGGGATAAGCAGGCTGCCCGCTATGAGCGAGAGCCATATCAACACACAATAGCGATTATATGTCTTTGCCATAACGGTTACAGATAGAATGAGACTCCAAACTGTATGGAGAAAAGATTAATACGGAAATTAGCAAGTTTTGAGGAACGTGTCGATTCGTATATCTGGTCAGTCAAGGTACGGGTATGTGTGTACTGAAATCCGAGTACACCTATATTTACCTCAACGGCCGAATAATTGTTGAGGAATGCGCATATACCCGGTGTCAGACCTATCGAAGCACTGAAATTACGCTCGTAATCACCTGATAGTGTCTCGCCTGTACCGGTAGTCATCTTTGCCTGACCACCTCCTAACTGTAACTGCAGTTCATTGAAAAAACCGAAGCGTTTCGAGCGTCCCAAAGAGAAATAATTGCGCATCATCACCGTGCCGTAGTAGTTATGTGAGAGGCGGTAGAGATGGTCAACATTATACCCTGTTTCAGGATCAAGCGTAATGTCGGCATTTTCAAGCTTGGCCAGAGAACGGCTGTAAGAGAAGCGTCCACCGAGAGCAAGATCGTTGGCAACTGCAAACATCAGCATAGGCGACAGCTTAAAGGTATAAGTATCACCCGAAAGACCTTCCAAGATAAGGAATTGATACTTATTTTGATTACTCTGAGAGTAGGAAACCGACACACCGGTGATCCATTGACCTTTAGGTACGAAAACCACCGACTCCAATTCACGGCTGAACTCCTCTACATGACCGGACGATGATATGGCCACCGAATCGGCTGCGGAGAGTTGCCGGGCCACCTCCTGCGGTCCGGTGTACTGACCGTGTATCTGCAACACGGTACAAATAAAGGCCAGAAGCACAAAAAATCGATTCATGTCTGCAAAGTTACAATAAAATCTTCAATAGAATACACTTTTGATAATTCACCTAAGTCTAAAAGAGTAGGTCCGGATTTAACATGAAATAAAAGTATGAGGCCCTCAAATTAAATCTTTTCATTCACATGAAGAAAAATCTTCAAGGGAATGAAAATTAAATTCAGACACTCTCTAAAAATCAGCCTAAAAAGGTAGAAAGAGTCCGGCGGTTTACCGGACTCTTTCCATAATCAAGTCAGAGCTACATAAGTCTTTGTCAAGTAAGACACTGTATGCACCTCCTTATTATATTATATATATTCTAATATCAGGATTTCTTAACAAGGTTTATTCCTATCTCAACCTCGGTAGTCTTCTCAAGAGCTTCCGGCAGAGAAGGAAGGGCAGCCTGAATCATAGGGAGATACATAGCCATATCCTCGTTAGCTGACATCAGGGCAACAAGCATATCTATTGTTTCCTGATCCTGAAGCAGCGGAGTCAGCGTGTTCTTAAGCAGAGGAAGCAGTACAGGAGTATTCAGATAAAGGCTGAGATTATCACCCTCAGTCTGATAAGCCATAGGCACACCATTAGCAAGCATCGGAAGCACCTGAACCATCACGGTAGCAAGAAGAGAATTAATATCCAAAGCTCTTGTCTTGTCAGCTATAGCTATTGCCTGGGGGTTGAGGAAAATAAGCAGCTCACCATTGCCTTTAACAACATACTGTACCAGATTTACAGGAGAGGTCGTTACAGACTGGCCTTTATTCATATCACGATATTCTGCCACAATATTACCATCCTCCATAAAAGTGATACTCTTGAGTACATAATTCAGCATCTCGCTGACAGTCAACTGAGAGCCTTCAGGATCTGCAGGATTGGCAATCATAGGTATCACTGTCATCAGCTGCATGATAGTCTGGAGCGGCATCTTCATAAAGCCGACATCTACAGAAGCACCGTTATCCGGATTTTCAAGGTCGTAGGGTTCCCATACTATACGAATCGGCCCATTGAGAGCATCGGGATTCTCCGGATCCATCTCAGCAAGATTCCATGTCGTACCGGCAAACGTAGTATTCTTAAGTTTGACATCATTGATAGCAAGATTAAGATTCTCACCTTCAAGAGTACCGGAATATGAGAATGTACAATATTCAGTCTCATCTGCACCTGAGAAAGAATACACACTGCCATTATAGTCAAGATCAACTGTTATGGCTGTTACAGGCGAGCCGGGAAGCACACCGGGAGCCTGCACAAGATTACCCTTAATCATACCGTCCTGATAGCCGGGAATAGCCGTCAGATCAAAGGTACTCGACATTGTAAGTGTACCCTTTGAGCCGTCTGACAGAGGCTCAAACTTAACAGTCTTTCCAGGCATCGCCGCACCGTCTACTGTAAGATTAAGACCGCTTGTCTCGGTAAAGGTAGCAGCCTCAGGTACCGGATACTTTGTGTCATCTTTATCACTGCAGGAAGTCAGCATGGAAAAACCTGCAAACACAGTCATCAGACTTAAAAAATGTTTTTTCATTTAGTTATTTTAATTTGTAAAGTATTATGAAAACGGGCTATCTTAAGATTAAGAGAGTGATCCGGATTTAACACGAAATATAAAGTACGAATTAAAAGTACAAGGCTCTCAAATTAAATCTTTTCATTCAGACACTCTCTAATTTAAGGAAACAAAATTAGTAAAAAATTTTATGATTACTACCAAACACATATCTTAATTTTCTACTCTGTCACGAACCCATAAAAAGATATGGTATTATTATCCGAGACCTTGAACGTACACCATCTCACCTTCTGTCATACCGATTTCAACGGCGGGATGCCCCTCGGTCTGTAACTCAGTACTCCACGAAGTAAAGTATTTCTTGAACCCGTCACCGTATGTCACACGTACGATACCGTTACCGAGAGAAGCACAAAGTTCGACACTGGTCTGTGTGGCCTCTGTAATCGTAATTTCAGTATGTCCGGTGAAATAAGGTGAGTCAAGACCCTGATCATCGGGTGTCCCGTAGAATGCCTCAAGGTCATAGGTGCCAACCGGAAAACCTTCCTCATTATCCACGCGGAAAGCCTCAAAAGTATTCCATATCTTGTCGAAATCTCCTCCGCTGGTCTGAGTCAGGTGTATGCCAAAATCTTCGGCATCAGGCACATCAATTTCGATAGTCTGCGCACGTGTACCCGTAGTAAGCTCACCGGAGGCGGTAAGCAGCAAATCTATGCTACCCTTTGCCTGTCGGGAGCCGGATTTCCACGGGTCTTCACTCACACATGCTGACAGCATTGCACATGTTGTCAGCAGTATGATGTAAGTTTTAAATCTCATTTTAATAATGTTATGTTGGTAAGGAATATTACGAAAAAAATTAACATCTGCACAATACAGATTTTTTCGGTGTATGGGTCAGATTGTCGCCTGAAAGTTATGTCATTACTTTGGGTTATACAAAATTAGTAATAATTATTTAACACATAATTGACTTACTCCTAACTCAACACAAAAGCGTCTATTTGACCAATAAAACAAGCTATTTTTACCTATATAGAGTGGATCATACGCCTTTTTTACCTTTTTAGGAAGCCTCTTTTAACGCTGTTATGATAGAGACGTGAATAAAAACATATTGATATAATACAACATAAAGATTTTTGAATTGTTATAGTGAAAAAGACTTAAAAAAAGTATCTGTTATGAAAAGAATCCTTACCGCCGCCTTGTTTGCGGCTGCCTGCCTCTCAGCAACAGTTCCGGCAAGCGCACAGAGTCTCTCCGATATTTTAGGCGGAGGTAACACCGGCTCAACAATAAGTAATGTGCTTTCAGGCATATTCTCAAATACCAACTTCACTATAGCTGATATAGCCGGAGAATATCAGGCTTCAGGACCGGCTATCAGCTTCAAGAGTGACAACCTGCTTCAGAAAGCCGGTGGCATAGCAGGTGCAGCAGCTATCGAAAGCAAACTGACCCCCTACTACGAGCAGTATGGCCTCAACAACATGACGTTGCAGATAGAACAGGACGGCAAATTCACGATGACGGTCAAGAAGCTAAAACTTACCGGCACAATAACGGAGGGAGGTGACAACGGTAACTTTGTCTTCAACTTCCAGGCATTCGGAAAAATCAAGTTAGGCAATATAAATGCTTACATCGAGAAATCCGGAAGTTCACTAGAGCTGATGTTTGATGCTTCCAAACTCAAAACCTTAATATCGGCTATCGCTAATTTCTCAGGTATGAGCCTCGCCAAAACAGCTGCCGGTATTCTTGACAGCTACGACGGTGCATGTATCGGCTTTAAGATGAACCAAACCGGAAGTAGCACTTCTTCTTCCTCTTCTTCATCGTCCTCCGCTTCCGGTCTCGGCGGCCTTCTCAACAATGTGCTCGGTGGCGACAAGTCAGCCATAACTGAAACTGAAGAAACAGAAACTGTAGTAGTCGAAGAAGAACAACCGGCCGAAAATGCCACCTCACAGGGCATCAATGCTCTTAAGAACCTGCTCGGCGGCAAGAAGAAATAATTTCTACATTTTCAAGTGTACACACAATCCGACTGAAAGATATTGATATTCAAATCCCTCCGTATCTCTGGCAGAGATACGGAGGGATTTGAATATCAATATCTACGATAGTCAGGCCTGAGGCAGCAGCTCGGTCATACGGGCTATATACTTTCCTACTATGTCAAATTCAAGATTGACACGTGTGCCTTTCTCTATCTGATTGAAGTTGGTATGTTCATGGGTATAGGGTATTATAGCGACACGGAATGAATCACGCTCCGAATCGCAGACTGTCAGACTCACACCGTTGACACACACCGAACCCTTTTCCACAGTCACATAACCCTTGCGCACCATAGCAGGGTCAATATCATATTTGAAAGAATAGTACCAACTGCCGTCTGCTTCTTCAACACCGGTGCAGACAGCCGTAGTGTCGACATGACCCTGCACTATGTGTCCGTCAAGACGTCCGTCTATCTTCATCGAACGCTCCAGATTGACAAGCGAACCCGGCTTCAGATCGCCGAGATTGCTACGTTCCAATGTTTCACGTATAGCAGTCACAGTATAAGTGCCGTCACCGGGAAGCGACACTACCGTAAGGCATACGCCATTATGTGAAACACTCTGATCAATACGCAGTTCATCGACAAATGAACAGCGCAATGTTATATGAATATTGCCCTGATCGGCAACCACAGCCACCACGGGGGCGGCTTCCTCTACAATTCCTGAAAACATATTTTTATATTTCGGATTTCTGATTCCAAAACTAAGTTATACGGCTTTCTCAGCGCCGACGTCTGAAGAACGACTGCATCAGAGCGCGACATTCATCAGCCAATATACCTTCGCACACTTCGGTACGTGGATGTAACGGTGTTTCGCCCGGCGCACACATACGTCTGAAACCGCGACGCGGGTCAGCGGTACCGTAAACTATACGTCCTATCTGACTCCACCCCAAAGCGCCGGCACACATGGCACAAGGTTCGACCGTAACGTAAAGAGTACACTGAGGCAGATACTTACCGCCAAGATATGAAGCGGCAGCCGTTATGGCCATCATCTCGGCATGGGCAGTAACATCACACAGAGTTTCGGTGAGATTATGGCCACGCGCTATAACGCGCCCGTCAAGAGCTATGACAGCTCCGACAGGTACCTCACCGGCCTCGCCGGCACGCCGAGCCTCAGCCAACGCTTCACGCATCAGACGTTCGTCCCGCTGCCCGGGACTCTCTCCTATCATAGCGTCTCCTCCTCGCCTTGCAGACTTTCAGCCACACGCTGCATCAGCCAGCGTGGTGTTGACGTGGCACCTGTGATACCTACAGTAGCGGCACCATCTACCCAAACCGGGTCAATGTGCGTCTCATCACTTACCATATATGTACGCGGGTTCACTTCCTGACAAGCGGCAAACAGTACCTTACCGTTAGAACTTTTGGCACCGCTCACAAACAACACTACATCATGAGCGGCGGCAAACTCACGTATGTGTTCCATACGGTTGGCTACCTGACGGCAGATAGTATCGTAATACTCGAAATGTCCTTCTTTCTTACGCTCTCCTATAAGTTGTACTATATGACGGAAGCCCGACAGCGATTTTGTAGTCTGAGAATAGAGTACTATGTCACGGCTGAAATCTATCTTGTCAAGTTCGCTCTCGTCCTGTATCACGACAGCATTCCCGTCGGTCTGACCGACCAAACCGTTGACTTCGGCATGACCGACCTTGCCGTAAATCACTATGAGCGGTTCGCGGCCACCGGCACACCTGCGTGCCACACCGGCAGCATACGACTGTTTGATGCGCCGTTGCAACTGCAACACAACCGGACAAGTAGCGTCAATTATGTCGATACCGTTACGGGCGGCAAGAGCGTAGGTGGTCGGAGGTTCTCCGTGAGCACGCAGAAGCACCTTGACATCATGCAGTTCTTTCAGTCCATCGTGGGTGATGGTCTGTAGGCCTTTACGACCCAGACGGTCAACCTCAACGGCGTTATGAACTATATCGCCAAGACAATACAGAGTGCCCGAATGGGCAAGTTCCTCCTCGGCTTTGCGTATAGCCGTAACCACACCGAAACAGAATCCCGAACCGGGGTCTATTTCGATGTGGGGACGATTGCTGCCTGCAACACTGCTCATGATACACCGGTTAGGCGGTCAAACAGATCGATAAGCCACTCCATCTGCTCCTCGCGTGTGAGATTGCTGTTGTCAAGCACGTAGGCATCATCGGCCTTACGCAGCGGAGATTGCTCGCGTGTGGTATCAATACGGTCACGCTCCTCTATATTATGCAGTACCTCCTCATAGCTGACCTTCTCTCCTTTCGCCTCAAGCTCGCGCAGACGGCGTGTGGCACGTTCGGAGGCCGAAGCATCGACAAATACTTTCATCTCAGCCTGCGGGAACACCGCAGTACCGATGTCTCGGCCATCCATGACAATACCCTTGTCACGGCCCATCTCCTGCTGCAGTCGCACCAGTGCCCGACGCACCTCGGCTATCTCAGCCACAGGACTTACATACGAACTGACTTCAAGATCACGTATGACATTCTCCACATCTTCACCATTGAGAAGTGTATGCTGAACGCCGTCAGCACCGCAACCGGCGGCAAAACTTACATGTATGTCGGGCAGCGCAGCCACAAGCGCCTCACGGTTGAGCGGTTTGTCACGACCTACAAAGCCATGACGCAGTGCATAAAGGGTAACAGCACGGTACATGGCACCGCTGTCGACATACACATAACCTACACGACGAGCCAGTTCACGGGCCATAGTACTTTTGCCCGACGACGAATAGCCGTCAATAGCTATAATTATTTTTTTATCTGTCTGTCTGTTTTTATTTTCCATTTCGGTTGGGCAGTTATTATCTTACTCCGCCTTCTTCTTTCGACCGGGTTTCTTGGCCGCAGGTTTAGCAGCAGCATCTTTTTTAACAGCCATCTTTTTAGTTTCGGAGTTTGTCGTCTTTACAGCAGCTTCCGGAGCAGTCTCTGAACCCTTTTCCTCTTTCTTCACAGCTGTCTTACGGCTCGGTTTTGCCTTTACCATACGCAGAACCTGAGCCGAACGAGCCGGAATATATAGTTTCAGCCAACCCTTTCCTGAAGGAGAATAAAGTGGATCGTCCTGTGTGAGATGATGCATACGGTCTTCGACATTACCGAAGCCTCCGAAGCAACGGGCATCGCTGTCCATTACCACCTCATACTCTCCTGCAGGAGCGAGGAAACCGTAATCAGAGAATGATCTGACAGGATTCCAGTTGAATACGAACACAAGATCACCACGACGGAAAGCCAGCACTTGGTCATCGTCTTTCTCCCACAGTTTGTCTACCGGCAGAGCCTGGAAATCATAAACCCCGGACACAAGTTCCACCATCGCGTTATCGAAGGCATTGAGATATTTGTATTTCAGATCTTCACGATCAACAAGATCCCACTGGCGGCGTGCATACTTGTAGCTCCATCCGTTACCCTCACGCGGGAAATCAATCCATTCCGGATGACCGAACTCATTACCCATGAAGTCGAGATAACCACCGTTGATAGTAGCGATAGTGACAAGGCGTATCATCTTATGCAGAGCCATGCCTCTGGCAACGGTGTAATTATCATCGTCCACCATCATGTGCCAGTACATTTCCTTATCTATAAGGCGGAATATAAGTGTCTTGTCACCTACAAGAGCCTGATCGTGACTCTCGCAGTAAGATATTGTCTTCTCATCGGCACGACGGTTGGTAAGCTCCCAGAATATCGAAGTCGGGTGCCAGTCCTCGTCACGCTTCTCCTTAATCATTTTTATCCAGTAATCGGGAACACCCATTGCCATACGGTAATCGAAACCGATACCGCCGTCATCAAACTTCATGGCCAGACCGGGCATACCGCTCATCTCCTCGGCAATAGTGACGGCACGTGGATTTACATCATGTATCAGTATGTTAGCCAGAGAAAGATAAGTCAGTGCGTTGGTATCCTGACCACCGTCATAATAATCGTCATAACTGCCGAAGACCTTGCCAAGACCATGATCATAATAAAGCATCGAAGTCACACCGTCGAAACGGAAACCGTCAAAATGGTATTCCTCAAGCCAGAACTTGCAGTTTGACAGCAGGAAATGAAGTACGGAATTTTTGCCGTAGTCAAACAGAAGTGAATCCCATGCCGGGTGTTCGCGACGGCTGTCACCGTAGAAATACAGGTCATACGAACCGTCAAGACGTCCGAGACCTTCCACCTCATTCTTGACAGCGTGTGAGTGGACAATATCCATGATAACGGCTATACCCATTTCGTGAGCACGGTCAATCAGTTCTTTCAAATCATCGGGAGTACCGAAACGTGAAGAAGCTGCATAGAAACTGCTGACATGATAGCCGAACGAACCGTAATACGGGTGTTCCTGTATGGCCATAATCTGTATGGCGTTATAACCGTCTTTGACTATACGCGGCAGAGTCAGCTCCATAAACTCACGATACGTGCCGACGCCCTCCTTCTGCTGTGCCATACCAATATGACATTCATAGATAAGCAAGGGCTTCGTGTCGGGAATGAATTTCTTTACTTTAAACTCATACGGGTGTTCAGGTGCATAAACCTCAGCCGAGAATATTTTGGTGTCGGGATCCTGCACAACACGGGTGGCATACGCAGGAATACGCTCGCCCTGACCGCCGTCCCATGTCACCAGCATCTTATAGAGGTCACCGTTATGAAGAGCGTCAGCCGGCAGATGTATTTCCCATACACCGTCACCGATATTATTCAGACGATATCGGTCAATATCCTTCCAGTCAGAGAAAGTACCTATCAGCCAGATATTGGTGGCATTAGGGGCAAACTCACGGAAAGTCCAACTGCCGTCAGCCTCACGATGCAGACCGAAATATTTATAGGCATTGGCAAACTCAGAGAGTGAGCCGTCAGTATTGACTGTAAGTTCGTGCATTTTGCGGAGCACATCCTGATGACGTCCCTCGATGGCCGGCGCAAACGGCTCAAGCCACGGATCATTACGCAATATGGCTAATTGTTTCTTCTTTCCCATTTTGACTGTATGTGTTTTTTAGTAATGATTATATTATATTTATGTTTCTAAGTAGCTCTTAAAAATTAATGAACATATAAAACGCAGTTATTTTTGAGGCGCTTCGGGTGCGAAACGAAAGAGAATACTTCAGTATCCGACTGAGTGACAAGTCCGAAGCGGACAAAAATGACAAGTTTTATTGTTCAAGATTCAAAGACTGTAACTGAAAACATATATCGTTTATTTTTAAGATCTACTTATATAATTAACGCTATTTGGAGCCTTTGTGTTGTGACTTATCTGAGGTTTCAGCCGTCTTTCTGCTATTATGGGCTGTCTTTTGCTTATTATCGGGCCTCTGCTTGCTGTTATTTATCTTTTCTGCATTATCAGGAGCAGACAATGTGAAGCAGGAACGTATAGCCGCCGCCAGACTACCGCTCCAGTGATCATGTCCGCGCAGTGTGTCAAGAACACCGCTGATATAATCATCACGGTGCTTATAGCCCAAGAGTGTGGCCACACCGCTATTGCCGAGCATAGGCTTATGATTAAACACTTTCAGGACTCCGGCATAATCACCATTATCGACCATAGCCCTGAACTCCTTCACAAGACGGTCATAAGCGGCTCGCGGCTGCAGACGTTCAACCAACCGAGACAGATGCAGCTCCATAGCTGTAATACAGCTGAAACGAGCATCTATCTTACATTCAGCCTCACGCTTGACACGGTAACGAACATGCTGGAGGGCCTGTTCCTCTATATTTTTTCTGAAATTATTAAACACGGAGCGACGTACTCTTGACAATACTCTCTCAGGCTTAAAACCACGCATTTCGGCCATTACTTTTATCACACCCTCAGTGAGAAATATGTTCTCCACTTCGGCTACTTCGGGCACATCTATACCCTTGCGCCGCAGATAGCCCACTTCGGCGTCAGTACGCCGGTCACGGTCTACAATACCGTGACTGTCAAGATGATGCATCGGTCGAAGCGAGCCAAAAGTGCGTGTTGCTTCGATTACCTTGTCACACGAACCTAACGGACGCACCGTATAGTCGGAAAATACCAGTGAATAAAGACGGGCATCGATACTGCGCTCGGCATCGCCTTCGATAAACAGCACAGGCTTACGTGTACCTATAAGGTCTATAAACAGATCTTCGGTAAGGCGTGTGGCCGGCAGCATCTCGTAATCCCAGGCATGAGCCGAAGCATCGTAACTTTTAACCCATATTATGACATTAGCCGTGCGTGAATTGACAAAATCCACATCTACCGAATCATAGATGAAGCGACAGTCACGGCGCAGACGTTCAAGAGATGTCCACAGATTATTGAGTATGGCGGGGTGTACAAACAGAGTTGGTTCCTCAACAAACACAACCGAATTTTTAGGAGCATAAAGCACCGCTGCTATATGATAGAGTACTGTACGCTCACCACGACTCAGGCGCCGGGTGTCTATAAGATCAGTACCGGCTGAGGTCTCGAACATCAGCGACCCGGCTGATCGCACTATACGGTTTGAAGGAAAGATACGTTCCCAAAGACTGCGTAGTGTGTCAAAACGTGTCGGAACCGAATCGGCAGGAGGTGTTTCTCCTCGGCTCAGGCGTAATTTGAGATCAAGCAGGTGTTCAAATTCATCAGTAAGCAGCAGGCATACAAGTCGGTCAAGGTCAGTCGAGGCATCATCACGTAGATACGGCCTTTCGGCTGCCATACGTCTGTACTGTTCGGCAACTGACCCGGAGGTTGCGGCGTCCTGCACTTTATCATAACCGGTATGTCCGTAAAAAGCATCGAGAGCCGACAGACGATATGCTTTCTCTCCGCAATCGGTAATCATGCGTTGCATAAAACGACTTTTTCCGGCTCCCGCCGCACCTACCAGTGTTATCTGACGTGATTCGGGCAACACAGGCGCAGCGCCACCGCTAACCCGGGGAGGTAATGTAAGAAGAGGCATAAACTTAGATTTAGGTTATAGTTTAGATTGTTGCCGACCTCCATAGTTTAGTTTTAAAATCTGTTTCACATGCCTCCTGCTGCATATTAAATATTAAGTAGCTCTTAAAAGAGAGTACAACGAACTATTACACTTAGCATAAAACATATAATCATTAAACTTTTTTGTAACTTTGCACTTTATTATGAACTTACGTAAGGACGGCAAAAATTAAAAAATGAGAAAGGCGCTATTATTTATAATGATGGTATCACTTGTACTTATCAGTGGATATTTGCTGGTGAGTTGCGGACGAGATGTGAACTCTATACAGGATTCTCATTTCGATGCTGATGGTGCACCCTTTGACTCTGCTGTTATGTTATTTACTCCTCGTCATCCTGAAGCCATAAAGTTGTATATCGAGACCTCAGGGAGTATGAATGGTTTTTTTAGAGCCAACAAGCCTACAAACTTCAAAAAGACTGTCTGGTCTGTATTCTCTGGTATGGCTTCAAAGACTGATGGAAAGGTTTATCCGATGTCTAATGGAGGAGACATAGATACGCCCGTAGTCCTTGGCGATTTCCGGAAAAAAATGAATGCGGGTCAGTTCGTGTCTAATTCATCCACTCATATTCCTGCGATGTTGCAGAATATAATCCAAAATCTTGATACAACTAAAAATGAGGTGGCGATTTTAGTTTCAGATATGAAATATAGCCCAACGGGAGCCTCAGCTGCAACCGAACTTCTCCAATATCAAGAGCAAATTCGTAATATAATAGGCTATAATCCGAATATTTCCATGGCTTTCGTTTGCGCTACATCAGAGTATCTAAATAAAAATGGTAGTGTAGCCGAAAAAAAATCACCATATATATTCTTGATAATTGGTAATTCAGAGAATGTAGCAGCTATGCGAAATGATATTGCTAGATGGTGTGAGGCGACTGAATCTTACATAGAGTCAGGGGATATGGCGATGGTATACCATACGCCATCATATGAGATAAAAGAGGTAAAGAATGGTCTTTTAAGTACTTTATATCCTAAGAATTTGATTACTACTTTTGACAGAACTGTTTCAGATACGTGTTCCTTTATTGTTCGTATTAATATGAATGGTTTTCCGTGGACAGCAGTTGATTCCGAAATTATTAAGGATGCATTAACTGCTAAAGCAGTATATGGATCGTCAGTTGATGTGGAACTTCTAACGGGTCCAGAGCATTTGGTTGATGATCACGCATATCAGCGTAATTTCGAACGTCGTTCATATGCAGATTATCTAATTAAATTGTACAATGTAGCAATGGATGATGAAGTCATTGAATGGAATTTCTCGAATCAACCGATTGATAGTCGCTACTTTGTGGATTTTAACAATATGATAACAGCAACAGATGAGAATGATCTTTCAGGTTTATTTTCATTCAACAAGTTTCTGGAAGGTGTGTTTAATGCCAGATTAAACATTTCAGATAAAGAACCGGTACGTATCCTTGTATCATCATTTTAATAAGTAAACACAACTCCATATGAGTCTAATAAAGTTTTTCTTTTTACTTCCGTCTAAGGGCAAATTTTTACAAGGATTTGCACACAACGATGAGTTAAAGGTACAGGCGGATCAGGTATGGCGACAACTCGATGGGCTTTCACTAATACTCCTTATAGTAGCTGTTGTTCTCGGACTCGGTTTAGCAGCGTTCTATTATACTGGATATAATGAACTACCAGGAAGGCACTATAAGATTAGCCACTGGGCTATATGGGCAGGCATTACTACTGTTGTTGCATTAATTGTTACAGCAATAATTGAATATGTAGGTATTCAGACACGTATAACAAGTGGCCTTACATTTTTATATTGGTTATGTGCAATCAATAATGCTCTCTATGCTCTATTTATGTATTTCATAACCTCTGTTGTATGGTGTAATTTTTTCCGTACTAACGCATATAAGTTCCTTAAATTCTGACTATGAAAAGGGTATTTGTATTTTGTATAGGAGGTACCGGACTCCGTGTTATGAAATCAATAACAATGCTTTTGTCAGCAGGTATGGATGCTAAAGGCTTTACAGTTGTGCCGGTTTTGATCGATCCTCATATGGATCTGGAAGAAAAGCGAAATCTCCAAACGTTGCTTGAAGAATATGAAACTATTCATAATAACATAATTTTAAGTGACGGTAAAAGACTTAATCCCATAGACGGGTTCTTCGGAACGGAGGTGACTGATTTAGCTAAGCTTAATGGCCAGCAAAATGATATCTCTGAGCCTATAGCTGAAAAACGTTCATTCGGACAATATCTCAATGTTGGAAATCTGAGTTCTGAGGATGTTAATAACTTCCTTGTTCAGACATTATTCTCACAAGCAAATCTTGACAATGACCTTTCCGTTGGTTTTAAGGGTAGTCCAAATGTCGGAACTGTAGTATTAGGAGAGATGATAAAAGGAGCGGATTGGTTCCAAGCTTTCTGTAATGCTTTCCAGGAAGGAGATCGCATCTTCATCATTAGTTCTATATTTGGAGGGACGGGAGCTTCTGGTTATCCTCTACTTGAAAAGAAAGTCCGTAATTCAACCGATCATCCTAGCGTAAAAGAAGCTATTATGGGTGCGGTATCAGTTCTTCCATACTTTTCTTTGGAGGATCCATCAACAACTGATAGTGATATTGATGCTGCGAATTTTTTAACGAAAACTAAATCAGCCCTCGCTTACTATGAGAACAGTGTTCTATCTGACTACTTTTATTATGTCGGAGAACAAGGACTTAAAACGACATACGCCAACAACGAGAAAAAGCAAGACGATAAGGCTCATTTCGTTGAACTAGTTGCAGCAACCGCTTTATTTGACTTCCTTAAAAAAACTGAAAAGCCAGAGAAGACTCAGGCTCTTTCACGTGCCATCAAAGAGGATGTGGATTCTCTATCCGTATCTACTCTTGGGAATCCTTATAATGATATTGTTAAGGTAGTCGCTGATATGATGTTACTTTCACGGTTGGTATATTTCTTACCAAATGAGTCACAATTCCCGTTATCGAAGAATCGCGGTTTTGATGCTGCTTTCTACGATGACAAAGCATTTATCAGTCTTCGAAACTTCATAGTAAGATTTTCTCAATGGTACCAAGAATTGGTGGAGAACAAGCGTGGTTTTGCTCCGCTAACTATCGCAGATGTAACAGATAGAGCTGCAAAACTTTCAAATTGGATTCAGGATTTTTCTCTTGATGCTAAGGACGAATCATATTATCTGTTGGATATGATTCGTGCCAGTAACAGGGATAAGGATGAGTCTCATACTATAAAATTCCGAAGGTTCCTTGATTATACTTATAAAGCTATCGATAAATATACCTCAAAAATAATGTGACTGCTATGAGTAGCGTTGATTTAAATATAATTGAGCGTGGTCTTAAAGGTCAGGAGTGGACTGCTGAAAAAGGGCCAATCACTGCCGGAGACCTCGCAAAAATCACCGAGCAACGCACAAACAATAGTAGTGCGCTGAATGCTCTCCCAACTCCTTTTGCTCGTTTCTTTGTAGTCAAAGAAGCATTTCGTAGGGCTCTGGAAGAACTTAAAGATTCAAAAAAACATACAGGAGATGCATATAATCGTCTTGTGTCTGACACTCTGGATATATTTGAACTTCTATACAATCAGACATTCCATGAAGGACGTTGGGATGACACAAGAAAAATAGTAATCCGTGAATGGGAACTTGAAACAGACCTAAAAAGTTTAAAACGTCAGGTACCTATTCTTGGAAATGCAGTTGAGAATTATTTCTCATCTGATCTTAAGGCTTCAGGAAATCGACTTTTCTTTGTAGTCATAGAGAATGAAGGGCGGAATTACCTACTTGGAACATCGTCTCCTTATACGGGTTTTGTCACTCCGCCAGACCTTGATAAAAAGGTTGATAACCGTGGTAAGGCTGTTCCATCCTTTATAGGTAAACGTTATGAGCATATGCCGACTATAACAAGAAAGTCAGGCGGGTCATATTTCCGTGATGTCAAACTTTTTGGAGACCGGGATAAGGACTTCAAAAACTATATGTTCTATCTTGTCAACAAATATCCCATAGGTGATGAGATGAAAGAACTGAGGGATTATATAAAACAGGTACAGATTACAGATAAAGATATAACAACTAATTGGCAACCGCAATTCAAGATAATCTCTTCAGACAATTCCAATGATGTTGTCATTAATGGCTTGCCAATAGGCAAGGATACCGGTCTCAGTACGGTGAACTTCTTTAACGATACTCTTATTCGTTTGCCTTTCCGTCTGTCTAAGGATTTTTACCAGCCTATGACCTATGCCGGAGGAGATGAGAAACGTGAATATGATTTTATGTTGCCCATTAGCAGAGAGGCCATGAATCTAATAGAAGGCAACTTCGAGTGTGTTTGTAAAGTGACGAATGCTAAGGTAACTGTCACTTTGAAATATAAGGGTCAAGAGTATAGGAAAGACTATTACCCGGATAACGATGGCGTTACTAGTCGTGGACGGATTGTAAACCTAGAGAAGGAAAACATTTCATTTAATTTGGGTGTATTCCCAAATATACTTTCTCCCAATACTGTTGAAAACAACTATTTCAAGGTAATGGCGGTGATGAATGATTCAACTGACGACTACACTCCGGTCTCAATCGAGAGAGTGGATTTAACCTTCTTCTATCGTAATGATGAACGTTTTGAAGAAATCGAAACTATAGAAAATTCTAATACTACAGCTAAATATGGTGTTCGTCCAGCAGTTGTGCGGTCAAAGCAGAATGATCTTAAAGAAATAGATGCCGGGTCAAAATTCTACGAGATATTCAATACACAGTTTGATGCTATATATTTCCGTTTTAGACTGGATAGCGGGAGTTGTGAAGGAGTACTGATACCAAACTGGAAACGTGCTCAGCGTACAGACGATTCTTATGCCTATGCAGTAGACTTAGGAACAACGAATACTTATATATCGTGCTGTAAAATTGGTAAAGATAACGAACCGGAACAGTTGAATATGAATGAGCCTATGGTTGCGTTTTTACATGACGTTAAACGATCTGCTCAGTATTCCCTTGTCTCCATTATCGAAAATACGCTTACCCCCAAGTGTGTAAAGAATTTTAAGACGGAATTTGTGCCAGCATTAATTGATGGCATACAATATCGTTTCCCAATTCGTACAGCACTTTGCGTAAAAAAAGGAGACAATAGTAAACCCTCGCTTTTTGATAACTGTAATATTGCCTTCTTTTATGAAAAGACGAAAGGTATGGGTAATCAGACTATTCTTACAGACATTAAATGGGAGGGAAATCATGAAAAAGAACTTAGACTCTTCATCCGTGAATTACTTCTCATTGTCAAGACAGACGTGCTTCAGAAGAATGGTTTGTTAGCAAATACAAAGCTCATATGGTTTCGCCCGCTTAGTTTTAATGGTGGAATACGTGAGCTTTATACCTCCATATGGAACGAAGAAGCAAAATATCTGCTCAACATAGGATCTTCTCAGATAGACTGTGTTTCAGAGTCCGAAGCTCCGTACTACTACTTTAACAAGAAAAATATCTTTAACAGTGTAGATGCTGTTTCAATAGTAGACATAGGTGGAGGATCCAGCGACTTTATTTATTTTGCTAATGGAAAGCCTAAAATTGCGAACTCAGTACACTTCGGATGTGATATCCTATGGGGAAATGGTTTTAGTGGCTTTACTAACGATCGTCAGAATGGAATCTTTGAACGTTTTGTTGAGTCCATTCACTTTGAAGATAGTGAGGAACTTGAACAGCTTAATCTAAGTATGAGAAGTGATAAGTCTGTCTCTACGAAGGATATAATCAGTTTTTGGTTGAGCAATGATGAGCATTGCGAAATTTCCAAGAAACTGAAAGAGTCTTACAAACCGTTATTCCTATATCATTTTGTTTCCATTGTATACTACATGGCGTTAATGTACAGGGCTAAATGCTTGGCTTGTCCACGCTCTGTTCTATTCTGCGGTAACGGTAGTAAGTATATTGATGGTCTACTCTCCTCAGACAAGGGTACGATTAAAGAAATAGTTACTACTATCTTTAAGGAAGTCTATGGGGAGATTAAAGATGTACAAGTTATTCTTCCGAATTATCGAAAGGAGTGTACCTGTTATGGTGGTCTATATCGTAAATCAGATGCCGTAATACCGGAGGAATTTAATTTCCAGGGCGTATCAGATAAGGAATACGAAAATGTTGATCATCTTATTTCCGACTTCCTCTCTATAAGTTCCAAACTTCTTGATTCATTCAAAGCACTCAATACTCTGTATTCAAAGTTACTTCGTATTCTTGTGGCGAATGGAGAGCTTGATAAACAAGTTGACATCAAGAATCTTGTTGAAATAGTTTCAACAGGAGTTCAGGATTCTTTGCAGAAGAACTTTAAGACTCAGGTTGTTCAACCACTGAATGGAAGCGAAGTATATCATGATTCGGTTTTCTTCCTGCCCGTTATAGATAATGTTTTGAAATTGACAAAGATTTGAGTATGTTAACAACATCATTCTTCATTTCAGTAATCGTTTTCATCGTCTTTTTGTGTATACAGTGTATCTATTTCTTTGGAAATATGAAAAAGTTGTCTGATGTCCGGAATTTCTTTAATAAGACACGTGAATACCAAGTATACGGTAAAGACGAGGACACACAGCTCGATGCGTATGTAGCGGGAGAAGGAACCTCTCTACATACGCTAATTAAAGAGCTAAATGAATATACGAGGAAAAATCACGGTACTACCGATTTCTCAGTAATACAAAATAAGACTGAAAGAAAGATTAATGTTATGTATGAGAATGCGACTTCTAAGCTCGCGTTTCCTACTTACCTTGGACTAATGGGAACATTTCTTGGTGTTTTCTGTGGACTGCTTTCTTTTAATTGGGGTCTGTTCAATTCAGTTAATGGAATAACTGATGCCGCCATATCAAATTTGATATGGGGTGTTTTAGTGTCAATGGCAACAAGTTTCATAGGTCTGTTTTTAACAACCATCTCAAATCATGTAGCTTCAGATACTCAGAAGATAGTTGGCGAAGATAAAAATGAATTTTACGAGTTCATTCAGAATGAACTAATGCCAACTCTTGGTGTGAGTATGGTAGCCGCTCTTAATAAACTACACCAAACAATCAATCTGTTTGAGCCTTCTTTTAATAAAGTAATTGACCGCTTTCAGTCGACTTTCGATAACTGTACAACGCGTTTTGGAGATGCGTTTGAGAAGAACGTGACTATAGTATCTGAAGCTGTGCGTGTAATGGGAGAGAATATGGATAAGATTAATAAGAATGTCGATCTGCAAGCCCAGCTTCTTAAAACTCTTCGCTCGCGTGGTGTGGTTGAGTCTTTAGATGCCTTTGTTCGTGCAGCCGAGAACTTTGATCTTGTCACAACAGCACTTAATCGCTTTGAGGAGACACGCAATGCAATCGCAAGTGTTACCCAACAATTGATTAATACTCAGAGACAATATAATCAGTCTTTGGAGCTTCCTCTTAGTGTGGCCAATAAATTAAATCAGATTCTTGCACGTGTAACTGATTTTGAAAGGAGTATAAATGCTTTGGGTAGAAGCATTGAAAAAACAGATCTGGTCTATAATCGCGAAGTAGAAGCTTTGAGTGATACAATAAAGGCTATCAAGAAGAAACAGAAAATTGCGGTTGAAGCAATGGAGGTTTCTGATGGTCACCTTGAAAATATCTTTAAATTACAGTCAGAGTCTATTGTTAAACTAGGACGTACTTATGAGGAGAGTTTTGCATCGTATGCAGAGAAGTTCCAGAATCTTCTTATCGGTTTGGAGAAAGAGATGCAGGAGCGTAGACGTGAGATTATCGCTGCGTTTGAGGAGAAATTCTCATTGGATCAAATACAACATGAATTTTCGCAACTTAGCAAGCTAAAAAAGATAGAAGAGCTATTAGTATCAATCAACACAAATAGTTCTCGTGACGAGATTGATAAGATATTGGAAACCACGCGCAATGAAGTCAGTCAAATTCGCGATCTTCTGAATAAGTTAAACAATGCTGTTAATGAGACAAAGAAAAACGCCAAAAGCTCACGCGAACAAGTTGAAAATAAACTGGAAACTACTCGTAATGAGGTTGCTCAAATTCGAGAACTTCTTAGTAAGCTTAATAAATCTGTCGAAGAGTCAAAGAAGCATTCAGATAATAGCGACAGTAGTGGCTTCTTAGGAGGATTGTTTGGACGTAAAAAATAATTATGGATAATCGCAATCATAAGGGTGCTTTTTGGCCGTCATATGTGGATATAATGACCACATTGTTTGCCATTATGCTCGTGCTTTTTGCGGTATCTTACAGCCGTTTCAAAATAAAGCAACGGGAATTAGAAGAGTTTAAAGATAAGTACGAGGAGATAATGGCAATTTATAAGGCTGTCGATAATATTGATCCAGAGTATTTTGAGTTCAATAAAGATTATCTCAAGCATATCTTCAAAATTCAAGTGAATTATCAAGCAAATCAATTTTCGCTTGATAAGTTAATGCAGGATGCGCAACATTCATCTTTGTATAATCCAGAAGAAGCAAATCAAGTGCGTCAGCAAATAAAAGAGGCCGGAGAGGAAATTAAGAGAACAATTCTAAATCTCCAACAAAATGATTCTTTAAGAACTGATATAAAATATCTGGTAGTAATTGAGGGACAAGCCTCAGCTGATGGTTGGCACGTTAATGATTTCTTCAATAACAATGTTCTTAGTTACCAAAGAGCACTGAAACTACATGAATTCTGGCGAGATAAAGCCGGAATAGATTTTACTAAAATGGACAAGTGTGAGTTAGTAATAGCGGGTAGCGGAGAGGGTGGCGTGCCTCGAGTACCAAGGAAAAGTGAGAAAGATGATTCTCGTAATCAGCGCTTCCTTATTCATATTGTACCTGTAATTGGAGACATTCATTTGAATCCGAAATTCCAACATTAAGTCAGAATGAAACCTTTTCTAGCGATACTAATAACCATCTTGACCTTGTTCCTTATTATGATATTGATATGATCATGTTGTCGGCCTCCCTTTTTGGAAAGCCGACAATGTTATTTTATCCTTGACAATTTAATCCATCCGTTTTCTGACTCCCAAAATTCAATAAATATAGAAGGTAAGGAGTTCGTTGATAACTACCATTCAAAATATCATCTATTTAATTCAAATAACAGATGATTACAAAAAAATCATGTACCCTTTTTAGAGCTACTTATCTTTATTCTATGATTCAGACATTCCAAACTTTCAATTCTTTTTATTAACTTTGCCGTCACTCTCACCTTGACTATTCCTCCCTTCTACATCAATGAAACATATTGTACAGCATGAATGATATTTACCGCCAGCGCCTGGCAGGAGGCCTGATAGGCTATGCCGTAGGCGATGCCCTCGGTCTTGGCACCGAATTCATGACCGCCAAAGAAGCTGAAATGCGCTATCCTGAGGGATTGACTGACTATAGCCAGATAATACGCGATGCACACAGAGGACAATGGCGGCGTGGCGACATCACCAACGATACCCGAATACTGCTGCACATAACCGAAGAGATTATGAAGCAGGGCCACATTGACCTGCAGGCAATAGCCCGGCGTCTTGTCGATTGGTATGATGATGACCACTCCACAGACCATATAGCCTGCATACGCTGGTGTCTCTCCGACCCCGACTACATTTCAGACCCTATCGGCACAACCCGTAAGGTATGGAGTCAGATGGGCCACTTCGACTCTACAAACGAAGCAATCGGACGTGCTATATTAGGTGCCACATTACACGATAATCCACGTGAAGTCACTTCTTCACTCGTCCGTATAACTCACTACGGCGCACGGTGTCTCTGTACCGCTCATATAGTAGGACATACAGCCTACGACCTGCTGTGGCACGGACACGTAACCCCAATAGAGGCGCTGGCAAGTCTGGCACGGAAATTTGACGAAACAGTAGTGCCATATCTCTATCGGGCCTATGAAGGCACTCTGGAAGATCTGAAGCTTGATGACGAAGATCTCTACAATGATGCAGCTCACTCGATGATGGCGGCTCTCTGGCCTCTGTGGCATTGCGAATCGGTCGATGATACACTCAGCAGTATAGTTATGGCTGCCGGCGATGCCGACACCAATGCGGCTTTAGCACTTTCACTGGCCGGTATGCTCTACGGCTATGATGCACTGCCTAAACATCTTATTGAGGGCTTGGTGGAACGTGAGTACATCGAGGATGTTACCGGACGCTGGAGCGATTTCGTGCTTGCTAACCTCGACCGACATTCTTGATTAAGACCTGTCATGTCTTCCCCTTCCGCTTTCAGGTCGTGGCTTGAAGCCATGCGCCTGCGCACTCTGCCCGTCAGTGTGGCCGGAGTGCTGGCAGGTTGTGCCTGTGCGCTTGCAGTCGGCAGCTTCGCCTGGCCGCAGGCACTTATATGCCTTTTTTTTGCAGTAGGCGCACAGATAGTATCTAACTTTGCCAACGAATATTATGACTACCGTAACGGCTTTGACCGCAAGGGGCGTGAAGGCTTCCGTCGTGGCGTCACCGAAGGAGATATCTCACCCCGTGCCATGCTCCGCGCCACTTACGGACTTCTCGCTTTCACCTGTCTGCTCGGTCTGTCGCTGGTATGGTGGGGAGGCTGGTGGCTGATAGCCATAGGTATGGCTGTAGCTGTGTTTGCCGTAGCATATAGTACCGGTCCGTGGCCTTTGTCACATCATGGATTGGGTGACGTGGCAGTACTGATATTCTTCGGCCTTGTGCCTGTCTCTTTCACTGCATGGCTTCAGGCTCCCGGTCATGACGTCCTCCGGCTGGCTGTCCCTATGGGTGTAGCCGTCGGACTGTTAGCAGTCAATGTACTTATAGTCAACAACTACCGAGATGCCGATGACGACCGGGCAGTAGGTAAAAACACTACGGTAGTCATTTTCGGCCGACGGACTATGAGCATAGTCTATCTGATTGACGTAGTGTTGGCCGCCATACTGATTGAATTAACCATGCTGCGCACAGGTAGCCCCATTTCCTTCGTGCCGTCCGCGTTATGTTTCGGACGAGGTTATTTCTGTTGGAACGAGTTGCGGCACAACAGCGGTGCAGCTCTTAATCCTGTGCTTAAACAAACGGCACTCTGCCTGCTTCTTACCTGCGTATCGATGGTAGTACTCTGCGCCATCTGGCAGGTATGATTAACAACCAAACTATTTCAGAATCTCTCAATACGTCATGGACGATAACCGACGCTCATATAATTCACGACGCCCTCAGCAGCCGATAACAGACTCAATGGGTAAACTGCCTCCGCGTGACACTGATCTCGAACAGGCTGTATTGGGTGCGCTTATGCTTGAAAAGGACGCTTATATGAACGTCTGCGACCTGCTTACACCCGATAGTTTCTATGACCCGGCACATCAGAAGATTTACGATGCCATACAGACTCTCGGTCTAAATCAGCGTCCTATCGACATGCTCACCGTCACCGAACAACTGCGTCAGAAAGGCACTCTGGCCGAGGTGGGCGGAGCCGTCTATGTCACCGAACTCACAGCTAATGTCTATTCAGCCGCCAACATCGAGTATCATGCCAAAATCATAGCTCAGAAATATCTGGCCCGACGTCTTATCAGATTTGCTATTGATATAGAGACTAAAGCCTTTGACGAGAGCAACGATGTCGATGATCTTCTCCAGCAGGCTGAAGGTGACCTGTTCAATATATCGCAGACACAGCTGAAGCGAGATGTGACTCAGATAGACCCTGTGCTCAATCTTGCTCTTGAACAGATACAGACAGCCGCCAATACCACTACCGGTCTGTCAGGTCTGTCAACCGGTTATGCCGACCTTGACCGTATGACTTCCGGCTGGCAAAATTCCGACCTCATCATCATCGCGGCACGTCCGGCGATGGGGAAGACTGCCTTTGTGCTTTCTATGGCTAAGAATATGGCCATCGACTACAACATACCTATCGCCATATTTACCCTTGAGATGGCCAACGTGCAGCTGGTGAAACGTCTTATCAGTAATGTGGCTGACCTTGAAGGCGAGAAGATAAAAAGCGGACAGCTGTCACCCGAGGAGTGGGATCGTCTTAACAACCGTCTGCGCTCTGTCTACAGCGCTCCTCTCTATCTTGACGAGACACCGGGTCTATCCATAACCGAACTGCGTACTAAAGCCCGGCGTCTGGTGCGGGAGCGCGGCGTGAAAATGATAATGATTGACTACCTTCAGCTCATGAATGCCTCAGGTATGAAACTGGGTAGCCGTGAGCAGGAGGTCAGCACTATATCGCGTTCGCTCAAGGCGCTGGCTAAGGAACTCAACATACCTATCATCGCCCTCTCGCAGCTTAACCGTTCTACAGAGACACGCGAAGATAAACGTCCTGTGCTGTCCGACCTGCGCGAGTCAGGCGCAATCGAACAGGACGCCGATATCGTCTGCTTCATTCATCGCCCTGAGTACTATACCAAGAGCGGAGAGGACGCCAACGGTAATGACATCCGAGGGCTCGCCGAACTCATCGTCGCCAAGCACCGAAGCGGTGCCGTAGGCGATGTCAAACTGCGCTTTGTATCCAAATTCGCCAAATTTGAGAACTGGGAAGAGGGCTACCGCATGATGAAGCAGACTCTCGGTGACTCAACTGTCAAACTCGAAAGCCGCATGAACAGTTCACCCGGGCAGCCTTCCGCAGGCGGACCCGGAGGTTTCAACTTTGTTCCCAATACACTCTCTACTCCCGGTATGCCCGATCTCTCTCCCGGGCCAAATGATCAGGACTTCCCCTTCTGAACAGTAAATTACAAGTAGCTCTTAAAAACACACCGACTGCTGTTTTCACCGTTGATTGTCCTTAAACTGCAACTAATGCCGCAGTATTCTGTACAAGATATTAACATAATAGGAGGAAATGTGTGTTTCCGTGAACCACTAAGGCATAACCTTTGTTAAAGATAATAAAAAATAAAAAACACAAGGTTATGGATAAGAATGCAAACAATCTCAGAAATAATCAAGGCGTAAACCAGACGGATAACGCCGATATAATCGCCCAGAGCCTCACGGCAGAAGGCAAAAATCGTAAACGTATGTCAACACGTCGTACCAACAAACTTTGGATCTGGCTCGGAGTGCTGGTCCTGATAGTAATTCTGCTGTGGTGGATCTTCAGCATCGGTCTGTTAGAGGATTCAACAGGTGTTATCAACGGTAATTGATAATATAAATAAAGCTCTGTAAGCAGATAACGTAAAACACCCGTCCCCCCGTTGACGCATATAGCGCTGACGGGGGGACGGGTGTTTTAGTGAAGGAGTTATTTTACTTGCCGGCGATGCTGTCGCTGACAGTCAGCGATGCACGACCCTTGGCACGACGGCGCGACAGAACCTTGCGACCGTCCTTGGTTGCCATTCTTTCACGGAAACCGTGCTTGTTGACCCTTCTGCGGTTTGAGGGCTGGAATGTTCTTTTCATTGTGCTATTATGATTTTATTCGTTTCTGAGTTTCAGAGTGCAAAATTAGCTATTACATTTAACATTCACAAATTATACCCTCATTTTTCCCCCTTTTTAGCCTTTTTTGACGTCGCGGAGGAACTGTAAAGAGAATACGAACACCCTTAGCGGAAGAGGTAGGACGAATGATTATGAGCGTGATGTTAGGTAGTGTGCGATTTTTTTTCTAATTTTGTGGCAAAATTAGCTAATACAGCGCAACAACACAATACACTATATATAATCACAATGATTAACGCTCAGGATATCAAGAACGGCACCTGCATCCGTATGGACGGTGACCTCTACTTCGTAATCGAATTCCTTCACGTGAAGCCCGGTAAAGGTAACACCTTCATGCGTACAAAGCTGAAGAACGTTGTCGACGGCCGTGTGCTCGAACGCCGTTTCAACATCGGTGAGAAGCTTGAGGACGTCCGTGTGGAACGCCGTCCCTATCAGTATCTCTATGCCGACGGTGGCGATGACATCTTCATGAACAACGAGACTTTCGAGCAGATTCCTATCAGCAAGGAACTCGTGACCGGAGCTGCCTATATGAAAGAGGGCGACACTGTTGAGGTAGTATCTGACGCCTCGACCGACACCGTACTCTACGCCGAGATGCCCGTAAAGACAACTCTTAAGATCACCTACACCGAGCCGGGTCTGAAGGGTGACACAGCCACTAACACACTCAAGCCCGCTACTGTAGAGACAGGTGCGACCGTTAAGGTACCTCTCTTCATCAACGAAGGCGAACTTATAGAGGTTGATACTCGTACAGGTGACTACGTAGGCCGCGTAAAAGCCTGATCTGTCTCTTTCCCCATACCGACAGGTCACTAAGTCAGCGCCTATGGATACGCCTAAGCACGAAATACTTTTTTCAATCATCGTGCCCGTGTACAACAGGCCCGACGAAGTGGCTGACCTGCTCGCAAGCCTTGACGCACAGACAGACTGGGGCTTCGAGATTATTCTTGTCGAGGACGGTTCGACAGTGCCTTGCCGCCCGCAGGCCGAGGCATATAAGAGCCGAATGAGGCTTAAATATTATTATAAGGAGAATGAAGGGCGAAGCATCGCCCGTAACTACGGTATAGTCAGAGCCGACGGAGACTTTCTCGTCTTCGTCGACTCTGACTGTGTTTTACCTCCCGACTATATAGCTTCACTACGCGCCGCACTGAAAGCACACCCCGAAACGGACTGCTTCGGTGGCCCTGATGCAGCTCATGACTCATTTACCGACACCCAGAAGGCAATCAATTATGCCATGACCTCGTTTCTGACCACCGGCGGAATACGCGGTGGTAAGGTGTCGATGGAGAAGTTTACCCCGCGTACTTTCAACACCGGTTTCTCGCGTAAGGTATTCGAGCGCGTTGGCGGATTCCGCGAGATGTTCAGCGAGGACATCGACATGAGCACACGCATACGCCGTGCAGGTTTCAACATAGCCCTCTTTCCCGAGGTGTATGTCTACCATAAACGGCGTGGCAATCTGCGTAAATTCTGGCGTCAGGTGCATGTGTTCGGCATGTCACGCATTACCCTGAAACTACTCTACCCCGGTTCGCTGAAAGCCGTGCACTGCCTGCCGGCTATGTTTGTACTCGGAAGTGCAGCTATGATTATAGGTGCTGTATTCTGGCACTGGTGGTGTATTCTGCCTCTTGTAGCCTATCTGCTGGCTGTGTGGATATGTGCCATAGCCGCCACACGCAGTCTGCGAGTCGGAACATTGGGCCTTATGGCTTCGGTAGTACAGCTTACCGGTTACGGCACCGGTTTTCTGCGTGCCTATATATGGAAGATACTGCTGCGTCACGGCCGCGACATAGATCAAGAAGTGGAAATGCGTAAAGGCAAATAATCATGAACGACACCGAAGCCAAAATCAAAGACCTCGATGCCGATGACCGTCCGCAGGAACGTGCATGGAAATACGGCTGTGACACACTCTCTACCGCCGACCTTTGGGCACTGGTGCTTCGTGTCGGCCAACCCGGAAAACCTATCACGGTACTATGTCGGGAACTCATGGCCACTGTCGAGAACTCGATGTTGCAACTGCAACGCCGTTCACGCCAGCAGATAATGGAAATCAAAGGTCTCGGAAAGACACGTGCCATACAGATAGAGGCTGTCATGACTCTTGTGGCACGTTATCACGACGAGTGGTTACAACAGAAGAATAACCGCCTGCAGGTACGTACAGCACGCGATATCTACGAATACATGGCCAGCCGCAACGCCAACCTACCCCACGAAGAGATATGGTTGGTGATGCTGAATCGCGCCAACCGCATAATCTGTTCGCGGCCCATAACGCAGGGAGGTGCAACCTCATCTGTATTTGACGTCAAAAAAACTCTTAAAGCCGCCATACTTGAAAATGCCGAAGGAGTGGTACTCTGTCACAATCACCCTTCAGGCCAGCTGCGTCCCAGTCCGCAGGACGATAATATCACCGTTATTTTTAAGAAAGCCTGTCAGGCTATTGACCTCCGTATGCTCGATCACGTAATCGTGACCGCCGAAGGCTATTACTCCTACAACGACGAAGGACGCCTGTGACCTTCCCCTTAGAGTATATAAGTTCAATGAAAAAATTATTATTTGGATTAATTGCGATTACGGTATTAAGCATCATTTCGTGCTCTAAATTTGTATCTCAATATGATAAGATAGATAATGCAGAAGAAATGATGAAACACAATACTGACAGTGCTTTGTCTATATTAGAATCCATTGAACCTTCGGATATTAAGGTTGACTCTTTGCGGGCTAAATTGATTTTTCTCAGGGCTTACGGTCACATGAAGCAGAACCGCTCTATGATTGCCGACTCTCTGATTTCTTTTGCACATACCTACTACAAAGGTAAAGAAATTAACAAGAATATTCGAAGCGGTAATGCTTTTGCGTGGTATAAGTTTTGGGTAGGCGATACTCCCGGTGCCATTTCGATGCTTGATTCCCTTGCAGGTATATCAAATGTACCGGATACCATAATGGCAGAGACCTTAAGGCTCCGGGTATTACTTGGTGCTTCCGAATATCAAGGCAGACAGATTATACCATTGGCCAAAAGACTTCTTAACCTCGAAACTGATTCCATGAGAATAATTGAGGCCAAGTACATGCTGTTGGCCGGATATGAGTATGCGGGTGAACCGGATTCCGCTATTCATATCATAAATGAACTTATCGACTTTGCAGCAAAAAAACATTGGGGAGACAAGCATTTTCTGTTTGAATTAGAGCGGGCACAACTGCTTACAGAGAAAGGGAAAAATGCAGAGAGTGATTCTCTTATCAGAGAATTATTCCGTAAGGCAGGCCCCGATAATGGAGCTGCTGATATTCTTCATCTTCAACATGCAGTCAATGCCATTAATACCGGTAACATGAGTAAGGCATCACGTCACCTTGCATTGACAGATAGTTTTGCGAGCATATTAAAGAGAGATGATGTTGACAACGCTGCTTTTCATAGTTACAACAACCTGCTACGTACCATTATTGACTTCAAACAGACAGGACGAATAAGTCTGATTCATATAGCTGCCTTGAATAACCGCCAGATTGAACGGTTCAATCGTATGAAGGCGTCGCAATGGGAATCTGAACGAGGTGCACTGCTTCAACAGAGCCGTGCTTTAGCCTTGAAAGCAGAAAGCAGACAAAAAACTGTGATTATATTGATAGTTATACTCCTCGCATTGCTGATCTTGGGTGGTGCCTCATGGATTATCATAGTTCGTCGCCAACGTGAACGTGAAAACGAAGAACGTATTGAAGCATTACAAAAAATGGTAGATGAATATAAATCAGCTCCTGCAAAACAAGAATCAGAACTCACAAAATCATCGGCATTAAGAAATGCTATGCTGAAGCAACTCGGCATCATCAAGATGGTGGCGGAAACACCTACCGAACAGAATCGTGAAATGCTGCGTAAAATCTCCTCCATTGACGGAGATACTAACGGTGAACTTGTTGATTGGAAAGTCGTGTTTGAGATTATTGATAATCTCTACTCCGATTTTTATAAAAATCTTCATGCCAAGTATGGCGATGTTATAACTCAGAAAGAGGAACAGATAATAGTTCTTATGGTAGCAAGTTTCTCTACAAAAGAAATCAGCGTCATAACGGGACAGACCACTTCCACTATTTATGTCAGAAAATCCTCGATAAGAAAGAAGCTCGGAGTGCCTGAGAAGGAAGATATTGTCAGATTTCTGTTAAGTCACAGTGATGATTAAGGGTCTGTTAAGACAGATTAATCCCATATTAAGATTTTTAAGAGATGCAACCACTGATAATCAGCAGGTTGCATCTCTTGTATTAAGACTTTTATAATTGGAGCTAAAATACGTTTAGACGTAATTTTGCATCAGAAAATCATTAAAAACTGATGTGAAATGAAAACGAAAAACTACATGCTGTTACTTATAGTCTCACTCATCATTGCCTCATGTTCATTTGGCAAAGGAGATGTAAGAAACAGAAATCTTGAACAGACGATGTTGGCGCGATTTAATTCCATTTCCAACATTCAATATGTCAGTATGTCGGACATTCATGAACTTGATGGAGACCGATTTCAGACGGTAATCATATATTATATCACAGATTCAATCGGCAATCGAACCGAGCACAATGCACGTGTCACCACTAATGATGACTGCTCCGAGATATATACATGGGAAGATCTTGATTCAAATATACTCAGTTATACCAAACGAATGGTAAGTGACAAATTAGAAGAAAAGGGAATCGGCCTGAATGTAAACCTTATTGATGCTCTCATAGAACTTAAAAAACGATAAATAAAACTAATATGAAACAGATTATAACTTTACTCATAGCTGTTGTAACTGTGACTACAGCTTTTGCACGCGAGATAACAGGAAAAGTGGTGGGAGATAATAATTCTCCGCTTGACTACGTCAACGTCGTATTGTACCATGACTCAACCTATATTACAGGTGCTGTAACCAACTCAGACGGTATGTTCTCGATCTACACTGAAACCAACGGTAATCTTACCGCCAAAATATCGTTTGTAGGTTATGAGACCTCTACCTTATCGGTTCCTTCTACGGGCGACATGGGGATAATCAAACTTACTCCTTCTACCGTAGAGCTCGGAGAAGTGTTAGTTCGTGCCACCAGACCCTCCACAACAATGAAGGGAAATGCACTCGTCACCAATGTCGAGGGTAGCTCACTTGCCATCGCAGGTACAGCCAACGATGTTCTGACTCGTGTGCCGATGGTAGTTGACAACGGCGGCACTCTGGAAGTCTTCGGTAAGGGGTCTCCGGCAATCTACATTAACGGACGCAAGGTGAACGACCTTCAGGAACTTACTCAGCTAAATTCTCAGGATATTAAAAATGTTTCGGTCATAACAAATCCCGGTGCCTCATACGCGGCAAATGTAAAGTCCGTCATTTTGATTCGTATAAAACCGCCTAAAGGTGACGGATTCAGTGTTAACTTACGCACGGATAACGGCATTCAACATTATTTCCGCACCGGAAACTCAATTGATATGAAATACCGTACTCGTGGGCTTGAACTTTTCGCTAACTATGGTTGGTGGTACGGTAATAATCGTGACGACCGCACGAACGATATAACTACAACTACTCCGACAGGCACCTACAATCAAGCTATACGTACAATAGGTAAACTGTCATATAATGATATGACAGGTAAAATCGGTTTTTCCTATATGTTCAATGACAAGCATAACATCGGTGCTTATTATCAGAACAGTTGGAACCGTCACCACACCGTCGGAGAAATTCCAAGCGAAATATGGCAGAACGGAGTCTTGCTTGACCGCTATAACTCCAATGTTAACAACAGATCTACGTCACTTCCGCGTCACAATATCAATCTGTATTATAACGGCTCCGCAGGTATGTTCAACTTTGACTTTAATGCAGACTACCTGTGGTATAAGAACCGAGAATTGTCGTTAAGCGACGAACTCAGCGAAACCGGCGATGACCGTACGGTAAATACAACATCAGTTAACCGCAATCGTATGTTTGCTGAAAAACTGGTTGTAAGTTATCCACTTTGGCATGGACAGATAAGGTTTGGCGAGGAATATACCGATACACGTACTACAAATATTTTTACAGCCAATATTCCTGAAGTTCCCGATACCGACAATAGAGTTGATGAAAGCAACATTGCAACCTTTGTGGAAGTTGCACAGCAGTTGGGTCGCTTCAATATCGGAATTGGATTGCGGTACGAACATGTGAAATTCGATTATTACGAAATGGGTCAGCATCGTGACGGACAAAGCAAGAAATATAACAACCTCTTTCCCTCACTCAACGTGGCAACGCAGATAGGGAGAGTCAACATGGGAGTGAATTATTCCGGTAAAACTGTTCGTCCGGGCTACAGCCAACTTGATGGTGCAGTCAGTTATATCAACCGACTTACCTTTGAAACCGGCAATCCCTATCTGAAACCCACAAAAATGCAGACTTTAGAATACATGGCACAGTGGCGTCAATTCTTTGCTCAAATATCGTATACATATTTTAAAGATGGTGTGTATCACATCACCGAACCTTACGGTACCGACGGAGAAGCCACCATTATCAGAACTGCAAATCTTAACCACCGCCATTATCTTCAAGCTTTCGTAGGAGGTCAATTCAAAGTCGGTGTTTGGCAACCTCATGTAAATATTGGTACAATGAAGCAGTGGCTCACACTCCCGGTTGACGGCAAACCAATGAAAATGAATACTCCCGGATTTCTGTTCCAATGGCAGAACGCTATTCAACTCCCGCTTGACATTTGGCTCAATGTCGATGCACAGGTGATGACATCTTCATGGGACAATAACATGAAACTGTCTAATACTCCTTGGTATGTCAACGCCAAAATATACAAGGGATTTTTCAACAATGCTTTCAGTGTCACACTCGAAGCTAAAGACCTGTTTAACTCCTCTCAGAATAATGCTCTGATGTATAGCGAGGCCGTTCAGATAGTGCAAAAGAATTTATCTCCGGGACGTTCGTTAATGCTAACTCTCCAGTACCGCTTCAACACCACCCGGGACCGTTATCGTGGCACCGGCGCCGGCAACACTGAAAAATCTCGTTTTTAATCTCTATCTTATGAAAAAGCTTTTAATTACAATCATCGTTGTGTTGTTCAGCATAGTAGCACATGGAAAACCTCACTGTCAGAGCTTCAACAACTACTGTGATAAGGTGACAATTGTTTTCACAGACGATAAAGCCGGAAATCGGTACACTGTTTCCGATGTTAAGCTCATTCCTGATTGGAAAGGCAAAGAATATGAGGCAACCTCAGTCAGTGTTTCTGTAAATAATGGAGTGGCAACAGTTACTTTGACATTCGACCATCTCACTCAGTTTTCAAACCCGAAAGTTAAGTTGAAAATCAACGGCAAGAAGGCGACATTCAAGGTCTGTCAGTGATAAACAGAGAGATAAGTAGCTCTTAAAATAAATATATTCATGCAAGAATGGAAGCTCTCGGCAGTGATGTCGGGAGTTTCATGTTATCGTCACTGATGTGGTACTTTACGGAAGCCCTGACTCTCTCTGATGCGGAATCAGTTGCCGGCAAAAAGGTATTTGTAGAAGAGGACACGTCGGCAGCGTTCGCTCAGTTCAGCTTCGGTCAGCGTACCGGAGGACAAAGCCTGCACTATCTCAGCAAGGGCCTGCCGCGTATTGGCAGGTGCCACCACAAGGTCAGCTCCTGCCGCGAGAGCATCGGCGGCATCATAGCCGCGTGCCCCACCCATGTTGATGGCATCGGTCAATATCAGACCGCGAAACATCATCTCGTCGCGCAACAAATCCTGCAACACTGCAGGCGACACAGCAGCCGGACGCCCCGTAAGGTCGAGAGCAGGCACACTCAGATACCCGGCCATAATGCCGGAGAGTCCGTGTGCCACATACTCGCTGAAAGGTATCAGGTCAATGCGCCGGAGGTCGGCACCGTCACGCTTCACAACGGCAACCCGGTTGTGACTGTCTGCTTCCGGACTGCCGTGACCGGGAAAATGCTTGGCTACACTCATCACACCGGCCCCCTCGACACCCATAGCGTAGGCCACTCCAAGCGAAGCCGCCAATTGCGGGTCAGGCCCGAAAGTGCGCGTACCCATAACTCCTGTCAGTGGTCCCACATCAACTACGGGGCCTAATACCATATTTATACCTATCTCACGACAGCGCTCCCCTACCTCATATCCGTAGTCAAACATCATCTGCTCATCGGCCGTCTCGGCAAGACGGAAATTGCGCGGGTAAACCTGCTCCCCGGCAAGGCGCATACCAAGCCCCCACTCGGCATCTATAGCTATCCACGGGGGCACCTCTCCGCTCCACTGTCCCAGACTGTCGGCTATGGCTTCAGCTCCCGCACTGTCACCACGCAGCAGAAGCACACCGCCTATATGACAGTCAATCATATACTCGCGCAAGCGTCGCATCGTGGCACGATCACCTACAGCATACACCGAAGGCATAAGACACTGACCGGCACGTTGCACAGTAGTCATGGAACGTGTGACTGAATCAGCCCATGCCCAAGCCTCTGAAGTAAAATCGGCCACCTCCGATGCTGCTTCAGTCGGAGTACTGTCAGTCACATCTGTGTTCTGCCCGATACCACCGTGTGAACAAGCCGCCGTACACAACAGCACCGCCGCGCCGGCTACTGCTCTGAGGCAGCGGCCCGCACGACGGTAACAGCTGTTGAAAATCGGTGCTGGTGACTGACAGTGTCCGACTATCTTCATTGCTCCTGAGGCAGAGGCATCTCATAGACGAATCTGCCGTTAGGGTTGGCGGTAATGGGTATACCGCGCTGACCGAAATCCACTATATAACGCATCATGGCCGCCGACATCTCTTTGTCGTCGCGCCAGAGTTCACGACCGTTGGCAAAAGCCGTCATATTATCGTTACCGGCAGCCACATAGTCAATCGAAGCCATGACGTAAGTCTTGTCCGGCTCAACTTCCTTGCCATCGATATACATACGCTTTATCTTTGAGTCAGAGTCAAGCACCACATACACATTGGTGCTCACAGCCTCACCGCCTTTGGGTGCCGGAGCCTGAAGAGCTGAAATTATATCGGCGCCGGTTTCCTCCATTATCACAACGCGATTGGAGAACGGGAATGTCGAAAGTATCTGTCCTTCGGTAACAGGGCCACCGGGCATATCCTGACGAATACCGCCGACATTCATCACAGCAAAATCCACCTTAGGCATATTGCCGCCGGCAGCATTGATGCTGTCAACGACATGACGTCCGTACCACAGACCGAAATCGCCGGCAAAATTAGCGTAGGCACTGTTTGGAAGCGGTGTCATATCCATACCGCTGTAGGCTATCACACGGCGGTTGACCGAATCCACACGGTGTTTATAAGGCTCAAGAAATGCGCTTATACGCTTGTCAAATACCGACGGATCAAAACGGTCAGTGACGGGTATGAGCCGGTAGTCGAAATCACTGCCGTCAGCACCTTTCAGATGGTCAAGGTCAATGGAGATATAACCTACATAACGGCCATAACGACCTGTCTGAGCTATAAGCACCGGACGTCCATCGGCGTTTGGCACAAGCGAAGGATTTTCCTCGGGTTTAGCCGGGTCGACCACTGTATGCGAATGGCCGCCTATTATTATGTCTATGTCACGGCTGGCACGGGCAAGATCCGTATCCGAAGCCTTCATATACTGGTCGTCATAACCTATATGGGTCACGGCCACAACAAGGTCACACTTCTTCTTGTGTTTCAGTTCGGCGGCAAGACGGTTTGCCGTCTCAATGACATCACTGAAACGCATGGCACCCGTGTTATAATCGGCTATCAGACTCGCCGGGTCGACATTAAGACCGATAAAGCCGATTTTCTTACCGTTCACTTTCTTTATGACGTAAGGCTTGAACATACCTGCAAGCGGCGTACCGCTGAAATCATAATTGGCCGAAAGACGGTCAGCTTTTTTAATGCCGGCATAGTGGCGTGCCAGTTCGTCGAGACCGTTGTCAAACTCATGATTACCAAGAATACGTATATCATAGTCCATCATGTTAAACAACGGATACTCCACCTCAC
This sequence comes from Bacteroides sp., assembly GCA_014801815.1. Classification (GTDB taxonomy): domain Bacteria; phylum Bacteroidota; class Bacteroidia; order Bacteroidales; family Muribaculaceae; genus Lepagella. Next base: position 51,335 of record JAAVDM010000019.1, on the reverse strand, counting down.
CGCGCCAGAACTTGAAGTAAAGTGTACCCTGCACCATATCACCGGCATCGATGAGTATGACGTTCTTCTCGGCGGCACGCACAGAGTCAATGACAGCCTTACGCTGCAGCACACCTCCCACACCGTTGACGTCGCTCTCTATATTGGAATGTGTGTCGTTGGTGTGGAGTATCACCAGACGCTCTGCCATAGAGGGCGTCGCCGTCAAAGCAGCGATACCCAGCAGGCTTATAAGAGTCTTTTTCATAATCGCACTGCGATTCCGGCAGTTCAATCCTTTATAAGATTTTCGCCAGTCATATCCTTAGGCTGCGGCATACCGAGTATGTGCAGCAACGAAGGAGCCACATCGGCCAGACGTCCGTTCGTCACCTTAGCCTCTTTGTTAGGAGTAACATAGATGAAAGGTACCGGATTAAGCGAATGGGCTGTATTAGGCGTACCATCTTCGTTGATAGCATGATCGGCATTGCCGTGGTCGGCTATGATTATAGTCTCGTAGCCGTGAGCTTTGGCTGCCTCAACCACTTTCTCCACACATGTATCAAGTGTGGCCACAGCTTTCTGAATAGCCTCATAGACACCGGTGTGACCTACCATGTCACCATTGGCAAAGTTGACAACGACAAAATCGTACTTCTCCGAGTCGATAGCTGCCACCAGCTTCTCAGTCACCTCTGGAGCTGACATTTCAGGCTGCAAGTCGTAGGTGGCTACCTTGGGCGATGCCACAAGTATGCGTTCTTCACCCTCAAAAGGTTTCTCGCGACCACCGTTGAAGAAGAATGTCACGTGAGCATACTTCTCAGTCTCGGCTATATGCAGCTGCTTCTTACCGTTGACAGAAAGATACTCGGCCAGAGTATCGGCCACGTCAGCTTTCGGGAAGATGATGTGTACGCCTGTAAATGAGTCATCATACGGAGTCATGCAATAATACTGCAGATCCTTTATAGGTTCCATACCGTCTTCGGCATGTTGGGTGAGTACGGTGGTCAGCTCTTTGGCACGGTCATTACGGTAGTTGAAGAATATCACTACGTGTCCGGCACCTATACGACCGTCTACCTTCTCGTTGACGATAGGCTTGAGGAACTCATCGGTTACGCCCTCTTCATACGATTTTTCGACAGCGGCTATTATGTCATCGGTCTTTTCTCCTTCACCGTACACAAGCTGGTCGTAAGCCACTTTAAGGCGCTCCCAACGTTTGTCACGGTCCATAGCGTAATAACGTCCTATAGCACCGGCTATGACTCCGGCGCTTTTCTTGCAGTGTTCCTCGATGTCACGAAGCCATGTTGTACCGCTGCGAGGGTCGGTGTCACGACCATCCATAAAGCAGTGAATGAACACTTTGTCAAGGTCATAAGCCTTGGCGGTGTCGCACAGAGCATATAGATGATCAAGTGATGAATGTACACCACCACCCGAGCAGAGACCCATGAAATGAATAGGCACATTGTGTTCACGGGCATAGCTGAAAGCCTCCTTGATTTCAGAATTTTCATTCCAGCTGCCGTCAGCTATCGCACGGTTTATCTTTACAAGATCCTGATATACCACACGGCCTGCGCCGATATTGAGATGACCTACCTCCGAGTTACCCATCTGACCGTCAGGCAGACCTACGTCCTCACCGCTGGCTTGAAGCTGCGAGTTAGGGTATTCTGCCACCAGTTTATCCATATAGGGGGTAGGTGTATTGAAGATTGCGTCGTCTTTCTTATGGTCACCCAGGCCGTAGCCGTCGAGGATGATTAATAGTGCTTTGCTTGCCATGTTTTTCTATATAGTTTTAGCGGCGATGGGACCGCAGTCCCGCGCCCGGTTTCTTCTTTTATAACGTCTGTGCCGCCGTTCGTGTCGGCAGCAAATGCAAATATAGTCATTTTTTCTTGAATATACAGCCGGAAGTTGCTGTTTTCAATGATTTTCCTACATGTTGCCCAGACGTCGCAGCAGGTCGAGAAGACGCTCGCCGGTACCGATAGTGTAACCCTGAGACGTGTAGACCACACGGTTGAAAGTATCGGCCACTATCAGCAACGGCAGTTGCGAGGCGTCGAGACCAAGCTCTTCGGTCAGCTGACGTGCTACGGCACCGCTGTTGTCAATGCCGAAAGTCACCGTTGAAGGGAGTTTTGAACTCAGAGTCTTATCGAGTCGCTGAAGTGCCGGGGCGTCAGGAGCAAGCAATACTATACTGCGGCCGTCAGCTTCAAATTCGCCGGCCAGCTCGGCCATTTCGTTAAGTACATGCAGAGTCGGTTCCTGCCCCGGCCCTATAAGCCCCAATACATAATAGCCGCGTCCCGTAGTCGACAGTATGCTCTTCTCCATATCCGAGGCTATATCGGCATAGCGGGTTTCGCTGTCGAAAGTACCTGTGACGGAAATCTGTTCATTGCTGACAGGAAGCGTGACAGTCACAAGCGGTTGGTCACCTTCAAGACGCACAAACTCGGCGCGCCCCAACACACTGCCGTCGGCAAGACGCTGACCCGACATAAGCATATATGTGCCGGCGTCGGTATGCTGTGCGGCTGCATTAAGGTCATCGAGAGTCATGAAATCATCAAATTCGAGTACCACAGGTCTGCCCTGCTCCATACGCGAAAGTGTGAAATGGCTGAAATATTTCGGGTGGTGTATGACGCCGTTGTCATCGTAGGCGAACCGCAGTTCCGGACGTGATGAGTCACCGGCTGCCTCTCCATCGGCCCACAAGTCATGCCACTGTCGTCCGGCATCAGCCCATTGTGTCTTGCCGGTTACGGCATCGACACGCGCCGGCACTCCGGCACTGCGCAGCAGGGCTACGGCCAGAACCTGACGTGAACGGTCGTCAGAACGTCCCGTGCGCCACGAACCGGCAGGCGAGGCTATGGCACCACGCGAACCTACTCCGTCGTCGGCACGTATACTGTCTGCTATAAGGGTAACTACCGAAGCGGGATTACGCTGTAAAGCTGCAATACCTTCCGGACCCAGTATATCCTTCAGATAACCGCGCCACGGACGCAGATGCTCAAGCATGACACGCGGCGAGAGTACATAGTCGCGCATGAAAGTATCACTCCAGTCACCTCCTTCTGTATTGGCCATCACGTCATCGAGCACTTCGGTACTGACATCACGCAAATCCTTCTCATTGATTGCCGCCAACAGCGCCTTTGCTTTGTCGCGGTCAGCTGTCGGCTGCCGGTCGAGCCACGCCTGCAAAGTGCGGCTGTTGCCGCGCATCACGGGGTCGGTGAATGTGGCCGTATATGCTCCACGCACCGAATCCTCATATACAAGCCGACGGTTGTTAGCCTCGCGCTGAGCTTCGGTAGGCGCCGGCAGCGTAGCTGAAGGAGGTGGTGGTGTGACTGTCAGATCTCGCCTGTAGAGAGAGTCTACCGGCACATCAAGACACAATGTGACTGTGCCGTGTTCCGGACCGGCAGGTGCAAAAGCGTAACGGTCGCCGTCAGATACCCAGACTATTACATCACCAAGACCGGTCAGCAGCGATGCTTCCCCACGAGTATCAGTGCGGCGTGTGGCCAAAGTGAAAAGACTTGCGTAATTATACAGACAGAAATCGACATCTACGCCCTCTACAGCATTGCCCGAAGCATCAGTGACACGCACCTTCGTCTCTCCCGTAGGAGCGTAATTGTCGGTTACGTTGATTGTGGTAGTGTACGGTGTCGAACTAAGTACCTCTTCCGGCCCGTCGTATTGCCCGGGCACGGTCGTACTCATCATCATGCCACGCGAAGCCGGAGCATTGAACCATGCGAGATCAAGTATCGGTTCGGGTTCGCAGGCGCCTATGAAGTGCCAGCGGCCGTTAGCCCATGCCTCAACCCATGCGTGATTGTCGTCGGTGTGAGCCCAGCGCGGTGTGTAGACCTGACGTGCGGGTATACCGACAGCACGCAGAGCAGCGACAGTAAACGTCGACTCCTCACCGCAACGGCCTATAGCCTGACTGACGGTGCTGAGTGGCGATGATGTGCGTCCGTCACTCGGCTGATAGGTGGCTTTCTCATGACACCAGTGGTTAACTTCGAGTATGGCGTCCTCCATACTCAGACCGCGCACACGGTCACGCAATTCGTTGTAGAACACCGTGCGTGAGTCATCAAGGGCTTCGTTGTTGACACGTATTGGGAGTACGAAATGCCTCAGTTCGCGTTCCGGCACACTCGCACCCCAAGGCATCTCATCGAGGGCACGTAGCGTAGCGTCTATATTACGCAGGTAATATTCTGGAGTATAGTCGGCTATATCCGCCAGAGGCATGTAGGCATAGAGCCATGTCAGTGCCTCGCGGCGGTCACCGTCAAGAGTGTCGGCACGCATTATGGCAGTTACCTCGGGAGCATTGAGAGTATGCAGACGTTCTTCAAGACGTTCGCGGCTCACAGGTGTGTCGCTGAGACGCCGTGCCTGTGCAGGCACAAGTGCGGACACGGCTAAAGACAGAACTATGGTATGTCGGTAATTCATAATATAAGTTCAGATATTGTTAAATGTGTCGCGCAATGCTACTATTTCGGCTATAGTCGCCGGGTCACTGTAAGAACCCGGATAGCAGCCGAAGCCGGCAACCTTCTCAGTTAGATGGCTCCAGGAGACATGTGCTGTAGTGTGGAAAGCTCTCACACCATGCTCTCTGAGAAGCGGTATATTGTGTGGACGCACACCGCCACCCGCCATTATCACGACACCGCTGCCGGCTGCACGGACTGTCATACGGCGCAACATTTCAGCGCCAGTGTCTACCGACACGGCTCCTCCGGAGGTCAGCACCCGATGACAGCCGAGAGCCGCCACCTCTTCAAGTGCCTTTAAAGGGTCAGGAGTAAGATCTATGGCACGGCTTACAATACGTTCGAGTCCCTCAGCGGCCTCACACAGACGCCGCATGACAACAAGATCGATTTTTTTTTCAGACGTCAAGGCGCCTATCACCACACCGGTGGCTCCAAGGCGGCGCGCTTCGGTTATGTCTGCCACCATGACCTCAACCTCTTCACTGCTATATACAAAATTCCCGCCGCGTGGACGTATCAATACATTGACGCTCGGAATACCCCTGCGTACAGCAAACTGAATCAGTCCTGCCGAAGGTGTCACACCCCCGGCGGCTATATCCGCACAGAGCTCCACACGGTCAACTCCGGCACTTGCAGCCGCCGCGACACTCGCCACATCAGTACAACATATCTCTATCTCAATCATTTCAGACTTAGTTCTATTATGTGGTCCACGTCATCAGTCGAAGCAGGAAGTGTGAGAGTAATATTGCTGTTATTCTGTGCCACAGATACTTTTGACCCGTCGGTACGGTTTACGGCACCACGCACCTTACGTCCGCTCCACGGCAGGACTATCTTACCGTTCTCGGCTGCTTGTGTGTCGAGCACATGCACATACATCTTGTCTCCGTTTACTGTGGCGGTTCCCCACTGCTGTGCCTCGAATGGCGCTCCTTCTGTCCCGTATATGGTTTCACCATTGGCAAGCATCCACTCTCCTACCCCGCGCAGACGATCGAGAGCAGTAGCCGGCAAACTGCCGTCAGGCTGAGGCCCGATATTCAGCAGCAGATTGGCACCGAGTCCGGCTGCACGTACTATATAGCGTACCAGTTCAGGCACACTCTTATAATTTGTATCCACCACTTTATAACCCCACATACCGTTCATGGTGTTGCAGGTCTCAAGAGGTAAGCGGCTTATAGCCTGTCCCGAATATCCGGCCGTGTTCTCACCGGGAAGGTCACGTTCGAATATCTGTATGTCCTCACCCTCAAATGGTGCCTGATGATGATTATTGGCTACAAGGCAGGAGGGTTGCAGACGGTGTATGAGGGCATATTGTTCATCAAGTTGCCAGTCGAATGGTGCAGAGTCTTCGTCATGATCCCACCAACCGTCAAACCATATACAGCGTATCGGTCCGTAGTTGGTGAGCAGTTCGGTCAGCTGACGGTTCATAAAACCGTAATAGCCCTGCCAGTCGGGCTGTGTCAGGTCAACACCGGTTTCGCGTCCCGTGCGTCCGTGAGGATAATCGGGCCGCCCCCAGTCTATATGTGAGTAATACAGATGCAGCGCCAGTCCTCGGTCGGCCACACTGTCGGCGAGTTCGCGCAGTACATCACGGCCGAACGGTGTGGCATCAACTATATTATAATCGCTCTGCCGGGTACCGAACATCGAAAAACCATCATGATGACGTGACGTAAAGCATATATAACGTGCTCCTGAGTCCTTGATTGCGTCGGCCCACTCTCCGGCATTGAAGTTGGCCGGATAAAAACCGGCTGCCGCTTTGGAGTACTCCTCTTGCTGAGGGCCGTAATTGAGATACCATTCACCTTGTCCGAACATGCTGTATATGCCCCAATGCAGGAATATACCGAATCTGTCGGCGGCAAAGTCTTTCTGACTCTGTTCCGTAGCCTCATGCCTGACGTAACCGGTATGCTGCGGCTGTGCCGTATCTGCCTGAGCGCCGAACGCCGCGATAAAAAGTGTAGATGTTATGAGTGTGCGAAATTTCATTTCGGAATGATTATAAGATTAGTGCTGCGGCTCCGAGCAGTGCTGCGTCGGCGCTTTCAAGTGTCGACGCTAATATCTGTACACGGCCGCTGTAAAGATGCAGGGCATTGCGGTTAAAACTCTCACGCAGAGCCTCGGCGAAATGCGGGAAGGCTCTTGCCACACCTCCGAAGAACACAAAGGCCTCGGGATCGGCGAAAGCGGCAAACGATGCACATGCCTCACCAAGTCGCAGACCGGTACGTCGCCATACTTCGAGAGCCAAAGCATCGCCGCAATCGGCGGCTTCAGATACGTCAGCGGCTGTCAGCGCTTCCATATCCATCTCACGCAACATTGAAGGTTGCTCCGGTCTCTCCTTAAGCAGCCTGCGGGCGGTGGTCACCACTCCCGAAGCCGAACCATACGTCTGGAGACAGTCTCGGCGTCCGCAACCACACATTCTTCCCTCGCCGTTGTTCACTATCACATGACCTAATTCGGCGGCAAAACCGCTACGACCCGAAAGCAGATGTCCGTCACACATCACTCCACCGCCTACGCCGGTGCCGAGGGTAAGCATCACGAAATTCTTCATGCCTTTCACGGCGCCGTAACGTGCTTCGCCGGCTGCGGCGGCATTGGCATCGTTGACAGCCTCAACTCTCATGCCCAATGCCTTAGTAAGCAGTTCGCGCAACGGCACGGGCGAGGGCCACGGCAAGTCGGTGGCAGCTTCGATACAGCCCGTCGCAGCATTGAGACACGGAGCGCCGATTCCGGCACCTACGATCTGCCCCGCTGTGCCCGTAGCCTCTATAAGTTCACCGGCTCTCTGTGCCACTGCTTCTATAAAGCTATCTATATCCTTGTAGCCTCGTGTCAGAACTCTTGTACGGGCCAATGTCTCACCTCTGTCACTTACAATAGCCACCTCGGTATTGGTACCACCCAAGTCTATAGCCAGTGCATACTGCTCACGGCTATCCTCGGTAATTGAATTTCTCACAGTTGAATTTTTCATACCGCAAATTTACAAACAATCACTTTCTCCCCCACTCTGTTCTCCCCCTTATTTTTCGTGAGTCACAGACAGAATGTCATATAGGGCGGTAAACCAAAACTACCTACCCGAAGTTATGTTACCTATAGTTGTCAAAAGCTCTTGAGAATACGATATACCCGGAAATAAAAAAGGTGCCTGCCCGATCTTCGGACAGTACACCTTATTTATAATCTTATTCGTCATGCAGCCACCAAGGCCGCTGACCGGATTTAAGCCTCCTTGTTGGCTTTCTTCACGCGGCGCTCCTTGATACGGGCTTTCTTGCCGGTGAGATTACGCAGATAGTAAAGTTTGGCACGACGTACCTTACCATACTTATTGACAGTAATCGACTCGATAAACGGTGACTCGATGGGGAAAATACGCTCCACGCCGATACCGTCAGAAATTTTGCGTACAGTGAAACGCTTCTTATCGCCATGACCCGAAATCTTGATCACAACGCCACGATACTGCTGAATACGCTCCTTGTTACCCTCTTTGATACGGTAAGCTACTGTGATAGTATCACCGGGGCCGAAATCATCAAACTTTTTCTCAGGAGTAGCAAAAGCTTCCTCCACGATCTTGATTAAATCCATTGCTGTTATCAGTGTTTGTATGTTATCGTGCAACATACCGCGCTTCCATGTCACGGCAGCGATTGCACAAAATCGACCGCGAAGTTACAACTTTTCTCTGACATACACAACACCTTACCCACACATTTCCACAATTCCTCTCCTCCCCGGTCCACAATCCGAAGCCGTCAGTGATAACCCTGACGCGCATCGACCGCCCTCCGTACTTCAAGCTCTCTGCTTCCCGATGTCGGAATCATTCCATACGGTGCGTAAGCCCGTGAAACAGCTTATGATAATTCCGACATAGATCTTTTGATTGTGCTTTCTGACACATATCAAGGGGTAGATTTTGTACACCATAGAACTGAAATAGTCAGTCATCTCTACGATGTGGAAATAGATGAAGGAGTTAGGATTTCACCGATGGTTGTATTGAAAACGATATGGGAAAGCATAATTGTCCCATTTTCAATTAACGTCACACGGAATGGTATTGAATTATGAAGACTGAACTTGATAGAAGTGGGCATGAAATGTTCATTATGTTTATTTAAGTAATGAAAAATGAGAGATATAAGATGATCTTATATCTCTCATTTTTCATTATAAATTACTGTTAAAGGATGAATGGATAAATTTAATCGACAATAATAAATTTAATCGGACAGGCATCCCTATAGTTATTAGTAGGATAAGGATTGAAATCAAAGTTAAAGTAATTTATATCCCAACCAAGACAGGCATTAGAGAGCTCAGGGGCCTCTTCGACAGAAGTATATTTATCAATCCAATATATATTTCCTGACTGTACCATCAAATTATATGGGATAGGACGGTATAAATTATTACCGAGTCCAATCTCTAAAAGATAATCGACGTCACCATATCTTAATACACCTGCATTAGCACCGGTCATAATAAAGTTGTTACGTCTACCGGTACCGTATTTCCCCATTGGGAAGAATATCTGATTACCCGTATCTTTTTTGTATGCAATCACACCACGCATTCCTCTTGGGTCATCAAAAAGTCCTTCATTATAAGGGTCAATTAGGCCGTATGCATCTGCAGCAGTCCTTGCAGGTGCTGTTGCAGAACTACCGTAAACAACACCAAAACCGAATTCTGCATCCGTTGTCAGATTCCGAAAGTCCGCATAGGTTGGGACTCTATAGGTGTAATTACCTTCATAAAAAGTACCTAAGGTATTTGAGGTATTACGATCATCCCTATATCCTATATCATCCCATGTCTGCCTTAACCAATTACCATCATTATCCTTGCGTCCAACAAGGAATTGATAATCACCTGGAGCCTCAAATGGTCCTACTCCTCCATCTTCTGCTATATTATTAACTACAAATATACCTCTGCTTTGGCGTCCACGACGGAACATCGAGCCTAACATGAGCGGATTCTTCGTTAGTACAGCATTATAACGGTCCGCTGTACCATCTGCTCCATCTATGTAAGTAGCCTGATAAAGAGAGAAAGAACTCCATTTGTTTCCACCCATTTCAACAGGTTGATCGTAACCTTTACGAATCAGAATCTTATGCAGACATTGATTGCCATGGTAAAGTACTTTTACAATGGCACATTCAGGTTCGGTAGCAGATACTGTTACCTTATCAAAATTAATATCAAAGTGAATTTCAGAACCTGTGTAACCATGAATTATCCCCTCCTCATCTTGATAACCCACAGTTTCACTATTCTGAGTAATATAAAATCCGGCAGTTTCATTAGTCTGGCCTTCAATAAATGCTTCCCATTCTCCTTCCGAGGTAAATGGTCGGAAATCAGCCATATCATTACCACTTTCTGCCTCCAATAAAGTTACATGAAATACCTCATTCCTGTCAGCAGCTCGCCATACACCTTTGGGATTTACCAACCTCTTAACCTGATAAACATCTACGTATTCCGGCTCCGGCTCATAAGGAGTACCATCAGTACGTCTAAATGTTGCTGTTATTTTAAGCTTTGCTTTTCTCTCATAACCCTCGTATGGATTATTACCGGAGAAACCGGAACCTCGTATTAAAGTTTTAGCACGAGTCCATACCGGCACCATCAGAGTTTTCTGATGTTCCATCACGTCTCCCTTCTCATCTAAGACAGGTGTTACTGTATAAGCGTCATCTTCACTTGGACCTGAATGATCACCTATCGATAATTCAGTATCTCCACTAAAGGATCTATCACCTTCGTGCATAGTGAGATAATAAGCTTCCAATGCTTTGTTTGAAGATAAACTAAAATCAGCAGTAATAACTTCTGAGTCCTGGCTTTGTAGAGGATGATGAAGCGCAAGGAATCCGTAATACGGTACTTGCTGGCCATTAATCATATACGGCGCGCTTTCGTATGCTGCTTTATTCCATTTAAAAGCGTATGTAGGATTGGGGGTTATATCAGTCTCTGCAGGTGGTACTCCTCTTGTCTCAGGATCGTATGGGGCCCAGTTATTTTCCACAATTTCCACATTAATACTTTCTATAGTATAATTGGAACCTTCCAGTATCCTGATTGGAAGTTCACTTTTCTGATTATACAAATAAGAGACACGGAATTCCGGCTGAACCTCAATGCCGGGTTCCGGCTGCTCATAATCTATATGCCAGTCTGGTTGGTTAGCCCACCCGTTGAAGCCCAATGTGAGTTTAAAATGATAATTACGCTGGGCATTATAGTTATAAGTAATATTCTTACCCAACATAAAACGATATTTAATGGAGCCTTCCCCTATTCTTCCCGGATTTGCAGAAATATAGTAAGCCTCTACTTCAATGTAAGTGCCGTACGGCACTTTATCTTTAAAATCGTTTGTTATATTACCATCAGCATCTGTTTCTTTATCGCGGATAGGTGTTCCGACTCCATCAGTCTCATCACTTGTCTGCTGCCGTTTATCATATTTCGTCTGGTTATCGAAATCACCCTGATTATTCTCAAAAAAGAATAGTGAGGCTGCATTTACGGCATGTGCATCTTCCGGAACCGGCTGGCGAAGCTGGTTCTGTAATTTATATCCGTCTGTCTTTTCCGGTCCTGTCTGTTCATCCGGATTTTCAATAATGCCTTCGCTATTATATTCAAACCTTGTGTTAGCGATTGCCGATGATTCGTGGGTATAGTCAGGTTCTGAATAAGGAGTTGACAAATGATTAAGAAGCTCGGAGTCACTTTTCGGTGTGTTTGTATTACCGAGTACACAAGACTCTGGAATATCACGAATAGTAACATTCCTTATATATATTGTTACATCCTGATTCAGACCACTTGCATCAAATGCTATGGTAACTTTGGATACGACACGGTTGAGCCAAGCATGAAAACTTGAATTGTCGGGAGTAAATGCCAATGCCGGAGCATCAAATCCTTTGGCACTCTTCGCACTCTCAGGGGTAAAATATCCAAACATCTGGTTGTTGGCAGCAATATTTTCACTGTCCCAGTTAAGTTTAATATTCCTTAGACCCTCCTCAGTCTGAATCTCAGTATCATATTTATTCAGATCGTCCATGTTGGCGACTGCATAAATCTTGTATCTTCCATAAGGCAAATCGGATAGAGCGAATGAGGCTGTGGCAGTAGTCATCTCGTCGGTATGCGCCTCATTACCATCAAGATGATCTTCATCTTTGACCGTATATTTTCCCGTAGTATAACCGGTTAAATCACCTTGATTATATTTCCGTACCAGTTTGCCATCTGTGGTATATACCAGCACACACAATGAGTTAATATCCTGAATGACATTACCAGCCGTACGTGTGCTATAAAGATTTGCAGCCACAGTAGGCGTGAAAGTCACTGTGGCCGTCAAATTACCTTCTCCTTCAGGGATTTCTCCATTATAATAAGTGAAATCATCAGCACATGAACAAATCATCAGAGAAAAAATGACTGTCATGACGTATATAAATTTCATTATAATCGTTTGCATATATTTGAAAGATTGTCAGAGTACAATCTTATTTATAATTATTTGTTATAAAACTATATCAATTTCTAAATCCCGTTGTCATAAGTCTACATTAAGCATCTAATTTACTATTACCGTGCAACTAGCAGATTTAGTAGGATCATCAACAGATGTCACGGTTATAATAGCGGTTCCTTTATTTACAGCAGTCACGGTGCCAGTAGTTTTACCGGTATTAGCATTAGTCGTACTATAACCAGAAACAGTGGCTACATAAGGATTACTTGAAGTCCACCTAAGATTTCTATAAGTAGCGTTTATCGGTGCTAAGGTAACCGTCAAGGTTCGTTGTGGTGGACTTTCTGTATTTGCATTTGTGGTCCATGTAGACTGTGATAGGGTAACGGACGTAACCGCTCTTTTCGCATTGACCGTTACCTTGCAAGTAGCAGATTTATCAGATCCATCTTTTGACTTAGCTGTTATTATAGCTGTTCCTGAGCTTACAGCCGTTACCAAACCGTAAGATGACACAGTGGCAATAGCTGGAGCGCTTGAGCTCCATTCAAGAGCCTGATCGGTAGCATTTTGTGGCCGTACCGTAACTGTCAAGCTGGATTGACCTCCTTCAATGAGTGTCATATCTGTCGGTGACATGGTGAGGGAAGTGACCATAACTCTTGGATTGACTGTTACCTCACAGGTAGCTTTTATATCAGGATCATCAACAGAAGTAGCGGTTATCGTAGCGGTTCCTTCATTTATAGCCGTCAAAGTACCGTAAGACGATACAGAAGCCACACTGGGATCGCTTGAAGACCATTGGATGTTTTTATTAGTGGCATCCTCAGGTTCTATTGAGGTTACTAAATTGACAGCCTCTCCTATATTGCCTACCCATGTACTCGGTGTCATAGTGAGGGATGTAACCGGAATTTTCGGATTGACTGTTACCTCACAGGTAGCTTTAATATCAGGATTATCAACAGATGTCGCAGTTATTGTAGCTGTTCCTGCACTTACTCCTGTCACTTCTCCCTTATTCGAGACAGTAGCAATATTGGTATCGCTTGAGGTCCACTCAATATCCTGATTATTGGCATCAGTCGGAAGTACATACCCCACCAAGGAAACAGTTTGTCCCACTGCAGTCTCTGCCTCCGATACTTCTTCATAGGATCCTGTAGTTTTTATACTTATATGAACCGATTCAACCGGCACACCGAATCCGAAGGTGGGATTCAGATTGACGGCTGTGTATGGAAAAAGAGTCACATCGCAAAGTAAATCACGGTTCTTAAAAGTGAAATTTATCTTAACGACAGTATTGCGCGGCAGAGCAGGAAGATTGGGAAGCGCAACATGACTGAAAGTTTCTATTTCTTCCGTACCTTCGTCAGTCACGAATGCTGCATCCACACTTACGAAATATGTTGTGTTGCCTTCTGCATCACCTTCATAGTTCTCACTTTCGCAGTAATACATTTGAGGAGCATAGTCTTCATTGCATCCATATCCAAAACCGAAAGATTCAGGCCGGAATTCGATAGGTTTAATCTGATTGTCACTGCGACCGGGTGTCTTGAATGAAGTGATTATACGACCCGTAAGTTCCTGAGCTCTCTTTTCGATGTCTTCATATTTTGTCGGGGAGTATTTGGCATCTTTAGGAAAGAGATACTCCTTTTCCATCACATTCTGGAAACGTATGGCTGTGATACGCACAGACTCGTTTGGCGCAAACGCCGAGGCATTGCCATTTACCGAGAACTCGAATTTTACAGGAATACGTGTGACGAATAGTGATTCGTACTGAGTGGGGCTGCCTGCGTTGCCTTTGGCAACGTCATAGGCTACACTGATGTCGAAAAACTCCGTCATGGGTATAAACTTCTTCGAACCCTCGCCACTGTTGTCAATAAAAGGTATGGCACCGGTGGCCCACGGTCTGCTGACAATCATATCTTCCACCTCAGTGATATTGAATCTGCTTCCTTTAGTAAGATCGACAAAAAATTTACGTGTCTCCTCAGAGGGCAGAGAGACCTCGTTGGCTATAAGATAGATACGTTTTTTCTCCACACGTATATCCGGCTTGTTCTCATCTATGACTCCCTGATCGGTAGCTACTTTGAAGAGCAGTTGCTCGAAATCGGTTGTGCCTTCCGTAGCCGGCAACGTCTCCAGGCGATTGTACTCAACGGTATTGTCGGGACGCACTATTATTACACGCAGCGTGTTCATACGCTCGTACACGTACGCCGGCGCCTCGAAGGTGTAGTTACTGTTGGCAGGATTGGTGGCACGTGTGCCCGGGCGGTATATCTCGGCAGTATTGCTGACACTGATATTGAGGCACAGCATCACATCGGTATCCTCCGGCTCAGGGTCGATGACGGGATTTTCCGATGAGCAGCAGACGGCAAGGAGGCACACGGCGGCAGACAACAGAAATGTATAAAGTAACGTTCGCTTCATGACTCAATATCGTTGATGCGTACGATCCAGTCGTTGATCACTATCGTTGTCTTTATCCATCGCATATTACCGTCAAGAAAGAAGAGCATGTTCCAGCGGCTTTCGCGGTCGAGAAATTCCTGCGAACCCATTTTGGAATATGCCTCGCTCTTGAGAAGAAGCAGATAATTGTTGAGTGGTATGTCGATGGTGGTTTCACCGTTGAGCCGGTTGGTGACAATCAGACGCGGCTGCAGACCGGTGACGAGACGCGGGAAGCTCATCTCGGCCCATGCCACGCTCGCCTCCGAGTAGTCGGGAAGCTGGCCCGGCGAAGCATCGCCACGTGCCCAGGGAAGGTAGTTTACAGTAGGCGATGGGAGCACGTCGTTGTCCCAGCCCATAAGAGTGTTATTGTCAACTACACAGAAGTCGAAGTCCGCTTCGTTGATTTTCTCACCCGTTGTCTGCTGAAGCAGCACGCGGAGATTGTTGGTGTCTTTCATCATCTTGACTGTGACATCGTTGTAGTCCGTACCGCCCTCCTTGACCTCGGCATCGAGACGGCCGTAGAAAAGCGGGTGCAGCTGTGTGCCCACCGGCGAAGTGAGGCAATCGCTGTCAAGACGTACACGGACATCGCGCAACGGTATTTCGGCGGGATCGGAAGTAAAACTGAATGATGAATCCTTACACTGCATACCGCCGTATACTAACAGGGTGTAACGGCCCGGCTCAAGATCGAAATCCATACGCCAGTTCTCATCGGCGAGCTGTTTGGGGATAGCATCGGTACGTGTGGCCAGCCAGCGCCCCTCTTCATCGTAGAGGAACACTGTCAGACAATCTACCTGTGAGGGGAAAGCGTTGGCGAACTCCATGTTGTAATCATAGACGAAGCGTACGCGGAGACCCTGCGGACATGGATCCAGATCTTCATACAGACTCTCGCATGACGGCAACGCCAGCAGCGAAGCCGCCGCAATGACTACTGCCGTGAGCAGACGCCACATAGCTGTTGTCTTATAAGTTGTCATTTCTGATGTAAGTTTGTAGTTTGGTGATGCGGAAGTCCGCGAGGGCTCCCGCACCTCAGTATTTATAGTGTCTGCTTGCGGTCGGCTGCCGGGTCGTAACCCGTGCCGGGCACAGCCGGCACTTCTGGTCGGGTCAGAAGAATTTAGAATTCGATTTCGTTCACACGAACCACCCAGGGCAGTACATCAACATCGACAGTGAGGTAAATGTCATCAATTTCATCATCAGTCTCAGGTGTCGGAGGATTCGGGTCATTGGTCGAATGACGCGGGTGACCGAGCTGACTGATCTTTGATACAGACAGCTTATAGACGTTATTACGTATCACACAGAACTCCATAGGACCCATTATACCGTTACGTCCGTTATCGTTGTGACGGTTCCAGTAGTAATAGTAGCAATAGTAGCCAGGCCCGGTGGTTGTGTCAATGCTGGTCTGGTAGAGAGTGAAGTTATTTTCAGTAGCGGCTTTCTTGAAGTCAAGTGTAACAGCATGCTCAATATCAGGACGTCCGGCCTCTACCCATTTGTACCAAAGATAATTGGGTGCAGTTTCGCTTATCTCCAGAGGATCGTCAACTTTGTATTCCTTACCCTCACTATCACGGAATATATAGCTTCCACAACCTCCGTCACCAAAGACAGCATGGAAGAACGTATTACCGCGATTGATTTCGAGAGTCCAGTGACCGCCAGTAGCATCGTTGTTGTCAGCCACCCATACCGGAGTGATTGCGGCTTCTTTAGCTGCCTGTTCCACATTAGGCCATGTGGCGTAAAGTTGTCCTGCGAAGAGGTAGAGAGTAGGATCTGCGCTGGGATCACCTGTCAGACTTTTGTCTGCGTTATTGATAATCTTGGCGAGTTCTTTAAGGTTTTCATCATCGCTATCGGCAGCGTAGGCAGGAGCTATCATTTTACCTTTGAATACCACACCGGTTGTCTGGCCGTTCTTCTGAAGCTCTACTCCTGGAATTGAGTTCTCGGTCGAATAGCGCCAGATGTGATAGCTGTTGTTGTTATCGGTAGGATTCTTGAGTAGATCATTGATAACTGTCGTGTACCAGCTTTCAAAAATATCGTGCTCAATCTCACCCTCTTCAGTGAAAACAGGATAATTGAAATAGGTACTGAAATCATTGGTGATACCGGTAAGCATCTTGCTGGCATAAACTCCGATCACATAGTTACCGGGCTTTTCAGCTTGTGTGCCCGTAGCATCTGTAAACCAAGGAAGCTCGGCACCACAGAGGATTGTATTGTTAAGGTTTACGGGAGTGCCGATAGGAGTGGCTTCGCTCACACGGCGGAGGTAGTAGTAACTCTTTGCCATATTGACGAAGCTCATCTTGGTGAGTTCGATATTTAGGTAACTGTCACCATTGGGTTTTTCTTCAGAGGCCGTGCTGGTATCGAACATTACTTGATAAATGTTGTTGCCATCTTTGCCGTTGAAATCAGGAGAAGCATCGCGGAAGTCGAAACGGGCGGCAGCACGCTCTACACGAACAGCACCACGTGACCTTTCGGTACTGTTGTCAATGTTTACCTGACTATTTTTACCTGAGAGATCAAAAGGATTGGTTTCTACGGTAAAGTAGTTCCAGTCATCGATGGTCTGAGGTAAAGTACGGGTAGCGATAGAAGCATTTGTCATCAGGAAATCGTTTTCACTCCAGATGATTTCCGCTGTGGATTCGGCCGCATCAAATATACCTGCGGAGTTAACCCATGAGTTGTTACGTGCCGACTCCTGAGCCTGCAGTACGCTGCGGAGGTTCAGGGTAGGATTACAGAAGACAAATACATTGACGTCACGACTGTCCTCATCTTTCAGACTCTCGTAGTACTGACTGATATCTGTCTTGGAGAACTTAGCTGTTGTGGTATAGTCGGCACCTGTTGTGGAGGGAATAATCTTGTTGGTCGGAATCTCACCCCATGCGATGAAAGTGTTGTTGGTCGCTTCGTCATCGGTCTTTCTGGCGAGTACAAGATATACTGTGCGAACGTTGTTCTCAAAGTCCTTGCCTACCTCTTCGCCACTGTTGCTGGAGTTATCGCCATTTGTAAAGCTACGGGTACCTGTAGCAGTCGGCATTTTGATATTGATTGCCATAAATACACCATCGCCATCACTCTCGGATGAAACCACATGGTTTTTGTCTACGGTATCTACGACATCATCGCTACAGGCTGTAAGCATGGCGGCGCCAAGCAGACCTATGAGCCATTTGTTATAATGCACCATAATTCAATAATTTGATGTTAAGTATTTGATTTGATTGTAATATACGTTGGGAGTAATTACCGGACGGGCAAGTCATTGGGTTATGAATATCACCGGTACGGAAGTACGTTTTTCGAGTTCCTGCAGCAGACGCAGGGCATCGGCGGCATGGCTTTCGCCCATACGGGCGGCCTTTTCAAAGCATTGGCGGGCCTCGGCATACCGGTGCTGACGTCCGCGCAGCACGCCGCGGGCATACTCGGCCTGGGCGCTGTCACCAGCCTTGGTCAGCAGACGCTCGGCACGCTCAAGATCTCCGATCTGCATACTGGCGTTGGCGGCATTGAGGTTGGCCACCGGGTCGTTGGGATAGAGCAGGACCGCCGTACTCATCACCTCGTCAAATTTCTTTGTGCCGCGTCCGTAGCTGTTGGCAAGCACAAACAGCTCGTTAAGCGACAGGTTGCCCGGATAGGAGACGAACACACGTTCTATCTCCTCCACCTCATAATAGCGGCGCACGGTGTATGTGATGCGGTAATCGGTATGACGCAGGGGGGGATAGACGTTGTTCAGGAGCCAGGGGTACTGTGAGGGGAAGGCGGCGGCGAAGCGATCGTTCTTTGTCTCCACAGGGCCGCTGTCGGTGTCGATGAAGAGTATCATCTCCTCGCGTTCGGGCAGATTGCTGTCGGCAAGCCACCGGCGCAGACCCTCCCAGTCCTCGGGCACCGAGGCGGTATGATAGACCGAAGCCGGGAAATCGCCGTTGTTGCGCACATACTCCTTTATGACCTCCGTACGTCCGCGTGCAAGACGCACGTTGTTGGCATACGGACCCTCGGGCGAGGCGTATCCGGTCAGCAGAATCGAGTCGACGGCGGCATCAGGATTGCGGCGCACCACCTTCACGGTACGCAGTATCGAGTCCAGCTCGACATGATTGTTGGCGTAGCTCCAGTCTATGTCGGTCTTGTTCACTATGAAGCGTACGTTGGCGCGTCCCGAGAGAGCGAAGCGTTTCTCAAGGGTGTCGAGCGGGGTCACATACTCAAATTCGGGCTCGAACATACGCGGACGCCAGTCAAGACGGGCCACAGGCAGTTCGCCTGGTTTCTGACGCTCGCCTCCGCAGCAGCTCAGTGTGTCAACCAGCAGGGTGAAGGTGCTGTTATCCATCCATGGCTGCCAGGGGACGGTATTGGTGTACTCGGCCGGCTGTCCGTGCGAGGCGCGGAACAGCAGCGGGTCGTCACCCCCGTTGCGTATCTCCTGATACCATGCGTACTTGCCGACTACGGTCAGCGGTGTCAGACGGGCCGTGTCGCCCGGCGCCGTGATGGCGGGGGTGATGCGCAGCAGGCTGTTGCGACCCATACGGTACTTCTCGGGGTGAATGGTGAAGCTGACGCTCAGGCTCTCGGTGCCCTTGTCTATCATCACGTCGTTGATGTGGCAGCGCTCCACGTCCTGTGCGCCTGCCCGGCCGGCGGCCAGCAGACAGGCGGCGGCTAAGAAATGTTTCAGGCTATTCATATCAGAAGAGATAGACTATGTTGAGGGCGGCCTTGGTCGGGCCGACGTAGTTGTAGTGTTTGTCCTTGGCTATCTGCGTACCGCAGTCGGCACACGGATAGACGTCATGCCGCGTGTAGACATAGCCGACACCGATTTCGGCTTCGATGTTCCAGTGGCGTGCTATCGGCCATGCGTAACCATACGCTATGCCGGCACCCACCGCCCAGCCCTGATAGCGCTTGTGGCGCAGGGCTTCGAGATTGATGCCGAAGATATTTGAACCGAGATTGATGTTGCCTACGTTGTACTCTCCGCCAAGAACGTGCAGCCCCACGAAGTGCCCTGCAAAAGAGCGGCAGAACCAGTAACGCGCCTCGGGCTGCGCCAGCCAGTGCTTCCATTTGTGACCGTCGACGGTCCACAGATTCACCTGCCCCGTGACATCGAGTGTCCAGCGCGGTGCAAGACGGATTTCCACTCCCACATTGGGAGTCAGCGCAGCATCGTAAAGGATGTTGTTCTTGAGTGCGACTTTTTGTGCGCCCGGTGTACCGTGCCCGAGTACCAGCAGACCCAAGAGGACAGCAGTTCGGATTAATATTTTCATAAAGTAATATGGCTAAGCTTTAGCTGGGATTGGGTAGAAGAAGCCGCCGGGCGTGGCCGCTTGCCGGGACTTACAAACAAGTGATTGTATGAGGATTAGCAAGTCAGTTCGAGAGACTCAGAAGCACACTCTCTTAAAAAGAGATATGGATTAGAGGTATATAATTGATTATCAGCGATATATAAATTAGTGAAAAATAGTTGTTAAGACAAGTGCTATTTAGATAATTCCCTCACTTTCACAATAATATAAATTATTTAAATACAGGAATATTAAGTCAAAGTCTTTTAAAAAGAGAGTGTGATGAATTGTATATTGTTGATAATTAACATTATACTAATATATAAAAATAGCATTTTATTAACAAATAAAATTGTATTCTTATTTTGTCATCTCTACGGAGGATACAAAACAAGCGTTTTTTAAAAGGTATATTATTGATTATTAGATATATAATTTCATGACAAAAATTGTCTTTTTACACAATATGTGACAATTTTAAATCTTTCCTGCCGTTATAGTAGGGTAATCCGATTAAAAATTAGGATAATTCGCTGAAAAATTGTTGAAAAAACAAGTTTATACACTTGCACAACTGTAAAGAATGCCCTATCTTTGCACCAGATTAGTATCTCTTTTTAAGAGAGTGTGATTCTGAACCTCTCCAATTGACTTGCTAATCCTCTGAGCCACTCTTGTATAGGTCCGTAAAAATCGGACTTACTTGCCGGAGTCACTATCACAGCACCGATACTTCAGACAAACTAATGTTATGAACATAATCCTACGAGCCGCTATCTTTCTGAGCCTTCTTATACTTGGTCGCGGCGGTCTGTGCGCACAGGATGCGGCGCTTAAGACCAACCTTCTCTATGACGCGGCGCTGAGTCCGAATCTCGGCGTGGAGTTCCGTGTTGCACCGAAGTGGACCTTAGATGTCACTGGACAGCTGAATTTGTGGAAGCTGTCCGAAGGTAAGCAGTGGCGTCACTGGGCTGCGATGCCGGAGGCGCGTTATTGGTTCTGTAATGCCTTCAACGGACATTTCATCGGTGCCCATGTCTTCGGGGGACAGTACAATATAGGGAATGTCAATCTTGATTTCGACTTCTTAGGCACGGACTTCTCGGTTCTGAAGGACTCGCGTGCGCAGGGCTGGTTTGTGGGAGCGGGACTGGCCTACGGCTACGACTGGATACTGAGCCGGCACTGGACACTTGAGGCCGAGATAGGTATCGGCTGGGCCTATACACGTTACGACCGCTATCCGTGTGCCGTGTGCGGCCGTAAGCTCGACGACAACCGTCCGCACAACTATGTGGGTCCCACCAAGGCGGCCCTCAACATAGTGTATGCCTTCTGATTAATCAACGCAGCAACTTTTCTCAACCGCCTTATGAAGAAAACAGCCTTTACAGCGCTCATGTCCGTTGCGGCTATCGGAAGCCTGTGTCTGCCGGTGGCAGCAAAGACATACAGAGCGCCCGAGATACGCTTTGAAAATGTTGCCGTTGAGCAGCATGACGACGAAGTGTCGGTCAGCATGAGTATCGACGCCGCCACACTCCGTCCCGGTCGCAACCGCGAGTACACACTGACCCCTGTCCTATATAATGCTGACCGCACCGACTCGGTGTGCTTCGAGCCGGTGACCGTAGCCGGACGCAATCTCTATATCCTGCACGAGCGTCAGGGCGACATTAACATGCTCCGTATTTATCGTGCCGGACGTGTCGGCAACATCGACATCACGCGCCGCGGTACCACACCGCAGTGGATTGACTCGGCACGTCTCGACGTGGCCGTCGACGTGCGCAATTGCTGCGATATGATCCGTCTGCCCAATGTGCCGGTCGGAACCTGCGAGATACCCGTGTTCAGACCCGTAATCGACCCGGGCGAGCCGGAGCTGAGGAACAAGGACCTTGTCCCGAAGACACGTGAGATAACCGGACGTGCCTACATCAACTTCCCGGTGAACCGCACCGAGCTGTATCCCGATTACATGAACAACCCCGCCGAGCTGCGTAAGATCATAGCCACCATTGACTCGGTTAGGAATGACAAAGACCTGACCGTAGACTCCATATTCATCAAGGGTTACGCCTCGCCCGAGGGTTCGTACGCCAACAACGAGCGTCTGGCCCGGGGACGTACCGCCACGCTGAAGGATTACGTCGAGAACATGTACGCCTTCCCGCACGGTTTTATCCGCACGGCATACGACCCCGAGGACTGGGGTGGTCTGCGCGAGTGGGTGGAGGCATCGAACATGCCTGCCCGCAATGAGATTCTGGCTATCATCGACAGCGACCTTGCACCGGACCCGAAGAACACCGCCATACAGCGCCGGTTCCCCAGGGAGTACGCCATGCTTCTGGCTACGGTATATCCCGAGCTGCGTCATTCCGATTACTCAATCTACTTCACCATCCGCACATTCACCAATCCGGAGGAGATTATCCGCCTGACCCGCACGGCCCCCGGCAAACTGAGTGAGGATGAAGTGGCTTTCGCCATATCGACTCTTGTCCCCGGCACTCCGCAGTACTATGACCTCTACGAGACGGCAGCCCGCATCTTCCCCGCCAATCAGGACTTCTGCCTTGGCGCAGCCAACGCCGCAATAGCACGCGGTGACTACCGTGGTGCCGAGATGTATCTTGACCGCGCCGGTCACTCTGCCCGTGCCGTCTACACCCGTGCCGTCATCGCCGCTATGCAGCACGACTACCTCACAGCCCGCTCTCTCTACGAACAGGCTGAACGCATGGGCTCGCCTTATGCTGCCGAAGCCCTCCGCAAACTCGCCGAGGCAGGCGACGGCAAACTCCGTATTGTTCTCCAGAATCCTGCTGATCAGAAAATAGAGACGGAAAATGTGTCTGAATGATAACCGATTATTCCAAGATATTTTAATTTAACAATCCACTACTGTCCATTTTTAGTGGACAGTAGTGCACTCTTTATATACTTGTCTCCCTCACACTTACGCACCGGATAGTTGAAGTGATTACGGTCCAAAAACCGAACTGATAGGGCGAAAACGTATTTGTCTTTATCCATAACGGTTCGATTCTGAACGCAAAGATAAAATCAAATCCGTTGGCTCGAAATTCCTTCGCAACAAATTGAATCTCAATAATTTCAAAGCACTCTTATGATTTTTTAATAGATACTAATGTTAACAACCAAATAACAACTAAATTAACTAACATGAAAAAGAATCGTATTTTAAGCATGTTTTCAGCCATGGCTCTTCTGGTGGCTGGTGCATGTTCAGACGACACTCTCAATCAGGAGATGGGAGGAGGCATGGACCTTCTCAATCCCGAGAGCTCAGGTGGTGTCTACATGACGGTTGACTTCCAGCTGCCGACTGCCGGACAAAGCACCAGAAGCACGACTACTGAAGAGGGAGGTAGCACAGGTGGCACAGAAGTTGGCTCAGATGCGGAGAACAATGTTTCTACCGCTCTTATCGTGCTTGCTTCCACTGAAGCAAAGACAGTAGGTGATGTCGAGATTCAGAAGTATGGTTATATTGTAGCCGGTGAGGTTCAGAGCAACCATATTGCCATTGCATCTTCCGCCACTGACACACAGGACAGTAAGCAATTCCGTGCCTCTGCAAAGCTGAATAAGGCTAATCTCAACACTCTCTATACTCTCTACACCACTGAAACCACCAATGAGGATGGTGAAACAGTTGCTGTGGCAAATGTCCCTGAAGTATACGTATTTGTATTCTGTAATCCGACTAAGGAACTAAGTGACCTTTTTGCAAAAGCTGATGAGGAGGGTGGTATCGGATTCGGTTCTGCCAACTGGATTGATGAAACTTGCAGTGTGGTACAGGGCAGCCTGACTGATCCGAACTTTAATGTCGGAATCTGGAGTGCCAATTCATTCCTGATGAATAATAAGAATCTTACCACACGCTTACTCCCTAAAAAGTTACTCGACTGGGAGAACTACAACTCTTATGAGAATGCCTTCCATCTCTCCGAGCTAAACAAGGCTCTTCCCGGAGAAGATAGTGGTGTTGACAACGCGGCTGCCGGTGGTGCGGTACTTGTAGAACGCTCTGTGGCTCGTTTTGACTTCAAAGACGGTAGTGATGCGACTTATCGAGGTGAGAAGGGTAACCTGTATCCTGTTCTTTATCTTACAAAAGAAGATGGTGATATAGATACAGCTGCTCCAATAATTGACGTACAAATCCAGAAGATGTGCCTTGTCAATATGGGCAATAAGTTCTATTATCTCCCCCGTGTAAGTGATAACGGACTTCTTTCAGGTGCTAATTATGAATTGTGTGGTAAGGAGAAACCTTGGTTTAGGAATCAAGCTACCGGTGAATACTCCGGTGGTAATTATGTCATAGGTCCCTGGGCTGAGCAATACGCTGCCGGCGTAGAACAAGATTTCACCACATACCTCAATTTCCCATTCTTTGAGAATGACGCTACATTCAATAATCAAGGGTTATCTACCAATCGTTGGGATGTGGTAAAGGTTTCAGATGTGCTCAACGGAGCTGATGATAACTATAGCTCTACCGACCATAAACCCGGAGATTATAAAGTTTGGCGTTATGTGGTGGAGAATGTGATTCCTGCTCCTGAAGAGAATCAGGTGAATGGTATCTCAACCGGCGTGGTGTTTAAAGCAAAGATATTAGGTAGTGAGATTGCTATGAATAGTAACCTTTATGAAGAGTATTGGAATAAAGGTTACATTAAAAATCTTGCTAATTGCTTAAATGGTGAGAAATTCACTTATAATGGTACGGAGCATACCTTGCAAGGTAATTCTAAAGACGATCCTATTCTCTACTATTTCAGTGGTCGAATTTATATGGGTTGGCGTCATATGCGTCAGGCAGCTATTCAGTCTTCTATTACTCAGAATGTAGCCGGTGAATTAGAGATTAACCGCTCGAACAGCCTCTATAAGGCAGTGTTCGGTGATGGTCCCATACCTCCGGTTAACACAAATGATGGAACTCTGTCATATTATTATCCTAAAACGGCAGAGGGTGAAATGGGTGAAGGTATTGCCATTATTGATCCGCTGTGGCCTACTGAAGAGGGTAGACCTGTTTCTGACACATGGGATAACGACAAGACAACAAATGCCTATCTCAATTATATGAACAGTGCAAATTATGCATGGGATGCATGGGCTGCAGGAGGCAAAGAGGTAGGTGACGATGCTTCCGGTGCAAATACACCGAAATTGCTCGCCGATATGCGTGCGAAAGTTATTGGCGCAGGTATCACAATTTTCCAGTCTTCTAATGATGCTGACTATGGTAATGGTTATTATTGCTACTATTACTATTGGAACCGTCATAACGACAACGGTCTGAATGGTGCTATGGGTCCAATGGAATTTGATGTGGTACGTAATAATGTTTACAAGCTCTCTGTCGATAAGATTAACCGTATCGGTCATCCCCGTATCCCTGAAAACGACCCCAACAATCCTACTCCTAACACTCCCGATGAGTCTGACGACATCTACCTCGATGTTAAGTTGGAGATTGTGCCTTGGGTTGTTCGCGTAAACAGCATTACATTCTAAAATCAAAACCTCTGTAGGTTTTATAAACATACGGCCCCCGGTTGAGACCGGAGGTCGTATGAATCCGGAAGGATTAGTCCGGGGGAGCCTTGCGGCTCCCCGGATTGCTAAAAAGAAAAAAGAGATATGGAAACAACAATATTCTCACGACTTATCAGAAATGGGATCACTGTCATGGCTTTAGCAGCGTCTGTCACTCCGTTTGCCTCTTGTGACAAGCTGTATGAGGATCTCCAAGAGTGTGAAAGAGGTGCCCGCATACGTTTTGTGTATGACTACAATATGGAGTTCGCTAACGCATTCCCATCACAGGTGGACTGTCTGACAGTGCTTTTTTATGATGAGGAAGGGCGCTACGTCACGACACGTACAAACATGACCTCAGATCTTCAAGACGAGAATTGGCGCATGGTGGTGGATCTTGAGCCGGGCACATACAACATCATAGCATACGGAGGTATGGAATGTGAGGACGCTTCTTTCTCATTTACATCTTCTCCATCTCTCATTCCCATGTATGATATTGAGGTGGAGTTGAATCCATCGTGTCTGGTGCCTCCCATGCATGATCTCCACGATCTGTTTTACGGAAAGGCTGAAATCAACATCGAGCAGGAAGATATCACTTATCGCGACCTGACCGTGTATATGATGAAAGACACCAATAATCTGCGAATCCTTTTGCAGAATGTTGACGGGATGCCGATAGATGAGGCAGACTTTGAGTTTAAGGTGACTGATGACAATACTCTCATGGCATGGAATAACGCTGTTATCCCCACTCAGACTGTTGACTATCTGCCCTGGGCACATGGGAATGCCGCAGTAGGTGAGAGACCTGAAGACAGCGGTGAAGTGTCGGTAGCTTACGCCGAGTTTAGTTTTCCGAGACTTGTGACAAGCAATGCGCCACGTCTGGTGATTACAAGAAAGAAAGATGGACGTAAAGTTATAGATATCCCCCTTCTCAACTATCTCGTCTTGCTTAAAAGTGAGAAATATTCCAACATGGATTCTCAGGAGTTTCTTGATCGTGAAAGCCGTTGGAAAATGCTCTTCTTCCTTCAGGGTGGAATATGGCTTGACACTGTGATAGAGATTAATGATTGGGTTGTACGTCTCAATTCTGTGGAAGTATGATTTCAAGAGTAAGTAAATATGTAGTCATAGCTCTGTTGTCTTCCGTTTTCGGTATCTTCACAAGCTGTTCCTCCGACAAGGGTATGTTGCCCGGTGATGAGGTGGAGGAACCTGCCTTGAAGCCGGATCAGCTGACACTGAACCTTAATGTCTCCTATGCCAGGCAACAGGCTTTCACCCGTGCTGACAAGGGGGATGAGGATGGCTATCTGGATCCTTCCGGTGACTTTGAAAAGATAAAGGAATTGCGGGTAATCATTGTGCACGACTTGAAATGGTCAGATGACAGCGTGCCTGTTTCCGGTATAGTTGAGGCTAACCGTCTGGTCGCTACCAACGATCAGGGACGTCCTATGTATGATAATCTGGAGTTCAAGGTAAAGGCCGACGAATATAAGCGCATCTACCTCATTGCCAACGAGGATTATCTCCCCGCTCCACAAGAATATTCAACTGCATCACAATTTCTTGATTCCTTTAAGGAGGGGAAGGATGTTTACTTTGAAGATTTGGCCGACTGGACAGCATATCTTCCGGATTATACCTCCGGAAGAAAAGAGTATACGGTAGGTCTTTTCAATCCTACCAAACAGGACAATCGTCTGCCGCTTACGGAATTCTTTGATATATATGCAAGTAGATTAATAGAGGCAGAAGATATGTGCTATGCTAACTTGTTCCTTACACGGGCTGCAGCTAAGGCTAATTTCTTTTTGGATACAAGTAACTATTATAATAATAATGCAGGTGATATCCCGGAGGCAAACACTGCCATAACCGCAATAAAGATATCAGGGATAGCCCCTATGGAATATGTATTTCCTCACGATACAGAGTACAATCCCTCAAAGGCTTCTCTTATTTCAAATGTTGCTAACCCTTCAAAGATTGATAAAGCCTATATCACGGATTTTTCCGTGCCGCAAGGAGCAAGAGCAGATGAGCAACTCGTCACTTATGCTCTTAATCAGTTGAACGTGGAAATTAAAAAGTCTGCTACCGGCGACTCTACTCTTATCAACACTATTCGTCCCGTATATTTCCCCGAGTCTATCTTGGAACCCGGAAAGAGATATGAAGTCAGTGTGCAGATCAACAACCGTCACTGGTTGACTGCCCCGTTGGAGACCAACATCCTGCAGATAACAAAAATGGAAAATGGTGTCAACGTGGCTCGGGATGCGATAGCTCGCAATACTTATCTTCCCATAATCATTAAATTCAATGGTGCGGCGTCTATAACTGTGGAGGTACTGCCTTGGGATCGTGAAGATTATTATGTGGACTATACCGCTAATGTAGGTTTTAACGAAGGAGATTATCTTTCTTTCCCTGAACAGGAAGCCGGCCAGACAGGCGATTTTCTCTCCCTTAGTGAAGAAACCGGTCAGCTCGTGTTGAATTATGGCAAAGTTGCCAGAGGCAGATTCTTAATATCGTCACCGTTGGGAGCCACATGGAACGCTTATCTTGTTACTACAGGCGGTGTGCAGGAGGCCATACAATTCCAGATTCCAAATCCGAATTATAATCCTGAAAATCCTGAGTCAAATGAGCCTGCGACTATCAACACAACTAATATCTCCGGAAATGTCGGAGAGGAAGCCGAGTTTGGTATCGTTGCCACTCTTGCTCCCGGCGATACACAAAACAGTGCCTCTCTTATGGTGATTGTGACATTGGCCGACGGCACACCTGTTATTGCCAATGTTATCGGTGACTGGGCATGTAGTAAGGGCGATCGTCCGATTAACAGATTAACCGTGATTGAAAATCCGATATAAACACTGATATGAAAACTACCTTGTTTCGCATCATATACCACTTTTTATTTAGCTTGATAATTACATGCTTCTCTGCTGTTTTTGCGGTGGGTTGCTCTGACGACGTTACAGAGCTTGCAGTGCCTGCTCCCGACGCACCGGAGAAAGATTTTATAAATATTACCTTGAATTGTATTGAAGGTACCCGTTCTTCCGACTACACGGAGGAAGGTGCTGATTCCTTGAATGAAAACCGCATCTCAAGTGTTATCTTGTGTCTGTGGCCTAAAGGTGGCGATTCGACTGACGAATCAATACCCTACGTTCAAGTGTTCACCGGTGTCAATGCAGTTAAGAGCGTAACACTTCGTATACCCCTCACGGTAGCTCTTAAAAACAAGCTCTTCCCGACAGGTGCGGGAGGAAAATGTAATGCTTTCGCTGCGGTGAATGTGTCCGTGCCGACCGGTGAGTTCTCGGTAGCGGATTTGCGTAAGATGGCTATCGGTTCAACTTTCGACAGTCAGCGCACTCAGAATAACTTTGCAATGGATGGTGATAACGAAATAACATATTACCAAATTACTAATCCAAATACTGAGTTTGCATCCGGTAAAATCGAGCTGCAAAGGTCTGCCTCAAAAATAACTCTTGCTTTGAATGTTGATGACCGGGTGGAACAGACTGTCGTAGTTGACGGTGAACCTGTGACATCTTTCTGGATTCCCAATACAAGTGAAATGAAAGTTGAGCTTATTGGCGGCCTTAAGACTTCAACTCTCGATCCTAATCTCGATGCTGAACTGAATGAGAATGATTTTTTCAATACTCCTGCCACTCTTAAGTATCCATTTGTCAAAAATACTTTTGGAACAGATAAGAATCCGGATAATGGCAATAATCCTCCGTCAGCTAATGACCCTGAAGATCCTAATAAAACGATAGACTATCCTTTTATTCAGGAGCGTCCGTTCTACTCTTATCCTCATCGTTGGACATCGGATCCTTATGATTTTGCTGCCACCTATATGCGCTTGTCTATCCCCTGGCAACAGGTGGAAGTTGACAATGACGGGAACATAACTTCCACGAGTAATGTCTGGCGCACCTGTTATTATCAAGTTCCGGTAATAGCCGCCTCTTCCGAAGATCTAAAGCTTGTGCGCAACGTATCATATCATGTTTATCTTCATGTGGGTCTGCTCGGTAGCTTTATTCCTGACGAACCTCTGGAGCTTGAAGACATGGAATATTCGGCAGCAGAATGGGGCACAGCGCCTATGGATGTCACTATCCCTGATGTCCGCTACCTCGTAGTGGACCAAAACGACTATACGGTTAATAATGAAACAACTATTAATATTCCGTTCTACACATCCCATTATACGGTTGTAACGGCGGCAACCATGACCTTCTATCGTTATAACTTTTCAGAGGCAGGTCTTGAACACCCAGTTACAGTGAATGCACAATTAAACCGGAATTCAGAGACAAAAACCGGTAGTCCTGTATTTACAGCTGACTTCGATAATGAAAATAATCAGCTGATTGTGTCACATGATCTCAAAGTGTTTGTTCCATATAATAGCTCAGACACTGAGGTTTCTCTTACAAACAATGATGGTCCCAATGTTGACCCTTGGGGTAATAATGGCACAGCCAATAGAGCGCCAAAAACCAGCGAAGAGTGGAACAGAGTGATTGATAATATTTCCTATTTCAGAATGGATCCTAATGATAATGAATATTCAAGAGTTGAATTCAACATTACTGTCCAGCATCGGGATATGCAAGGCACTCCAAACTTTAGTGAGACAATAACTATCACTCAATATCCGGGCATGTATATTGAGTCAGTTACAAATTACTATGGCCCTGAAAATACAACTAGCTTTTCATGTAATGGAAGACAAGGTAATGTAATTGTAAATGGTGCTTACTATAATCCAACGAATACTTACTATACACCAAGTGGAAATAATTCAACCGGTTGGTGTGGTTCTATTGGTCTATATTCAAGCTATCCTTATTATAACTTTAATCCGAATATGTATCTTATAACTATAACGCAGTTACCTCAAGATACTGAATATAGGATTGGAGATCCGCGTTCAAACGATATTAATAATAATCTTGGGAGTGTTGCCGGTGCAACATATCCTAATGATGTATTGCCCACGGGTAAACAGCAAGCTGCGTGGACAGGTACAAGATATAGAGGAAGTCGGGGCACTGTATCTTGGGATGTTACTACTTCCGGATTTGCGACTGCTCAAGCTATATATTCAGATGCTGATGCAAATGGCAGCTCGGGTAATCGCAGAACCTTAAGCTATTATCTTCCTACACAAGAAGATGAGGCACACAGAATGACGATCGCTCCTAAATTTAGAGTTTGCTCAAGCTATGCAGGTACCACATGGATTATAAATCGTGAACTTGCCCGTAGACGTGCGGCTGCCTATCAGGAGATGGGCTATCCTGCCGGAAGGTGGCGACTGCCTACATTTGGAGAAGTATCGTTTGTAATGGAGCTCTCTGCTCAATATAAAATACCACGACTATTCGGAGCCTATAGTGCAGATTGGTGGTATTGGTGTGCTCAGGGTCTCATTTATGTACCTCAGAAAAAAGACTCAGATAGAAAAAGTGCTTCTCTCCTTACTTCCCTACCTGACCGTACCGATGGTGATCCTGCCTGTCAACGTACACGCTTTGTGTATGATGAATGGTATTGGGGTGAGGCAGATTTGACTCCTAATCCCAATGTACCTGTAGGTTCTAATACACTAAGGTATACTTTTACTTGGGGTGATAAACCATTCTGATATAGAATAGCAATATCTGATAAATAAGAAAATGGCTACAAAATATCTTAACTATATAATAATTGCCCTATTAGGCATATTCTTATCCGGATGCTCGGATACTGAGAGTTTACAACCCTCTCGGATATCTGATTCTGAAATAAGTATAGTCGGAGATCAGGTAATACTTTCCACTTCTATTGAGGTGGCAGGATTCCGCCAGGCTTCCACACGTTCTTTTCAGGAAAATCCCATACTTGAGAACCTGCATCTTTACCTTATTGAGTTTGTTGATAATAACTCTCCGTTAATGAATACATTATCCAATGTTTATCATGCTACGGAAGAGAGTGTAGATGCCGATAACTCATTGGTAAAATATAAAGTAACGCTTAATAAAACTGACCAGGCTCGTATATTACATCTTATTGCCGTGGCAGATGAAGATCTGCAGGTACCATACGGGGTGGAGGCATCTGTTATGCCCGGGTTGGTAGCAGACGGTATGGGTGAAGATGGAGATGGCATAGATGCTTATTGGCGTCGTCTTGAATTTCCTGTCGGTTATTGTATAAAAGAAAAAGAAACTGATGATGATGGTAATGAGACAGGAGAGGAAGTCTGGGTCGCCAACGATGATCTTAAAGAAAAACTTATTGAAAAGAATGTAAAGTTAGTGCGCAACTTTGCTAAGATTACGGTAGGTGTTGCTGAAGATGTCAACTTTACACTTGAAGGTTTTTATATAGTCAATACGCCTCTCAAAGGTACAATGGCACCATATTCGGCATCTAACCGCCTATTTCCTGAATTCCTTGATAAAGATGATAAGCCACTTCCTTATCAGGAAGTAGCCAATAAATATTCAGGCATATCGCCGGCAAATACCGGCTTGGCTAATCAGGTGACATCAGGTGATGCCGCACTGATTCCTACTGTGCCATCTTCTGACATGACTACTGTCATCACAATTGAAAAAGATAACGACGGGAATGAGGTGGAAAAACATTGGAATTGTTTGCCCTCTAAATACATATATGAACGTAATTTCACTTCAATAAGCCGCACTTTTATAATTATAAAAGGAAGGTATGGTGATAATGAATCGACTTACTATAAACTTGACTTGGGCAATAATGATAATGATGGTATTTTCCGTTATTATGGATTGCTTCGGAATTATAACTACTTTCTCAAAATCAAGGAAGTAAGAACAAATGGATATGCAACGTCACAAGCAGCAGCCGAAGGAACTGTGTATAATAATATTTCATTTGACATTGATACTGACCACTTGATCAATATGTCTGACGGCACCGACATCATTCGTGTTAACTTGACTACGGCAGTCATAACCGATAATGATTCTACTATCGTGTTCCGTTACGCTTATAAAGCAGGTATCCGAGAGCCAAATAATGGTACATATAATAATGGCTTGGCAACCTTTATTGATCTGAAACCCGGTAATGTTATTTTGAGTATTAATCCGGAGAATCCTAACAGTGCAACGGATACCAACTTACCCGGTGATAATACTCCTTGGCGGCAGGTTACAATCAAGTGTAAAAATCCAACAAGTGTAACCGAGACTCAGGAGTTTACTATCGTAAATACCCGAACAGGTTTGGGACGTACAATATCTTTAGTCTCACACTTTAAGTGGGAGTTTGAAAACTTATATGAATTTGCACGAATCTGGGAGAATTATCCTGAAACATATAAAGGACTGGAAACATATAATCCGGATAACCCGTCTGAGAAGAATCCTCATGGCACTGATGCAGCAAGCACAGCAAACTCTACCTACGCAGGTCTCTGTGGTACCGAGGTAGGATCCCAGTTTACAATTTTCTTTGATATACCTGACAATATACCGGAGGTACTGTTCCCATTAGAGTTTACTATAGAATCCGATCTTCAGGGACTTGAAAACGAGCCAATGGGTACAATAGTTGTCAGGCCGGGTCCCTCTTTGTTCCCTGATAATCAAGGTGAGAACAGAATCCAATATATTAAGAGTGTGAGCTGGACAGAATATAATTCTCCCCTGAAGACAGATGCTCGTGACGACAATGGTACTTTGATAGAAAATACTGATGGGGGCCCCAATACTCATCGCGTACGTTGCCGCTTCCGTACAATTGAGACGGTTACGGATAATACCCACGTTAATATTAAAATTGCTAACATAAATTTTAACACTGCTGATGTTAGCTTTACACGTACTGATGCCGCTAACAATCTGCGTGGCCCGGGACTTACCGGAACACCGTCAAATTAATTACTCTCACAACTAAATGAAGAGTATGAAGGGTTAGCTTCTGAATTTTAATATAAAACTTAAGTCCCGTCAAATGGCGGGACTTAAGTTTATCTAATAAAATAACTACGATTCTTTGCAGATAGTGCTTAAATAAGTTGACGAACAGCCTGAATGAACTGATCAGCTCTGGGGCGAACATCTCGGATAGTAGCTTCGTCACAGACAGTATAATCATCATAGTCATTATTATGTCGGAGATCAAATAGCTCATAAAACGTCTTTGCAATCTGTTTATCGATTTTGTCCGTTCGTACAAAGTGCATAGAAAAAGCTGTTTTAACTCCGGCATGGGTAAGTGTGGCAATACTTTCCTTAAGTAGGAGAGGTACTGCAGCATAATAGCAAGCATAGTAAGGCCTGCTAACGGCACCACTATAGAAGCCTCCACTAATCAAAAAATCAACTTCTCGAAGAGTTTCATCACTTTTCTCAAGTCGATAGGTAATAAGCGCTTCACGCGTATTTTTATCAAGTTCGGTTTTCATAACTCAATGCCTTCACGTGCCACATTAATCGAAAATGGAGTAATTCTGCTTTCCCATATCGTTTTCAATACAACCATCGGTGAAATCCTAACTCCTTCATCTATTTCCACATCGTAGAGATGACTGACTATCTCAGTTCTACGATGTACGAAATCTATCCCCTTATACGTATCGGGAAGCACAATCAAAAGATCTATATCGGAATTATCATGAGCCGTTCCTCGGGCCTGTGAACCGTACAAAATAGTCCTGACATCCGGAAACAAGCTGCGCATCATCTCTCGTATCTTATCAATTATATGCGTATGCCGCATGATATATTAAGAATTATAGTCGCTTATTATAAAGTTGTCAACGAATATTTAATATCTTCTCTAAAGGCATATCCAGCAGGCTCGCTATCATCTCATCAGCAATTCCTTTGGCTCGCAGTTTTATTACTGTAGAGCGTAACTGCTGTTGCTCACCTATCTTCCTACCACGCTCCTCACCTATCTTAATACCTTCTCGTAGACGCGAGGTCTCGATACTGTACAGGATACTGAGCTGTTTCTGGTCCATATCGTACTGCCGGCGCTCCTCCGGACTCAGCGACTCTATCTCCCCGATCTGCTGAAGACGGCGGAAGGCCTCGTCGCGGGCTGCAAACGGTATCTCTCTCATCTCTGGCATGTGTTTAAGTGAATATATCCAGCGCTCAAGCTCCGTGGCACATTCCTCGCTACTCACAGCCTCGAACACCGGAAGCTGTATGTAAAGATAACGCTGACGGTCACTCACAGCCTCACGTGTCTCAAGGTCACAGTACGCTCGATCAAGCACAAGACGACGCTCTGCGCCGAGAAGAATGAAATTAGTGAAGCAAATGCTGTACACCGATTCTATGTGAAAGTCCCACTGTCCGCGACGCATCTGCTCCGTGACCGCACGGCAGCTGTAGCATATCATACGGTCCTCGAAATTATCGTGCCCCTCAAGCTGCATCTCAAGTATGATGTGACGCCCCGACTGAGTGACACAGTGGATGTCGTTGATGGCCGTGCGTTCACAGTCCCTGTCTCGGGGCAACTCCTTGTCACTGTAGTGTACATCGGTGATCGATTCATAGAACGGCCGGCCCTCAAGCAATGCATTCAGAAAGCTTATCAGAATGATCTTGTCCTTCTCCTTACCGAACACTATCTTGAAGCCCGTATCCGTGAACGGATTGAAAAAGCGCTGTCTCATAGCAGGTGTATTTATCTGCCACAAATATAGCAATTTTATCTATCATTAACAAATCCAATATTAATTTACATAAAGATTTTGATTTAAGTTACAGATTTTAAACCATACCTATCTGTTAAACAGAACAACGTAGGGATGCAATTCATCGCATCTTAAACAGGACAACGGTAAGTAGCTCTTAAAAATTAATGAACATATAAAACGCAGTTATTTTTGAGGCGATTCGGACGCGGAGCGAAGGAGAATACTTCAGTATTCGACTGAGTGAAAAGTCCGAAGCGGCCGAAAATAACAAGTTTTATGGTTCAGGATTCAAAGACTTTACTTGAAAATATGTATCGTTTAATTTTTAAGAGCTACTTATTTTAAATAAAGCAAAATCGAGAAAAAATTTCGGTTTCTCACATAGTTTTAGTAATTTTACAGCCCGAGTTATAATTAACCAACATTGACTAAACCATGAAACATATTTTCCGCTTCGTGTGCATGTCGGCCATATCGGCCACGCTGGGATGCTCCTGTTCCTCTTCGCAGGGGGGTAAGCTGGAATATCCTGTAGCGCCGACCGACTCGACTGTAACCGATACCTACTTCGGCACTATTGTAGCCGACCCTTACCGACCACTGGAGAACGATACCGCTCCGGCTACTCTCGAATGGGTTAAGGCCGAAAATGCAGTGACGGAAAGCTATCTGTCGAAGATACCTTATCGTGACAAGATACGTAAACGTCTGACAGCACTCAACAATTTCCGCAAGACAGGTCTCCCCTCTCTACATAAAGACGGCAAATACTATTTCTTCGAAAACGACGGACTGCAGAATCAGAGTGTGCTCTACCGCACCGACAAACTCGGAGGCGAGCGTGAAGTATTCCTTGACCCCAACACACTGTCCGACGACGGTACAGTGGCGCTGACCGGTATCAGTTTCTCGAACGATGGCCGTTATGCCGCTTACACCATATCGCGCAGCGGTTCGGACTGGACCGAAATCTACGTGCTTGATGCCAAGACCGGCAAGCCTCTTGACGACCATATCGAGTGGGCCAAATTCACCGGTGCAGACTGGGAAGGCGACGGCTTCTATTACAGCGCATATCCGCGTCCGGAGAAAGGTAAGGAGTTCTCTAATGCCAACGAGAATCATCAGATATACTATCACAAACTCGGCACACCCCAGAGTGCAGACCGTCTTGTATACGAGGACAAGGCTCATCCGCTGCATTTCCACTCGGCCTACGTACCTGAATCAGAGGACTATCTGTTTGTGATAGGTGCCGGTGAAGGTGTCGGCAATTCAGTAATGCTGCGTCCGCTGAAAGGCAACGGCAACTGGGTTGTAATGGAGCCTTCACAGAATTACAATATCAATATAGTTGACGTAATCGACGGCAAAATATACTTCATCACCAACTACGGTGCTCCGCGCAACCGCCTTATGGTGGCCGACGTCAAGGCTCCGCAGCGCTCCAACTGGCGTGAACTCGTGCCGCAGGGCGAGGGTGTGATGACAGGTGTCGAAATGGCAGGCGCCGACAACATGATAGTCGAATTTGAGAAAGACGCCGCCTCACACGATTATCTCTACAGCCGCAACGGCACTCTGATACGTGAGATAGAATTTCCGACATTCGGCAGCGTAGGTGTATCGGCCGACAGAGATCATAACGAAGTCTACTACTCGCTGGCATCGTTTACCTCACCCTCGACTGTCTACAGCTACGACATGACTACCGGCGAGAGCAAGCTCGTCAACCGTCCCGAACTCGATGGTATAGATCTCGATGACTACGTGACCGAGCAGGTATTCTATCCCTCGGCCGACGGCACAAAGATACCGATGTTCCTTACTTATAAGAAAGGACTGAAGAAAGACGGTACCAATCCCGTCTACCTCTACGGTTACGGAGGCTTCAACGTGTCGCTGACACCCGGCTTCTCCCCCAACCGTCTGCTGTGGCTCGAAAACGGCGGTATCTACGCACAGGCCAATCTGCGCGGCGGTTCGGAGTACGGTGAGGACTGGCACCTCGCAGGTACCAAGATGAACAAGCTGAACGTATTCAACGATTTTATCTCAGCCGGCGAATATCTGGTCAACGAAGGCTGGACATCACCCGAAAAGATGGCTATCGTAGGCGGCAGCAACGGCGGTCTGCTGGTAGGCGCTACGGTCAATATGCGTCCTGACCTTTTCAAGGTGGCTATCCCCGAAGTAGGCGTAATGGACATGATGCGCTATCATCTCTTCACTATCGGCTGGAACTGGGCCTCCGATTATGGCACCAGCGCCGACTCAAAGGAGATGGCAGACTATCTGTTAGCCTACTCACCGATACACAATATCAAGAACGACGGTACCCCCTACCCCGCCATACTTATCACTACAGCTGACCATGACGATCGCGTCGTTCCGGCACACTCGTTCAAGTATGCCGCCACTCTGCAGGCTGCCGACACGGGCGACGCTCCCAAACTCATACGTATCGACAGCAAGGCAGGCCACGGCGCCGGCAAACCGATGTCGAAAGTTATAGATGAATATGCAGATATCTACTCCTTCATATTCAATAATCTTGGCGTGACTCCCGCCAGCCACTAACTTCAGAGTCCTCTCGGGGACATAATCGAAGCGTGTAAGCTGAAAGCAACTTTCAGCTTACACGCTTTATTAATTACGGGACACTACGCTGTGTGCCGATTCAGTGCGAGGAAGATACTGACGAAGCAGGGGAGCTTGTCTTGCTTTCGGCCGACTCAACAAGATAGACCGAACCAAGCATCAGGACGATAGCCAGCATCTGCCACCACGAGAAACGGTCCTGTCCGAGAAGGTAACTGGCGATTGTAGCCACTACCAATATGACCTCACCATAGAGCGCCACAACAGTAGCGGGAAGATTCTTCAGACCTATATCCTGAAGCAGATAACTGATAAAGGAGGGGAAAAAAATAACAAAGCCTAAAATCAACATCGGTGTGGAGAACAGATCCTGTGTGAATACTTTTGCATCCCAACCGGTAATAAGAACAGCCACAACAGCCGCTACGGCTCCGCCGAAGAAAGTCCACATTGATACGGTACTGTTGTCGAGACGTTTCAGAAACACTTTCTGCACCACCAGATAACCGGCATAAAGTACCGACGACAGCAGACAATACATATTACCTCTGAAAGGATCAGTAGCCACATCGCTGTGGTGGCCGGTAAGTATACATAACAAAGCACCTCCGAAACCCAATAACAGACCGACTACTTTCCCCTTCGTGGCTCGTTCGGTATGCATCACAAGACAGATGATAAACACCCACGCCGGCTGCAGACTGATAAATATAGATGATGATATAGGAGTGGTGTATGTCAGACCCTCAAGAAGTGACCACATGTAGCCGTAGACCATGACTACGCCTATAGCGAACAGCCACAAGCGGTCACGCACCGAGGCTTTAGGCCGCGAAGGATCGCGGTGATTCATATACTTACCCCACAGAAAAAACAGGATTGTGCCTCCCGCAAGACGAAGCAGCACACCGGTTATGGCACCCATCCAAGTGGGTAACAGATAACGCAGAGCGTTCTCGTTGAGGCCCGAAAAAATTTTGGCAATGCCCATGGCGACATTGCCTTTAAGTTTTGATTGCATGGTTCTGATATGTTTTTCACGGCAGTCACTCTGACCACCTTGTCTTTTTATTACCGTCTCAGAGCAGCGAACTGAGATCCATGCTCAGATTGAGCATTACCGACGAGCCTCCCTTATGCGGCATGGCGTAAGCCACACCAATTCCGAAATTACGCACATTCAGACCCAGACCGGCCGAGAAGCCGCACAGAAAATTACGCTGATAGGTAGACATAGCCGTGCGCATCTTGTAGTCATACCCCAGACTGATATAGAAGCGGTCGGTAGGACGATATTGCAGACCGAACACCA
Source organism: Bacteroides sp. (assembly GCA_014801815.1). Classification (GTDB taxonomy): domain Bacteria; phylum Bacteroidota; class Bacteroidia; order Bacteroidales; family Muribaculaceae; genus Lepagella. The sequence goes on along the minus strand of JAAVDM010000019.1, from coordinate 12,106 downwards.
GATGCCGGAAAAGATTGCGCATGAAGCCCGACTTGGGCTGCATATCGTCTTCGGCCCCCTGCTCGTGATGATAGGAAGTAAGATTCCATTTGGTGAGATGACGCGCCGTAATGGCAAGACTGAAAGGCGAACTGCCTAACCCCTGCATATAGCCTAACTGCACATCGAATGGCAGACGGTCATAAGTGTCGTTGAATCGCTTCAGCTGTCCACCCATATTACGCAGCACCACGGAAAATGACAGGTCGTTGTCGGGATTATAGTAATTGATACCTAAATCGACAGCCATAGCGAAAGCCGTGTACTGCTCATAATTGCTGTAAGCCATCTTCAGGTTGATGCCACCGCGCAGACGGTCATTGAAGTCATGCGAGTACGTTCCCTCGGCCACTATATCCTGCGGAGTGAACGAACCGCTGACACTGCCGTCAGGTTCGTAGGCGGTCATTGAGCCGTAGCCGAGATAGCGTATTCCCGCCGCCCACGCACCGCGCTCGCCGGCCTCCATGCCGTAGCGTGCGCCGGCGAAGTTGGCCGAACCGAGCCAGTGCATGTAGCTAAGAGCCACCTGCGACCCTATCTCGGGGCCTAAAAGAGCCGGATTCTGATCACTGAGCATGACATCGGCGTCGACAAGAGCGATAGCGGCGCCACCGAGTCCGAACGATTGCGCCGAACCCGGAATATCAAGAAAGTTATAAGCCGAAGACCCTTCCTGAGCCTTTAGCGGAGCGGCGTGCAGCCACAGGGCCATGACAGTAAGCCACAGCACACGCACCACCGGCGCCGTATGACGGATATGATTGCGATTCTTGTCTTTCACACCTAATTAACGCTCGGCCTTTGGTTCTATTATACAGAAACGAAATTTACTGTCTCAACATATCGTAATTCGGGCAGCGGAATGAAATGCTAAAAAAAGTAAAACAAACTTAATATTAAGGTAATTATGCCATACCACTCTTGCACTATTCAGGCGGAGGGGTTATATTTGCATCATAATTACCACTTAATCATGTTTCGACATTTCTTATTTCTGACATTCGCAATCCTCTCTCCAGCCCTATACTCGCAGACAGTACGGGTATGCAACGGTATCCACACCGACGGGTGCCGTAGCTTTGTAGAGGTGTACGAATATGATTACGTGGAGCATAAGCCTGAATTTCCGGGCGGCAGCGCCGAGCTTGTAGATTTCATCAACAAGCAGCGCCGCTATCCGGCACAGGCTTACCACAACGGTGTGGAAGGCCGTGTGCTCTGCGCCTTCGTCATCAACACGGACGGCAGTGTGTCGAACGTCTCGGTATTAAAAGGTGTGGAGGTGTCACTCAATCAGGAGGCTATCCGCATCATCTCGGCTATGCCACCGTGGACTCCGGGGAGCATCGATGGCCGTTCGGTACCGGTGAGGGTCATCTGGCCGGTGCCTTTCAGGAAATAGACAGCTTTTTTATACAGATACTTTTAACAGTTTGATTTTTAGTAAATTAGTAAAGAAGAGGCCATCCGTGAGGACGGCCTCTTCTTTTATCATGTATCATGATAGCTGTCAGTCAGTGAGTGTAGCTACCAGCTCATCGTCATTGTTGGTAAGCACGATTTTACCTTCACGTGCCAGCCAACCGTAGGCGGCCATAAGTTCGTCTTTTCTCAGTTTGGTTGCTTTCTTGACTGCTTTGAGACCAAGTGTCCGTGTACTGCTGTTTGCAAGGGCCTTATATACCTCACCGGCCCATGTGCCTATTGATTCTACGTTCATTTTTTACCTTAAAATTAATTTGATTGTACTTTATTTTCCTAAAACCCTGCAAAATTAGCAAAAATTTCTCAAACTGACAATTTTCTTTTCGCAGGGGCTAACATTGATATTTGTAATGTCCAACAAATCAGTGTCTATCTGTTTAACAACCGACACCCCCTTTTGGTTAACTGACCAACTCCGACTATCTCACTGAAACCTACTGAACCTACGGCGTTGGCAGTTCGTTTAGTTTTTGTTAATTTTGCAATTATGTCAACAAAGTCAGCAAAACAGACCGCTCCTCCGCGCCGTGGCCGTGTGATACGCAACACCGGTTCGGCCTACACCGTGCGCCTCGACAGCGACGGTGCGATGATCAACTGCCGTATCAAAGGCAATTTCCGTATCAAGGGCATACGCACCACCAACCCCGTGGCCGTAGGTGACATCGTGTTCGTAAGCCATGCCGCCGATGATGCCGACTACATAACGGCTATCGAACCACGCACCAACTATATCATACGCCGTGCCTCAAATCTCTCGAAAGAGTCACACATACTGGCCTCGAACATCGACCGTGCCATACTTGTCGCCACTCTCCGCGAGCCTCTGACACCCACCACCTTCATCGACCGCTTTTTAGCTACGGCCGAAGCCTATAACATACCCGCCGCTCTTGTGCTCAACAAATGCGACATGTGGGACGACGATGACCGCGAATTGGCCGCCGGTATACACTATCTCTACACTTCAATAGGCTATCCAACCCTCTTTGTCTCGGCTCTGTCCGGTGAAGGACTCGATTCGCTGCGCGACCTTACACGCGACCGTCTCTCGCTATTAGCGGGCAACAGCGGTGTGGGCAAATCATCGCTCATCAACGCTCTTGTGCCCGACGCCGGACTGCGTACAGGCGAGATTTCAGACATTCATCACACCGGTATGCACACGACCACTTTCTCCGAGATGATCACCCTACCCTACGGAGGCGAGATAATCGACATTCCCGGCGTGAAAGGATTCGGCACAATAGATTTCGAGCCGGAAGAGGTGTCACATTTTTTCCCTGAAATTTTCGCTATCGGTCGTGACTGTCGGTTCGGCAACTGCCGTCATACCGGCGAACCGGGTTGTGCCGTGATTCCTGCCGTAGAGGAACACCGCATAGCACAAAGCCGCTATGCCTCCTATCTCTCCATACTCGAAGAAGCCACCGGAGGCGAGGACAAATACAGGAAACCTTTCTGAAGGCACCGTCAGCTTTCAATAAGGATACGCTCCAGTTCGGGAGCGCTCACCTTCACTTTCAGCCGTCCGTCACGAGCTACGGAGATATGGCCTGTCTCCTCACTGACTATCACACACACAGCGTCAGTCATCTGGCTCATGCCTAAGGCGGCACGGTGACGCAGACCCAGATTCTTGGGTATGTTCATGTCATGGCTTACGGGCAATATGCAACCTGCGGCCGCCATACGCCCGTTGGCTATTATCAATGCGCCGTCATGCAGCGGTGAGTTCTTGAAAAATATATTCTCTATCAGACGCATATTTATGTCGGCGTCTATCTCGTCGCCTGTACGTTCGTAGTCATTGAGCGGCACCTTGCGCTGTACCACTATCAAGGCACCGGTCTTTGACTTCGACATACTCATGCAGGCGTATACTACGGCCATTACGTGCGAACGGTCTTTCTCCTCACTCTTGTCGTGCCGGAAAAGACGCCTGAAATGCCGCAGACGTCCCTGCGAACCGATGTCTATAAGAAAGCGCTTTATCTGGTCCTGGAAGATGATGACCAGCACTATAAGGCCGATACTCATGAATTTGTCGAGAATCGTACCGGTGAGCCGCATATCGAATATCTCCGAGGCTACGACCCATATCACGATGAAGGCTAACACACCGTAGAAGAGGCTCAGCGTGCCGCTGCTCTTCATGAGGCGGTAGAGGTAATAAAGCAGCAGGGCTACTATGAGTATATCGACTATATCTTTCAGTCCGAATTCAATCATATCTGTCCGTAATTGCCGGTAACGTCTGCTCCGGCTCTATGATGTTATGTTGTTATATGGTTGTTTCTGAATCACGCAGCAGCTGCAGCACACTGACCGTCTGAACAGCCTCGGCCACATCATGCACACGCACTATATCGGCTCCGTGCATCAGAGCGACCGTATCAAGTGCTATCGTACCCGGCAGACTCGCGGTAGGCGTGATACCGAGCGGTCGCCATATCATCGACTTGCGTGACAGTCCCGCCAATATCGGGCAGCCCAGACGACGGAACTCGCCCAGACAAGCCAGCAGACGATAGTTTTGCTCAACGGTCTTGGCGAAGCCGAAACCGGGGTCAATGATAATATCGGCCACTCCGAGACTGCGCAGGGTATCGGCCTTGAAAGCGAGGTCGGCTATGACATCGGCTACAACGTCATTATAATGTGTATGACTCTGCATGTCGGCGGGAGTGCCGCGCATGTGCATCAGCACGTATGCCACACGCAGTGAGGCTACCGTCTCGCCCATAGCGGGGTCGAGTGTGCCGCCGCTTATGTCGTTGATGATGTCGGCTCCCCATTCCTCGACACAGCGTCGCGCCACACCGGCACGGAAAGTGTCGATACTCACAACGGCGTCAGGCCATTCGAGCCGTACTGCTTCGAGTCCGGTGGCAAGCCGGCGGTATTCTTCGTCGGCGCTGACATCATCGGCACCGGGACGCGACGAATAGCCGCCTATATCGACACACTGCGCTCCGGCCTCGCGCATGGAGCGCACACGGAGGCGCACATCGCGCAGACATTCCGTGCGACTGCCTTCATAGAAGCTATCCGGTGTCACGTTGACTATACCCATTACCCAAGGGCGGGTGAAATTGAGAAGGCGTCCCTTTATATTTATAGTCAGCGGTGTGACAGGAGCCTCCGGAGCGGTGTCATAGATGCTATTCTGCATGGATTGTGATTGAGCGGACACCCTTATCAGGCTATCCGGGTTTTGAATTGCGAAGTTACTAATTTTTTGGCCTCTATCACCCCGTTAACGGCAATTTTTTTGCTAATAACACGTTTACTGTTTGAATAAGACCGTCTATGGACGTTCACATAAACAACAACCGACATACTCTGACATTTTCATGAATCTACCTTTACTTATACGTCCCTTTGCCGCTGTAGCCATGCTCGGAGCAACCGGCGTCGCCACAGCCAATGTTCCCTTCGGCTGCTGGGCTCCCGGCGAAGGCAATCCATACACACCCCATCATCAGTCACAGACACTGCGTCCCGGTATGATGAAAGTCGACAAACTCGGAAATTCGCTCTGGGACAACACCGACGGCCATGATCTGCGCGAAGTCCAGACTCGCGGCGTGCTGCCCGTTCTCGTGCTGTTAGTTGAATTTGACGACGTGCATTTCTCGGTTTCGGCCGACCCGCGTCAGACCATCGACGATATGCTCAACCTGCCCGGCTTCTCAATGCACGGTGCTTCGGGTTCGGCCTTAGATTTCTACACTACTGCAAGTTTCGGTCTCTTCACACCGCGCTTCGATGTCTACGGTCCCGTGCGTCTGAGCGGTAACGAAGTGGATTACGTCAAGACCGAAGACACTTTCATTGACCCTGAATCAGGCCGCGAAGTGGCTGTATATCCTGCCGGACGCATGGTGGAGCAGGCAGTAACGGCACTTGACTCCGAGATAGACTTCTCGCAATATGACACCAACGGTGACGGCATGGTGGATTTTGTCTACCTTTTCTTCCCCGGTAAGGGTGCCACAACCGGCGGCAACGTCAACACCACTATCTGGCCTCACGCCTATACGCTTCAGTCAGCTTTAGGCCACACAGTCGAACTCGACGGTGTGACTGTCAACCGTTATGCCACCTCATCCGAACTCGGTTCATCAGGTCGTCTCAGCGGTATCGGCACATTCTGTCATGAGTTTGCCCACGTACTCGGTCTGCCCGACCTCTATGACACTTCCAACAATGGTTCCACCTCGAAGTGCTTCACTCCGTCGAGTTTCTCAGTTATGGACGCCGGCAACTACAATAACTCCGAGCATACCCCGCCGATGTTCTCAGCCTACGAGAGTTATTCGCTTGAGTGGATGCGCCCCGTCGAGATAACCGGCGGAGGTGATTTCACACTCCTGCCCATGTCGTCGCGTCCTATGGCTTATAAAATAGCTTCTCCTGCCAATCCTCAGGAGTATTTCATATTTGAATGTCGCGCATGTGACGGCTGGGATTCCTATCTCGAAGGCGAGGGTCTGGCCGTATGGCACATCGACTTCGATTCGCGCCTATGGAGCGAGAACGCACCCAACAACGACCCGCAGCACCAGCGTATTGACCTCATCGAAGCTGACGACCAGCAGACTACCTCCACACGTTCGGGCGACCTCTTCCCCGGTTCGGAAGGTATATGCGAATATGTAAGCAACGTATCTCCCACCTTCCTGACATGGAACAACACCACCACCGGCTATGAAATAGAGAATGTTCAGCGTCACCCGGACGGCTCGGTATCTTTCAGAGTCATAGCCGCCGACGGTTCTTCTATGGAAGGTGCCGACATTGCCGCGCCTGAATCACGCCTCACAGCCGTAGGCACATCGGAGGCCACACTGACATGGGAGCCGGTAGACGGCGCCACCGAGTATTTCGTGGCTTATTGGGCAGCCGGCAGTAATCCGCGTCTTGCAGCCTTCACACACGTATCGGCCGGTGAATCAACTTCGGCTGTACTGAATGGTCTTACTCCCGCCACCGCTTACTCGGCTGTAGTGTATGCCTGCAGCGAAGTCAACACAGCACGTCAGAAGAAAGAGCTGAATTTCGAGACCCGTTCGGCCGACTTTGCCGAAGCCCGCACACAGCTCTATCCCTACGCCGATGCCGGTGAGATGCGTCTTGACTGGGACGCTGTGGAGGGAGCCGACAGCTATCTGCTCACTGTAGCCACACGTCGTACAGGTGAGACTCAGCAGAACCTTACTTACGGCTTCGATGATACAGACCTTCCGGAAGGTTTCGACGGTGAAGTGGATTTTGAAACCCGTTCGGCATATTGCGGACAGGAGGCTCCGTCAGTGAAACTTTCAGGCGTATCAGGCCACATACAGACCAGTCGTTTCAACCGTGATATAAAAGAGGTGAGCCTCTGGGTGCGCCAGCGTTTCGGTGACGCCACCGGTCGTCTTGACCTTTACAGCGTACTTCCTGACGGTGCAAACGTGCATGTAGGTTCGCTTACTGATTTCAGCAGCAAGGGTGAGACTCGCAATGTGACACTGCCTGACGGTGTAAATTGTCTGCGTCTTGTCTACACACAGCTCACCACCGGTCTTGACCTCTTTATTGACGACCTTCAGTTAACTCTGTGCGATGCACCTGCCGACACCCCCGTGAGCGGTTATGACCATAAGGCTGTCACCGACACTACTTCGCCTCTGAGCGGTCTCGACCCGCAGACTGAATATGTGGCATACGTCGTTCCTGTCAGCGGTGGCACCGAAGGTGTACGCTCTCATGTGCTTACCTTCACACCCGCTTTGGCTCCGAGCGGCATTGAGACTCCCGTGTCTGACACTAACAGCCTCGGCACTCTCTTCAGCCGTCACGGCGACACTGTGATATGCTCCGACGCCTCTGTAGCTTTCGACATTCTCACCCCCGATGGCCGTTTTATCGTCCGTGGCGCACACTCATCGGCCACACTGCCTGGCAATGGCATCTACATAATCCACGCTGCCGGCCACACTCTCAAAATGAGTCGCTGATACAGCTGCTATGCTGAGACATCTCACCGCTTTCATGCGGATATAATTATCATAAGCCTGTGGGGACATGACTCGTACGCAACTGGTATGTCGCCACAGGCTTTTTTATATTTCCTCTCAGCTTCTCAATGAATACTGTCAGCGTAAAGTTATAAAGTCTTATTTCGCCGAAATGACAAGATAAGCCATATAGCCTACGTAAGAGAGTGTGAGTATGGCACCTTCCCAGCGGTTGATAGTACGTTTGCCCCATACCCAACCGAATACCCACAGTAATATCGAGGCACCAAGCAGCACGGCGAAGTCAACGGCATTGATACTACCAAGTTCGAGAGGTTTCACAGTGGCACAAATTCCCACTATCAGAAAGACATTGAGCACACATGAGCCAACAACATTACCTATGGCTATGCCCGAATGTCCTTTGACGGCAGCGATAAGTGACGTGACCAAATCAGGTATGGAACTGCCTATGGCCACTACAGTAAGACCCACCATAGCTTCCGACATCCCGAAACTGCGGGCTATACCCGAAGCACCCGATACTATCCAGTTACCACCTATCACCAGTGCAGCAAGACCGCCGACTATCATTACCGCAGCAAGCCACAGATTCACCGTCTTCTGTGTTACAGGATTATTACCTGCTCCTGGAGTCGCCGCATCTTGCGCACGCGCTATCATATAGGTCACATAACTGTATATTATGAAGAAGCAGAGCAGTATGAGTCCGTCAGAACGGTTCATATAGTCGGAAGGCGCACCGTCTATAAGCATATCGCAGGCAAGTATGAAAAGTACACCCGATGACAATATCACCATCGGAAACTCTTTCTGCAACGTGGCTTTCCCTATCACTACAGGTCTGACCAGCGCACAAATGCCTATCACCAACAGAAGGTCAAAGATGTTGGCACCGAGTATGTCGCCCATAGCAATCTGGGCTTTATTCTCGATAGTTGAAGTGAGTGATATTACAAGGTCGGGGGTCGACGAGCCGAAAGCCACAACCGTTATGCCGATTATGAGGTCCGACATATTGAAGCGCCGTGCCACAGCTGTCGCACCGTCGGTAAGATAATTGGCGCCGCCCATCACCAACACCAATCCCATACAGAGAAATAGTATATCATGCCACATAGTCTGTATTTTTTGATAAAACGGTTTTTGTTAGCTTAACATTCGGCTCCCTGTAATGGTTTGTCGCTATATGGACACATTTATATTTTTATTCCTAAAAATTTACAATTAATGTATCAATTCGTTATAAAAACCGTCTATTCATCTACATACTGAAAACAGCTTGACCGTATCGAACTTAAAACCCTCGTCAAAGGTCTCAACATCATACGATGCTACTGCGACGGTACCACACGCAAAGTTCTCGTGAAGTAATTTAAGCTTACACACAAGTAGTTGAGTAGAAGGCAGTCCGGCGATTCCGGACTGCCTTCTACTCAACTGCCACCGATGCAGGGCAGCTATCAGTCGTGACGGGTTTGCATAATACGTATAAAGTCCTGTAGTTTTCTGCGTCCGTCCTCGTTAAAATCGTTGGGAGTAAGATAACAGTAAGTCTTTTTATCTCCCCTCTCTCCGCCGCTTATGGCATACCGCATGTCGCCGCCGTTCATCTCGCGGGTTATTTTAAGATGCGGTATCCGGTCTACGTCCATGAAGTGACCTGTACCGCCTGACGAAGCAACTTGGTAACCGTGACCGTCCCAAAGTAGCGCGGCGCTCGGACTGGTGTAGCAGAAATACCACAGCACGACGAAGAAGGCGCCGAGCCACCCGAATACAAAACAATAAACCCAAGTCATAATATCGGCTGAGAAGCAGGCCACAGCCGGGAAAAGCAGTAACCACAGCAATCCTCCCGTGATGGCTCCTACACGTGGGGTAGCTATCCATACCGCCCCGGTGCCCGCTTGCCGTACGCGGCGAAGCAACCATTCCGGCCACCATCTGCGTGAACTGATACCGACCCAGAGAGCAACAACTGTCAGTACGCCAAGAAATATCCATGCTACTGGCGGCAATGCCATCATATATTCCGTGAATACTCTCCATCCGTTGCTCGCAGAGGTAAATAGCATCACGCCACCTCTGCCCGAAGTTCCTGTTATCGCTAAAGACACATTATACATAATATTCAGATTTCAGATAAATACAGCCTCAACGACCTAAAAGAAAAATTTATGTCACACTCTTTTCGTATAGATCAGATAATTCCAAAGAACACGCTCAGATAATTTTAATTTAAACGCCTCAGAACAAACATGGGTTCTATAACCGGAGGAAAACGTAAAAAGTCCCGGTCACTTTCATACCTCAGCTGAAACCGTTAACTTTCTCGCTCATTTTTTGTAATTTTGCAACGTGCTGAAAAATTACCGTCATATTATCAACCTGACATTCCTACTGACCATAGCACTGCTGTGTATGGCACTGACAGGCTGTGCACATACCAACGATGAGGATTCCGGCCGGATAGCGGATATTTCGGCCGAACTTTATAATAATGACATAATCGCAGTACAGCCCTTCAGTGACGATACGGAAAAATTCCGCAGACATCTCGGCACACTCCCTATCGACTCGGTCTTTCAGCTTGGCACCGGCTACATTCTCAAAGAGCCGACAAAAGTTGACTCCTCTATGATGTGTCTTATGACAGTGGTGCAACGACGTTCAGACAGCCTTAAAGATAAAAAAGCAATGGAGACCATTGCGAAGGCTTACGTCAACATGGCTTATGTCTATTCCAATGTATACTCCAATCTCGGCAACTCTTTCAGCAATCTGCGTAAAGCGGAAAAAATATGCCTGACCTACGGATTTGACGAAGTTTTAAGTTACGTCTATCTGAATCTGGGCGTGACTGTTTCTAAAGAAGATATATTCAACGGACGGGAAGCCGATCCGTCCGAAGATACAGCATATACCGCCTATCTCAGAAAGGCATTCGAAATTGCCGAGCGACACGGCGATACAAAGACAATGTCATATTGCATATACAATATGACCGCTACGGAAAACATACCACCCAATGACTCGGTAGCCAGTTACATAAAGCGTTATCTCAACCACACGACGGAAAGCAACGACTTTCCGGAGGCAGATTATTTCCGTGCCCTCTGTCGCGGAGTACTCAATCTCAGCGAAGGCAACACGGAACTCGCACATGAGGAATTTCAGAAAACACAGAATTACAATATTAACATCGAGCCTCTGATTCCACGTATGCAGGAACACACACGCGAGCTGAACGCATTAACCTACGAGATAGAAGGCCGTAATGACAAAGCCGAGCAGATTTTGCTCGATATAGCACATTCCGCAGTAGAGCGTGATGACCTCGAATCATTCATGGAGCAACAGATGCACCTCTCCATGCTCTATTCACGCATAGGGCGGCATGAAGATGCCGACAAGTGTCAGCTTAACTATTACCGTACCCGCGACGCCCTTATGGAGCGTAACCGAAAGGTTACTTTGGAACAATTGCGGCTGAAAGAAAATCTCGATGAGTTTCAGAACCGTCTTGACGAAGCACTCCAGCAGGAGCGCCAGATGCGGTCATGGCTTCTGACAAGCGGTGTAGCCGGCATAGCCGTTATTCTCATACTGCTCCTGACGCTCATTTATTCACGGCGGCGCCGTCGCTACATAACCGCCCTCTACGAACGGCATATCAGCACAGACCCTACCCCGGTCCCGGAATCTATCAGCCCCACACCTGCCACTCCGTCACTCGCTGCTCAGGATATCGAAGCGGAGCCGAAAGATGATATACAATCGCCTCCGGAAACTTCTACTGTCAAAACGGCAGAAGCTCCCTCTTCCGAGCTTATGGAACGTATTGAAAAAGTGCTGTCCGAAAGTCAGGAGATATTCAATCCCGACTTTCAGATGACCACACTCTGCGCTATGGTAGGCTCGAACATCACATACGTGTCACGTGCGGTCAATACCTACTACGGAAAGCCGTTCAAAATCGTGTTGGCCGAACGCCGCATACGCGAAGCCTGCAGACGTCTTGACATTCCGGCCGACAATGCCTCTCTCACCATTGAGGCAATATGTCACGACGTGGGGTTCAGAAGTCGTACAGCCTTCTCAGCGGCCTTCAAGAATATTACAGGTCTGACACCCACTGAATACCGTAAAGCTGCCGCACGACATCACCGCAAAGACAACTGAGGTCTTTCTACCTCAATTTATGTATGCCAACATAAAACGCGATGACTCAGAGATAAAAAATTGGTTCGTTTTCATCAAAAACATACATATCGCTACTGTAAAAGCTATAATATTAAAAAAATTCATTTTAAATTTGCCGGTGAAGAAATTCAGGATTCCACCTTCCCGCCGGCCTCTGCCGGACACCTCTCCCTCTCCATTACCGGTTTCTTAAAATTTAATGCTGAATTATTTTAACCATATCTTGTAACTATTCAGCGAAAGAGCAAAGCGTAAGGAGGCACCCCATCAGATTAGACGAGGGTCAGTATTGCGTGGAGTGGAGATTGCCCGTTCTTCCATGCTGTATCTGCTATTGAATGTAG
>JAAVDM010000018.1 GCA_014801815.1 Bacteroides sp. | reverse complement strand
CTTGGCAAGGTCGTGCTCTACCAACTGAGCTATTTTCGCAAGTAAAGAAGTGTCTGAGATGAGACTCGAACTCACACGACAAAACTGTCACTACCCCCTCAAAGTAGCGCGTCTACCAATTCCGCCACCCAGACATGAAGCTGAAAGGAGTCGGTGAGGTGAGAGTTGGAGCGAAAAACGGGACTCGAACCCGCGACCCCGACCTTGGCAAGGTCGTGCTCTACCAACTGAGCTATTTTCGCGTTTAAGATAGGAAATGTTGACTCCTATTCAGCATAAATATTTCAATGTACTTCTAAACTTTGAGCGAAAAACGGGACTCGAACCCGCGACCCCGACCTTGGCAAGGTCGTGCTCTACCAACTGAGCTATTTTCGCGTTTGTTGCTTATAGAGTTGTCAAAACTCTTAAGATTTTGCTCTTGGAGAACCTCTCGTTCCCGTTTTGCGTTGCAAAGTTACAACCTTTAAAAATACTATGCAAATTTTTTGATAATAAAATTTATAAATATTTTTTAAATTGTTATTTTTCAGTTAAATAAATTATTGGTAAAAGTTGTGTTTTTCAGTTTCCGGTTTAAATCGAACTGAATATTGTGTTTCGGGTTGTTTACGTACCGATAAATTAGTGAATAAGTATCTCCCTAAAGATTAAATGAGATTACTTATTTGAATGGTTCGGTATAAGCTGCTGTTCAAGTTCCGGTGACACGCCATATTTACGAGCCAATTTAATTGCAGCTTCAGCTTCTGAAAGCTGATAATGCTGTTTGTGCAGCACAGCCCGTAACAAGTATAGCCGTCCGGAGTGAGGGAATTGTTCCAAGGCATTACGTACAGCATCCGCAGCGTCAAACGGCTGATTGTTTTCAATCAGGTACAGTGTAAGCAGGAAGTGATAAAACTCGTCTGATTCGTACTTCATAATCTCACGCAGATTTGAGATAGCGTCTTTATAGTCACCTTGAGCTGCCTGACATTGAGCCATGCCTGCCAGAGCGATAGTATTACCTGCGTTTAGTTCGTGCAGAAGAGTAAAATCGGCTAAGGCAGCTTCAAGCTCATTGCGATTCAGATACAACATTCCTCGTGTTTCCAGTGCTCTCGGGAGGTGAGGATCACACTGTAGCGCAAAAGAGAGGTCATTGAGAGCAGCATCTATATTGTCAAGACCTATCTGTGCCAGCGCACGGTTTACGAGCAGTACAGTACTGCGGGGTGCGCGTGACAGTCCTATATCGAATGCCTCAATGGCACCGGTATAATCACCTAATTGAGTACGTACGGTACCGAGATTGGAGAATAACAGCATGTTACCCTGATTGGCCGGTTCGGAACGTAAGGCAGCTACGAGTGAACGTTCGGCATCAACCCAGCGCGAATGTGCGATATAATAATCGGCAGAATCTACATAATGCATATAGGGGGTTGCTGTCGTGGCTGTTTCAGGCATAGAACAGGCACAGAAAGCCGTCAGAAGTGAGGTTATGATATTCATAATCCTATAACGTAATCAAACCTTTCAGATTGTCTTGAATCTTGGAGAGTGTCTGTATTTAACACGAGTTAAAAGTAGGAGACACTCAAATTAAATCTTTTCTTTCACTTGAAGAAGAATTTTTCGAGCAAAGGAAAGTTAAATACAAGATAGTCTTTTATTTTGATATAAAAATAGAAAAGTGCAATCGGAAACCCGATTACACTTTTCTGTTGAATTTAGAGCCTTGTTATAGTCTATTCAGTAAATTGAAATGAGGTATTTACTGACGCTTTGAATAGTTTTCGAGACCCATCTTGAGGAAGTTCTTGTAACCCGGAATGTCCTCTTTATATACGAAAGCGGGTGCAAGCGGCTTACCATTCTGATCGACAATCACATGGAATGGCTGAGCATTGGCACCGAACTTAGAGCGCTGTAGATAACTCCATTTGTCGCCTACGGTACGGAGAGTACGGACAGTGCCGTCTTTTTCAGTAACCTTGATAGGCTCAGGGAGAGGAGCTTTTTCATCAACCATCAGAGTGACAAGTACGAAATCATTGTCGATTGAGTTCTTGACATCTGGGTCAGTCCAGACAGCGCCTTCGAGTTTGCGGCAGTTTACGCAACCGTGACCGGAGAAGTCGATGAGTACAGGCTTTCCGAGTTGTTTTCCGAGACGCATACCCTCTTCGAAGTCAGCAACCTGAGCATGAACATCGCCTTCATAGAGTGAGAAGTCCTGAGTTGATGTCGGAGGTGCGAAAGCACTTATGCTCTTGAGGGGAGCACCCCAAAGACCCGGTAACATATAGACTGCGAATGCCAGAGATATACAAGCCAGCATAAAACGTCCGACACCTATCTTTTCGAGCTGATCATCATGCGGGAAAGTAATCTTGCCGAGCAGATACATGCCAAGCAGAGCAAAGATGACAATCCAGAGCGAAACAAATACCTCGCGGTCAAGTATACGCCAACCGTAGGCAAGGTCTGCTACCGAGAGGAACTTGAGAGCAAGTGCCAGTTCAAGGAAACCGAGAACCACTTTAACGGTATTCATCCAGCCGCCGCTCTTAGGCATTGACTTCAGCATAGTTGGGAACATGGCAAAGAGAGTAAAGGGCAATGCCAGAGCCAATGCGAAGCCGAACATGCCTATAGCAGGCGAAATGAAGTTACTTGTAGCAGCAGCCTCAACCAGCAGAGTACCGATGATAGGACCGGTGCACGAGAAAGATACGAGAACCAGTGTGAAAGCCATAAAGAAGATGGAGAGCATACCGGTTGTGGCATCTACTTTTGAGTCCATCTTGTTAGTCCATGATGCAGGAAGTGTAAGTTCGAATCCACCCATGAACGAAATGGCAAATACAACAAGCAGCAGGAAGAATATGATGTTGAAGACGGCGCTGGTGGCAAGCTCATTAAGGGCCGATGCACCGAACAAAATCGTAACAAGGAGGCCAAGTACCACATAAATGACGATGATTGAAGCACCGTAAGTAGTAGCGGCAGCTATAGATTTGCTGCGAGTCTTGTTCTGTTTGAGGAAGAAAGAAACCGTCATCGGAATCATAGGCCATACACAAGGAGTCACCAGGGCTATAAGACCACCGATAAATCCGGCAAGGAATATATACCAAAGACTGCGGCCCTGCTGTTCGGGATTGTCCTCAAATACTTTCAGCTCAGCCTCAACATTGGCCCACCAACCTTGTTCGGGAGCGTTGATACCGCTGAGGTTGGCACCCGGTGTAAGTGCCGGTGTATTGGCCTGAAGAGAGTCTGTCATTGCTGCTATTGCCTGAGCTTTCTGTTCAACTGTTCCGGTTGGTGCAGGTTCCGGTTTTGCTTCCGGTTTTGCTTCAGGTTTGGCAGCTACAGGAGCTTTACCTTTAAAAGTCTGTGAGGCGAAAAGAGGTACACAGCCGGAATCGTTACAGGCTTGACCTTTGAGTTCGACATCGACTGTAAAGTCAGCTGCTGTCGGAATGAGCTTCTGAGTGAAGGTTACTTTACCGTCGTAAAAGTATTGATCAACTTCAAATACATCGTCAAATTCTTTGGTGTAAGCCTTATTAGCTTTAGGTTTGCCATCGAGCCGACAACCCTTTACATCAAAGAAAAATTCGAGAGGATTTGAGCCTCCGGGAGGATTTTCTACCGCATACATGTGATAGCCCGGGGCGACTGTCGCCGTTATTTCAACGGCTGGATGGTCAGTATTGTCGCCGACCAGTTTCATGCTCCAGCTTACCGCATCTGCGGCCCACATTGAAACCGCAACAACGACAAGAGCAAAAGTCAGAAAGTACTTTTTCATGATTATTTTAAATAGTGGTTAGGGTCAAGAGGATGGTCATGACTCAGAATCTTCCGATTCTATGGCAGGGGCTAAGGCTGCCTGCTCGACGGTCTTGTTACTGCTCTGGAATACCAAAGCAACGACCTCACAGTTTTCCGGTACCCATTTTTCATCAAGGATAATTGAGCCGGAACCGGTTATTTTCTGTTCAGTGACGAAATTTTGGCCTATCTGTTCACCCCATGTTCCGTTAAGCGAGCCACGGAGCACATGATTGTGAGAATAATCAACGAGTACTTTTCCACCGAGACTCATCTGCAGACCGTGAATGTCATTTTCCATAACCCACAGCAGAACACTGAGGTCACCGGAATACATCTGATTGAATACTGTTTCAAAATCTGCTTTAAGCTCACGGGAAGTTGGGTCGTAAGTGGTCGTAACTTGCAGATCAACGGCAGCAGGTACTCGAAGAGCCTCTATTACAGAGGTTGTCCACAAGTCGGTGTTGTACATCAGTTCACCACCGTTTACCATTGCAGCCGGAAAAGCATTAGGCTGGAAATAATCGTAATAAGCGGTAGCTAACGGGTTTGTGAGATTCAAGCCGGCCAATGGCGTTGTGTTAGGATTGTTCTCAGGGTGCATACCCACCACTATGACAGAGCCGGGGAACTGGTCCTGAAGATTGTGCAGTACTGCCGCACCATTAGGACAGTTGACACAGTTCATACCAGTAAACTCCTGAATGAGTACCACACGTGAGATCTCCGGTCGTTCAACCGGAATGTAGCGGTCATTCTCATCTATATTGTCGCAGGCAGTCAGTGCTCCCGTAAGGATGCAGGCAGCCAGGCCTGTAAATAATTTATTGTTTATCATGATGAAGAAATGGAATTATCAGAATGTATAGTTATAACTGATCTGGAAACCCTTTGTGGCAGGTACCCAACGACATACACCGCCAGAGCAGTTGTAGCCCGCACGTGTGCGTCCATAACCGAAAGTGAAACGGTTTGCCTTATAGTTATATGTTACCAGTGCGTTATAGTAATTAATATTGGTCGTACCGGCATTATAGGTATCTGAGAAAGTAAACATCCAATGCGGAGCCAATGAAAGTTCAACGAGACCCGATAACCAATCACCTTCATCCTGTTTTGTAGTCAAGTACTGGAGTTCCCAACGTAACTGAGTTCTTTTAGCCATCTTCCACTGACCTTCAAGAATAAAGATATTGGCTGTCACCATAGCTCCATTAACACCGTGTCCTTCGACTACTTCCTGATTGTATTTCTGGAAGAGGTAGAAGAGGGTAAATGACAGTTTGCGGTTGAACTTCTTGCTGATATCAAAGTTGATGTCGGCATAATTGAGGCTACCCATCTTCCAGAACGGTGCTCCATACTGGTTGGTGCCCATTGTGGGCTTATGAGGGTCACTTCCCTCAGGTACGTTACGGTCAAGAGCTGTGATGTATGAACCGGCCAGATGTACGGTCGTACCATATTTACCACCGATAGGGGTACCCTTTTTGAAAAGATAGCTAAGTTCGGCCTGTAATGCCCATTCACCATCAGGCTGAGTGGCATAGGGATACATAGCTGCCAGAGCATAAGTCTGTGTGAGGGTAAAGGCCGGAAGATGGTTTACGTAAGAAGAAATGCCTACTTCAGAACGTTTGGAACGGAAACTCATGTTGTCACTGCGTTTAGCCTGAACCAAAGCTGAGAAACCGCGTGAAGAGTACGAACCCGAAAGAAGTACGGCCGAACCACGTCGATAAGTATAATTGTTATCAGCGCTGGGGTCATTGTTTTTTGTGGCAACCTCAGCAAGAATACTGAAGTCATGTAAACGTAACTTGGCACGTGCATCAAATGCTGCAGTGTTGCGTGGCAGGTGAAGACGGCTGTCCAAAGCAGGCTGTACAAGAATAGTTTCGTCTTTCTCATGTTTTCCGACATAAGAGAAGCCTAACATCAGACCATAATCATGCCCAAAAGCTTTTTTGAACGATTCGTCAAGACTCCATTCAGCGTCGGCACCCCATATCCATGATGAATTACGTTCCCAGTAGCGGCGTTGTTTACCGGCAAGACCTGTGAAATATACACCTGGTGTAGGATTGAGTTTAATACGGCCACCACGCAGAGCATTATCGACACCGAGTGAACGCTCCTGATAGGTACGGAGAATTAATCCGGAACCAAATTGCTCGTAATAGTCACCGACAGTCAGCTGGGCCCATTTGTATCTTCCGGTAGCCCATATATAGGGTACGCCCCAACCGGCGAAATCGCTATCATATCCGGGTAATGGCCATTTTGTCCATTGGAAACGTCCGCCTATTGAAACGTAGGGTGCATTGACGGTAAGATCGAAATATGTATTGTTTAATACATCTTTCTCGTACTTACCTGTGTTGATAGCAGCGTCTTCCTGTGGAATCAGAAATTCTGACTGAATTGAGCCGGTAGCGCGTATCTGGCTTGACCAGCTACGGGTAGTGAGAGATATATTGGTCATATCGTCAGCAACATTGACACTCTTGCTGACCAGGCCGGGATAGAAAATATGGAGAGTAGAAACATCGGCCGGCACCGTAATTTTGAAGTTACCTTCGCTGTCGGTTACTCCCACAGTAGATGTGCCGCGATAGGAGATAATCGCGCCTGAGAGTGGACGGCCGTCTCTGTCTGTGACGGTGCCCTGACAGGTAACGCTTTCAGAGTTCTGGGCTAAAGCGGCAGAAGCGGAAGCAGCTACGATGGCAGCTGTAAGGAACAGTCGTTTCATAAAAGAATTAAGTTTTTGATTGGTAGTAGCTCTAAGTTTAGTTGGAAATGTAAAGCAGGAAAGCAGTGAGGGCAGAAGCACATTCAGGAATCATTCATGCTTGCCGGACAGCAGACAGTATAAAATACACATACAGCTTGTGCAGGCTCACAAGCGCACCTACACAAGCCGAAAAAGATTTAGACTTACATGCTGAAAAAATAGTATGATATCAAAGTGCTTTCTTGACAGCTTCGAGTATATCTTCTTCACCGCCATCAACATAGCCCTGATGATTCCAGACGATATTACCCTGACCATCGACTACAAAAACATGTGGAATATCGTTTACACCGAGTTGACGCTTGAACTCACCATTGGGATCAAGGAGAACTTCATATTCCCAGCCCTTGCTTTGTACAAGAGGTTTAACTTTCTGTTCGTTCTGAGCTTCATCAATGCTCACGGCATATACTTTAACACCGGTTTCTTCCTGCCAGTCATCATAGACTTCGGCGATGGCTTTAAGTTCACGCTGGCATGGTTTGCACCAAAGTGCAAAAAAGCTGATGACAAAAGGCTTACCGTCATTGTTGAGCTGGGCTGTATCAATAGTTTTTCCATCAAGGTTCTTAAGAGTAACCGACGGAAGGGCTGCATCAGCTCCGAACGCAGTGAGAGCCAAAGCGGCGGCAATCCATAATTTCTTAAACATATCAGTCAGGTTGTTAATTGGTTAATCATCATTTTTGAGGCAGACGGTCAACTGTGTGTGAACAACTGCTCCAAGTAAATAATCAGCGTCCAATCGGAATGTTCCGATAGTAGTTGAATAAGCGTGCGCTAAGTTACGATGAAAATTTCATACCTGCAAGCCGTAGGACCAGAAGAATGTAACAATCATCAGGAATTAAGCGTGCTCTTTACATAGTTTCTGACAATATAAACGTATCTAAGGTTTAGATATTATACCTTAAATATATTCAACAATGTATTAAAAGTGTGTAAAAGAAGTAAAATGAAAAATAAGATTTGAAATGAAAAAAGTAATGGGACGAAAGATTTTGAGAGCTAAAAAAAAATAGTTAAATTTGCCTCCTGTAAGGTCGGCCTGATTGTGCCGGCACCATAATACCAGAATCATCAACCACCCTCGGAGGAGGGTATAATCTACATACACATGAAAACAAAACGATTGCTGCTTGGTGATGAGGCTCTTGCCCTCGGAGCCTTGAATGGCGGCCTGTCGGGAGCATACGCTTATCCCGGCACACCGTCGACCGAAATTCTGGAATACATACAGTCTGCGCCTCTGACTAAGGAGCGCTCCATACATTCACACTGGTCAAGTAACGAAAAGACTGCTGTTGAAGAAGCATTAGGCATGTCTTTCTGTGGCAAACGTGCCATTGTGTCGATGAAACATGTCGGTCTAAATGTAGCAGCTGATCCATTTGTAAATTCCGGTATGACCGGCGCTAACGGTGGCCTGCTTGTAATAGCAGCCGACGATCCTTCAATGCACTCATCACAGAACGAACAGGATTCACGATTCTATGCTGATTTCGCTATGATTCCCGTGCTTGAACCGAGTGACCAGCAGGAAGCCTACGATATGGCCAAATATGGCTTTGAACTGTCGGAACATCATGAGATACCTGTAATGGTAAGACTTGTGACACGTCTGAGTCATTCGCGTGCAGTAGTGGAAACTGACGATACACCTCTTCCGGAGAATACACTTCATTATCCGGCGCAGCCGCGTCAGTGGGTGCTGATGCCTGCAATATCTCGTGAACGAAATAAACGCCTTATTGCAGACTATGAAAAACTTGCTGAAGAATCGTCAGACTCTCCTTTTAACCGTTATGTTGACGGTGAAGACCATAGCGTAGGTATAGTAGCCAGCGGTCTGGCATGGAACTATCTTATGGAAGCATGCGGCGGTAAGTGCCGTTTCCCGGTAGTAAAAGTGTCACAGTATCCTCTACCTAAGAAGCTTATAAACCGTCTGTTTGATGAATGTGAAACAGTGCTTGTGCTTGAAGAAGGACAACCATTCATAGAAAAGCAGCTGCGTGGTGTTCTTGACCGTACAGGTCGTATCTTCGGTAAGCTGTCAGGCCAGGTGGTGCGTACAGGTGAGCTCACGCCCGATGAAGTACGTCAGGCTTTACAAAAAGTAAAAGCAGATATGGCTGATGTAGCTCCGGTCGATCCTAAAGCTCCGTCACAGATAGTTAAACCACGTCCCCCCGCTTTGTGCCAGGGTTGTGGTCATCGTGATGTTTATCATGCGCTCAACGATGTTCTTGCCGAGTATGAGAATCCGCGTGTGTTCGGCGATATAGGTTGTTATACACTCGGTTTCCTATCACCGTTCAATGCTATTGATACGTGTGTTGATATGGGAGCTTCCATAACTATGGCCAAGGGCGCTGCCGATGCTGGCCAGCATCCTGCTGTGGCTATAATAGGAGATTCTACATTTACTCATTCAGGTATGACCGGTCTGTTAGATGCAGTTAATGAAAATTCCAACATACTGGTAATTATATCTGACAATCTGACTACCGGTATGACAGGCGGCCAGGATTCTCAGGGTACAGGTAAACTTGAAGCTATATGTGAAGGTCTCGGAGTAGAACCGGCTCATCTTTACACTATAGATTCACTGCCTAAGAATCATGACGAGATGATGAGAATATTCCGTGAAGGAATAGACTATCCGGGCTTGTCAGTTGTTATTTCGCGTCGTGAATGTATACAGACTGCACGCCGTCATGCAAGTGCTAAAGCTAAAGCCGCTCAGAAGTAAATTGTGAATATATGTCGGAGATATCCGGATACAGACTCTCTGACGAGATAAAACATAGATAAACACCATGAAACATGATATAGTACTGGCCGGTGTAGGAGGTCAGGGAATACTTTCGATAGCTACCATACTCGGTGCTGCTGCTCTTAAAGAGGGACTGCATCTGAAGCAGGCAGAGGTACACGGCATGAGTCAGCGTGGCGGTGACGTACAGTCAAACTTACGTCTGAGCAGTGATGCTATTGCTTCTGACTTAATACCCCTGGGGGGAGCCGATCTTATCGTATCGCTTGAGCCTATGGAGGCTCTGCGTTATCTGCCATATCTGAGTAATGAGGGTTGGATAGTGACTAATACCACTCCTTTCATCAACATAGATAATTATCCCGATATGGCTGATATCGAGGCTGAACTGGCTGCTCAGGGTCGTGTGATAGCATTCGATATGGATGCTCTTGCTAAGGAGGTAGCTTCGGCACGCAGTTCTAATATGGTACTTCTAGGTGCTGCTTCTCCTATGATAGAGATAGACAGTGAGAAGATAGAAGAGGGTATACGTAGCGTATTCGGTGCTAAGAGCGATAAAATAGTCGAATCTAATATTGCTGCTTACAGAGCCGGACGTGAATATGCCGAGAGAGTGATAAAGGAGAAGCAACAGACAGCATAACCTGCTTGGCAGAAACACTAAGAAATAATATGTTTCCTATAACGAAAGAGACACTGGCAACAGTGGCTCAACGTCTTGAGATACCCGATATAAATTCGGCAACGATACGTCAGATTGCCGCATTAGCCTCACAGCTTGAAGCGGAGGCAGAAGAGAACTTTATTCATCTTGAACTCGGTCAACCGGGTTTACCTGCAGAACAGGTGGGTATAGAGGCTGAAATCGAAGCACTGCGTTCAGGCGTGGCCAACCGTTATCCGGATATAGCCGGTGTTCCGTTGCTTAAGCGTAATGGTTCGGAGTTTCTCAAAGCATTCCTTGATGTCGAAGTATCACCTCGTAGTATAGTCCCTACTGTCGGTTCGATGCAGGGTAGTTTTACGCTGATGCTTCTTTTACGTCAGCGATTGGAAGGTAAGGACACTATGCTGTTCCTGAACCCCGGTTTCCCGGCACAGCGTCATCAGGCTAAAGTGCTTGGTATAGCGCAAGAATCATTCGATATTTATGAATATCGTGGTGCAAAGCTTGAGGAGAAACTTGAAAGTATCTTCTCCAAGGGTAATATAACCGCTATGATATATAGCAACCCTAATAATCCGGCTTGGACCAATCTGACCGATGAAGAACTTGAGATCATAGGCAGACTGGCTTCTAAATATGATGTCATAGTTCTTGAAGACCTTGCATATCTCGGTATGGACTTCAGACAGGATTTCAGCCGTCCGTTTGAGGCACCTTATATACCTACTGTGGCAAAGTATACGGATAACTATATTCTGCTTGTATCAGGCTCGAAAATATTCAGTTATGCAGGACAGCGCATTGCCATGGTGTGTATGAGTGATACCGTGTTCGGACGTCATTATAAGAATCTTGAAGATTTCTACGAGATGCCGTCATTTGGTGATGCGTATATATTTGGCGTTCTTTATACTGCTTCGAGCGGTGTTTCTCATTCGGCTCAGTATGCTTTGGCCGCGATGCTGAAAGCTGCTGTAGATGGAGAACTGAATTTTGTGGCTACTACAAGCGAGTATGGCCGTCGTGCTGAGGTGGTAAAGAAAGCCTTTACTGATAACGGATTCCATCTTGTATATGCCATTGATGGTAAGCAGCCTATATCTGACGGTTTCTTTTTCACGGCCGGCTATCCCGGTATGAATTCTGCAGAATTACAGGCTGAACTGCTTAGATACGGCGTATCGACTATTTCGTTGAGTTCGACAGGCAGTGAGCAACCGGGTGTGCGTGTGACAGTATCTACGATATCCGATGACTCAGCATTTGAGACCCTGAAGAAACGTCTGGAGGCTTTTGATCGTGATCATAAGGCATAAATAAACCAATAGAAGCCTTGAATTATAAGCCGTAAGACTTAATATGAAAGTGAACTACACTACAGCTCAAGAAGCTGTAAAACTTATAGAAAACGGAGATCACGTATATATCCAGGGTTCTACTTCAGTACCTGAGGTGCTGGTAGCTGCTTTGGCGGAACGAGGTAATGAACTGCGGGATGTGACACTTTATTCGGCTTTTGCTGTTACTAAAGGTCCGGCACCCTATTGTAAACCGGAATATAAGGAATCATTCCTTGTAGATTCATTCTTTGTGTCCAACTCTGTACGTCAGTGGATAGCAGAAGGTTACGGAACTATGACACCACGCTTCTTAGGAGAGGTGCCGGCACTTTTCCGTGATGGCACATGTCGTGTCGATGTGGCTCTTCTGAACTGTTCTATGCCTAATGAAGAGGGTTATGTCAGTTTCGGTGTATCGGCTGATTTGGCCACTTCGGCGGCTGAATGTGCCAATAGGGTGATAGCCCAGATAAATCCTCACATGCCCTTTTCATACGGTGATCCTGTGATACATCTGTCACAGCTTTCGGCTGCTGTTATGGTTGATGAGCCGCTTGTAGAAGTACCTACTGCAGTGCCTACCGAGAAGGAACTTGCTATAGGTAATTATATAGCTGAACTGATACCTGATGGTGCCACACTCCAGATTGGTGTGGGAGGAATACCTAATGCCGTGATACGTGCTTTGGAGCATCATAAACACTTAGGTCTGCATACAGAGGCTATGACTGACGGTGTGTTACCTCTGTTGGAAAAAGGTATTATAGATAATACTCAGAAGAAGGTAATGCCAGGTAAGTCGGTGGCATCTCTGGCTCTTGGTTCACGTAGGCTTTATGACTACATGGACGGTAATAAAGATATAATTTTCAAGGATGTAGCCTGGACAAACAATCCCTTTATTATAGCTCAGAATCCTAAGGTTATGTCTATAAACTCATGTCTGGAGATAGACCTTACAGGTCAGGTATGCGCTGATTCAATAGGCACACGTATATTTTCGAGTGTAGGTGGACAGCATGACTTTGTATATGGCTCATCGCAAAGTGAAGGTGGTAAATCATTCCTTGCGATGCTGGCGACTACTAATAAAGGTGCTACCAAAATCAAGCCGATTTTAACGCCCGGAGCCGGTGTGGTGACCACTCGCTTCCAGACTAACTATGTTGTGACGGAGTATGGCGCTGTTGATCTTAGAGGTAAAAATCTTGCACAACGTGCCAAATTGATGATATCTGTGGCGGCTCCTGAATTCAGAGAGGAACTTGAGAAAGCCGCAGCTGAACGATTTGGTTATAGTTTTCTCCGTCTTAAAAGCTGATTAAAGGCTTTTATCCAGATTGTTTTTTAAGGGCTTTTTAGGCCATTTAAACCAATAAAGCATGGTAGTGTATACACTACCATGCTTTATTGGTTTAAATGGCCTAAAAATAGCTTTAAAACGGTATTGAGATTATTGTAAAGATTGCCTTAATTATAATGGTTTTGTATGTTCATTAATTTTTAAGAGCTACTTATAAAATTCCATAGCATATCTGTTCGCAACTACATTGAACACAATATTCCAAAATTGGCTGATTCGTACTTCGCTTACAAGTGCGAATCAGATCTTTAAGTTATGGCACTTAAATTCTTTGTATAGGCTATGCGCCGAAATAGCAGCTATCATATCGCATACCACTCCTCCAACATATACAATCCCTTCAGTTTTCTGCAGGCTCTGCGGGACGGAGAGTTGCACCTGTACTGGAATGAGAGCGGTGTCAGAGCTAAGTTCCTCTGGAATGTTATCAGCTGACATATCTTAACTTAATTCTTATCTTCTTCAGTTATATAATATGTCAGAATGGGCTATTATCTGCGGATGTTCTTTAGGGGGTGGTAGCAGAAGCTTCGTGTAATAAAAGCTTCGCTTTTGAACTGAACAGCTTCGCGATGGGACAGATATGATTATATATAATTCTATCGTTGTAATTATTGGTTTATTTACGTGCCTTCTTTTATGCTTATAATTTCTATTTACATTTATACGAGCTTTTGCACGTTTAACTTATATAATAAATACCTCCTTCTTATGCTGCTTAATAAAACTCATATTATTATCTTCTCTTGGTATGAAATTTTCTTATCAAAATAAAAACTTTTGTCATCATAATATAGGGTTAATATTGCTTTTAATAATATTATCACTAAGAGTATGTTTGAATTTAAATAATTTTTAATGTTGGACATGATTAAGCAACAGTTTGAGGGTGGCAAAATCAATCATCTCCTCTGCGGCCTCCTTGGAGATTTCATAGTTTCGCGTAAG
>JAAVDM010000017.1 GCA_014801815.1 Bacteroides sp. | reverse complement strand
TTTGTCTGTCAGTTGTATAACTTTGATCTTTGCGATAGTCGTAAATGTTATGGTTCATTCCTATAACGGACGAACAACCACAAAAATTTTGATATAAACTAATTTTCAACATCTACTTATTATTATTACTTATATATCCAAGTTCCTCTGCTTCACAATATACGACTGCAATCTCTCCGGCCTTTCTCTTTTCAAGGCGGATAATACAGCTTTCGTCAAGCGTGGAAGTGGCATCTATAAAACTCTTTATACAGTCACTGCTGTGTGTTGTAGCAAAGACCTGCACATTTAGTTTTATTGCGAGTTCACTAATAAAACTCCATAGAGATCTCTGTATCGAATAATGAAATCCGTTCTCAAACTCATCAATAAGTAGAATCCCGTTACAACTATTCAGAAGCGAGAGTATTATAGTAAGAATATGGTTAAGACCGTCACCCATTATGCTGAGTTTGTATTTCTCCATAGTATCTTCCAATACCACGAACGGCTCTCGTCTTTTCATAATTCCGGTATAATTCTCATCTTTCAGGAAATTAATAGCTTTGATTCGTCTGTCTATAATCTGCAGAGCCTGGATAAGATAAGATTCAAGAGGTGTGAGTGCTATTTTATCGAACATAACCGCGTTATTATCAACAGTAAAGTCAGTAGTCCTGACATACTGAAACGGTATAGTCAGGTCAAGTGTCTGCGAACGCATAGAACGCACACCTATAGAATGGATATATCGTGACTCATTATTATCGCGTACCGCTATTAAAGCCGGACGAATAATCGAGGCGTCAATCTCAGTTTTTTCTTCAGGCCGTATAATTATACGGCGCCTCACTTCCTCTCCCTCTTCATTGATTTCACATATTTGTCCGACGTCAGCAAGATATAGTTTTATTTCGTTCTGTAAAACTGTATCAGTAAGTTTATCAACTATAGTTGTACAGAATACAATTGGATTTCTATAAAACTCTTCACAATTATGGTTATGATATAAAGAACATAAACTCTTCTCCCCACGTTTAATTTCATTGTTATCAGGATTAACAGTACGAGGATCGTATACAAGGCCGCGTTGAGTTATCAATCTTTTAATCCACTCAGTGTCAGCAGCGGAAGCTATTATAGAAAGAGCTTCAAGAAGAGTTGATTTACCGGTATTATTCTTACCGATAATTAAATTCAGTCTTTTAAGATTGTCAACTTTAAGATACCGAAAATTCTTGAAGTTGGAAATTTCTACAGATTTCATAATCACAGATTTCAATCAATGCGCAAATATACAAAAAAAAGTAAAAGCGTAAGGGGACATTACAAGTTCCGGGCTAAATACCGGCACTAAGCAAAGACAGTCAGGAGACGAACGGACCGATGGCTCTGTATTCTCGCGGTGATATGCCTTTATGGCGAGCAAAGAACTTGCAAAAACTTGACGGATTGGCGAAGTTAAGCATTTCAGCAATGGCGGCGATCGGATTATCCGTACTGAGCAACAGATAAGAAGCCTCCATGACAAGCATACGGTCGACATGATTCTTGACGGTGCGACCTGAAAACCGCTTTACGATACGCGACAGATAAATAGTAGTTACAGACAGAGCATCGGCATAAAACGCAATATCATGGTGACTGACGAAATTCTCTGCAAGCAGTTTCAGAAATCTTAAGAACAGATCTACTGTATGTCCGTTAAATTCCTTATCTTTCTTAAATCTGTGCTCCACATTAAGTAAATCAAGTATAAATAGTGAATATAACGAATCGAGACATTCATTTTTATAAATATGTTCGCTACCGATATATGTCATTATTTCTCTCATTCTGTTTTCCAGCCAATGAGATTCACAGTCGGTAAGAGAAAGTTTACTCTCAGAATAAACCACAGCCGGAAAATAAGATGCACTTATCGCACTGCGGGCGTATGGTATTTCATAAGTTACAAACTCGTCACCCATGAGACAGAGGGCACAATAGTCATCAGAAACCTCTCTGGTATACACTCTCATTCCGGGAGTATAGATAAAAAGGTCGTTACGCGCTAATGAAGCCTTCTTATCATCATAATCAACATTTTGTGTGCCGGCCAAAACAAGAGTGTACGAAAAACATGACACACTCTCCGTAAGAAGCCGGTTGAGTTTTGCCTTATTCGCATCAAGCATCTCACAAGTGATGCTACAGTCATTAGGTAAGGGTTTCTTGATAATATCAGAGTATAGATCAGATAGACGAAACATGAATCATAGATTTTATTTTAAACATTCTACAAACAGACCAACACACAGCATATCTGTTTTGTTTAAGACAAGTTTTGTTTTGTAAGTGATAAAACACTATCGTATATATGAATGTTTTAATTACAAAAAGACGATTTAAAAGACAATTCAATTATGGATAAAAACAAATCAATCGAGGCACTTCAGTTCTTTACGACTGGTCTCTCAAACGGAGCATTCGTACATAAGGTACAAGGTCAGATACTGAAATCAGCCGGATTTACAAAACTCGGCGAAAAATATATCAACCACTATGATGAAGAGATGGGTTGGGTTACGAAATTTATCGATCGTATACTTGACCTCGGTGGTGAGGTAAAAGTTGAAGACCGTCCGTCTACTCCACTTGTAGCCGATCCTGTCCTGTATGTCAAATGTGACCTCCAGCGCCAGACTGAAGGACTCGAAGTGCTCCGCAAATGTCTCGCCGGTGTACACGATGATCCTACTACCTATGATCTGATTAAAGCATACCTCAAGGATGAGGAAGAGGATCTGTACTGGAGTGAAAACACTGTGGAACTGATTGAGAAACTCGGCGAACAGAACTGGCTTCTTACACAGCTCTGATAACGAAAAAGAAAAATCTTATTAAAAGATAATTTAACAAGTCTGCCTGCAACAATTATATCATTGCTTTTATGATATAATTGTTGCAGGCATTGTTTTGATTACTAAGTAGCTCTTAAAAATTAATCAATTATTAAATGAAATCAATAGGTATAAACGGAAGTCCGAGAAAAGGATGGAACACCGAAACTCTTGTCAGCAAAGCCCTCGAAGGGGTAGCCTCGGCAGGTGCCGAAACCAAACTTATTCAACTTTATGCCGAACCGTTAAAGGGTTGTCTCGAATGTTTTGCCTGTAAGCGAAAAGGAAATAAGACCGGCGGTCTGTGTGCTATACGTGACAATATGCGTCCACTGCTTGAAAAACACTCGCCGCCGATGTAATCATAATAAGCTCACCCAATTATTTCGGTTATCCATCAGGCATGATCCGTTCGTTTCTCGAACGCTTCCTCTACCCTCTTACCTCCTACCAGATAGGAGAAAATGGTGAACAAATACGTATATTAGGTAAACGAATCATTCCGGCAGGTATGATTTTTACCATGAATGCCAATAATCATTTCTATGGTGCCATGCACTATGAGGCGACTCTCGGCTCAACAACTCACACTCTCGAATACCTGCTTGGATATGTTGAACAATACAACAGTCTGGACACACTGCAATTCAAAGATTATTCGGTTATGGAAGCGAATAGGTTTGACGCAGCCGAAAAAAAGCATCACCACGAAACACAATTCCCTATAGACGAGCAGAAGTGTTTTGAAATGGATGTCAGACTCGTTGAGAAAGCGAAAAGTATGGCCCTATAACATATTCAGGTAGTAATAGCTCACCTTTCCGAACGCATGAGAGGAAGGCCCGATTCCGTAAGAGTAAAGTTTACGAAGTCATTAAGACGTTTAATCTGACGGAGCATGGGTATAAGACGCTCCGGGAAATCGGGATTGTCGAAAAATGAATCGGCTAACGACATCGCAACTCCAAATTCTCTTGGGCGTACATAGTCAATATACTCCCACTCACGACTAAAACCTTTCGGGGCTGTTTTAAGCCAGTCACTCCCCACTTTAGGAAAGAATTTCTTAAACTCCGGAGATTCAACGATAGATATGTATTCTTCGATATTATCGCGGATATCGTTGCGTATAGCTGTAAGGTGTTTGGTAGGTAGACTATAATTGCCGCCGCATATTATTGAGGCTTTCGGCTCTAAATGCAAATAATATCCAGACAGCAAAGATTTTTTCCCGAAAGGAGGACACACGAAGATACCTACATGAGTCTTGTACGGAGTTTTGTCTTCCGAAAACCGCGTGTCACGCATAAGCCTATAGACACACTTCTCTATTGGGAAACCTGCGGCAGATGAATCAACAGTTGCAACAACATTTATAAAACGTTGTGCTGTCTCATCGCGCAGCGTTTTGAATGCTTGATACTCTTCTTTATGCTCTGCTATCCATTCACGGTTATTATTTCGACTGAGACGATTCAGGAAATCGAATATAGGATTTTTCATTTAATATAAAATTAAGTCCGTCAACATTAGGTCACTCATGACGAAATCACGACTTAGGGCAGCATAACGATTACTACCATAATTATAGTAACCCCTGAAAGTTTTTGTCTGACTTTCAGGGGTCACTTTTAGTCTTAAGAAGCTACTCAGCGGGATACTACTGTGCCGCCGCCGGAGTGAGCGCTGAGTACAGGAGCATACTGTGACTGCGCAGTGGCAATGCCGATGCTGTATGTACCTGCACGGGTTACGTAACAATCATACGTCACCACGTGTGTGCCTTTGGGAAGGAAAGTGAAGAAAAGCGATACCTGAGCAGCCTGAGACTCACGATAGGCCCATAGACCATCATTGCTTTCATACCCTGACAGCTGGTTGGCCGGCTGCATACAAGCAGGCAACTGGTCGGTTAGCGCTACGTAATCCATATCACGGTCGCAGTTTAGGGTCAGCGTCACACGCACACGGTCGCCGACCTTCACATCGAGGTCGGAGATACCCGATGAAGTTGTCTGCGCAGCCACACCCTGCTGTCCCTGTTCAAGGCGATAAACAGCCTTACCTACACTAAGACCTTCACCGGCCTCGGCACGCACATCGTCCATAGGCTGCAGAGAGCTTGTCAGCACACCACCCCACGCCGGACCGGAAGCATCACGTCGGATGCTAACCTTACGACCGCCGTCTTTACGTGTATCAAGCGGAATAGTGACATCACCCGTAAGACGCTCGTATGGCGCCACATTTACAGGGTTACCGTTGACAGTTATCTCTGCAGGAGTAGCCGAAGCAGTCCAGTCGGTACCGGTACCGAGCAAAGCTGCCGTAACGGCAGCCGTAGACTGCATACGACCCCAGTCAAGAGCCTGACGACTGAGTACGAGCCACTGACGCAGACGGTTGGTCATAGCATCGGATGGAGCCACAACACCATAGGCTTCAAGAGCACGTGCCGTTACTAACAACGGTGTCTGACCATCAAGGCCCGATGACAGATTGGCGAAACATGCACCCTTCTCATCGCTGACAGTAGCATACTGGCGCAGTGATTCAAGAATCATCGGCGGCAGTTTATGGTCGCCCGAACGCCACAATACAATAGCGGCAGTGGCCTTATCAAAGATACCGAAATTCTTCCATGAGGAGGCAACCGCCTTCAGACCGCGATTTTCAAGCGTCTGCCACTGTGTTGAACCTTTACCGGCGATACGTCCTAACGACTGACGGGTATAGAGGTAAGGCAACAGTACGGACGGGTCATAATTCTTACCGACACGACGAGCCTCGTCAACAGCCTGATTATCGCAGTAAGTCACCGCTTTAGTAACCATATCGCCAACCTCAGCCTGCGACAGATAGCCGCCGGCCACAAGATAAGCCAGACGGTCGAGGGCGCGGCGAGTCATATATACTGACGAAGGCATCTGCGGACACCAGCTCCAGCCGCCGTCAGCGTTCTGCAACGAGGCTATCGACGCCAGCAGTTCGCGGCGCGAAGCAGTATTGGCAGCAGTATCAAGCAGAGTCGACAGCCGGCTCATACGCAGTGTTTCGCTCTCGGCGTTACGTACCCACGGGGTAGCTTCAAGAGCTACAGTCTTAAGCGAGGCATTACCGGCAAGCGGAGACTGCGGAGCGCCATCACGCTGCCATAGTTCTATAGCCTCGCGCACACGAGGATAGCGAGCCGCCAGTCCGGCCGAAAGAGTATTTGCATAAAGAGCGTCAACTTTGGCCGTCAGAGTGGAGTTGGACGGCGTCATTATATCTGGCAGAGCCGCCACGCAGAGCCATACTGGATTATCGCAGTACTGCAATGTCAGCGTAGTATTGGCACTCGCTTTAGGTAATGTACCCGACCATTGGGTCTGTTCCGGCTGTAGATAGAATCCTTCCGAATGTGTTACCATACTTGTGGCAGGGTATACGGGTACCAAAGCCTGCTCGCCGTCAGTATGACGTCCGGCAGTGGCATAGACCTGTAGTGTCAGAGCCTGTGTATTGTCACCCACTTCAAGCGGCAGAGCTACAAGTCGCGAACCGTAAGCATCAACCGGAGCAGCCTCAAACTGTCGCTCGGCTACCACACGACCGCTCACGGCATCAAGCCAAACCATACGACCAGACACCATTGCAGTGGAATCGGTATTATTATAGAGTGTAGCTACGGTTTCAACCTTGTCACCTGTACGTACAAAACGCGGTGCGTTGACACTGGCCATAACCGGACGGGCAGCCACCGCCTCAGCCTTGAGTGTGGCCGTGTAGAGGCTGCTGTCGTAGCCGAGAAGCTGCAACTGCCATGTAGTGTTGAAATCAGGGACTTCAAATTCTATCTCCAGTGTGCCGTCGGAAGAAGGCTTCAGATCGGGCCGGAAGAAAGCTAACGGGTGCTCCAATCCGCGCAAAGGCGTATTGTCACGTTCAGAAGTACCGTTGCCCATACCGCTCTCAGCCGGAACCTCGTCTATATCTTCTGCTTCGGCTTTCACAGCTCCTAAGTCAGAAGCGGCCGACATATAAACAGCATTCTCTTCTGTTACTGCAGCCTCGGTAACGGCATCTTGCATCACACCACCGGTCATAGCGGCGTTAGCCATAAGCTTCATGTTTCTTGTGCCGCGTATCATCACCGACTGAGAACCGTATAGTCCGTAACCGTAAAAATTCCATACAGGCCACGACGGCGAAGACACCGTCTGCCACTTGATACGGTCAAGTGTATACTGCACATCGAAATTTGTAGTCCGGTTGCGCAGATTCACCGAAACAGGGTCAAGATAACTCAACATGTTACGCGGTGAACTGCTCCACGAGAACGGCGCAAGAGCCTCAAGAGCCTTATCAGTCATGACGGCGAACACACCCTCGGTTAGACCCGATGGGGAGGTAAAACGGAAACGCACACGCTCCGTGTCACCCGGTACAACATGGTCACGCCACGTCAGAGTCTCGACTGTCATACGGTCAGCGGCAGACGGAGGAAGTACCGTAACACGTGCCGTAGAAGCATCAAGGTCGTGTACACCCGACAGATATACCCAACGGCGCATACCGTCGGCTGGTGCATCTACCTCAACTGTACCGAGAATACCGTCAGAAGGAATCCAACGTACAGACTCACTGCCATCGCTCGCACTGACCACACACAGCAGCATGTCACCTTTATATGCGCTACCGGCACGCAGACCGACTTTACGCTCACCTTTATCAGCTGTAACCTCGGTAGAAGGCGTCCACATCGGAGTGGCATAGGGCATATTGCGATCTGACTCTCGCCACACCACAGTAGTAAACTCAGACGTAGCGGCACTGTCGCCTTTAGCTTCCAGTTTCAGAGTATAACGTCCTGACGGTACCGAAGCAGCCCGTAATGATAGTACCGGCGTCTTAGACACACCTTCGGCCACTACTCTGTTGTCAGTCTTATCAGTCAATGTATAGCTTACCTCACCCTCTACGGTACGGTCAAGCATATCGGTAAGACGTATTGGCCAGCGCACCTCATCACCACGCACTGTAGTCACTTCAGGCACATCAGCAACTATGACAAGTCCCTTACCAAGACTGAATCTTACCGGTATAGCCTCGGCAGTCTCACCCGAAGGTGCTGTCGAAACAGCCGTGACCTCAAATATGCCGCGTACGTAAGGAGTGTCACGCAAGGCTTCGAGCGGCAGACGCAATTCAAAACAGCCGTCAGCTCCGGCTGTGAGAGTACCGCCATAACGGGCACTTCCCGTCGGTGACGGCCAGCGCCACCACGGACGCCACCTCACTTCATAGTCAACGGAAGTACCCGGTAACGGCATTCCTGAATAGGTCATCGCCTGTCCCTTTATAGTGGCCATACTGTCACCGGCTGTCAGCACGGGCTGTTCAAGAGTGACGAAAAATGTAGGCTGTCGATAATCGGCTACCTGCACCGATGTACTTCCGACCTCACGCTCATCTATAAGTACCTGCACATTGAAACGTCCCAGCAGACCACCACGCGGTATGGCAAGACGTCCGGAAGCACGACCGTCGGTACCGATAGTGATGTCGGTTGAGGCCGCCTCCTGCCAGTTGGCATCGAGCAGACGTACCCGACCGGTACGGCCACTCGCAAGAGCTATGCGATTGCCATTGACTGTGTAAGCAAGGACACCGAACCCGACCGTATCTCCGGGGTGATATATGGCCAAATCGGACAGTACGGTGGCATAAGTACGTTCCGATCTGTCATTGTTACGTGAGAAAGTATATATATCGGTGACGGTCATATCATTGCCTTTACGCACTACGGCACGCCACTTCCCTTTCGGAATATCTACACGGCCGTCACGATCAGTGGTAAGTACACTCTGACGCGCCCATGAGTTGCCTTTACGAGTATTCAACGTCACTTCGGCGCCCTCGATGGGCTTCTGTCCGTGTCCATCGGCGACATACAGACGTGTCACAGGGCCGTCTTTTCCTTGTACTGTCACCGCTGTAGCTACAAGAGAACTGACAGAGAACGGTTGGGTCCAGCCATTGCGGCGCACCTCATCAGGTATACCGCCAGCACTTTGTTTAGTCGAGGCTATCACTACGTAATGACCCGGCGACTGGGCATCGAAAGCGAAATCATGTTTCACCACTCCGGGCACGGCAACTCCTTCAGACACCTGCACCGATGCTATCGGCCGACGCCCCTGTATCAGACGGTTAACATCACGATCATCAGATAAATTCTCCGGTACATTATAGAGTAATAACCACGTAGCTTTGCCATTAGCTACTTTCACCGTACCGCTTACAGGACTGCCGGGCAGATACTGTGTACGCATATCTATACTGACCAGACACTGTGACATACGCGCCAAGACATTATCAAGAGCCGGTACCGTACCAAAGCGTTTCTTCAATGCTGTCACATAATCGTAGAACTGATGATATGCCTCAAGATCGCTATCCGAAAGCAGACCGTTGGCCGCAGCCGGAAAGCGCATGTCAGCCAACGAGGCCACTAAAGGCACACAGGCAGCTTCGCTGTCAAGACGCTTCAGCCATGATTCTATAAAACCGGCACGCTGCTCATAAGGCAAAAGATCAGACTTACGACTCACCCATGCCACTAATGCCTCGGTGGTACCGTGTGACTCATGCCAGGCTATCATACGGTCGGCTATATCAACGGCTGTAACATCACTCGCTTTCGCCTTGGCCGGACTACGCTCAGCGGCAGAAGCAAAAGGCAGAAGCGGCACAGCATCATCAGAGCCGCCATAAAATGAAGTTAGCAGATATACGGAGCGCATAGCCATAAAATCGGCCACTGTCATACCTGCGGTACGGGCGTCGCCGAGGTCATTTACCAACGAGCCAAGCTGCTCTATCGGAAGACTGAAGCCCGAATCAAGTCCACTGCAAGACTCACCGACAAGGCGCTTCACCTCAGCGGAAAACTGAGCGCCACTCCATTCAAGCGGGTCAGCAGGAAGAGGCTGCAGTGGTAAGGTTCGGCCATTAAACACCCACGGTTGCGAGTTATATACCTGATTGAATCCTGTAGCCTCAAGCAACAGACCCACTCCGCACCAAGGCTGCGGCAGACACCGGGCTACAGAGTCGAGCAGATTCATCTCTGCACCGATACCGGCACGGTCGATAAGCGAACGCGCTATCGACAGACGTACGGCAGCTTCAAGAGCATCAACAGAACGGCCCGCATCGAGCGAAGCTTGCAGACCGGCTGCCGCACGGGCAGCCTCCTCGGCCGGAAAAGCAAAATCAGGCGTCGAACTTCCCCCTTTGGCGGGCACGGCGCCGGCTACCGGAAACCCGATAGCAAAAAGGGCTGCCGCGACGGCAGCCCGACAATTAACTGGAAAGGTCATTACTGTATGGGTTGTCAAAAACTATCGACTGTCATTTCTTCTTATGCTTGGGATGTTTTGACCGCATCTCACGCATCTTCTCACGGAAACGGTTTTCGGCATCTTTAAGCTCATAAACCTGCTTCGATGTCAGAATCTTTCTGAATTTTCCATCATAGCGTTCTTCAATTTCAACCTCGCCGCTCTTGGCCTTGCTTATGGCTTCCGACACGGCGTTATAGTCGGCCTCCGAGGCGTTAGGGTCATTCTTGACTTTGCGCTCAAGTTCCACAGCCGGCTCCCAAAGGCGGTGACGTTCGTCCATCTGGGCGGAGTAGAGATCAAAGAAAGTACGACACTGTTCATCACTCAGTTTAAGTTCCTGTGCAAGAAACTTCATCTTGAATTCCTTGACCTCGCGGAACATCTCCTCTTTCGATTTATCACAGCGGTCCTGAGCCGAAGCCAGACCGCAAGCGGAAATCAATATAAATGCAAGAAGTAAATATTTTTTCATTCGGTAGCTTTTAACAGGTTTTATCATTCTCGGTCAACAGACTCACTCAAAATTCACGGCCTTTGCCAGGCAACAACATGATGTGTCACCTCAGCAAATGGTCGGGGATACTTATAGCGGCATACTGCGGAGAGAGTGAATAACCGAAGTCGGCCTCAAAATCCTCAATACTGCTGTAATTACCGCTTACTTCAGACTCAAGAGCAGTATCACTTTCGTAAGTGGGCATCATCGCCACAGACGGCATGTCGATGGAGGTCATAGCCACAACGACCGATTCGGGAGGATTATCAAGGGACATGCTTCCGGCGCCGGTAGCGGTATGAAAGACTTTCATCATAAGCCATATACCGGCAAACATCGCTGCCAGATATACGTAAGGCTTGATACGCTGCCATACCGACATGGGAGCCGGCGTCTCGGCTTCGGGATAAGGAGGCAGCTTGGCGCTCACCTCTTCGAAAAGCCGGTCAAAGTATCCTTCGGGCACCGTCATGCCGGTGTCTCGCCCATATTTTTCTATGATTTTTTCTTCCAAGTTCATATACAGGATACTTTTTTACTGTTGATTTCTGTTATTTAGGATTTAAAACAGACCTTCCTGGTCTGCATTTTGGTGATATGACACTCTACCGCGCTATGGGTTTAAGCACTATGCCAATTTTAACGTTCACTCACTTATTTTTGCTTCACGTAAAATGAGGCTGTAAAATATACATTGTTAAATTACGTTATACATTTAAGAGGAATATGGCTGCCTTAAATATTTTTTAGTAATTTAGCGCCGCTACTCCGCCGCACCTCTGCGGCCGCACACCTCGGCACAGCACGTCGGAGACCGGTGACAATCCATTAACTCTATCTACAACCCCCAGGCCACCAATGTCATACCAAGCCCCCATCGACGAAGCGAAACTCATCAAAGACCTGCAGGACCCCAAAACGGCTCATCAGGCCTTCAATCTGCTTATGCGCACCTACGGCAAACAGATGTACTGGCAGATACGCAAGATGGTCATAGGCCATGACGATGCCAATGACCTCGTGCAGAACGCCTTCATCAAGGCCTGGAATCATCTGCCCAATTTCAGAGGTGACGCCAGGTTGTCGACATGGCTCTTCAAAATAGCTGTCAACGAGTCTATCAACTTCCTCAACCGCGAGCGTATGAAAGCTCAGGTCAATGATGACAGTGATGATTCCTTTCTGCTCAACAGTATTGAGAGCGACACATATTTCGACGGTGACGAGCTTCAGAAAGAACTTCAGAAGGCTATAGCACGTCTGCCTGACAAACAGCGTCTGGTATTCAACATGCGATACTACGACGATATGAAATACGAAGAGATGTCGCAGATACTCGGCACCTCGGTAGGCGCACTCAAGGCTTCTTACCACCATGCTGTCAAGAAAGTAGCCGAAGCCATAGGCAATCTCGATATGTGACATATCCTTATTATTAAAAAAGACATATTTTACACTCATTACAGGACACATGAAACATAAATTACTTATAACTCTCGGCCTCTCTCTGGCTACTGCCGGCACAGCTCTGGCAGTACCGGCACGTCCGGGACAGATGCGGACTGTCACTCAGCCTGACGGTTCGGTACTTACCATAATGGTGACAGGTGATGAGCGTGCCCACCGTGTCACTACCGCTGACGGCACGCTACTTATGTATGACGAGACTTCCGGCTACACCTATGCTACAGTCGGCAAGGACGGACTGCCGGTATCATCAGGTATAGTCGCTTCCGACAACGCAACTGCCCGTACTCTTCCGGTTGCTTTCGACCGTGCTGCCGTAGAGCGTGCCTTCGAACTGCGTGACGAACTGCGTGCAGCCTCAGTACCTTCCCGCTCCATTACCCCGCGTGCCTTGCCCGGCGCTGCTGACAGAACAACAGTGAAACGTATAACCGATAACAATGAGGAAGAATCGGAACACGTCAATGTCGGCCGCTTCAATGAGGATTTCCCTGTCAAAGGCGATCAGAAAGGATTGGTGATACTTGTAGAATATTCCAATCTTAACTTTACTATCGAAGATCCGCTTGATTATTTCTCACGTATGCTCAACGAACCCGGGTTCTCCGACCTTAACGGCACAGGTTCGGCACGCGATTGGTTTATCGAGAATTCCAAGGGTCTTTTCCTACCTGAATTCGATGTTTATGGCCCTGTCAAACTGTCACACTCTGCCAACTATTACGGAGGCAATGACACATGGGGTACTGACCGACGCCCGGAGGAAATTATCATCGAGGCATGTGAAGCACTTGACGAGACGGTAGATTTCAGTCAGTATGACCGTGATGAAGACGGTTATATAGATAATGTGTTCGTATTCTATGCCGGTTACGGTGAAGCCGACGGAGGCATGGCATGGACAATCTGGCCACATTCATGGGAGATAAGCACGGCACGTCCAGGTGAGGTATTTGAGTTCGACGGCGTGCTACTTGACCGTTACGCCTGTTCGTCAGAACTCGAAGGTAACGGCACACCCGACGGTATCGGCACATTCGTACACGAATTCAGCCACGTAATGGGTTTGCCCGACCTCTATGCCACAAACTACACCGGAGCATTCACTCCCGGCGAATGGTCTGTGCTGGATATGGGACCGTACAATAACGACGGACGTACTCCACCCAACTATTCAGCTTATGAACGCTACTGCCTTGATTGGCTTCAGCCGACGGAAATAGAAATGTCGTCCGAAGTTACGCTCAATCCGATGCTTGACAATAATGAAGCATTCATTGTACATACACAAAAGCAGAATGAATTCTTTATTCTTGAAAACCGTCAGCAGGAGGGCAATGACCTTTATCTCCCCGGACACGGCATGTTGATATGGCACGTTGACTACAATCCAACGATATGGGACGCCAACATAGTCAATAACAGCAGCACTCATCAGTATGTAGATCTCATAGAGGCCGACAACAAACGCGATAATATAAGCCGTGCCGGTGATGCCTTCCCGGGTACGAAGAACATAACCGAATTTGGTCCGGATACCAAACCGGCATTTGTCGACTGGGAGCAGGAACCTGTTGAATATGCTCTGACCAACATACAGGAGAATGGCCGTGTCATTACCTTCACTTCAGCCTCAAGTGCAGTGAAGAGCATAAATGCCGACCGTCAGGACGCTCGGGTATGGGTACGCGACGGAATGGTGTACACTTCGTCAGACAGCCCGCTACAGGTGTATGACATAACAGGATGCCATGCCGGTACAGTCACTGCCGCCACTCCGCTAAGTCTGAACGTTTCAGGTATCTATATCGTACGCCTTGATGACAATTCGGCTGTGAAAATCAGACTGTAATTTTAGACAGAATAAAAACGGAGCGCCTCCGCTTATCGTCAGATAAGCGGAGGCGCTCCGTTTTTATTCTGTCTAATCTTATATTATACGCCTCGGTTCTCCTTATTAAAGATATGACGCAGACGTGAGAATATACGTTTGGCTGTCGACTCGGTAGGAACAATGTTCGATGAGTCTTTCAGGCTCTCGATAGCTGCCTTCTCAGTGTCGGAAAGTTCTTCGGGAACATAAACCATCACGTTTACGAGCAGGTCACCCTTGACGTTGCTGTTCATACGCGGCAGACCCTTACCACGCAAACGGAGTACCTTACCCGGCTGTGTACCTGCCGGAATCTTCAGACGTGCGCGACCACCCACTGTAGGCACTTCGGCACTGCCACCCAACGATGCTGTCGGGAAGTCAAGCATCAGATTATAGATAAGGTCATCACCGTCACGTATCAGCTCGCTGTTCTTCTCCTCCTGTATCACGATGAGCAAGTCACCGTTGACACCGCCGTGACGCGGAGCATTGCCCTGTCCGCGAAGAGTAAGAATCATTCCGTCCTCAACACCGGCCGGAATGTGGAAACTTACAATCTCCTCTTTCTTCTCTACGCCAGTACCGTTACAGTAAGTACAGGGTTCGGATATGATTTTACCTTCGCCTTCACATTCGGGACACACCTGCTGACTCTGCATGGCACCCAGAATAGTCTGCTGCACTGTGGTGATATAGCCTGTGCCGTGACAGCGCGGACATGTCTTAAAGGCTGTGCCGTCCTTAGCTCCGGTACCTTTACAGTGCTCACAAGCCACAAGACGCGGAATCTTTATCTTCTTGTCAACACCATCCATTATATCCTTGAGTGTCACCTTCACGGTGATACGCAGATCGGTACCCTTGTTGACATGCTGACGCGGAGCCTGACCGCCGAAATCATCGCCGAATCCGCCAAAGCCGCCACCAAAATGACCACCGAAAATATCGCCAAACTGCGAGAAGATGTCTTCCATTGACATACCACCGGCATGGAAGCCACCACCGCCTCCACCGAACCCCTGAGGACCCATTGAGTGACCGAATTTATCGTACTTGGCACGCTTGTCGGCATCGCTCAGTACATCGTATGCTTCAGCGGCCTCCTTAAATTTCTCCTCAGCTTCCTTATCACCGGGATTCTTATCGGGGTGATATTTGACGGCCATCTTACGGTAGGCCTTCTTTATCTCATCGGGTGTGGCGTTTTTTGATACGCCAAGCACTTCATAGTAATCTCTTTTATTATCAGCCATGGTTGTTGTTTTGTTTTAAGGGGTCTATAGTGTGTTATCTTTGCTGTAAAGCCATTACTGACCCACAACAACCTTAGCGTGACGCAGCACCTTATCGTTGAGCATATAGCCCTTGGTAACGGTGTCGATTATCTTGCCTTTCTTGCTTTCGTCAGGCACCGGTATCACCGATATAGCCTCGTGACGTTCGGTATCGAAAGTGTCGTCGGCAGGATCCATCTCCTTGACGCCATTCTGCTCCATATACTTTTTGAGCTTGTTGTATATAAGCTCCATACCTTCTCTGACACTCTGAGAATCAGGACTGTCGCCGGCTGCCTTCAGACCACGCTCAAAGTCGTCTACTATCGGGAGCAGACCCTTCAGCACATTCTCACCGGCATTCTTGATAAGTTCTGATTTCTCACGCAGTGTACGCTTGCGGAAGTTGTCAAATTCAGCCATAAGGAACATGTATTCCTTCTTTTCCTTAGCTACATCGGCACTGAGGGCATCAACCTGCTTACGCAGTGCAGTGACCTCATCTTCCGGCTGTTCCTCGGCTGCGGTGATAGCCTCACCCATCTCTTCCTCTATTTTCTCGGCTGCTGCTGCACCCTGTTCTTCGCGTAAAGACTCGGCGTCGAACTTAGGCTCTTCGCCGTTAAAATTATCTTGATTTTGATTGTTATTCATTGACATGATATGGTATTTTTATAATTTCCTGCTTCAAAAAACGTGCCAATTTTTAAGTAATTCATTCTATCTTTACGAAGTACGAATTAATATCGGCTTACGTCAATAACAACAACCAAACAGCCGTATCGGTTGACTCCCAATGTTCGTACGTTTTCAGAGCTGTGTCATAATTATCAAAAAGTCCGTACAGTGAACTTCCAGAACCGCTCATAGATGCATATACAGCACCTGACGCATAAAGAGCCTCTTTTATTTCAGCTAACTGAGGGAATTGAGGGAAAAGCGACTGCTCAAAATCATTTTTAACTGTTCCGCGCCATTCAGACACAGGCAGTTCAGGCAGTCTGCGAAGGTCAAAAGTAGGCACAGCCGGTGTCACTCCGGCAAAGGCACGCGCAGTGGAGATAGACACCGGAGGCTTGACTATAACACACCACATTTCGGCCAGTGACAGCGGCAACTCTTCAAGTTTCTCCCCTACTCCCCGGGCATACGCACAACGGTTAAGCAGGAAAAAGGGACAGTCGGCTCCTAACGACAGAGCTATTTCTGCCAGTGCCTCACGCCCTAAAGCTCCTTCTGAAAGCTCCTCAAGCGCTTCAAGAGTAAATGTGGCATCGGCACTTCCGCCTCCGAGTCCGGCACCGTCAGGCAGATGTTTATCTAATGTCAGCGACACAGGGCCGAGACGCCCGTTGAGTCCCTCGCGTTCAAGCCTCTCTCGGTATGCACACAGAGCGCGCCACACCAGATTGCGCTCACGCGGACAGTCGACACTGCGTCCGGTAAGCAAAAGCGTATCCTCACTGTCAGCAGGTACAATCTCAAGTATGTCATCAAAAGGCCGGGGCGAACGCGGTGTTCCGCTCAGTACACCGACAGGATAAAACACTGTCTGCAGGTCATGATAACCGTCTGCACGACGCGCCACAATGTCAAGACCCAAATTGATTTTGGCGTTTACGAATTTTATCATGATTTTGATTTATTATTGTTCGTTCTTCAGTTAGTATGAGTGAG
Organism: Bacteroides sp.; assembly: GCA_014801815.1. Classification (GTDB taxonomy): domain Bacteria; phylum Bacteroidota; class Bacteroidia; order Bacteroidales; family Muribaculaceae; genus Lepagella. The sequence goes on along the minus strand of JAAVDM010000017.1, from coordinate 31,912 downwards.
TTTTTCAACTGTACGGGCAGACAGCAGACGTGGCAGCAGAAAGCCCAGAACTCCGCCGCGTACAGCTAACCACGTCAGGAACGCACTCCAAAGCATAGCGTTATCGGGCAGACCGACAACAATCTTCCCGGCATCAACGTGTACAAATGTCAGTATCATAAACACACTCATCCCGGCAAACGTGGCATACAACATCTGCCGTGTATGAAGCATTCCGATATAAAAACCATCGAATATAAAGGCGGCTACCGTCAGCAACGGTAACAGTGACAGCCATATCCTGTAGCCGGACGCCACCTCAACCACTCCGGGCAAATCGGTTATAAGAGCCATTATATCGGCTGCCCATAATGTGTAGACACCGCTGAATAGCACTGCCATTACAGCCGACCATAACAAAAGTCTCTTCACAGATGCTAACAGTGCCTCACGTTCGCCGGCACCGGCATAACGTCCTGTCAGAGCTTCGCCGGCAAAGGCCAGACCGTCCATGACAAACGAGAAGAATACAAAAAATTGCATCATCAGAGCGTTAGCCGCCAGCGTTTCCTCACCAAGACGCGAACCTACGGAAGTCATACTGACACTTACTGCCATCACGCAGGCAGAGCGCAGGAAGAGATTGGCATTTACTGTAAAGTAACGGCTCCAGCCTCCGCGCCCTAACAGCACCTTCCATTCCGGTCGTCTCACACCCCTCATACGCCGCATCACAGCCCACAGTATCAGTAACGCTCCGAGCCAGTTGGCACAGGCTGTACCCCATGCTACCCCCTCGAAGCCATATCCTGCAACTATGGCGAGCAACAGACTCAGACCTATATTCAGTAGATTGGTAACTATTGCGACAGCCATCGGCCAGACAGTATTCTGCATACCAATAAACCAGCCGCTCATAGCCATTGTAGCCAATGCAGGCGGTATACCCCACACAGCTATCGAAAAATAAAGTGCAGAATAGTCGCCCACTTCTCCGGCTGAGCCGGTCCACCATGTGAAAAGTCTTACCAACGGTTGCTGCAGCAACACTATCAGTACTCCGATTCCGAGTGCTATCGTCACGGAACGCACCAACGTACGCCACTGTGCCGACGTATCGCCACCACCGTAAGCCACAGCCGTCAGACCGGTAGTGCCCATACGCAGAAATCCGCACAGCCACGTCACCACATTCAGCATCATCGCCGCCACTGCCATAGCACCGAGATACGCCGTCGAACCCAAATGGCCTGAAATAGCCGTATCACTCAGTCCCAACAGCGGCACAGTGATATTGCTCACCACTGCCGGTACGGCCAGCGACGCTATCATTCTATTGAGCCGTGGCGGACGACCGCCACTGACCGCAGTCTCACTTCCTTTCATCATAATGAACAAGCAATTTTTCTGACACTAATACAGATTTTATACTGCGAAATTACACTTAAATCCTATCTTCTCCAACCTTCTTAGCCCCCATTTGCCCATTTACTTCACCTTCTCAGCCTTATAGCACAAACTATCTGTCGCCCAAAGATACCATACCCCCAATATTATAAATGTATATCTCTATCCGGCAGATAGGTTATTTTAAGTTCCTTAAAGCTATTCGCATTACTATATTTAAAAAAATTTTCCATAAATTTTTATTGCTTTTATTCTTATTAAGAATCTGTTTTTCAATAATTGTTTCTCAGAGGTAAGTAGCTATAACAGCAGTAACTAATTGATAATTAGCCACGAACCAATTATATTTTCAATGTGTTATAGAAAGTGAATTGCGAAAGCAAAGTAAGTGAATATTTTTTATAATTATAATTCAAAATATTTAGATTATGAAAATCGTATTACTCGGAGCCACCGGCTTTGTCGGCAGCGCTCTTCTTAAAGAAGCCCTTGATCGCGGAGTTGAAGTTACAGCCATAGTACGCGACCCGGCAAAGGTAAAAACAGAAAACCCTTTACTCACCGTTATAAAAGGTGATATAACTGACCCGGAAGTTATCGCATCGGTTGCAAAAGGAGCAGATGCCATTGTATCCGCCTACAATCCCGGATGGGCAAATCCACGCCTCTATGAAGAGACCCTTGAGAATTATCCAAAGATTCTTGAAGGGGCAAAGAAAGCCGGAGTCAAAAGAGTACTTATCGTAGGTGGCGCAGGTACTCTGTTCGTAAAACCCGGTGTGCGTCTGATCGATACCGGCACGTTGCCCGAATCATGGATTCCGGGAGTGAAATCACTCGGAGAATTCTATTTGAATACTCTTACCAAGGAGAAAGACCTTGACTGGATTTTCCTTTCACCGGCTGCTAATCTCGGGAACTTACAACCGGGCACACGTACCGGCCACTATCGCGTAGGCAAAGACGACTTGCTTGTGGATGAGAAAGGCGACAGTTTCATATCCGTCGAGGATTATGCTATGGCAATGATTGATGAACTTCTCGAACCGAAGCATCATCAGGAACGCTTCACTGTGGCATACTAATTCAATATAATTAAAACAAGTATGAGATTACTCCATTACTTAATGAATGGAGCAATCTCTTTATAATATAAAGACTCGCATTGACAGCATAGCCAATAGCCATCCTGACGGACATACGGCATGTCAGGGAGGAGAGAAAGCCATGAGAAAAGTGCTGTTGACCGAGACCGAAAGGTTGCGCGATACGGTGCCTCTCTGACTGTGTATGACTGTTCACGGGATCTGTAACGACCGCCAGTTCACATTCTCCACACAGCTTGGTCTCTCAAATTTCATGAACATCAAATCTGAAAAGGGAGCGGTCGGCGTAATCTCGAAGGAGAAGCTGAAGGTATGCTATATGGTGTATGCCGTCTCCTGACATATATCCCCGAGAAGCCATGCCGATGAATGGATATTGCTCTTTCTGGAAATGTGCGGAATCTCACGTGAGATGAGTATGCTCGAATAAAGAAACAGTCCGTAGCCTTCGGCTCGGTCGAACATTACATAAGTCAGCGATAAAAGAGTCCTCCGACATCAACGCAAAACAGAGGTTTGATTTGATAAACGAACTTGGGAATTATTTCCGGAAATACAAAGATGATATATTCCATATCTTCGGCAACCTCAATCAGTCTGTCAAGAGGGCTAACGAACTTTCTGTAGCAGGGTTATTTTCACCCTCCTACATCTCGCAAGTGCTGATGCCGGAGATACAAACTACCCAAAAGGCTTTGGACTCTTTTCAGCAGGAACTAATAAAAGTCACCAAGAAAGCACTCAAGCTAAGATGAAGCAATAGTTTTAGACTAACTCAACTTCAAAGCTAGAATTAGAGCGTTGAAGTTGGATTAGCATCACTTGACGAAAACTGATACATCTCCACTTCAATAGGAGATTTTTACTAAATCTATCAAAACCGTGTAGTCCGTTCTTTTGAGTACGCACAACAACACGTAGCTCAATAGCGACCCTGATGGAACATCTCTGTAAGGTACTTGGAAATATCTCCACCTTCGGGTAGAGGACTGAATGAACGGTAAAAGTCCTTATCAGGCGAAAGTTCGCTACTGAGAAGCGAAAAGTCCTTATACAACAAGACCCTTCGGAGGTGTCCGAAGGGTCGAATGAGTTATACATTTGAAGTTTTTTATATAACTCTTAAAACTAATTCTCCTACGATAGGATCTATATTTGATTCATCTAAAATAGTCCAGTGTATAATATAATTCCCTTTTTCACGAGCAAAAACAAAGATTTTATCAGGTATTTCAAATGATGTATCGAAATTATGATTTAGAGAAGGTAAAGATACAAATGATGAGGTAAGAGTTGACTTCTTGACATCCCAGTGATACTCTCCTGCTCTATTTTCAGGGGTATAGAATCTATGATTGACAAAGTCGTAACGTTGAATTGCAAAAGCTCGTTTAGCAAGCTCAGATAGATACCGCTCTTGCTTGGTTTGCAATGTTGGTTTCTCAGGCAGTGTCATATCAACATTGTAATATGAGTTTTCATCAACTACGATTATTCCTTCAGGATAGATTATATGCACTCCCATTTTGCCAGTAGGCTCAGTCCCATTATTGAAAATAGAAAACTTTAATTCAAAAACATGTTTATCTATTATCGAAGTGTGTAACTGTATATTCTTGATTTTAACTGCTCGCTCAATATAAGCGGTCAAACTACTATTATACTCAGCAATTTCTTCATCTGAGTATGGACAGACTAATTGACGGACTTGCTCTTCTGAAACGTTAGGGCGTATATAGTGGAATGGCTGATTTTCCTCAATAAGTTTATTTCTATATATTTCTATTTCACTGCTGAAATCGGGTATTACATATTGTGAAATATCCATAGAAGACTCTCCGTTTCTAAATGTAAGAGTCGGTTTTGAACGACGATTTTTATATAGAGCAACTTCTCGTTCTAATTCTTTGATTCTTTTTTCTTCATCTGTCGGCTCTTGAGATAGTCTATTCTCCGGAATATCTTCCAACAGTATGAAATCCAAATCAGCTTGCTTGGCTCTAAACTTCATGCCTGTATCATGAGAAACAATCACTTTACGCTCTTCAGTATTAAAAGCTTTAACCGCAGAAATTATATATTCATCTTCTCTACCATTGCTGTAATTTGATGTAGATGAATTCACTACACCCTGTTTACAAAATATTAATTCAATTCCGCAGCATATTTTACCGTCCATATAATCTGATAAGATTTTATAGATAGATCTTGCTCGATTACGAACTTTACTTTTGGTAGAATCTTTATATTTATCTATTTCATCGATAACTGTTGGACAAACGACTAAGACAATGTCTTTGTCATTCAATAAATCTTTCCATTTAATTCCTTCAAACACTTTGAAATGAAGAAGAACATTGGTATCTATAAATGCATAAGTCATATTTAGTCCCAGTCGTTTAAGTTGGCGATTAAATTATCGAAAGAGTTTTCTTCGAACACATTGGTGATTCCGGTATTTTCGTAGTTGTTGAAATCAACCCACATATCATGCTCGGCATCTCCGTTGTATGTATCTAAATTTTCGTATTCATCCATAAGATTATCCTAAAGATAAGATTCGGGGTTGTATCATTTCCAATTCATATTTGATGATATGATAATCGGATAAATGCATAGTTTCTGCAATATCCATTAGCCTCTTGTTCTTGTAGAGGTATATACATTGTTCCTCGGAGAGAATTTCCTAAAGCCTTGGCTTCAATGCCAAATAGATGGCTTTATATAATTCAAGTTTTTCCTTTCTGATATTCATATAAATCCAATTTGAATTAAGGGATGTAGAACCTTAATCGTTAAATTCTGGAATTTGGTCTATATCGAATCCTCCCTCAAGTATGAAGGCTCGGACATATTTCATTGCTCTGATACCTACCAATGGTTTCGGAACGGGTCGATCTTCTATATGCTCAAGGAATAATTTTGCTTGAGTACGGTCAAGAGTCATCATAAGAGCATCAAGTTTTCCACCCCTATTTATATCATCTTCGGAAAGGTGCTGAGAAACGAGGTTACGGAGTATTTCTTCGTCAACTCCAATACTTCCGGCAAAACGGTGGAGTTGGTCGTTCTTAGCTTCTTCTCGGTATTCAACGATATAGTCCATCAGGTTTTTATTCCTATCCGGCTCAACACTACCACTCTGAACATCATGCAAGAAAAGAGCGGCAAACTTTTGATCCTCCGATGTTAGCGTAGCAAATGAGCGATGCAGTTCATCGCGCAAAGGTGCGAGTATTTCTTCTTCCTCCTGATTGTAAAGAGCAGAGATGTATCTTTCAAATCGAGAATTCATATAATCAGCATCGATTTTACCGGTCGCTTGCTCAACGAGATAGGTGTCTATCTCATAAGGAACATCATCATCGCCCCCAGAACTGGTTCCTCTTTCCATAAATAACTCTTGGTATCGTTGGGCAAGTGTGTCGTAGATATGCTTGTCGAATTTTAGTGTTACGCTCCGACGACGTGGTGTATATTCGTCAGGCTCAAAAAAATATCGTTTACACTTCCACACAAAGCCTTGCAGTTTAGCAGCTTCAAGGTGAGAGTTGAGTATCCTCCATTCTTTAGCAAAAAGCTGACGCACAGAGCGGTCTTCAGGTAATGATGCAAAATTCTCTATACCAGCATGATTAAACACATACTCGATTTCAGCGAAATGCGAGTTCATACCATTAATATTGTGTTCGAGTTTCTGCACAAATAGTTCGAGTGGATTTCCGTCGGCATAAAGCTCTACCGCATTTTCGATGTTCTGCTTCATTGTGTTGACCTTTCGGTAGTAGCGAATAATTCCGAAAGGCTTATCGGAACCGAAAATACGGTTAGTGCGAGAAAAACCTTGGATAAGATTTTCGTATGTCAATATCTTATCCATATAGAGCGTATTAACCCATTTACTATCGAAGCCGATCAACATCTGATCCACCACAATCATAATATTAAGCTGTTGGTCAGGAGTTATACGATTGTATGGTTTCTTATGACTCATTCGCTTTGACACATCTTTCTTGAAGGCTTGCCATGTAGGAATTGAGAATTTGACCTCGAACATATTGTTATAATCCGAAAGGATTTCAACAAGTCCATCTTCTTTGACTGTTGCCCCACCATTGTTATCAATACTTGGGTCAAATATTGCTGTAATCTTCAGTTCAGGCATTTCAGCCTTAATTAAGCGGTAATATTCTATTGCCTCCGTAATTGAAGAAGTGGCGAATATTGCATGAAATTTACCTCCATGACTAAGCGTAGAGAAATTGTCTATGATGTCAGAGACAACTGCACGACGGTGTTTGTCGGTCTGATATATAATGTTGCCGACCAATTCCTCAATACCCTTGACATAGTTTCCGGCTTCGTCTATATAAGAAGCCATTGGCACATCATTCATATAGCGATTATAAACCACCTCCCGTTCAGGATTCCCCCATACTTCACTTTCAGAAGATACCTTACATTTTTCAAGGGCAATACTTTTTCGCAAATCATTTTCTCTGTAAGTGCTTACCATATACGGGTCAAAGCCAAGTATATTTTTGTCCCGGATGCCATCGGCAATTGTATAAGTATGAAGTACATCTCCGAAAATATCGCTTGTCTCGGTCATTTTAATTGCGTTAGGGCTTTTTATCGGAGTCCCAGTAAAACCAAAGAACAATGCGTTAGGAAAAGTGCGCTTGATAGTAAGAAGCATCTCTCCGAATGTGGAACGGTGGCACTCATCGATTATGAACACAATGCGCTTTGAACGTATCTTGTCAATGCGTTTGGTATCATAGCCTCCTTCCTCTCCGCGTTTATGGTCATAAACCAAAGCCATCTTTTGTATAGAAGTCACAATAAGTTTCATAGCGTCCGAGGAAGCTTCCAACTTATTGACAAGTATATCTGTGTTAGCGGTGTCTTGCACCTCTTCGTTATCAGCGGCAAAACCTCGATATTCGTCAACACTCTGCGTCCCGAGTTCGATTCTATCCATTAAGAAAACTACCTTATCGGCATTACGGCTTTGTGATATAAGCTGTGCCGACTTAAAGGAAGTCATTGTTTTTCCTGAGCCGGTTGTGTGCCAAACATAACCGCCACGCTGCTGAGTATCGTCCCAATGCTTGGTTGTTACTGCATCATTTATTCTTGAAGCAGCATAATACTGGTAGCCACGCATCACTTTAAGAATACCATCGCGACTATCGGGAACAGTGTAAAAACCGATCATCTGATGAGCCATAGGAATGGAAAGAAGATTATCAACAATCTTGTGCCACTCTTTTGTGGGATTGTTATAAAAATCAGCCCAACGGAAAAAGAAATCAGAGTTAAATTTTCCCTCCGGACCTGGATTGGCAAAGTAAAGAGTATCTTCGGGTGTCATTGCCACGAAGATTTGAACTAATGAGAACAAGCCTTGAGAGAATATTCCCTCTTTGGAATACTTCTCAATTTGGTTAGATGCTTGGCTAACATCTATACCTGATTTCTTTAACTCGATATGCACAACCGGCATCCCATTAATAAGAAGCATAAGGTCGCCACGACGATTGTTAAGCAATAGCGACGCTGTAGGGAACTGCGGCTGCTGAACTATTTGATAGCGACTCTGACCGGCGGCAATCTCCTGAGGGTCGTATATTTTTAGAGTAACCTCCTTGCCATAGTGTTCTCTATCATCCTCGTTATCACGCTTTATTGAAGTGGTACCTCCGTTGATGAAGCCGTTAAGAGCAAGAGGATTGTGCAAGGAATTGATGTGGTCAATGATTTGCTGCATTTCTCCCTCAGTTAGAGGATAATCACCGAGACGATCACGGTGGCGATTATTTTCAAAGAGAATATTAGCCCAGTTGCGAATTAAGTCTTGCTCCGTTGGGTATCGGAGCACTTCTTTCTCCCAACCGCGAGTTTGTAGTTTAGCAATTAACGCAGCTTCAAACTTAGGTTCGCTATCAAAATGCGTTTGATTCATTGCGCGGTATTATTAATAAACATCTTGTCGAGACAAGACTGTTTAAGATTTCTGAGTTTAACAAGTTTCTGACGCTTTGCGGAGAGAAGCGAGTCAAGACTGCGGAAGTATTCGCCTATTACCTTTTGTTCATCAATCGACTTCGGATATAATACTCTAGTGTCAGCCATTGCGTATCTACTTATGGAAAGCACTTTAATCCCTTGCATAAGGGAACGTAGCTGAGAATGATAGCTGTTTGAATTAAGGAAATATCCCAAATAGTATCGTGCAAATTCAATAGTAGGTCTAACCGCAATAGTATGGAGTCCACTTATTGCAACGAATACGTCTGCGCCCTGTATTTCTACACACTTTCCAACTGCTTCATCTTCTGCCGTATCAGAAAAAATTATATCTCCATTGTTTAAAGTGTTGAATGAGTTAAGCTCAATATTAATATCCTTATTGACATAAGGAACCATTGCGCTATTTACATCAACGACACTCTTAAACTTGATAAGAACATCTCCATAGTGAATGTTCTTAATTTTTCCAGATTCATAATTCAGACAAGCGCGAGACAATGTATTGTTTTTTAAGGGAGTAAAAACATCAGAAAAAGATGATACCTGCCAATCTCCAGTAAATCCCTTAAAGCGGATTTCGGGTACAAGAGATTCTTGCCGAGGGAACATTTTTTGGAGAGAGGCAATTTTCATATTCTCCAATCTGGAAATCTCACGTTCGGTTTCTTTTATCAGTTCGTCAATATTTTCAAAGTACGATGCTATTGAATCTCGTTCTTCTTCGGTAGAGGGGAAATCAATATCATACTTTTGTAGGTCTGTGATATTTACAGCAGCAAGACCTCCGGCATTAACATTGCGTCTGCACCAGTCGCCGAGACCATAGAAACGATAGAGTAAGTACTTGGCTTTCAGCCAAGACCAGCGATTTACGGTTTTAAAAACCGTAAATCGCTGATTCGCAAGCGAATCAGCAATTAGGAGAGCGTGCTCTCCTATTGTTGCGGTTGTCGAAACAATAATGCTCCCAGCAGGGAAAAGTCCGGAGGACTTCACCGCTTCAGGGGTTACATGCTGAATTGAATCTGACAAAACACGTCCGTTTTCTCGAATATCCTCCATTCTGAACCAAGGAATTGTGCCTTTAGTCCAAAATGCGGGATTGGCTTTTGATGGTGTATAGCCATTGCCAAGAGTAAAAACCTCTCTAACTTTCGCTTGCTGCCACTCGTCAGTGAAGCCCTTGAATCTTATCTCAGGAATTAGCGGTTTACTCATGGCGAAGAAGTTTTTGGAACTCACGAAGTCCGGCAATATCCTTGTCAGAACCGGTGATATTGTCTATTAAATCAGCAAGTGATGATTCGGAAGATTTAATATTGTTATCAATATCAACGAGGGTTATGCCATATTTTGAAGCGAGAGTAGCAATCTGAGCCGAAAAATTATTGATAAGTTCGGTGTCAAGCGAAACGAGCGCATCATTGAGCGCATCAGCCCACTTAACTTTCAGAAGTGCTATTATCTCTTCGGATGATAGATTATGTATTGTTTCTATCGTCTTAGCCTCAAGCTCAGCAGATGCTTCTTTGAGTGAATTTTTTAGTTCACTCTCCTTATCCATCAGCGCAAGAGCCTTACTCAACTTATATTCAAGCGAATTTTCATCAAACTCAAATTTGCTCCGAATATCAGCAAGTCGCTTGTTTATCCCACCCTTAGTAAAAGTACCATCCTTACCGCGCTCTATCAGGGCCCAATCGGTCTCTGATCGATGCGTTTCGACATATTCAAGTTTTGCCGGTTTCTTATTGTTTACCGAGAGTAAATCAAGATAACCTTTTAATACTTTAATCTCAGGTGAGGAAATCTGATTACGGAAGAATTGGACTTTTGCCTTAAGTGGTGTCTTAACGAATTTCGTATTATCATCATTGAGATAGTTTCCACTCAATTCTTCCTCAGAAAGAGTATCAATAATTTCCTGATATGATGATAATACCTGGTCTAATTCAGCTTTAAGATTAACGACTAATTGATACGTTTCCGGTATAAGATGGTGTTGTACGAGTTCAAACGGCAGGATTCTACCCAACCATCCATCTTGTACTTCCACTTCTTTACCATCTTTTTTCTTAATTACCATATTCGGGTCAATGGCATTGGCGGCAACAAGACCCTCAGAGCGAAGAATTTCGAGATCACCGGAAATGCCAGCCCAATGTTCATTAAGTATTTGGTACGCGGCGTATTCATCTATCAAACTGAACTGTTTGACTTGTTCAAACAAGATTGTGGTAAGAACAGCAAGATGGGTGTCGGGGTTAATCTGAGAAACAAAATCTGACTCCGTAAGTCTATCTACAAGGTGGGTATTAAGAGATTTGCCGACATTGGAGATTGACTCTTTATAACCCTCACTGAAAACCTTGACTTCATCATTAGAAGCAATGGTATCCGAAAGCCTATCAACAGGAACGGAAAGAGTATTATATCCTTCGCCATCGGATTTAAATAACTGATTACGGAGCGAGGGGAACATATTCCACCAAGAGGCGTGAGAAGCCACCTCATTATCAGGTATTCCTCCGAACATAGTAGCGTAAATATCCCAGTACTCATCATCATCGGCAGAATTGACATAGCGAGGGATATTTAGGTTATAATCGTTATCTCTAACTTCGGAACGAGTAACGAGTCGAGAAAACTTAGGTATTTCTCGACGTTCTGTAACTGCATCTACAATCTTGCGGATGTCACGCGCACGAAGTTGATTATTCTTACCTACTTTTACGAAGCCTTTAGAAGCATCAACTATGAGTATTTCGTCTCGGTCGCGTTTCTGCTTTAACACCATAACGATAGTAGGAATACCTGTGCCGAAGAATATGTTGGACGGTAAACCGATGATTGCGTCTATGTTATTATTCTCCACAAGATTCTTACGAATTTCCTCCTCACTACCACCTCGGAAAAGAACGCCATGAGGCAGAACGATAGTCATAATGCCTCCCGGTTTAACATGATACAGGTCATGAAGCAGGAACGCATAATCAGCGGTGCCTTGCGGCGCAATACCATAGTTCTTATAACGCGGGTCGGTCTTAGTTTCCTCTTTAGGGGTCCACTCCTGAGAATAAGGAGGGTTGCTGACAACTGCGTCACAATATAACGGTTCATAAGTAGAAGAAGGATCGGTTTCATCAAACCAGGGCCAATCTTCTTCGAGGGTGTCACCATTACGCACAATAATATTATCTGGAAGAATACCACGCATTACGAGGTTCATGCGAGTAAGATTGTATGTTGCCTCCTTTAGTTCTTGCGCGTAATAGACAATTTTGTTCTTATCCTGAATGTATCGTCCTACACTACGACCGATATTGAGAAGAAGCGAGCCGGAGCCGGAAGTCGGGTCGTAGATTTTGATTTCGTCTTCATTGCGGAGATGAAGAGCCACGATTTGTGACATCATCAAAGCCACTTCATGCGGAGTGTAAAACTCTCCGGCTTTCTTGCCGGCGTTAGCTGCGAAGTTAGAGATAAGATATTCATAAATGAAGCCGAGAACATCATAGTCCTGCGATCCGTCGGTGGGAATATCTTTAATCAGGTCAAGCAGATTCACTATTGATTTAGTCTGTGAACCTGTATTCTCACCAAGTTTTGACAAACCGTTTTGCAGTGTGTCGAAAATACCTGAATAAACTTTAGAATATGTCGGATTGATGAGTCGTGCAAAACGATTGAGTGCATCGCGGACATCAGCCACTGAGAAAGGAGTGTCACGCTTCGGATCAATCCATGTAGAAAACAAGTCGTTATAAGCGATGAAATAACCGCGCTTATTTTGGCAAAACTCAACGATTTCTTGATTACTCTCTTTCAGATATTCTTTTAGGTCTGCATCAGACCAGCCCTCTGCTTTAAGGTCTTCGACAAGTTTATCGGAAACAAACTTATAGAAGATAAAGCCTAGTATATAGTCTTTATACTCGTTGGCTTCAATCTTCGAACGCATCTTGTTTGCCGAAGCCCATATTTTGGAAGCAAGTTGTTGCTTATTCATGTCTTTCCAAATAAAAAAGAACACCCGAGTAGCATCTGAAGGCTGACCAAAGCCTGTAACGACTACAAGGATGTTCTCAAAGGTTTTCGGCTCTCGCCGTATATCTCTGTTTTTACTGACTAGCCATTTTCAGATAAGTGTTACTTTGTAATGCAAAATTAATAAAAATATCTGATATATCCTATCTCTCTGTCAGGTTTTTATCGACAAGCTCAAAAGAAAATCTCGGCGTGATTTATTCCGTGTCAATGGTACCGAATAAACCTCTCTAAGAGTTCCGACTATCTCCGACTGTGCCGAAAAGAACACAAATACCATAGTCTCCACGAGTGTCGGCTTTCGCGTCCATGTCCTTTTTACGAAAACTTGAACTTGCCGATTGTCACCTCTTTTCCAACCCTAAAAGTCAATTACAAATAAAAATTATTTTGTTACCCAAATTTAGATACTCTCTTGTATTTCTTTAATAATCAAGTCTTATTGTTAAGCAAAAATATTTAAGGGAACAGTATCCTAAAACGTCTTTATCCCGATTATAAGTCATTAGTATATTTTAAGATGGTAATTCACGATTTAGATTATCATGATCTTACTCTGACTCCTCCTGAAATAATCCATGAAAATTATGATTGACAGAAGAGAACATATTAGAGAAATAAATTAAAACCTTAATAACGGAGAACAGTCAGTTCAGTAATTTGTGTAACGCTCTTACGTTTGATTAAGATAACTCGGTCGGGAAGGGAATTTCGGTTTGTTGATTTTTATTGTTAATTTTGCAACGGGCAACCCCGATTCTTTTCTCTCTCCGGACGTTATTATAATAAGCGTTAGCATAATGAGCGACAATCAGACACCTAAATACTCAGCCGCCGAGCTGGCCGATACCGGCCGGTGGCATCTCGTGGTGCGTATCGGCAACAACGGTGCCGAGGCGTGGCTGAACTATATCGCCGACACTTCACGGCCCAACCGGCTTTTCGCCATAGAATTCGATGACTCGGAAACTCCTATCGAACAGCTTGAACGAGCGGTCTATGACAACCCGCGTGTACTCGATGATTTCTCAACGGACGTAATAATAGATACCGACCGTGTGATGTGGGTGCCCAGAAGTGCCGATGATCCCGAGGTAACCCGGCTTATGGCCGACACACTGTGGCCGGCTCTGGCGACCGATGTTCTTACTGACCGTGTGGATTCCGAAGTGTGTCATTTCGTACTCACACCGGGACTGGCCACATGTATGCAACGTACCTTCCCGGGTGCGCGTGTGGTCTGCGGACTGTCGGTACTACGCCGTTTCGTAGCCAAACGTCACAGCGAAGGCACGGCACTGTTTATAGACTTTTCGGACAAGGGTATGATTCATATATTGGCTACACGTTCGGGCAAACTGCTTTTTGCCGTCACCAAACCATCGGAGCATTACGATGTGCCGACGTTGGTAAGGCTGATAGTCAATGCTCTTGAAGCCTGTGAGTATGAGCGCAGTGAAACACACCTCACAATCAATTCCGATACTTCAAACACGGCAAACCATACCATAGCTTCACGTCTGGCCGAAGCGCTTGAGCCATATATCGCCGACTACACACACACCGACACCGCAGCCCGACTCGGTACGAATGGTATGCCTCTACCACTCGCTCTCTCAGCGACACGGCGCAACACCACACAACAAGAACTATGAGAATAATAAGAGGAAAATACGGACACCGCCGTTTTGACGTGCCCAAAAACATAACAGCACGGCCGACTACCGACTTTGCACGCGAGAATCTTTTCAACGTACTTGAAAATATCATCGACCTTGAGGGGAAATCGGCGCTTGACCTTTTCGCCGGTACAGGTGCAGTCAGTTTCGAACTGCTGTCGCGTGGCTGTGACCCGGTCACAGCCGTAGAGATGGCTCCCGTACAGTCAGCGTTTATCAACAGTGTAAAACTCAAATTGGGCGACGAAGCACTGCGGGTAGTGCGCGGTGATGTATTCAGATTTCTGGCATCATGTCGTCAGGCATACGATATCGTATTTGCAGATCCGCCATACGACCACCAGCGCTTTGCCGAGATTCCTTCTCTCATATTAGGCTCGAAAGCCGTAGCACCCGGCACCATCGTAATAATAGAACACAATCGTAATCACGACTTCTCGACATTGCCGGGCTTTACACAGCATCGTGTGTACGGCAGTGTCAATTTTTCAATATTCATAGTGCCGCAGACAACTGAATAACCCATACCACAACCAACATACTAAGACAATGAGTGATAAAATCAGACTTGACAATATAGAGGAAGCTATCGAAGACTTCCGTAACGGCAAATTCCTGATAGTGGTCGATGACGAAGACCGCGAGAACGAGGGTGACCTCATCATAGCTGCCGAAAAGATTACCCCCGAAGCAGTGAATTTTATGCTAAAAGAGGGACGCGGTGTGCTGTGTGCCCCGCTCACCAATAAACGTTGTGCGGAACTCAATCTGCCGCATCAGGTCACTGACAACACTTCGATGCTCGGTACACCCTTCACTGTGACAGTCGATAAGCTCGAAGGTTGCTCTACAGGTGTAAGCATACATGACCGTGCGGCCACGATACGCGCTCTCGCCGACCCGGCTTCGACACCTGAAACTTTCGGACGTCCCGGACACATAAATCCCCTCTACGCACAAGATCGCGGTGTATTGCAGCGTGCCGGACATACTGAAGCTGCCGTAGACCTCGCACGTCTTGCCGGTCTGCAGCCCGCAGGCGCCCTTATAGAAATAATGAATGAGGACGGCACTATGGCTCGTCTGCCCGAACTACGTAAGAAGGCCAATGAATGGGGGCTGAAAATAATCAGCATACGCGACCTTATCTCTTACCGTCTGCGTAATGACTCACTGGTTGAAAGAGGTGAGGAAGTTGATATGCCGACCGCCACAGGTCATTTCCGCCTGATACCTTTCCGTCAGAAAGACAACAATCTGGAACATATAGCTCTGATAAAGGGGGACATAACCACTGACGAACCACTGCTTGTGCGTGTGCACTCGTCATGTATGACCGGCGACATCTTCGGCTCGATGCGCTGCGAATGTGGCGAACAGCTGCATCTCGCCATGCAGATGATAGAGAAGGAAGGACGTGGTGCTATAATCTATCTGAATCAGGAAGGACGCGGTATCGGACTCATGGACAAGATACGCGCCTACAAACTTCAGGAGAACGGTTTTGATACGGTAGATGCCAACCTGCATCTCGGTCACAAGGCTGATGAAAGAGATTATGGTGTAGGCGCCAATATTCTTCATGCCTTGGGAGCGAAGAATCTGCGTCTTCTCACCAACAATCCGATAAAGCGTATCGGACTCGAAGGCTACGGCATCAACATCATAGGTACTGTGCCTCTCGAAGTGGCACCCAATCCTTATAACCGTTTTTACATGCACACTAAAAAGACCCGTATGGGTCATGACCTGCACAAAGTAGACTGATATGCCACACATCTCAAGGCTCGCACCGCTGACCCTCGCGGCTCTCAGCGCTCTGGCCATAGCCGCGACATCAACGGCTGCAAAAAAACCTCTTGACCATTCAGCGTTTGACTCTTGGGAGACAGCTACAAACGATTTGATATCGTCCGACGGACAGTGGGCGGCTTTCGCAGTCAACCCGCAGGAAGGAGACGGAACACTTACGTTCTATAATACACGCAACAATCGGCGTATCGTCATAGAGCGCGGCCACACTCCTGCTTTCACAGCCGACGGTGCATGGGGAGTGGCTCTGATACGCCCCCCTTATGCAGTGACACGACAGGCACGCATAAAAAAGACTGCATCTCATCTTATGGCTGCCGACTCGCTGGCTATAGTCAATCTCAAGACCGGTGCCATAACACGCATAGGTGGTGTAAAGAGTTACCGTGTGTCACGTGACAAAGGCTCGCTGATAGCTTTTGAAAGCTGTGACACAACTCTTGTTTCACCGTCAGTACTGGCCGATGCAAAAGCCGGTCTGCCACTGATAGTGGTTGACCCAGCCACAGGTAACAACAAGACGGTGAAGTGGGTCAAGCAATATGCAGTTTCCGATGCCGGTAACTGTGTGGCGTTCACACTGCGTGGCAATGCCACCGACTCACTGACTACAGACGGTGTCGGTGTGGTACAGATAGCGGACACTTCGTTTACTCTCCTTGACCGTGACCGCAAGTTCTACGGCAATATCGCCCTCGACCCAAAAGGAGAACGACTCGCATACGTAGCTTCCGATGACACTACCGATACCGGTACAAAACGCGCACAGCTCTATCTGGCCGACCTGCACCGTCCGTATGAGGATCCTGAGATGGTATTTGAACAGATTACCGGTCCTCGCGGTCCCAACTATTCCATGCCACATTCCAGCGACCCTGAGACGCAGGCAAAACTTATGGAGGAATGGGGACGTATGCAGCGCGAGTCAGCCGGAAAGATGCTGTTCGTCAATCAGTATACACGTCCTGAATTTTCACATGACGGAACACGTCTTATTGCAGGCGTGGCACCCTACGTTGCGCCTGACGACACAACCATAGTCAGCTTCGAGCGTGCTGACCTTGATATATGGCGCTGGAATGCCCCCATGACACCTCCGCAGGAAAGCGCACTGCTTAAAGAACTCAGAGAGAACACTCTCACCACTGTAACCGGTCTCAACAATATGGCTACCATCTTACTTACCGACAGCGAACTGGCTACCGTCACCGGTGCCGACCGCTGGGATGCAGATTGGGCTATGGTAATTGACCCGACACAAAATATGGTCAGTCGACAGTGGGATTATTTCGCCAAAGCTGATGTAAGTGTAGTAAACGTGAACAATGGCCAACGCCGGATAGTCGGTGCATTACCTTTCGATGACTGTCTCATATCGCCGATGGGCAAGTATGTGGCATGGTTCGATAAGCGTCAGTATTATACATACGACATCTCTACAGGCAAAACACAGTGTATATCGGCACAGGTGCCCTATCCCCTATGGGACGAAAGCGCCGACCGTCCGGGGCCGCGCGAGGCTTACGGTGTGGCCTGCTGGAGTGCTGACGACCGTGACATTATAGTGTATGACCGCTACGATCTGTGGCGGCTCGACCCTGCGGGCAAACGTGCTCCCGAATGTCTTACATCCGGTTACGGACGCAAACACAACCAGCAACTGCGCTATGTCAATCCCAATCCGAAAGATGTCCGGTTTGTCACTGACGGTAGTGAGATGCTGCTGACGGTATTTGACTTCACCGACAAGCGTAACGGTCTGGCCACGCTCCGCTATGGACGTCCTTCAGACCCGACGGTGCGTCTACTCGAAGGCATGAGCTATTCCGAGATACGTAAAGCACGTAACGCTGATGTCTATTCATGGATAGCAGGTAACTTCAGCATATCGCCTGACGTCTATGTATGTCGTGGGACAGATTTTGCCAAAGCTGAGAAAGTCACAGCTTCCAACCCGCAGATGGCAGACTACCGCTGGGGACGTGCCGAACTTGTGAAGTGGTATGCCTACGACGGATCACCCGCTGAAGGAATACTGTATATTCCCGAAGACCTTGACACTACAGCACAGCATCCGATGCTCTCTGTTTTCTACGAGACTAACACCGAAAATCTCTACAGGCATTATCGTATGGAGCCGTCATGGAGCTGGATTAATTATCCCTTCTATGTAAGTCGTGGTTATGTGGTGTTTGTGCCCGATATTCATTACACTGCCGGTGTGCCGGGTGAAAGTGCATGGAACTATGTGTGTTCGGGCGTGGAAGCCTTGTGCGACCGCTACAGCTGGATTGACCCCAAACGTGTCGGTATCGACGGACAGAGCTGGGGAGGATACCAGACAGCCTATCTGGTGACACGCACCGATATGTTCGCATGTGCCGGTTCCGGTGCTCCCGTAGCCAATATGACATCGGCTTTCGGTGGTATACGCTGGGGCACGGGAGACTCCCGGCAGGCTCAGTATGAAATGGGACAGAGCCGTATTGGACGTGACCTTTGGAGCGCTCCGGAACTTTATATAGCCAACTCTCCGGTATTTCACGCTGATCGCTGTCACACTCCCCTGTTGATAATGCACAATGATGCCGACGGTGCGGTACCTTGGTATCAAGGTATAGAGATGTTTATGGCTCTGCGTCGCCTTAACCGTCCGGTATGGATGCTGCAGTATAATGGCGAAGCACACAACCTGCGCGAGCGCCGCAACCGTAAGGACATAACAATACGTCTGCAACAGTTCTTCGACCACTATCTCAAGGGCGACCCCATGCCCGAATGGATGCTGCGTGGTATTCCGGCTATCCGTAAGGGTCAGGAAACCGGTACCAATATTGTAACAGATTAATTACTTGTATACAGACGGTGCCCTGCCTGAACAATGTTCAGGCAGGGCACCGTCTGTATACGAAATTAATTCCGATTATGTACTCATTTCGCCGCAAAGCGAATATTCCATATAACGCTTAACATCATCAGTAGAGAGACCGAGACCGAACAGGAACATAAGTTTGGCGATAGCGGCTTCGGAGGTCAGGTCATGGCCGGACACAACGCCTGCCTGTGCCAGTTCAAGACCGGTGACATAACGCAGCGGATGGACAGAACCATTGCTGCACTGAGTGATATTGACAATCACTACGCCCCGGGCGACGGCTTCCTTAATAGCATTGATAAACCATTTGTCGGTAGGGCCGTTACCGGCACCGAAAGTCTTCAGCACCACTCCTTTCACATCGGGAGTCGAAAGAAGATGGCGTACGGTATGCTCCGAAATACCGGGGAAAAGGTCAATATACATCACATTCGTATCCATATTGTAGTGTACCTTAAACTCACGATCCTTTAACGGACGCCAGAGAGCCTCACGGTTGAAAGTGATGCCGAGACCTATCTTGGCAAGCTGAGGAAAATTATTTGACTTAAAAGCGTTGAAGTTGTCAGCACTATGTTTTGTAGCACGGTTGCCGCGCCATAGATAGTTTTCAAAAAGTATAGCCACCTCCTGCACTACCGGATTACCTTCGCTGTCACGAGCAGCGGCTATCTGCAGGGCTGTGATGAGATTCTCCTCACCGTCGGTGCGGACTTCGCCGATAGGAAGCTGTGAGCCGGTAATGATGACCGGTTTTGCCAAATTTTCGAGCATAAAGCTTAGTGCCGAGGCCGAATAGGCCATAGTGTCGGTACCGTGCAGTACTACGAAACCGTCATAGCGGTCATAATTATCGGATATAACCTTGGCTATCTCACCCCAATGGGTGGGATTCATGCTCGATGAGTCCAGCGGATGCTCAAACTGAATGCTGTCTATATCGAATCTCAGCATTTTGAGCTTTGGCACATTATCAAGCAAATGTTCAAAATCGTATGGTTCGAGTGCATGACTGTCAGGGTTTTCTATCATTCCGATAGTACCTCCGGTGTAAATCATCAGTATGCGCGAACGGCGGCCTGTGTTCATGGTTTTTGAGTTAGCTGTTAGTAAGTGCAAAGATAGCAAATTGCTAACAATATACACAACACCTAAAGTGATTTTTTTTATTTCTTTTTATGTTTTCCTATTTATTCCTCTGTGTTTGTGTCATTTTTATAAATACTTTCCTCAACCTCCCAAAAATCGTATACTGTCATTAAGGCACATAACTCCCCAGGCCATATCCCCTGCTGTGAGTGAATATTACGCCCATAGTCGGAAATACATATTGTCAGCCAGCCCATACGGTTGGGCCACACAAAATCTTTAGCCGGATTGTCGCCTACGTACACATATTTTCTGCCGGGATAGTGTTCAGAAAACCAACGGTAGGCTTCAGAGTTACTCTTGTCAATACCAGTCTCACCGGATATACGTATTGCCGCCGAGTCAAAATAGTGTTCTATGCCGAGAGCCGCTATCTTGTGACGCTGAGTGACACTGCGTCCGTCGGTAAGAATACCGAGTGTGACACCTCGTCTATACAACCGGTCAAGTATCTGCCTCACACCGGGACGCAATTCAAGACCTACCGGACAATGGCTACGCAACGCAGTCACAATACGGCTCATATCTACCTGCTCTCTCACACCGGCCCGGTCCAGACAATGTTCAAGAGCACTGTAGTGATTCTTATGCCGACGTACAGCCTCACGCATAGCCAGACAACATTCCTCAACATCAAGACCCTCTATGGTCTCAAACAAAACCTTCACGGCCTTTATACCCGACAGTATGAAATCAACCTCATCAAAAAGTGTATCGTCAAGATCAAACACAACTACCGGCTCAGTCGCACTGCTTATTCGGGTCTCAGCCATCTGTAACCGTAAAAATACTGATTCTCTTTCTTGAACCAGCGCGGTAGTACCTCGGCCTCCTCCACTACCTTGCCGGTAGAAGGCGACACGTGTATAAAGTGAGGGCCGTCAGGCTGTATATGCACTATTCCGATATCGTATATATCAAACCGGGGGTCAGAACTAAGCATCATGATTATGTCACCGTCACGTAAATCTTCAAGTATATCTTTCTTGCTCAAAGTCTCTTTCTTGAGATGAGGTATCTTATGGGTGCGATAACCCATTTCCACCATACGCAGAGCCTCGTAGGTGGCGGAATCGGCAAGAGCGGGATAATCGGCACGATTTAAACTTATCTTATCGAGCGATTTGGTCTTAAAAACATTGCTTCCTGAATAGCGTTCAGTAAGGTCAGAGATATTGCCACGATACACATTATCCGTAACCCAATCGGCACCGTACATCATCTTGCTGGCGAACCCTGTATCTTCCCCACGACGGCGTGACACATTGACAAGTGCCTCACCGTAGTCCTGCCAACGTCCCAACGGACTTCCGGCTGCCTGAGCAAGCGCCATAGCCATATTTACAAGTCCAAGTCCGTCGGTGCGTTCGAATCCTATTATAGCTGTTCCCGTACTGTCGTTGTCAAGAGGTTGACCTGCAGCTACCCCGGTCAGCATGACAGCAGCCGCAGCCACACGCGGTCCGATAGAAGTACCCCCAGGCATGGCACGCAGTTCACTTACCATACGTGCGGCGGTAACAGTGTCCGATGGGGTGGCCACACGTATGGCGGCATGAGCCGGCAACGCTATAGCCAGCAACATTATGAATGTTATTTTAGAAATTATCTTCATGTCTGTATATGATGTGTATTGCAAAGTTACAACGCTTTGCCGAAACAGCCAAAACAAAACAATGCCCTATGATACATCATTGATGTATCATAGGGCATTGACATTATTCTCTTACCGTATCACGGTAACAGAGCCGTGACAACAGTAGTGATTTCTGTAATCAGTATTTCTTTACAATCTTCTTATAGCCGTAAACAGCCTCCTTGCCGAGCTGCTCTTCAATACGGAGCAACTGGTTGTACTTGGCCATACGGTCGCTGCGGCTTGCAGAACCGGTCTTAATCTGGCCGGCGTTGGTAGCAACAGCTATGTCAGCGATTGTAGAATCCTCAGTCTCGCCTGAACGGTGTGAGATAACGGCAGTGTAGTTGTTACGCTGAGCCATCTCTACAGCACGCAGAGTTTCGGTGAGCGAACCGATCTGGTTAACCTTAACCAGAATCGAGTTACCGCAACCCTCGGCGATACCTCTTTCAAGATACTTAACATTGGTAACGAACAGGTCATCACCTACAAGCTGGCAACGGTCGCCGATGAGCTTGGTGAGCATACGCCAACCTTCCCAATCGTTCTCGTCCATACCGTCCTCGATTGAGTCAATAGGATACTTGGTGATAAGCTCCTCAAGATACTTAGCCTGCTCCTCGCTGGTGAGCTTACGGCCGTTAACTTCTTTCTGAGCACCTGTCTTCAGGTGAGTGTAGTCATATACACCGTCATGATAGAACTCTGAAGAAGCGCAGTCAAGACCGATAGTGATATCCTTACCGGGCTCGTAACCGGCCTTCTTGATAGCCTCCATGATAACGTTCAGAGCGTCCTCCGTACCTTCGAGCTTGGGAGCGAAACCACCCTCGTCACCTACTGCAGTCGACAGACCGCGTGCCTTGAGCACTGACTTAAGAGCGTGGAACACTTCTGTACCCCAACGGATACCTTCCTTGAAAGAAGGAGCGCCTACGGGACGAATCATGAATTCCTGGAAACAGATAGGTGCGTCAGAGTGAGCGCCACCGTTGATAATGTTCATCATCGGTACGGGCAGCACGTAAGTGTTGCAACCACCGATATATTTGTAAAGGGGAAGGTCAAGGTAAGCGGCAGCTGCCTTAGCGGTAGCAAGTGATACACCAAGTATGGCGTTAGCGCCGAGATTGGATTTTGTGGGGGTGCCGTCAAGATCGAGCATGATCTGGTCAACACCGATCTGGTCGAGGGCGCTATGACCCTTCAGAGCCTCGGCAATAGGACCGTTGACGTTGGCTACAGCCTTCAGGACGCCTTTGCCCAGATAACGGCTCTTGTCACCGTCGCGGAGCTCAAGTGCCTCGTTCTCACCTGTTGATGCTCCCGAGGGAACAGCTGCGCGGCCCATAACACCGCTTTCGAGGATTACGTCTACTTCTACTGTGGGGTTGCCACGAGAGTCAAGCACTTCGCGACCGATAATCTTTTCAATCTTCATGTCTTTATGAATTTCTATATAATAAGTTATAGATTTTGTGTGTCTAAATTCTGCCTGAAGGAGGACCCGCGGTTACGGAGCCGCGGCTGCTTTGTCCTCTGTTTCGTGTCGCAAAGATAACACTTTTCCCCCATACTTTTCTTATTGTTTTAACTGTTTTTATCATATCTTCATCTTTTATTACTAATTTTGTGCCTTATTACTGTTTATCATGACCGCTCTTCAACTGGCCGACGCCGCTTACACTTTTCTGCCTTTTGAGCCTAACACTCAGCAGGCTGTACTCATCAATGCTCTCGCTTCCTTCATCACTGACGGGAAAGCTCGTGATGTGTTCGTGCTGAACGGTTATGCCGGCACCGGTAAGTCATCGGTTGTGGGTGCTGTTGTGAAGGCTCTTGATACCGCTCGTGTACGGTCAGTGATACTGGCTCCTACGGGCCGTGCGGCAAAAGTAGCCTCACAGTTCGCCTCACATAAGGCGTCTACCATACACAAGCGTCTT
Source organism: Bacteroides sp. (assembly GCA_014801815.1). Classification (GTDB taxonomy): domain Bacteria; phylum Bacteroidota; class Bacteroidia; order Bacteroidales; family Muribaculaceae; genus Lepagella. The sequence goes on along the minus strand of JAAVDM010000017.1, from coordinate 8,237 downwards.
TACCGTGGTAACTCGGCCGACCCTGCCAACACTTCTTTCTTTTTGGCTCCCAATAAAGACAGTGATACGATTTTCTTTATAGACGAAGCCTCGCTCATAACTGACACCGCCGACCGTAATTCACTGCTTGGCGACCTTGTGCGTCACGTCTACAGTGCGCCCGGATGCCGCATGATTCTAATAGGCGACATGGCACAGTTGCCTCCCGTCGGACAGACACACAGCACAGCTATGGAACAGGTCCGACTACGAGAATTTGGACTCGAACCGATATATGCCACACTTGACACTCCGGTACGCCAGAAGGAGGACAGCGGTATTCTTCTCAATTCGTATAACATACGTAAATTCCTTTTCGGTGATTTCGACCCTTCGCGTTTTGCTATCTCTGTCCGAGGGTATGACGATGTGAAGGCAATTTCTTCAGCAGACCTCGCCGACTACCTTTCTGATTCGTGGAGCAGCGTGGGTCAGGACGAGACACTCATTATAACACGCTCAAACAAACGTGCCAACAAGTTCAATCAGGCTATCCGTAGTCTGGTAATGGGTACCGATGTGCCTATCCAGCGCGGCGATCGTATTGTAATAGCCCGCAACGACTATTACTGGAGCCGTATAAACAAGCTCAGTTCGTTTATAGCCAACGGTGACACTGCCGAAGTCACATGGGTAGGACGTACCGAAAAAGCATACGGTCGTTATTTTGTCGATATCGAACTTACGCTGACTGCCGACGGTTCGACCGTAGGTGCCAAACTGATGCTGCGCAGTCTTGTAGCCGAGGGGCCGTCAATACCGCGTGAAGAGATGGAACGCCTCTATGCCCGTGTAATGGCCGATTGTGATGGTGAACTGTCACAAAAAATCAAACACGCCGAAGAAGACCCCTACTATAATTCTTTGCAGGCCAAGTATGCCTACTGTGTCACCTGTCATAAAGCACAGGGCGGACAGTGGGCACATATATACATTGATATGGGTGCCCTAACTCCCGATGCTATTTGTTCTGATTTCTATAGGTGGCTCTACACAGCTATCACCCGATCAACTTCCAAAGTATTCCTTATCAATCCTCACCTACCCCTACGCTAACCGTCATACAATGTTATGTCTATTCTCTCATCTGAAGCTGATTTACCTCATCTTACAGAAAGGGAATTGGCCGACTGAGGATTTTTGACTAATTTTGGGGCGTTTTTCCTTATGACGGATTTCTTTAATAGAATTAAAAGAATCCTAAGAATGTGTCTGAATTTAACTTTCAATAATTTGAAGAAGGATTTTCAAGGGAATCTGACGAGTTGAAGAAGAAGCATAGCGGTCTATGCGACTGATTAGACTCGGTGAAATTCACCTGAAAGACTCTTCAAGTGAATGTATAGATTTAATTTGAGTGACTCGTATTTTTATTCGTGTTAAATTCAGACACACTCTCTAAGTTCACAGTTCAGACACTTTATATGAAGGTTTTAAAATTCGGAGGCACTTCGGTGGGCACTCCTGAAAGTATGGCTAACGTGCGCGATATAGTGCGCTCTACACCCGGACGCAAGGTCGTTGTAGTCTCTGCTCTCGGCGGTATTACCGACGCATTGATAAACACCGCACACATGGCTGTCGAAGATAACATTGAGTATCTTGACAATTATGCCCGTATGGTGGAACGTCATCTCAATATGACACGGACTATGGTTCCGGAAGTAAGACGTGCAGACACGGAGCAGATGGTACGTATGCTGCTTGACGAACTCGGTAATATATTCAAGGGTGTGTCACTTATACACGACCTCTCGCCACGTGCACTCGACATAATAGTCAGCTACGGAGAACGTCTGTCAAGCCTTATCGTAAGCGCCATGCTCGGAGACTGTACACTATTCGATGCCCGTACCTTCATCAAGACACGCAAGAATGCCGAAGGTGCGAACAGACTCGACACAGACCTCACCAACTCACTTATAGCCGAGCGACTCGGCAACGGAGACTGGCAAACAGCTGTAGTCGGCGGCTTCATTGCTTCCGATGTCAACGGCGATATTACCAACCTCGGACGTGGAGGCAGTGATTATACTGCTTCACTCCTCGCAGCGGCTCTCAAAGCTGAGGTGCTTGAGATATGGACTGATGTGGACGGCTTCATGACAGCTGATCCGAAAGTGATAGACACAGCTTACGTTATTGATGAGTTATCGTTTACCGAAGCTATGGAGTTGTGTAATTTCGGTGCTAAAGTTGTCTTTCCTCCCACTATCTATCCCGCCTACCACCGCAACATACCGATATTGGTTAAGAATACTTTCCGTCCCGAAGCTCCCGGCACACGTATCAGCAATAATCCGCGTCCAGACACCAAACCGATAAAGGGTATCTCGTCAATCAATGACACAGCTCTTGTAACGCTGTCGAGCCTATGTATGGTAGGTGTGGTGGGTGTCAACACACGTATCTTCAGTGCGCTGTCCAAGCATGGTGTCAGTGTGTTCCTTGTCTCGCAGGCTGCCTCCGAGAATAATACCACTATAGCCGTGCGGAATGCCGATGCCCGGTTGGCTGTAGATGTGCTGCGTGAGGAGTTCTCCGCCGAACTGGCTTCAGGTATGTACAATGATGTCAGTGCGCAGCTCGACCTTGCTACTGTAGCTGTGGTAGGCGAGAATATGCGCAACTCCACCGGCATCATGGGTAAGGTGTTTAATACCGTAGGACGTAACGGTATCAATGTTATAGCCTGTGCCCAGGGTGCTTCGGAAATCAATATTTCGTTTGTGGTGGAGCGCCGTAGTCTCCGCAAGACTCTCAACGTCATACATGACTCATTCTTCCTTTCTGAATGTCAGGTACTCAATCTCTTTGTAGCCGGTGTGGGAAATGTGGGCGGTATACTGCTGCAGCAGATTGCACGCCAACGTGAGAAACTGCTTGCCGAAAAGCGTCTGCGTCTTAATGTGGTAGGTATCGCTTCAAGCCGACGTGCCGTGTTTGACCGCTACGGCCTTGACCCTGCGCGTTATGCAGAATTACTTGAACTGCAAGGTATAGAGTCATCGCCGGAAATCATAAAGCGTGAGATTGTGAAAATGAATATCTACAATCCTGTCTTTATAGACTGCACGGCTTCCGCGCAGATAGCGGCTATTTACAGCGACCTTCTGACTCATTACGTCAATGTCGTTGCCGCTAATAAAATTGCGGCTTCAGGTGAATATTCACATTATCTTGAATTGAAGGAGACAGCACGTGCACGCGACGTAAAATTTCTGTTCGAGACCAACGTAGGTGCCGGTCTGCCTATAATCAACACCATAAATTCACTTATAAATTCCGGTGATAAGATTCTGCGTATCGAGGCTGTCGTGTCCGGGACACTCAATTACATATTCAATGTAGTAAGCCGGGACATACCTCTCAGTCTGGCGGTGCGAATGGCTAAAGAACAGGGTTATACCGAACCGGATCCTCGTATCGACCTATCGGGTACCGATGTGGTACGCAAACTGGTGATTCTCGCACGTGAAGCAGGATACGAACTCAGCCGCGAAGAGGTCAGAAAACGTCTTTTCATTCCCGAATTATTCTTTGAGGCTGAACCGGCGGCTTTCATGGAGGCTCTGAAAGATATTGACAGTGAGTTCGAGAATATGCGTGCGGGTGCAGAAGAGCGCGGCGAACGCCTGCGCTTTGTGGCTGTTCTTGATCGTGGCGAGGCTTGTGTCGAGCTGCAGTCCGTAGACGCCAATCACCCCTTCTATAACCTTGAAGGCAGTAACAACGTTATTCTTATCACCACCGAACGCTATAAGGAATATCCTATGGTCATAAAAGGATATGGTGCGGGTGCCGAAGTCACGGCTGCAGGAGTCTTCGCCGACATCATCAGTATAGCCAATATTCGGTAATCTGAGCTTTTTTTAGTAATTTTGTGCCCGCGTCATACCTGTTTACTACTCTCCGGCGGAGATGATTCCATGCAGCAGGTTTACGCCATTACACGTTATTCATCTATTTATCAGCAATATGAAGGCATACGTTTTTCCGGGCCAGGGTGCCCAGTATGTTGGCATGGGCAAAGAGTTGTATGACAACGACGCAAATGCCCGCGAACTGTTCGAAAAAGCTAACGACATCTTAGGATTCCGCATAACCGACCTCATGTTCGAGGGTACTGAGGACGATCTGAAACAGACTAAAGTAACTCAACCTGCAGTTTTCCTCAACAGTGTCATTCTGGCTAAGAGTCTGGGTGATGATTTCAAGCCCGATATGGTTGCCGGCCACAGTCTCGGCGAGTTCTCAGCTCTGGTTGCCGCCGGTGCGCTGTCGTTCGAGGAAGGTTTGAAACTCGTTTCCGCTCGTGCCCACGCTATGCAGAAGGCTTGTGAGGCTCGTCCTTCTACAATGGCTGCTATCATAGGTCTGCCCGATGATAAAGTTGAGGAGGTGTGCGCCACTATAGACGATGTGGTTGTACCGGCTAATTTCAACTGCCCCGGTCAGATTGTGATTTCAGGTACCATCGAAGGAGTTGCCAAAGCCTGCGAAGCTCTTAAAGCTGCCGGTGCAAAGCGTGCTCTGCCGCTTAAAGTGGGCGGTGCTTTCCACAGCCCTCTCATGATGCCGGCTCAGGAAGAATTAGCTGCCGCTATTGAAGCTGCCGAGTTCAACACTCCTGTATGTCCCGTATATCAGAATGTAGACGGCAAACCTCACACTGACCCTGCCGAAATCAAGGCTAACCTTATCAGTCAGCTTACCGGCGCTGTACGCTGGACACAGGACGTGGAGGCTATGATTGCTGACGGGGCTGACGAATTTATCGAGCTTGGTCCCGGCAACGTACTTCAGGGTCTCGTAAAGAAAATAAACCGTAACGTCTCAACTTCCGGTAAGCAGTAAGATATGAATATTGCCATAGTAGGTGCCAGCGGCGCTGTCGGTCAGGAACTTCTCAAGGTCCTGACAGAACAGAAATTCCCTGTTTCCTCGCTTCGTCTGTTCGGCTCGAAGCGTAGTGCCGGGTCAGTCTATTCTTTCGGCGGTAAGGATATTACAGTCGAAGAACTGACTCCGGAGTCTGATTTCTCCGGTATTGACATAGCCTTTACCTCGGCTGGTGCGGGAACATCGCGTCAGTATGCCGATGTCATAACACGTCACGGTGCCGTGATGATTGATAACAGCAGCGCTTTCCGCATGGACAGTGATGTGCCTCTGGTAGTTCCCGAGGTCAATGCGGCTGATGCTCTTGACCGTCCGCGCAACATTATAGGTAATCCAAACTGTACCACCATACAGATGGTTGTGGCTTTGAAGCCCATCAATGATATCTCACCTATCACACGTGTGCGTGTAGCCACTTATCAGGCGGCCAGCGGTGCAGGTGCGGCTGCGATGGACGAACTTGTCCACCAGTACACCGAGCTTGCCGAAGGTAGTGAACCCACCATTGAGAAGTTTGCCTATCAGTTGGCTTATAACGTCATTCCTCACGTAGATGTCTTTACCGACAATGATTACACCAAAGAGGAGATGAAGATGTTCAACGAGACACGCAAGATAATGCACTCCGATAAGATACGTGTCTCTGCCACCTGTGTTCGTGTACCCGTACTGCGCGCCCACAGCGAAGCCATCTGGATTGAAACCGAACGTCCCGTCAGCATAGAGGAGGCGCGTGCCGCTTTTGAATCAGCCCCCGGTGTAGTACTTGAAGACTCTCCGGCTGACAAACTCTATCCTATGCCTTTGCACAAGGCCGGTGCCGACCCCGTCTATGTAGGCCGCCTGCGCAAGGACATAAGTGACGATTGCGGTCTCTCTTTCTGGACTGTCAGCGACCAGATAAAGAAAGGAGCGGCCCTCAATGCCGTCCAGATTGCACAATGGCTTCTCGCTAACGACCCCCGTTTCAATACAACCACTAAATAGCTGAGGCCTACCCATAGATGAACGGCATCTCAAAATTGAGTTCAATTTTGAGATGCCGTTCATCTATGGGTAGGCCTCAGCTAAATAACAAGAACCTTACCTAATTAAAATTTGTTTTGCAACTAAAAAATTAGTCACTTTTGTTCCAAATTCTAAAGAATTGGAACAAAAGAAAAACTTATAAATAGATTCAACTCATTCCCTAAAGATTTTACTTGGGACGAAATTACCGTCTATTGGTTATCTTGGATTACACTCCTGACAATAGAGGGATCAAGAATTATTTTTAAAGGAGAGGGGAAGAAGCCAATAATGCTTCATAGACCACATCTCGGCAATATTATCAAGGGATATGCAATAACTCATGTAAGAAACGGAAGATAGTTGTCTGTAGTTATAACCTCAAAAGAACTATTCGGATAGGTCTCAGTAAAATTACGTGGTATACTTGCCTTTGTTTTAGGATTCCATTTAAATTCAAAAGCTGTAAGACGACCGTCATATTCTTCGATAAGATCAATTTCCTGTTGAGTTTGCGTACGCCAGAAATATAATTGAGCATATAAGCCTAAATAAGCATTACGCTTTACACGTTCACTTATCAAAAAATTTTCCCATAGTGCTCCCATATCGGTACGAAGTTCAGGAGGAGCAAAGTTTGAAAGTATCGCATTGCGTATACCATTATCGTAGAAATAAATTTTCTTTCCTTTTTTAATTTCATTACGCATATTTCTACTGAATGAAGGCAACCGGAACACAACAAAACATTTCTCAAGTAAGTCAATATATTTTTCCACTGTCACTTTATCCGCTCCGATAAGATTACCTATTTCATTATAAGATACTTCACTTCCTATCTGTAAAGCCAGTGCTCTCACAAGATTCTGAAGCAAAGCGGGTTTACGCAAACCTTGATATGACAAAAGGTCTTTATAAAGATAACTGTTGGTAATAGTCATAAGGGTACGACGTGCATCGGAGGGATACGTAACCACTTCCGGATACATACCGTAAACCAATCGTTGAAACAACATACGCTGTTCATCACGCCATGATGAATTCTGAACTAATTCTGCGAAAGTAAATGGATATAGATTATATTCAAGTAACCGTCCTGTCGCAGGCTCATTAATACTGTCACCCAAACCTAACGATGAAGAACCGGTAACTATAATACGAGCATTAGATTTAAGATCACCCATCATTTTAAGCGTAAGCCCTATATTCAGAACTCTCTGTGCTTCATCTATCATAATCATATCATACCCTTCAATCAACATCTTAAGTTCCGTAGTTGAACGTCCCTGCAGCAATAGTCTGTCATCTTCATTATCACAGTTAAGTTGCAGCACCTTATTTACTGTACAGGTTTTAAGTATCTGTTCCAGCAATGTAGTCTTTCCTACCTGACGAGGTCCGAGAAGAGTAATTATTTTATTACGATTAAAGTCATGCAGTATACGACTTTTAATTATTCTTTCAATCATACCATTGATATTTTGTGTTTAAAGTTACAGAAATTAATCCTAATCACCAAATTCAATACAAATTCAGTGATTATAATCACTGAATTTGTATTGAATTTGGTGATTAGGAACAGAGCAATGAGGATTCCACAGTCACAACGGACATTGTTGAAAGACCAACTATTGCAACGGTTACTGACTAAATATAAGACGACTCTGAGGGTTGAACGTTTTTGTTACTGCGTCTAATATTCTTGTTGTTTTTCCTGTAAATACGTAACTATGATATTAATAATAGGAGTATGTTTATCACGATAAAAAGCCCGACTTAACGATTGATAACCTTCAGGACCTACTACTATATCCTGTACTCTGAGTTGTAGATTATTAACTTGTCTCTGATATAATTTATCAAATAATTTCCATCGAAATTCCTGTGGAAGAATATCAGGATGATTTGTATTTAACTCCTCAGTGGAACATATAAATGTAAAAATAACATCCTCTTGTTCCTCAAACTCCTTCAACAGCCAAGAGCTCATTCTAAAGAACACACTATAATGAATAGGTTTATCAATATAAGCTTTAGTAATGCTAAGTAAGTCGTAACAATTAATTTATACTAAGCCTCATGGGCAAAATTGATATTAAGTTCATATCCAAGAGCAGCCAAAGCACGATTGGTTGCGTAAAGCAAGGAATCTGTGGAAAAATAATCCACAGGTTTGAGCCATTTGCCCTTAAGGATTCGCCACAGAGTCTCAGCGATATTCAGATGAGGACTGTATGGCGGAAGAAAGAAGATGAACAGGCCTCGCTTTTCCCATATCGGGCGAAGTT
>JAAVDM010000016.1 GCA_014801815.1 Bacteroides sp. | reverse complement strand
TGCATAATGTCCGGCATGACCTCTGAATTTCGTCTGCAAAGATACTATCACACTCAGACTACTCCACCATACAAAATATGGAAAATTGCTGAAATAAGAGTTATTTTCAGGGATAAGAGATCCCTCTCATCCCTGATTGCCATGCAAAGTTAAGTCGCACATCTCATATTCTCCAAATTTTTCAGCCCGGATAGAGCATTTGATTGTGCACATCTACCTTATGATGCCAATGATAGAGCAATTAAGCGCGCTCTTGACAGCCTAATCAAAACTGCTTGGCAGTCTAAAATATGCTTATAATCCCCCAAATCTTCCTCTTTTTACCCACTTTTGGGGGATTATAGTGAGGTTTTCTCACTCAGGGCACTCCATACTAAATTATGATGTGGATTTAATCTATCATTTATTCTATCGCTTAATCTATCAGCTATGACACAATAAATCTTGGTACCCACAGCTTTTATTATGCTCTCATCCCAACTTTCTTGCAAATTAGTAAAATCCTCCTAAAAAGTATTATACTCCCCCCAATCTATGGTTTTTGACCTACATTTGGAGGATTATAAAATAGTTTAGTCTGTCAGGCTTAGATAGGTCCAAACATTTTTATTGTGCAATTTAATGTATCTTTTATAGAAAGGCATTCCCTCTAAAAACTAATGTCTTAAAAAGTATATGCCTCTGCTCCTGCATATTCCAGAGGGTAAATGACTTTAAAATTATCTGCTCCAATTATTGATTTATCTCTAATACAAACCTGTACGGGAGGTTTTAGATCAATATACGCTTTACTTCCATGATATGGGTATATTCGTTCTTGGTATTCTCTGTATTTAAAACAGTTTTTAAATTCTGCCTTAATTGCAATGTATGGGAAACGTGAACCCATAATGGTTTCCGCATGATTTAAAACCCTTTCTACTGTCGCTTCTGAATTTGGGAAAGTCCTTGTATAAGAATCTATCCATTTAGTAAACATAACGATTTGCTCTGGCTCTAACAAATTTAGAAGTTTATCTTGAGGAATATTAACCTCTGACTTTGCTATTATGTAATCTTTACCCTTGCATTCATAAGAAACATAACCCCAGTAATGAGCCGCATCAATAAAGGAATCCCAATAATAATAGCCTTCTCCCAGCCAACGATCTCTTTGATCTCCAGGAAAAGGACCATTCGCCTCAACGTAATCCACGTTATCGCGATCCTCCAATGTTTGATAAAGAACACTCAAAATTTTAACGTAATTCTGTATTAGCCTTTAGAGTTGATTGGAGTCCCGTCAAATTGAGTGTCGGAATTAATATAGGTACAACCATATTTGCCTGAAGCGTAACTGAGCTTACAAAAGCTCTCACATAGGGAAATACTATAGCAAGGCTATTGGGGTAAAAATACTCAGGTATTGCATCTACATTTAAAGATTCTTTGAATTCAAAGGTCGCGTTACAAACGATTTTTACGATCGTAGCATTCTCTTCTCCTTGAGTTGCAGTAAATACAAATCGTAAAAAGAATGTTTTCATACTCTTGTCATAAATTCCAGAAGGAGTAAACGACAAGTCCAAAGGAGACGCTTCTGAGAAATCTCCCATATTAATCTCTACATTAGTAAATGTATACGATTTAAACGCAAACGCAGCAGGTGTGGACATGGGGTCTTTTAGATAAAGAAAAATCCAGATCGTAATCTGGATTCATGTTATAGTTTATGAATTCTTGTTGATTTGAGTGCCCAGAACTCTGAATGGTTATCGCGTAGACATACTGATAAGCATCGACTGTAGAGAGGCACTCTTTCTCCAATCGGCTGAGGTCTGCGGCCTTTTGAGAAGGCGTTGCAGTTNCCCTATAATGCTCTAATGCTTCTAATACGGGATCCATATTCTTTCAGTGTTTAGCTGTGCAAAGTTACTAAAAATTTTTGAAACTACCAAACATTAAGAGGAGGTTTAGGAGTTATTTCATAGATAAAACCATTATTAAACCTAATATGTTCATTAGTACGTACTGTAAAATAGAGTAAAACACCATCATATCTTATAGTGGCACTTTCACAAACACGTAGTAGATTATTACCACATGTCGTTCTCTTTCTTTGACATTGAGGCGATTTCATCGGCTATCTCTTCGGAGGATAGCTTGATGTAGTCCATGAAGGTCTTTTGGGTCTTGTGTCCGCTGACGTGCATCATCTGGAGGATGGTGTACTTGTGGCTCAGGTACATATTCGTGATNCCTGTGCGTCGGGCAGTGTGGCTTGTCACGCAGTCATAGCGTGGAACGATTACATTGCCATTAAGGTCTGTTTCCGGCTCTATCTTATCCCGGCGCATTGCNTCCTTCTGTTTCATCGTCAGTTTGGTCGGCACTTTTTCTTTCAGTGACGGCACAGTCTCCGATAAGTCTTTAAGTATGTTCTTGATGTAGCGGTTCAAGACCTGTTCATTGGCTTTCGGCACGTTATAGTTGTATTTCTCAAAGAGNGNAANNAGATTGTCNTTGAGAATGGGGATNGTTACCTCNGTCTTTGTCTTNTGCTGNACNAGGCGNATNATNCNNGTNCCTTTNCGGGTNGTCTCAAANTGNTCTTCNTTNAGATTGTTNTAATCACTGACNCGCTGACAGGTNTAGCAACCNATGAGAAAAACATCACGGATNTGNTCGTTCTTCCCGGTCAGCGGCATTTCATACAANGCTTGNANTTCNNCTTCGGTNAGATAGATTTCNACNGCCTTATCACGNTCTTCTATCTTNTTCTTCACAATNAGNGATGCNGCACGTTGATTGTCATGNACNCCNTCTATGAANGCAGCNTTNATNAGAGCCTTNAGNTTNGTCAGATGNTTGTTGACAACCTTAGGCATATANCCATGATTGCGCAGATANTTGATNTANCGNGCAACAAAAGNCCNATTNATATCTGCCCATTCNAACTGGTGCAANGGNTCGAANCCTTCATAAACTCCNATGTAGCTTTTCCATGCCTTNCAGGANCCNGCGGAATAATCGGCACTNCCGATTTTGCGCGCNCCNCTTTTGATGTCATCAACAAATTGAATGAGGAACGACCAGATAAGACGATTCTTCTCATCCTCCTTGCGTTTCCTTTCCTTGGTTTTCAATCGTGCCTTTTCTCTCGCAGTCTCACGCTTAGCTAATGCCTTACGCTCAGCTTCGGCAGCTTCCTCTTTTGCCTTTCTCTCCGCTTCCACCTTTGAAAATCCGGAAATTCAATAAAACTCATATTACATTATTTTTCAGTATTTTGCACTCTCTTAGTTTTCACAGTTATTCGTATCTATTCACAAATTCAGGTTTTGGTGGTACCCCCAAGACCACTAATTCTCAATGAGTTAGTGGTCTTTCTTTCACCTATACTCCTCCAAGTCACCATACTCATTCTAATTCACTGAAATATTGTGTGTTATGTGTCTATGGGATATATATCTATGATATCAATATAGTAATTCATTGATTATCAGTATAAAATTCGTTATCATTCGCGGTTATTCAACCATCGCATCTCCACCAATATACTCAAACTTTAACTAAAATCAGATGGTGACAATGTGGTGATCTCAGCCAAAATCTCTATTGGCTCACCACGCAAAATAGTTAAAAACTCAAAAAATTCGTAACTTTGCACTTTAAACAAGAGGTTATATTAGAATCTTAGTTACCACATCCTAATATTATTCTACTTTTATGACACAGTTAATAATATAGTCCAACTGTAATTAAGAGCGCAAAAGAATATGTATGCTGTGTTAGTATCAAGGACACTAAGAATACGATGTGAGAGTCTTCTCAGGAAGTGGAGAACTTCGTTCTGAAATGACCTATATAGTGTAATAGATACAGCGGACCTCGTTAATAATTCGATTTCCGCAAATCAAAAAAACTGTAAATGATGGAACGGAAACAACTATCAGACAAAAACAAATTACAACTTAAGGCTCTTAGCGCATTGTCAGGGATGGATTTCGTTATCAAAGACTATCAACGGGGCTATCGGTGGACATCTACTGAAGTTAATCGTCTGCTTGATGACTTTGCGGAGTTCGTCAAACGCAAAAATCAACCTGGAGAATTCTATTGTTTGCAGCCTGTTGTGGTACGTAAGATAAATGGTTCCCGCTATGAAGTCATTGATGGCCAACAACGTTTGACTACCCTCAACCTGCTGCTCCAATATCTTTCAGATGGCATCAGATTCCTGTTCCCAAGTTTCAAGTTATATGGAATAGAGTATACAACTAGACCGGAATCAAGGAATTTCCTTTCAAACATAAAGCACCCAACGGTAGATGCGGAATCTTATATTGACTTTTACTTTATGAGTGAGGCATACCGAACAATTATTGAATGGTTTAATGTAAAAAACGATGATTCGCTAAGAAACGATATTTTGACCTCATTACTAAAGACGAAGGTCTCTTCAGACGTCAACGATCAATTGGTTGATGAAGCTAACAATATCCGCGTTATTTGGTATGAAATAGCCGAAGACGAGGCAGCCTCGTCAGTTGATATCTTCACGCGTCTGAATATTGGCAAAATACCTCTCACGGATGCCGAACTTGTTAAGGCTCTATTCCTTAACGACAGTAACTATTCTGGGGCAGATGCAGACCTGAGAAAGATAAATCTCGCGACTGAGTGGAATCTGATTGAACAAGATCTTCACGACGACCGATTCTGGTACTTTCTCAATCGCAGCAATAATCCGATGAAATATTCAAGCCGGATAGAGTTTATATTCGACATTCTAAGTAAGCGAACACCAAGTAGCCCTAAATATCATACATTTAATGAATTCTACCGCCTTATCGCGTCCGACGGAGTGGAGAAGGTTTGGCTGAAAGTCAAACAGACCTACAATTTGTTAAAAGAATGGTTTAACGACCGCGAGCTCTATCACATTATCGGATATCTTCTGGAGCAGGGCGTAAAAATCAATGACTTGAAAACTGAATGGGCATTACATGACAAGGACCATTTTCGTGACAAATACCTGCGCAACAAGGTTTCGGAAACGGTGAAAGGCATTGAGATTCCTGAGCTATCGTACGATAGCCACGCCGATGTCAGAAAGATTCTTCTGCTCTTCAATATCCTGACCGTTCTAAAAAAAGACAACTCCGATATGCGCTTCCCATTTGATCGTTTCAAGACCGAAAATTGGGACATAGAGCATGTCTGCTCTCAGACTGACCGCATCCCGGAGAAGTCAGCTATAATTCAATGGTGTAGGGACATTCTTGACCTTTATCTCAACACATCAGAACCTGAAGACATTGCAGCGGCTATAAATGCAGGGGAATATACCACAGAAGACCGCAGCAACTTAGATCGACTCTGTAAACTTTATTTAAGCGAAAAACCGGATAAAGAGGAGGCAGATAACCTGTTTAAAAAGTTCCAGAAAAAATTTTTCGAAGACGACAACTCAATTTCAGATAAAGACAATATCAGTAATCTTACATTGCTCGATTCTGCGACCAACCGAAGTTATGGCAACGCATTTTTCCCGATTAAGCGAAAACGCATAATCGAGAACGACAGTAACGGAGTTTTTGTCCCCATAGCGACTAAGAATCTCTTCCTAAAGTACTATACCCCCCGAGTAAATAAACCGGAGTGTTGGACCAAGGAAGACAGCCGCTACTACTGTGATGCCATTGTAAAAACCATCAATGATTACATTAACCCTAAAACTGATGAGTAAAGCCACAACACATACCCTTTCCGGTGAGGGAGAGCGGACTTCCTTCTTCAAACTTTTTGCGGAAAACGATTTCAGAATTGTCATACCTATGCTCCAACGCGAGTATGCTCAGGGACGAGAATCGGCAAAAGAAGTAAGAATTGAGTTTTTGAAAGCGCTCTATACCTATCTTGAAGAAGGAACCCCCGAACGAGACCTCGACTTTATTTACGGAAACATTGTCGATAATGATTTCATACCGCTTGATGGACAACAGCGCTTGACAACTTTGTTTCTGCTTCATTGGTATCTGAGTCAAATCACTCCCGATGCGGGTCTACGCAATAAATTTGACTCAAAATTACTGGACGAAACTGGACAACACAGTCGCTTTACATATAAGACCCGTACTAGTTCAAGCGAATTTTGCGATGCTTTAATACTCCAGAATATTGACTTCTCAAAATTATTGATCAACAAGAACAATAAAAATAAACCCTCGATAAAACTTACTATCGAAAATAAAAACTGGTTTCATCTCTCGTGGCAACATGATCCTACAATTGTGTCAATGCTGAATATGCTTGATGCTATCCATGAAATCTTTAATAATCGTGCCGATTTTCTTCCACTACTTCTCAACACTGATCGACCGATTATTACCTTCCTTTTTATGGAATTGGATAGATACCATCTGTCGGACGAGTTGTATATAAAGATGAATTCGCGAGGCAAACCACTTACCGACTTCGAGAATTTCAAAGCAAGATATTCGGAATATATCGGAGAGAAACTTTCGTCTTCTGAACGCATAGTTTTGCGTAACCGTATACTCAATGACGGAACAATATTACCGATGACATTGGACCGATATTTTGCCGAACGTATTGACAATGCGTGGGTAAATTTGATTTGGGAATATCGCAACGACGGAGAGTTAGATAAATCTATGGACTTGGGTCAAACGTGTGATTTTCGTATGGCGAATCTTGTCCGCGCGCTTTTGTCATTAAAATACATTGAACTTAACCCTCAGACAAAAGGCGAAAGCGATCCAACCTTTGCGCTATTGGTAAATCAGTCGGGCAGAGAACCACTGTCATTCCTCTCACTTCGTGAAGGTAAAGCCCTCTCGCTTGAAAATTCGGAGTTCCTTATTGATTCGATGGATTTACTCTGCGAATCAGAGAACAAACCAAAGTCGCACCTCAAACCTGAGTTCAGTCATTGTCTCTCCATGTCATCGCTAATGAACAAGATCCTGTTTACGCCACGAGACTTGACTTACAATGACCGCGTTATTCTTTATGCCTATTTAGGCTATCTGCTTAAGTACGGCAATGAAGAAGGCATGAATCAATGGATGCGCGTCATCTTCAACTTAGCTAACTCCGAAAATAATCGTATAGACAGCCCAGTGGAGGTCAGCAACGTAATCAGAAGTATATGCTCGCTTCTCGAAAATGCACCCAAAATCCTTAGGCATCTAACATCTGGAAAACGTATAGAGGCATTCCCCTCATGGCTGATTGAGGAGGAGCGCATAAAAGCAGCCTTAATCCTACGTCCCAATGGGGACAAATGGCTTTCAAAAATTCTTGAAGCCGAAAGACACGGATATTTCAACGGCCAAATTGGGTTTATGCTTGAGTTTGCTGGAATAGTAGACTATTATGAGAGCAAACATAATGTAGACTGGACAGAAAAGCAGGATAAAACGTTTTTCGATAGATTCGTAAAATATTCAAGCGACTCTCAAGTCGTCTTTGCAAAAAACTATGAGAATCGTATCAATGACTTGAATTTCCGCTTCGAGCGAGCCGTCCTATTTAAGGGCGATTACCTTCCCTCTAACAATGTACATTACAATCTCCTATCTACCTCCACATCTAAAAATAACGTAAAACGTGACTTTACATGGAAAAGACTGTTACGTCTTGACAAAGAAAACGTTGAGACCGAACAACGTAGTTTCGTGAAGGAGGTATTTGATGATCCCGTATTTGACAGGTATCATCCTAATGAAACCTTGAAAGAAATTTTTGAAGGAAAATCAACTGGAGAACAATGGCGTGATTATTTGATAAAATATCCATCCGCCATAGACTATTGTAGACAAGGATTTATATCCTTTTTTAGGGATATTAAAGGCTGCGAAGGGATTCTCCCGATGAGTTCTTCACGTCTATCAGGTTATCACATAGAATTATATACATGGGGATTATTCTGCGAATTGCAACATTTGCCATCAGGTCCTTTTAATAAAGGCTGGGGGTATCAGGAAAAGAAAGTAAATGATGAGCTGCCGTTCCTTTATGTTGATGGGTTTAGTGTTGATAGACGTAATCACTGGATAGCCATTATTGCGGAAACTAACCCTGAAAACTGGAGTTTAAAAAGATTCCGCCTTGAATTTATACAAGACGGTTCTCAGAAAGAATCCGAGTTACTGAGTAAATTAGATATCCTATTACGTGAAGAAGGTTTTGAAAAGATGGATAACTGTGTTACTCAATATAAATATATTAACGAAGACACAATGGTCAAACCGTTCCTATCTCATCTTTTTGATAGATTAATACTTTTCAAAAAGTCATTGAACACTAATTAATAAATGTCCTCCGAGAGAATGTGAGATAGCTTCTCTCGGAGGACATTTACAATTATCAGTAATCGTATTTGCTTATTTGTTGTATAGGAACCTTGTAATTATGTATTTATTTGCTTATTCTTTTTTTTGTACAATCCAGAAGTTCAGTTAATAAAGAGTATTCCATCAAATCCTTGTTCGTGATAACTAAGTAGCCTGTTTACAATCTTGGTCCTTTACGGCCTTACTCGGCATTCTGTTCGTCTCGGTAGCGATGGAGATCTTCCTCAATACTAAGACCGGGGTAACGGGCTCAGCTATAGCTTGAAATCATCTGATATTCCATCGCCTCCTACTCCGAAACCTTACTCATCTTGAACTTCTCCTCTGAAAGAAGGTGATGACAAAGTAATTCCTGCTCCTTGTGATTGGGAGGTTGAGGACACTTGAGATTCTGCCGAATGCTGTCGATACGCATCGGGGATATAACGGTCAGCCGGGGTTGGTGTCAACTCACATCGAGGTTGACCAGTCTGGAAATCGTACCATATCCAGTGATGCTTGCCGAGTGTTCTTTCGACATTCCATAAACTTGAAGTAGAACAGTGTGAAATTATCAATAAGCTGAGAGAGAGTTCTTTGTTTTCGAGCCTATTGCCTGATACTTACGGATAAATCCACAATTTTCCAAATCCTCAAGATACTTTGTAAGCAGTCCACTGGTTACAATTTTAGCGTTTTCGATAATTTCATCACGAGTCATCCCGATCTTCTTTTTTACCAACGCAGTTATGATATCTATATATGGTTCGGGCTGTTTGAATAATGATGAATATATGTCTTTCCGATTCTTCGACGTCCGAATATAGCAACAAACTTGGACTCTTCCGAATCGTATGCTTGTAGAAGTTCCTGAATCTCTTCCTCTCTTTCTATCAGCATATTAGACATAATTTAGACTGCAAATATACAAAATTTCTTACGTCACGTTTCCAAATCTCTTTTTTTTATGAGATTTGGAAACGTGACGCATTATTCAATCCATAAATCGCCTCTCAGACAAATACCTCACACTTCCAAATCTAATGTTTTTACACCACATTTGGAAGCACGACGACTGTATGAGATATAAAAGTCGTAGATAACCAAAGTTGTTGATACTTCGAATCGGGAATCACGCGAGAGTACCAATTCGCATATTTTTTATTCACATTTGGTGGATATTGCTCCTTAGTTTGGCTTGGTTCGGGCTATATATATGCCCGATGAACTAAACTTAACTATGTATGTGAGCTTGTGAAAAGAAAAACAAAAACATCATCAAGTCATTTACATATTTATATGTCACATTTGGACGCAACTATAATTAATTATTCTTTAGCATCCTACATCACATCTTCTCAATAATTTTGTCGCATATAGATTATATTTGCGACAAACAATATTAGTCAACCGGTGTACACACTATCCATCTGCCACTTACAACAGGCAGTCAAATCTCATAATTATATACTACATTTGGCTGGTTTATGTAAGTAAACTATGTAGTCTTCTCCTATTGTGCTTTTCTTCAGCTATTATTAATTCATAGCCGGACTTCCATATCTCACGGATTTTTTCGTAAATTTGCAGTCTGAAACCCAACAAATCAGTATGATAGCTAAAGAAGAGGTGTTGGACTTGTTGAAGTCTACTGAATCATATCGAGTGGAACGTACCACGAGTACAGGCAACATGGACAAGTTCTGTGAGGCCATTTGCGCGTTTGCTAATGATATGCCTGCTTCTCGCAAGAATGGCTATCTGATTATTGGTGCATACGATGATGGATCTATTGCTGGAATGAAAGTGGATGATGCTCTACTGAAAAAGATTGCCGGAATACGCTCTGACGGAAATATTCTTCCCTTACCGACAATGTCTGTAGAACGATTTTCGTACCCAGAGGGAGATCTGTTGGTCGTTGAGGTGCATCCTTCTGATTTGCCGCCTGTACGCTATCGTGGTAGGGTGTTTATTCGAATCGGTCCGAGACGCGATATTGCAACAGAAGCGGAAGAAAGAATCCTTGCTGAACGTCGTTGCTCATTCATGGCAACCTTTGATGCCACACCATGCCTTAATGCCAAACTGGAGGATTTGGATGTTGATTACATCAACTCCAAGTATCTTCCGATGGCATTTGACGAGGAAACACTTGCAAACGATAAGCGAGACATAAAGGAACAACTTGCCTCAATACACCTATACGACCGAGAGAATGATTGCCCTACATACGCCGGAATAATTCTTTTCGGTAAAAATCCCAAGTACTTTCTTTTGGGTGATTATGTGCAATTCGTGCGTTTTGCCGGAAAAGACAAAGGCGGTGATATCCTCAATGAACGTCAATTTACCGGACCTCTATATAAAATGTTGCCAACGTTGGAATCATTTGTTCGAGATGGTATCATAACCCAGCGTCCCGTGCCGGAAACTCTTTTCCGGGAAAGAACTGTATGGAATTATCCGGAAGGAGCAATCCGAGAATTGCTGATGAATGCCTGTATGCACAGGGATTACCAGTCCAATATGCCAATTCGTCTGTATCAGTTTGATGACTACATTGAAGTGATGAATGCCGGAGGACTGTACGGGGAGGCTCGTCCGGAGAACTTTCCCTCAGTCAATGACTATCGTAATCCCCTTGTAGCAGAGGCCATGAGAGTGATGAAGTACGTCAATAAATTCAATCGAGGCGTTACCCGTGTTCAGGAGATGTTAAAGGATAACGGTAACCCTCCTGCCGAATTTGATGTGAACACAATCACCGCATTCCGTGTCAATGTTCATGCCACAAATGAATCCGACTTGTCGGATTCGCACAAGTCAGCGCACAAGTCAACGCACAAGTCAACGCACAAGTCGGGCACTAGTAAACCCCAAAGTCAATCACTTGAAGAAAAGATAATCGAGTTCTGTAGAGAGCCACGATCTTTATCAGAGATTGCAGAATACTGTGGATTCAAAAATAATCGAAACTTCAGAGAGCGTTATCTCAATCCACTCTTAGGTAAACAAATTCATATGACAATCCCAGATAAACCTACAAGTCGGCTCCAACGATATATAAAAATTTAAGAAATCTCATCTAACTCTTTGGTACTTAGGGTAATGAAAGTAAAAAACTCCATCACGCTTCCAAATCTATGATTTTTATACCACATTTGGTAGTTTGACGCAAGAGAACTATATAATAATCACAGATAACGAAATTCTATGAGAGTGCCAAATCACATGTTTTTTACATACATTTGGCACCGTCGTGAATAATAGAACTCAGATTGGTTTGGTTCGGGCAATATATATGCTCGATGAACTAAACTTAACTATAAATGTGGGCTGATGAAAAGAAAAAACATAATCTTAGTGGTTGACTTGGGGGCAACCTACAAGTCAACCCCCAAATTAGGGCACAAGTCGGGGCACAAGATAACAAATTAAGAATGAGTAATATCCAATTTCACTTGATACCTAACATGTTGTAGTGTAGGTATTAAGTTAGGCAACAAGTTAATCAAAATACTTCTTCTTTTGCTCCGTTGACGATTACATCTATCTCATCGACAATAACAAGGCATCACGACTTCGCCTTTGTCGTTACACTTAACTATCATCTCGCCAAGCCCCTCCTTTTTCTTTTGCTTCATCGTCAGTTTTGTGGGTACTTTAACTGCTAATGTAGGCACTTTTTCCGAAAGGTCTTTCAGTATATCCTTGATGTAGCGATTCAAAATCTGGTCGACGACAGACGGCAAACGGTAGTTGTATTTCTCGCAGATAGCTTTGAGGTTGGGATTCATTATGGGGATTTTTACCTCGTTGCGCGTTTTCTGCTGAATCAAACAGATTATGGGTGTGCCCTTTGCCATTATCGTGAAGTTCTCAGGCTGGATATTGTTGTAGTCGATGACACGCTGACAAGTGTAGCATCCAACGAGAAAAATATCACGGACTTGGTCTTTAAGTCCGGTCAACTTCATATCCGCCAATGCTTGCACCTACGCTTCCGTTATATATATATCAATAGTTTTGTCCCTTTCCTCTACCTTATGACGTTGTCCTATTATGTTAAAGGTTATCACTGTTTCACTGTTAACATATAGCCGAAACCTCTTTGATTTATTATGGATATTGATGGGTCATGACGCAATATACGGCGAAGTTTATGTATGTAACCGTGGAGAGAGTTGCGATTGCTTGGTTCATCACGCTGCCAGATAGCAATCATCAGCACTGAGGCATCTACTGTCCTTCCGATGTTGGTTGCTAATAGTTTGAGTATCTTTGACTCGAAGTGTGACAGTTCCGTGCTATGATCTCCAAATGAAAGCGTCTGGGTTGTAATGTTGAATAAGTACTGTCCGATTGTGTATTTAGTATCGTCCAATTTATTAGTATTGTATCGGCGAAGGAGCGCTTTTATTCTCACAATAAGTTCACGGAGTTCAAATGGTTTCTTAAGATAATCGTTAGCGCCGATTTCAAACCCCTGTTCTACGTCTTCGATTGTACTTTTTGCGGTAAGAAAGAGTAATGGCACAGTAGATGATAGTTTCCTGATTTGCTTTCCCATAGAGAATCCATCCATTTTTGGCATCATAACATCAGCCACAACGATATCGGCTCCTTCGGATTTGAATTGTTCAAGTCCTTCTAAACCGTTGGTAGCAGTAATAACGTCATAACCTTGCTCACGCAGAGTATCGGCAACAATCAGCGTAAGGTCTTCTTCATCTTCTACAAAAAGTATCTTATTGCCCATTTTTGCTAAATTTAATAATAAACACCGAACCCACTCCCTCTTTGCTCCTGACCTCGATAGACCAATTCATCTTGTCAAGAATGCTCTTCACATAATACAAGCCAATACCATATCCTCGGACATCCTGACGATTGCCTTGAGGGACTCGGTAGAACTTATTGAACAGATAGGGAATCGACTTTGGCGGAATACCTATACCATTGTCTTTGACCGAAAGACCTTTGTTATCGCCGATTATGGTTATCACAACATGGTCATCAGAGTATTTGATGGCATTGTCAATGAGATTGTTCAGCACATTAGTCAGATGTGTCCTATCAGCCTTGATCACAACATTCTCAGCGATATCTATATTGATGATTATATTCTTGTCGCATCTCATCCGTTGAGCAGCTACAATTTCATCTACAAACGAATGTAATTGAATCTCCTCCGGTTTGAGTTTCATGGTCTTTCGGCGCTCCATACTCATTGCAAGGATATTTTCCACAAGTTCGCTGAGTCGTTTCAGTTGCTTGTTTGCAATTATCAGATACTTTGTCTTTTTATCAGGGTCGTTGGCTGTATCGTAATTGAGTAGAGCGTCATTGGCGGAGTATGCTATCGCAATTGGTGTTTTCAACTCATGAGTCATATTGCTGACAAAATCATCTTTCATTTCCTCTATGGTGCGTAGACGTGATACTGTGTGGAATAAATACCAGAAAGCCAGAGAAAACGCAACCATCAGGAGGAATACTGTAATAATTACACCTGACATCTCTGAAACGATGTGCCGGGTCAAGGGTGTCATGTATATATGATATGATAAACCGGATTTAGGGTTGAAGCAATAGGTAAACTCATCGTATTGGCCGGGAATTTTATGTGTACTCTCCAATACAGTTTTTCCTACGGAATCAACCACTTCTGACGAAATAAAAGAAGGATAGATATACCTGTCGTTGAGTCGTTTGGTCAGAACACTGTCCATAACCGTCACATTTACCTGAACATAAGGGTCTATAATACCATGAAACTGTTGGCTGACAGCGTCTATGAATTTATTGGTGAACGATGATTGACCATTTACCACATATCCCCGGGTCTCTACGGTGCCATCGGGGTGTCGGGTCGTAGCCACCATGTCACCATCCGGAGCCTGATACACAGAGGTCTCGCCATGACGAGTACCCCCACCGTCACCATATCTTCCTTCAAGAGCTTCAGATGTTCCGGCCTGTGCCCTCTTAGCTCTTATCCACAGTTCATCAAGGTCTGCATCGGCAATCGCGGTCATCACTTCGCGTTCAACATCTGCCCTTATCGAATTGTAAAGGCTTATGATATAATAAACATTGCAGCCGAAAATGACTGCAATGACAATAATAAAAGCAGTTGATATCGTCTTAAAGCGTTTCATCTCTGCAAATTTACTAATAATCCGTCATCCACTCGTTTAGATTGAGTTCGATTTAAGACTAAATAAGGGAGCATTTAAGACTAAATAAGGATATTGATGAGAATCCTGAACGTGAACATAGGTAATTTCGCGTCAAAAAGTAACATTACTGCAATGAAGAAAACATTTCTACTTATCTCAATTCTATATAGCGTACCCGTCTATGCTCAAATTGGATCCTCCGATACAATCTCTGTTCAGCCACTTAATGAAGTTATTGTTAAAGGAGAGAAACCGCAGGTTAGTGGTGAGGACGGCATTATGGTTGTTGACCTTCCGAGTATAGTCAAGGATAAACCGGTTACCAATATTCTTGAAGCTCTCGGCTATATACCGGGAGTCACGAACAATAACGGCATGATATGGCTTACAGGAGCGTCTAATGTCACCATTATTCTCAATGGTGAACTTACAAATATGCCACTCCAAAATCTGTATCAGCTTCTTTACGCCACTCCGGTTGACAGATTGAAAAATGTAGAGATAATGTATTCCGCACCGGCTAAGTATCATGTCAACGGAGCTGTCATAAATATAGTTTTGAAAACACCTACACCTCTTGACGGACTGCAAGGGCAGGTAAGAGCCGGGTATAATCAGGCTCACTATGGCTCGTATGGAGGTGGACTTGCAGCAACATATTCAGTAAAGGACTGGACATTTGATCTCAACTATGGACTTTCCCGTACCAAGTCATGGAGTCGAGAGGAAACATGGTCTAATCATCTGCATAACGGTAAGAGAATAATGATTGAAGATGATATGCGACACATTGGACAGAACTGGAGTAATACTATATTTACAACTGCCACATGGAAAACACTTAAACTTACCTATAACGGTCAGATAACATCAGATTCAAAGAGCTGGGGACTTTCGTCAGGCACACTCGGTAACTTCACAAATGCCTATAATATGCTTTCGCCTATCGGCTATCATAATATTGCACTGCGTTACACTGCACCAATCGGTATGACTGTGGGCGGAGATTACACCCGTTATTCAGAAAACCGCTCGCAGTCGTTATTTAAGGATACAGATTATTTGCTTGGCTCTGAAAATCGTCAGGAGATAAACCGATGGCATACGTATGTCGATCAGCAACATCAGCTTGGCAAATGGCAACTAAATTATGGTACTGAATATCAGCACTCGAAAGATCATAGCTCTCAGCATTACTATCCATACGACAATCCCGATTTCGATGATATTCTCAACGAAGATGTAGCGGGCCTTTATGTAGGCACACAGCGCTCGTTTGACGTGGGGCTATCGTTCAATATCTCTGCAAAAGGAGAATATTATCACAATAAATATCAGCATAACTGGAATTTTATTCCTCAGTTTGGTGCCACATACTACAAAACTCAAAAAAGTATTTTTCAGCTCAACTTCAATACCCGACGCATCTATCCGTCATATTGGGAGCTTCATGGCGGCACAAGCCACATTAACGACTACTCAACAATTATCGGTAATCCGAAACTACAGCCATATATCCAGTACGATGCCCAATTCAACTATATTCTAAAGCAGAACTATGTGGCGACACTTTATTTTCAATATGGTGACAAAGCAACCGTACAGCTACCATACCAGTCTCCCGATGCACTTAATCTCATATTTCAGACCATTAATATGAACTATGAACGTGTAGTCGGACTTAATCTCTACGCTCCTTTCGGAGTGGGATATATCTGGAACGCCATCGCCACTGCCAATGTTATGAACAGGCGAGCCAAGGCTGATCATTTCCATGACATCAACTTTGATAACAGTAAGTGGATTTTCTATGGTGCGTTAAATAACTCTTTCAAGTTTACACAAAATTGCCCTGTTTCATTGACAGTCGATTTCTATTATATTTCGCCTTCTTTACAAGGTATAGCCGAAATGTCCGGCTTATGGCGAGTAGATGCCGGAGTCAAATGGCAGTTCGGGAAGAAACGATACTGTGAACTGGATCTGAAAGCCGACGACATTTTCAATAAATGGTCGCCGACCATGACCATCCACAATACCGGTCAGGACTACCGTATGAAAGTCCGAGATATGACACAAAATTTAAAACTTACATTCATCTGGCGATTTAACGGCTTCAAACCTAAAGACAACGGTATTGATACCTCCCGCTTCGGTACCGGGAAATAATTTCAATGATTAACATTAGAAATTTATTATTTCTAATTGAAATACTTACAATAGTTCGGTTAAATTGGTGGATTTTACCGAACTATTGTAGCTTATGATGCTAAATGATAGAGGGATTGAATGACATTCAAGAATGACGTAAAAATCCTCTTGAAAGTCTAAACTCATACTTATAATCCTCCAAATCTATGTCTTTCCACCCGTATTTGGGGGATATAAAGAGATTATTAGGAGTATTTTGTTAACTTTGTATCTAAAATCAGATATAATCCCAATATAATTGGAAGAAAACCAGAACAGAAGGAACTATTGAATACTGCAAACTCAGAATATTTTATATCCGGATTAGAGCATTTCTGGAATAAATCAAACAAGACAACATGAAAAAAATATTTTTATCTTTCCTGATGATGGCAGCTCTCTCTGTTCAGGCGCAGGACATAGCACTCATCACTCCCGAAACAGGCAAAGGCTGCAATGTGATGCAAGCATTTACACACCTAAAGTCAAAGTCGAAACGCAATTTACACCTGCAAGCTCCATATTTTTTAAGGCTGCAGGGATGAAACGGCTATCGGTGGGGATGGGGCTTCACAATCCCACGGTCTCTCCCCACCGATAGATGTTTCAGACCGACCGAAAGGTAACCTTAGTTCAAGGCAATACAAAACAAAAAAGGAGACCGAAGTCTCCCTGAGATTT
This sequence comes from Bacteroides sp., assembly GCA_014801815.1. Lineage (GTDB taxonomy): Bacteria > Bacteroidota > Bacteroidia > Bacteroidales > Muribaculaceae > Lepagella. Next base: position 855 of record JAAVDM010000016.1, on the reverse strand, counting down.
ACTAATTTTGTATTGCTACATGACAAAACATTTAACCTCAGCACAAAGGTACCACCTTTTCGTGGAACACCAAAATCGCGGAACTCGTAAAGAGAAGACGCAGAAAGAAATTGCGGCAGAGATTGGCAAACATCCGTCAACCATCAGCCGCGAGTATAAACGTAATGCCACATCCCGTGGCGGCTATAATGACACGAAAGCTCAGGAGATGACAGAAAGTCGCCGCGGTCACGCGGCACCCCACAATAAGACACCACAGTTGCTTTTATGGCGTATAGAACAATGGATTACAGATGAGCAATGGTCTCCTGCGCAGATCGTAGAGGTGCTGGTGCTTGCCAAGGAGGATATCCATATCTCCAGGCAGACGATCTACAACTACATACATGCCGACAAAAGCGGAAGACTGCTTGTCAATACACGACATAAAGGCAAATATAACCGCAGAAGTAAAAAGGGAAAAAAGCCCACCAAAGCCACCAATATACCTGACCGTACCAGTATCCATGAGCGTCCTGACGAGGCGGACGGATCAAGGTTCGGAGACTGGGAGATGGATCTCATCATCGGATCACATCGTTCTCTAATCTCCTTTTCAAGGGAGTCGGGCGTCACCCTAAGACAGGAAAAAAGAAAGGCGTCCTCAAGGTGCATACCGTCATCCATGCCAACGAGGGTGTGCCGTCGGATATAAAGTTTACATCAGCCGCTACAAACGACTCCTTCATGCTCAAGCCTGCAACATTGAGTAAAGGCGACATAATGGCAATGGACCGTGCATATATTGATTATGAAAAATTCCAGCAACTTACAGAGCGTGGCGTGATATACGTCACCAGAATGAAGAAAAACCTG
>JAAVDM010000015.1 GCA_014801815.1 Bacteroides sp. | reverse complement strand
TTGTACACCTCAAGACGGCCGTCTTCATTCTCCACGGCCACTCCGGCACTGTCATAACCCCGGTATTCGAGCCGGTGAAGTCCCTTTATAAGTATCTCGTAGGCCTGACGTGGACCTATGTATCCTACTATGCCACACATAATGATAGGTAATAAGCGGTAGTTATTCTCTTACAGGTAAATACAAAATGGCAATTTTTCAGAGTTCTGAACAAATTCTGAAAAACTGCCTTTCAATAATAAAGATCTATTATTCAATTCCCCCGTCTGCGGATTCTTCATGTCGATCATGTTTGAGACGGATATGGGTTATGTCGTAGTAGATATGGTCGCCTTCACTGTCGTAGAGGTCGAGGTCGGCACGGTCATTGCTGCGCCAGTCTGTCCGGCTCCACAGATACAGGAAACCGACTACGGCAGCTGTAAGGCCAAGTACGATGAGAAGAGTGAGATTATTCATAGGTGAGAGGATTTAATCTGAGGTAAAGGTTATACGTATATTCAGTAATTATTTTTGAATGAGTAAATATATTTTCTGCTGTAATAAGTCACCTGTCAGTCCTTACTGTCAAGCACCTCATACTTACTGTGCTGACTGCGGAACTCCGGGACCATCGCCTTCATCGCCGCCACAATAGCCATGTCATCGCCCGTGTCACACAGTCTCACCATCGCCGTGATGTCGCGGGCTACGCCGGCATAATCATACTCACGTACCCGCGCTATCTTTATCTTNGGGTGGAATGTCGGTACCGTTATCTCCTCGTCGTTGAGCACCTCCTCGTACAGTTTCTCGCCGTCACGCAGTCCCGTGNACTTTATCTCCACATCGCGTGCGCCGCTCAGCAGTATCATGCGCTTGGCGAGGTCAGCTATGCGTACGGGCTTACCCATGTCGAAGACATATATCTCCCCTCCGTTACCCATCGTTCCGGCCTCTATCACCAGACGGCACGCCTCGGGTATGAGCATGAAGAAGCGTATGATGTCCCTGTGNGTCACCGTCACCGGNCCTCCCTTNCNTATCTGCTCCTGGAAGATGGGTATCACAGAGCCGTTCGAACCCAGCACGTTTCCGAACCTCGTGGTCACGAACTGCGTCACCCCCTTCACCTTCCCGTCCTTTATAGCCTTGTCNAGTGACTGTACATATATCTCGCAGATACGNTTCGAGGCNCCCATGACNTTGGTGGGATTNACGGCCTTGTCGGTCGANACCATGACGAATTTACGTGTGCCGTATCTCACCGAAAGGTCGGCTATCACACGCGTGCCGTACACGTTGTTNACTATNGCCTCATACGGATTGTCCTCCATCATAGGCACATGCTTGTAGGCCGCCGCATGGAAGACATACTCCGGACGGTGTCTCTCAAAGAGCCTCTCCATCACCTTCTCGTCGGCTATGTCTGCCACNACCGTCTCGGCCTTGATCTCGGGCCAGCGGTTGCGCATCATGAGGCGTATGTCGTGCATCGGTGTCTCAGCCTGGTCCACGAGCACAAGATGCGCCGGACCGTATCCGGCTATCTGGCGGACCATCTCCGAGCCTATGCTGCCCGCTGCGCCCGTTATCATCACCGTATGTCCCCTGAGCAGTTCCGANGCTGCCTTCATGTCGACCTCTATCTTCTCACGCGGCAGAAGGTCCTCGACATTGACNGGNTGAAGNTCACTCACNCTCAGGTCCGACCGTCCGTCCCACTCCCTGGCCTTGGGCACCACAAGTATCCTTATGCCNCCGGCCACAAGCGAGTCAACAAGAGCCTCNTTGTTGCGCAGNGTGTTCATCATCAGCGGCGAGACAACAAGGGTGGCCGTCTTCCTCTCCCTCATCGTATCGAGAAGGGAGTCATCGAANGGGTATACTCCCACACCCATCAGCAGCTTGTGCTCCATGCTGGGGTCATCGGTGACNAAACCCGCAATCCTGAACTGGGAGTCCTGCGATGACCTGATGCTCTTGGCGAGNGCCACACCCCCGGCCCTGACNCCGAGTATGAACACCGGCTCGGTGGCATGCTGATGNAGNGTCTCCTCATACACGGTCTTGACCATGACCCGCACCGTCCACATCACCGCTATCACNANCAGNCCCCACACCACGATGTCGGCCACACTGAGCTGCGTCAGAAGCGAACGCGGAGCAAGCAGTCCCTGAACAAGGAACAGAAGCACGATGGCCGTGACCACGGCCGANCCGATACGCAGCAGGTCGGTGAACGACGAGAAGCGTATCACTCCGCTGTAGGTGTGGAACATGCGGAAGCCTATGAGGAAGCACACCAGTCCNGCACATATAGTCCATACCAGTGGCTCGAACGCCTCCCATGTGTCGGGNACCTCATGATGTATGATATAGGCCGNCACTCCGGCAAGCACCACGAACAGGCAGTCAAGAAGAAGTATGCTCCAGTACGGTAGGGCGCCCCGCGAGAAATACCATTTCGCAAGGTCTCTGAATGATTTCATAAAGAGTGCATCAGGCAGGGACGCGCTTCATCGCGTCCGANGCGTAAACAATATCGGTATAAGTAATATCTGTGTAAATAATATCCNCCGGNTATATCCGGGCATAGANCCGCAATCCGGCTGCGGACGCGATGAATCGNGTCCNTACNCNTNNNGACAGAAGGAAAATATGTAAGTCAGTGGAGAGAGANAACGGCTCAGACTATCGAGTCCCTTATCACATCGGTGATGTAGCGCACATCGTCATCGCTGACGTANGGTCCCGCCGGCAGACAGATACCCGTGCGGAACAGCTCCTCNCTCACGCCGTTGACGTANGCCGGNGNATTGCGGTAGACAGGCTGTCGGTGCATCGGCTTCCACAGGGGACGNGCCTCGACATTGGCACGGTCAAGGGCTATACGCANNGCCTCNACATTGGNATCGGGCTGACAGTCCGTGACAGCTGTACTCACAGCATGGGTCACACCNGCNGCNCCTCCCACAGCACCCGTTATAANCTGCCTGTACGCCTCCTCCTGACCCCTTATCCTCAGACCGGGGTCAAGNACAGCCGTACACAGCCAGAAGTTGGAATCATAGCGCTCCGANGGATTACCGTGCATTGTAATGCCNGGCACATCTNCNAGNAGCTCACAGTACANCTNCTGCACATGCTTATGATGAGCTATATGCTCCTCAAGCACCGTCATCTGTCCGCGTCCTATGCCGGCNCAGATATTGGACATACGGTAATTGTAGCCGATGGCCTCATGCTGGTAATACGGATAAGACTCGCGGGCCTGCGTGGCGTACCACAGTATCTCGCGGGCACTCTCAGCGTCGGGACATATCAGTGCCCCACCTCCCGAGGTGGTTATCATCTTGTTACCGTTGAACGACAGCACACCGTAACGTCCGAACGTACCAAGTGCCTGTCCGTCAAAGAACGAGCCGAAGCCCTCGGCGCCATCCTCGATGACAGGTATACAGTAGCGGTCCGCAATCTCCATGATACGGTCTATCTGATACGGCATTCCGTACAGCGCCACAGGTATTATGGCCTTCGGTTTTTTTCCTGTCTTAGTCATACGGTCCTTTATAGCGGTCTCTAACAGTTCCGGATCCATGTTCCACGACTCCCGTTCCGAGTCGATGAAGACCGGTGTGGCACCGAGATACGTTATCGGGTGACTTGAGGCACAGAAAGTGAACGACTGCACCAGCACCTCGTCTCCGGCCTCCACGCCGCACTCAATCAGCGCCAGGTGTACAGCTGCCGTCCCCGCAGACAGTCCGACCACCGACTTATGAAGCGGCGCCTGTCCGTCCTTGCGGCGGTTGACATACTCCGCCAGGTCCTTCTCGAATCCGTTGACGTTTGGTCCCATCGGTACCACCCAGTTGGTGTCGAACGCCTCCTTTATATAGTCCATCTCCCTGCCGCTCATGTGAGCAAGACAGAGGTATATTCGGTCTCGCATATTTTATTTTAAATTAACTTTATGTCCCGGATAAACACTTCTACCTATCGCAAGTTGATGAATAAGCCGGAGGGACTCTTCAGCTTGTTTTCTATTACCACCCGGAAGATTAGTTATAGTTTTTATACCAGGAATATAGGAATCTCCTGTAAACAACATGTCATCAGTCATCCATGTTACACAGCTGTGATTATGTCCAGGGGTAAAAACAGCTTTTACCGCCAAACCATTACTTAAGAGAATTTCATCGTTGTCTTTGACAATACATACATTATTTGCATTACTAAAGACAAAGGGAGATTCATGATACCACGATAGATTCAACTTAGCGTTAAGAAGCATTTCTCTTCCCTCAAGATTAGTAAAAACTAATATATCCTTTTTATGACTTAATAATTCATTCAATCCATAAATATGGTCAAAATGAACATGAGTTAGTAAAACGGTGTTAACTCTCTTAAAATCGGATCTATAATCTCCCGGATCTATTAGAGTACAGTCATCAATTAGATAAGTTACAGATGAAAAATAACTATTTTCAAACGCTTGAATTCGCATATTGCGTCCTAGCTCAATTATTCCATAAAGTCAAGAATATCCTGTACAGTTATGAATTTAAGAATCTGTTCACCTGTAAGTTTTTTACTAAATTCTTCATCCATCATTACGATGAGAGATAACTTAGACATAGAGTCATATTCCTCAATCTCACTGAGATTATCTGTCGGCTTAAGAGAACCTGATTCAAGTTCAAGAATATCCTCAAGTAACTGTAATTTCTCTGAAATTTGCATAATTCTAATATTATTTATAGTTATTATATACACGCACCGCCATCTATTCTTAAGGCAGTACCTGTGATAGTTGATGTGGCATCAGAAAGAAGGAAAACAATTAATGAAGCTACTTCCTCAGGTTTAGAAGGGCCCAAAGGAGTTTCAAAATTATTGTCAGAAAGATTCATCTCCTTAGCCTTCTGAGCCATAGGTGTAAGGACTTCCGAGGCCATAACTGAATTTATACATATTTTACGAGGTGCAAGTTCCAATGCCATACAACGTACAAAAGCATCAACTGCAGCTTTAGACACACAATATTCAGTTTTCGCCTTGTATCCTCTGACACTGGAGATAGATGACATAACTACTATCTTTCCACCTTCTCTCATCCGTCCCCTTTTACTAAATAATCTGACCAAATCAACAAAGGAATAAAAGTTGATATTCATCACTTTATTAAATCCTTCACGTTTTAACATATTCAATGGTTTACGACTACTGATACCAGCACAATGAACAAGACCATCAATTATGTTTTCATCACATATTGCTTTTACTACTTTTTCAACTTCTATCGAATTTGTAAGATCTAAAGTTTTAAAGCAGTGATTGTCACCACACATTAAAGTACGAGTTTCTTCAAGGGCTGTTGTATTAATATCCAAGGCTATAATTGCAGCCCCAAGTTTCGAAGCTATAATTGCAGTTGAACGCCCGATACCTGAACCGGCACCAGTTACTATTATTTTCTTATTTTCCAATGAAAAAATTTGTCTTACCATAAATCCTTTATCGTTTTCCCAAAAGATTTTCCAAAAGTCTGAAGAAAATCATGACCAGCTGGACAATTCATCTCAATCAATTCAAAACCATTAGGAGTTAAGGCGATATCCCAACCTACAAACCTTACTTTCGAGTCTACTCTACATATAGTATCTATTAATTTAAGAAGTTCTGCATATTTTGGTATTTTAAATCCTGGCATAGTAAAGTCTGTACCAGGATGTACTATATGTCGTCCTCCTTGTTTATCTATACCATAACCTACAATAAATCCGGTTTTAAGATCTATCTCATAACCAACTCCTCCGGCTCCCCAGTTATCAACTTTGGAGCCTGCTTTCCCTACTCTAAGCATCATTGAGAGAATATGAGGTACACCTTTATTATCAATCATCGTATAAATACGAAGTGTGTTCAATGAAGATGAGTTGATTGCTGCAAGTTCGGAACAATTTGTAAGTTTCTCTTCAAGTAAATATTTGCTTATTTTAAGATCATTCAATAAATCATTATTAAGCTTTTCCTTTGAAACTACAATCACTCCTCGTCCCTGTTCACCATTATTAGGTTTTGCTATAAGTGGACTATGATCATTAACAAAAGATCGTATCTCTTCTTCAGTAGCATCTGGAGTATAAAGCCAACTACGCTTTATATATTCTGAATAACGACGGTATTCTTTAACCTTATCACCTACTATAGCTCCAGACTTAATTAATCTATGTGCAACTTTTAAATATTTATAGAACGTAAGATAACGCTTACGTTCATGTCTATTTAATCTAAAAAATTCAAAACGATAATAATCTATTGGCCGTGCACCATATTTTAATAAACACCAAGCCATATCGCCTCTCCAGTATAATTCGCTACCACCATAAAGCTCTGCAACCTTAACAGGATAGGTTTTAAACTCCCACAAACCTTTTCTTATAACATTTAAATTCATTTCTTCAATGATTGTATCAATGCCCAAAGATTTTCTACTGAGTTAAAATTCTCTGGATCAAGCTCGGTAATACGTATCTGTACATCAAACACATCATCTATAGCTGATATTATTGATACTACATCCATCGAATCAAGAATACCGTCATCAATAAGCTCTGTTTCATTCTCGAAGTCTACGTCAGGACGTATATCTTTAAGTAGATTAAGCAATTCTTCCATTTTATTTATTTTTTTAATTTTTAATTAATGAAATTGTTGATTTATTAGTATAGCTAAAGCCATATTTTTTATATAGCAAAATAGCTTTTTCATTTCTATGTTGTACCCAAAGCATAAGCCTTCTTACATTATGACTTTTAGCTTCATAAATAAACATATTCATAAGTTTATTTGCTACTCCCTGTCCACGAAATCTATCCTTCACTACTAAATGAGATATCCAGGCATTTTTACCTATAATATTTATATGTAACGAGCCCACTAAACAGCCATTATCATCATAAGCACAAAGTAGTGATCTTTGATTTAAAAATTCTTCCGCAGCCTCCGGCGGAATAAAATCACCACTATAAATATCAAAGGTAGAGTTGAAAAGATTAATAGCTTCCTCCGCATCTCTAACAGAATGTGGATACTCAGAAATAACTTCATTACCCGATAACTGAAAGACAGCTGAATACTGGTCTCTTCTTAGGTTAATAAAAAATCCAGCTTTCTCAAGGAATTTTATTTCATTCTTCGGTTCCCCTACACTACCTCTAAAAAGGATCTCTGAAACAATAGGTTTATCACATTCCAACATAGGTACAGTAGACAGGTCATTGAGAATAAAATAAAGTCTCAATACATTACCAGGTTTCTCAACCAGCAGGTAGCAATTATTGTCATCGTGACATTCGCTAATTTTACCATCTGCCAGTAATTCCGTAACTTCAGTAGGAAGCATATAATTATTAGTAATAGCTCCCTTTGCTGAGTACTTATCAATCAAAGCAGTATATTTCTTTAAATCATTCAGTTTTTGAGGCCTCATAAATTCTTTTCAACTCCAGACGATCAATTTTATCATTCATATTATAAGGCATTCTGTCAAGATGAATACATATATTTGGAAACATATATTTAGGAATTAGACTACTGATGCCATTAATAATGTCTCTTTTATTACCATCTTCCGTATTATAGAATAATACGATTTTCTCATCCTCATGACTATATATACAGGCAGCATTAGATATTCCAAGTAACGAATTGACCGCCACTTCAATCTCTCCGAGTTCAATACGGTTACCCATATGTTTAATTTGGAAATCCTTTCTTGACACGAACCACAGATTACCGTCAGAACCATATTTAACTATATCACCGGTACGGTAAATTATATCTTTAAAATATGGATTCAAGGGATTCTGTACAAATACTTCATTGGTTTTTTCCGGATTACCAAAGTACCCCATAGCTACCCCACTACCACGTACACATAGTTCACCACATTCGTTCCCTTTTACAGGTTCATTACGATCATTCAGAACAATGACTTCCATATTTCGACAGGCCTTACCGATAGGTATGAATGAGTCGTCAGGGAATCTGTGTGTAACTTCATAATAAGTACAATCTACAGTTATTTCTGTAGGTCCATAAAGATTAAAGAATCTTGCCGTAGGAAGATAACCCATCCATTCATTAAGTTGTTTGGCCGGCATTGCCTCTCCTGCAAATGTTACCAATCTCACATAAGCAAGGGTACGCTCCTTAAGAATACCGCTGTTTCCAATCAATGTAATGGCTGAAGTTGCCCACAGAATGGCTGTGACTTTATTATTATTGAGATAATCTATAAGAAGTTTGGGAAAAGAGAAGTATTTTTTACCAATTATATGTATAGTGGCACCTGTTTTCAGACACAGACATATATCTTTGACAGAACCATCAAAATAAAATGGAGTTTGATTACCGAGCGCATCCTCATAAGTAATTCCTAACGTAGGAGCAAGCCACTCAGCAAGATCAATCATACCACGATGACTTATTATAACTCCCTTGGGTATTCCTGTAGAACCACTGGTAAATATAGAATATACAGGATCAAGATCGATAAGTTGCTCTCGCAAAGAAACAAGACGCTTCACATCCGCTTTCATTTCTTTTGCTGCTGTATAATCTATAATCTCACCCCCGAACTCTATATCTTCAAGAGCTTTTATATCTTTTGCTGCTACCGTGATAGCCGCCACAGGTTTAAGTATATCAGCTATAAGTTTTATACGACTTGGAGGCATGCGGTTATCTATAGGCACATAGAAATTTCCACTTGCCAATACACCCATAAAACCTACTGGTCCTTCCACTTTACGATCAACGAATACAAGTACAGGCATACGGATACATCCACCGCACTTATATGAGATACACGTACCAATACTGTTGGCATAAGCCAACCACTCAGAGAATGAAATTCTTGTCTTGTCATCGGCAAGAGCAAGTTTATCGGAGAAGCGAGAAGCGCTTTCTTCAAGATAGGAGAAAATATTGATTCTCATTTTTCGTAAAGCTGATTCGGATCAGTTATAAGACCTTCTTCAAAAAAACTATCATCTTCAAAAATAGGTAGTATGTTTTCAGTATCAATATCAAATGTTGTAATACCAAGTGAAATACCTATACCGAAACCACATGCAAGCACACGTAAAGTTTTATTCTTTTCTATGTTTCCATATCTATCGCACAAGGTCACTATTGCAGAAGCCCCAGAGGTATTCCCAAAACGGTCAAGAGAAATGGGGACTTTATCAAATGGAATCTTAGTCTTTTTAGCAATCTGTTTTAAAATATACAGATTAGCCTGATGGAACGCAAATACATCGTAATCTTCCGAGGTAGTTTCTGTCTTAGCAAAAAAGTCTTTTATGAGACGTGGAACATCGAATATAGTGAATGTAAAAACCGAAGTACCCTGTATAAATGAATTCAGAAGTGAACGTTCATTTCCATCTTTACACATTATCGGTTTCGGATCAGCATGAAGGTTTCGGTAACCACCTCCCGGAATTATCATATATCTGTAACCTGAGCCGTCGCTTCTGATAAGAGACTCTATTTTATGACTGGATTGCTTTTCAAGTAACAGAGCACCCCCAGCCTCACCAAAGAGCATTACACTGCTGCGGTCATTAGTACACACTGATTTACCGGCCGTATCGCCAACAATGAGCAAAGCCTTATCTATATCTCCTGTATTCATTATGGAGGCAAGAGTCTGCATACCTACCACAAGTGAGGAACAACCCAGGCTTATATCGTAGCACACAGCTTCTTTACCGATACCTAGGCGATATTGTAATACAAAAGCTGTAGAGGGCCTACGGTAATCAGGACTATGACTCGCAAAAATAAGAGCACCTATCTCCTCAGGTCTGACCCCAAGATGAGTTAACAGTTCTGAAGCCGCTCTAAATCCTAAATCTGAAGCTGTCTGATGTTCCGATGTGCGACGTGAGGCACAGACACCTGTCATAATCTTGAACTTCTCGACCTCTTCATCACCAAACTGGGACTTATAACTGTCTGAACTGACTTCATTGGACGGAACAGCACATGCTATACCGGTAACTTTTATATTATCAAATCTAAAAAATGCCATGTTAAGTTTCTATATCAATATTTTCTTTGCAGGATTGCCGAATACTGTCGTACCTGTTTTTACATTAGAAATAACTACGCTGCCTATACCTACAACAGCCTCATCTCCGATCTTTTTAGAAGGCGCGATAAGTACACCACAACCTATAAATACTTTTTGTCCTACCTGTACATGACCGTTCACACAAACATGTCCTGATAAGGTAGAATAGTCACCTATCGTAGCATCATGACCTACTCCTGAAGCTAAAACCGCTACAAAATTTCCTAAAACTGCTTCCGTATTGACATTACTGTTCGGAGTAATTATACAGCCTTCTCCAATACGGGCATACCTACTGACTCTGGCGGTAGGGTGTATAACGGTAGTAAATTTAGCACCTCTGTCTTTTAACAAGTTGACAATATACTCTTTAGTCTTTGGAGAAGCTAAAGCACATACATATAAAGTATCTGTTATCGGCTGATGTGTTTTTATCGTGTCTATTACAAGATAATCGTGACCTATGTCATCAAGTGCGTGAAGATTATCATCAATAAAGCCTTGTAGATGCCATGTCGGGGTAATAGCATTTATGTCCTCAATATATTGTGCTACTTCTCGTCCAAAACCACTGGCACCTACAATAATCAGATTTTTCATTTTCAATTATGCCCGTTAAAAGCCTCCATTGTTGCTTGTCCTTCCGCAGATATTCCTTCGCGTACAAGCACTTTCTTAATCGTAGTAAATATAACCTTACAATCTGTCATAAATGACAAATTATCTACGTACCATACATCAAGTTCAAATTTCTTTTTCCATGATATGGCATTACGTCCGTGACACTGTGCCCAGCCTGTTATACCCGGACGCACCTCATGTCTGCGGGCTTGCTCGGGCGTATACAGAGGAAGATACTTAACCAATAAAGGCCGGGGACCAATTAATGACATATCACCTTTTAACACATTCCATAACTGAGGCAGCTCGTCAATAGATGTCGAACGTACAAATTTACCGACTTTAGTCAGTCGTTTTGAGTCTGGCAGTAAATTCCCTTCCGAGTCTCTTTCATCAGTCATGGTTTTGAATTTTACTACCTTAAAAATCTTTCCTCCCTTCCCTGGTCGCTCTTGAAAGAAAAAAGCGCCGGCGCCCTTGTTGGCAAAATGAAGCCAGACAGTAACACAACCCAATACCGGACTAAGTAACAGAAGGCCGGACCCACTGGCTGTAATATCAATAGCCCGCTTTAAAAATTTCTTGTACAGATTCATTAATAAGAAATTATATTTTGGATTTCTTATTCGGTATGAGTATGGAGTCGGCAATTATATCGGTAGTGTAATTAGCAAGAAAGTATTTATGTCCGGCGATACCCATTTTAGAAATACTATCTGAAGTCAGAGCATCCATATTTTTCATAAATTTGTCAAGATCATCGCTTTCACACCAAAGTCCAAAGTCTTCACCTTCAGCGATACGTCCCATATCAGTATTAACATCAGTGGCAAGAAGAACCGGCATTGAGTTTTCAAGGTAACTAAGTAGACGAGAAGGGAAATTTGGAATAGTAAAACGTGGATCAAGGAATATAAGACCAACATGACAGGCACGTACAAGATTGTCATATTCCTGTTTGGGAAGTGCAGAAAGAAGCTTGGAGTTAACAGGATTATTAACTTCAAACCAACGAGCAATCTTGGGATATTCAGTACCGCTACCTACGACTACAATATAACTGTCTTCTCGATTTTCGTTAGCCTCAATAACTTTCAGAAGGAAGTCAAGACCCTGCGGCTTACCGAGATTACCTCCGTATATAAAAAGCGTTTTATCAGTTGGAATACTGAGTTTCATAAGCAGAGTCACACGCTCATCCTCGGATAATACCGGTATTTCAATAGGTGTTATTGAGTTAGGACAAAGCTCTACCTTAGACGGATCAACTGTCGGATTATGCTTTAACACATACTCACAATTGGCTGGAGACATACACCCTATCCTATCGGAAATCTCATAGAGACGTACTTCCTTTTTCCGAAACATACAATGTAGGAGCCCCCCTTCTTTCATCATACCAATATCAACGGCATTCTGAGGAAATATATCCTTGAGCATAAGATAACTCCGGCACCCGCAGCGTTTTTTAATACGCTCTATAACACGGTTAAACGTGATAGGAGGTGTAGCATAAAGCACTAAATCAAACTTTATATCACCCCAGTATTTTTTTATAGCATTATCAAACTGATATTCAAGAAGAAGAGTGCCTATTCCTTTCTCTATTATATTTGTTTTCTGTAGGTTCAGAGTTCTTATTTTGAGAATCTGACAAAGTGGAAAATCTATAAGATGAGTTTGTTTTCTGAAGCGGCGCTCTATAGGTGAGGCAATGAAAACATCATGACCTCGGGCAATAAACTCTCGCATCAGATCGGAGTATATGCCCCGAACATTGATATCATCAAACCGTGCTAAGGAAAGAAACAGGATCTTCATTGTTCACTGATCTTTACGCCACACCATCTTATTGACGACAGTAACGTATGACTGTATTATCTTCACTACTACGTTCGATACATTCTCACCGACATAGACATCTACCGGAGTACCGTTGTCAGCATTCGCGTTCATCGCTATCGCCGTCTCGACAGCCTGAAGCAGGGATTTCTCATCAATACCCGCAAGAATAAAGCCGGCATTGTCAAGTGATTCCGGTCTCTCAGTGGAAGTACGTATGCATACAGCCGGAAACGGATGACCTACGGAAGTAAAGAAACTTGATTCCTCAGGAAGTGTGCCGGAATCGGAAATCACCGCCGCAGCGTTCATCTGAAGGCAGTTGTAGTCATGGAAACCGAGCGGCTCATGCTGTATCACACGCCTGTCAAGCCTGAAACCGGACTGCTCAAGACGTCTGCGCGAACGCGGGTGACAGCTGTACAGAATCGGCATGTCATATTTCTCGGCTATGGCATTGATGGCATTGAACAGTGACAGGAAGTTCTTCTCCGTATCAATGTTCTCCTCGCGGTGAGCCGAAAGAAGTATATACTTACCCTTCTCAAGTCCGAGACGCTGGTGAATATCACTCGCCTCGATATCGGCAAGATTGGCGTGCAGAACCTCGGCCATCGGCGAGCCGGTAAGATAGGTACGTTCCTTGGGCAGGCCGCTGTCGGCCAGATAGCGCCGTGCGTGTTCCGAGTAACACAAATTCACATCGGAGATAATATCCACGATACGGCGGTTGGTCTCCTCTGGCAGACACTCGTCCTTACAGCGGTTACCAGCCTCCATGTGGAAGATAGGGATATGCAGACGCTTGGCCGGAATTGCCGACAGGCAGGAATTGGTATCACCTAAAATCAGGAGGGCGTCAGGCTTTATCTCAGCCATCAGCTTGTATGAACAATTGATGATGTTCCCTACCGTTGCTCCGAGGTCATCGCCGACAGCATCCATATATACCTCCGGGTCAGCAAGTCTCAGGTCCTTAAAGAACACACCGTTGAGATTATAGTCATAGTTCTGTCCGGTATGGGCGAGAATCACATCGAAATACCTACGGCATTTGTTTATGGTAGCCGCCAGACGGATAATCTCAGGACGTGTCCCTACAATAATGAGAAGTTTGAGTTTGCCATTATCAGCAAACGATATATTGGAATAATCAGTAACCATAGTTAAATGCGCAATGAGAAATGGACAATGCACAATTATCAATTATAATGTGTAATTAGAAATGTGCAATGCGCAATTATTTGCAGTACTACAATTATTTGTGATAATACGGGATAATATCTAAATTTGTGAAATCTCCACTATGAAAATTCTACTATGAGACAAGATGCTGAGAATCCCGTTGTGGTAAAGAGTTTTAGTTTTGCCTTACGGTGTGTTAAACTGTATAAGTATCTTTCCACAACCCGAAAGGAATATGTACTTTCCAAGCAATTGCTTCGAAGCGGTACCTCAGTAGGTGCGAATGTGAAAGAGGCTATCCGGGGTCAGTCAAAAGCAGATTTCCATGCAAAGATGTGTATTGCTTTGAAAGAAATCTCGGAAAGTGAATATTGGCTTGAACTTCTGTATCAGTCAGAGTACATTACAGCCTCAGAATTTACAAGTCTATATTCTGACTGCAAAGAGCTGTTAAAAATGCTTACCTCCATCACAAAGACGACAAGAAACAATTTGTAATTAAATGTCCAATTCGCAATGAGTAATGCTCAATTTTCAATGTGTAATGTATAATGCTCAATTGGCAATTGCGAATTATGAAATATGCCTTACCAATTGCTAATTGCGCATTATGAATTGCGCATTATCCATCAACTTACGGGGTCAAAATAAGTATCGGGACGATTCGGGTCGAAGGGTTCGTTGCACCACATCAGCGTCACGAGATCCTCAGTGTCGGAGAGATTTATGATATTGTGGGTATAGCCCGGAATCATCTCAACCACCTGTATACGGTCTCCGCTTACCTCGAAATTGAGGACATCATCTGTACCCTCCTTACGGAGCTGGATAAGACCGTGTCCCTTCACTACCACAAACTTCTCGTTCTTGGTATGATGCCAGTGCTGCCCCTTGGTGATACCCGGACGGGATATATTGACCGACATCTGTCCGGCATCGGCTGTGCGGATAATCTCGGTGAAGGAACCCCTGTTATCACAGTTCATCTTCAGGTCGTAGATCATCTTTTCCTTAGGAAGATAACTGAGATAGGTGGAGTAAAGCTTCTTCTCAAACCTGCCGGGAGTAAGGTCTGGCACTCCAAGGGTACGCGGCATATCATGGAAACGGTGCAGCATGTTCACAATCTCGCCGAGAGTTACCCTGTGGCAGACAGGAACAGTACAGTAACGTCCGTCCTCCCTCATCACTGTCCGGGTTCCGTCAAACTCACAGTGATGTTCCTTACCCTGCAGGGCAGCTATCATCTCCTCGACAAGATCATCAATATAGAGAAGTTCCAGTTCCACGGAAGGGTCATTTACCTGTATGGGAAGATCGTTGGCAATATTATTACAGAAGGTCGCAATAGCAGAATTATAGTTAGGGCGGCACCATTTCCCAAAAAGATTCGGAAAACGGTAGACCAATACCTTAGCTCCTGTCTCACGGGCATAGTCAAAGAATAGTTCCTCGCCGGCACGCTTGCTCTCTCCGTAAGGGTGTCCGGCATAACGTCCTAACAGCGTTGCCTGAATGGAACTGGACAGCATCACGGGACACCGGTTGTCATGTCTCTTCAGTGTGTCAAGCAGTATTGAGGCAAATCCGAAATTACCCGTCCGGAAATCCTCCGGATTCTCCGGACGGTTGACACCGGCCAGATTGAATACGAAATCAGCCTCACGGCAGTAACGGTCGAGTTCCTCAGGAGTGGAGTCTAGGTCATACTCGAATACCTCCTCTATGCTGACCGGATAATTCCTCGCCTTGCCGTCACGTATGTTCCTAAGCTGGGAGCAGAGATTGCGGCCTACAAAACCCTTCGCTCCCGTAACTAACACTTTCATTATTCCGAACGTATCTCACGTTTAGTGTCAGACTCAATCATACCCAAGTCCGCCTGTACGAAACGCAGACGCATGAGCTGTTCCTTCATGCCCTCGACATCGAGACGCTCGGTATTGTGACTGTGGTAATCCTCAATCTTACTCATCTCCTGGTTGCCCTCGGTAAAGAACTTGTCATAGTTCAGGTCTCGTGTATCGCACGGGATACGGTAATAATTACCCATATCGAGAGCCTTGGCCATCTCCTCACGGGTCACAAGAGTCTCGTAGAGTTTCTCTCCGTGACGCGTGCCTATGACCTTCACTTCGGTCTCTCCGTATTTCGGATCAACTTTGGCATATATCTGCTTCAGAGCCTCTGCAAGAGTCGAAAGAGTAGCTGCCGGTGCCTTCTGAACAAAGAGATCACCATTGTGACCGTGTGTGAAGGCATAGATAACGAGATCCACAGCATCGTCAAGAGTCATCATGAAGCGGGTCATCTCAGGATCAGTAATGGTTATCGGCTTACCCTCCATCATCTGCTCCACCCACAGAGGAATGACAGAACCCCGGCTTGCCATGACATTACCGTAGCGTGTGCAGCATATCGTGGTTTCGGCCCCCTCCCCGAGTTCACGACCTTTGGCAATAGCTACTTTCTCCATAAGAGCCTTCGAGATACCCATAGCGTTGATAGGATAGGCAGCCTTATCGGTTGACAGCACCACCACATTCTTCACACCATGCTCGACAGCTGACAGCAATACGTTGTTGGTACCTTCTACATTGGTGCGTGTGGCCTCCATAGGAAAGAACTCACAGCTCGGCACCTGCTTCAGGGCAGCCGCAGAGAAGACGTAGTCAACTCCCCGCATCGCAATATCCACAGACTCCTTATTCCGGACATCACCGATGAAATACTTTATCTTAGGATTCTGAAGCCGGTGACGCATATCATCCTGCTTCTTCTCGTCACGACTAAGTATACGTATCTCTTTAATATCCGAGTCAAGAAAACGACGAAGAACAGCGTTGCCAAATGAACCCGTACCTCCTGTAATCAGAAGTACTTTGTTTTTAAATATTGACATGTTACATTAAGTTTAGAATTATTAATTATTTAAGAACCTAGCTCATAATATTAGTATGTATAAGTTCTAATACTTTTCTAGTCTGAAATTGAGCTGATTTTCTTAACATAATAAATTCCTGAGCTTTCTTAGCTTTTTCCATCCTTGTATGGATTGGTATAGTAAAAAAGTGTTCAATAGCAGCCTGAATACCAACTTTAGACTCAATATCAATAAAATAAAGATAATCAAGATATTCACTAGGAAGAGAAGGTAAACGACACATCATAGTGGGTGTACCGGAAGCCATATATTCTAAGGTCTTTGAAGGAAAGGAATACTTAGTAAATTCTTCTATAGACATCCTAGGATTAATAAGTAAGGAAACTTGCTTCTGTAAAGCTCTTACCTTATCTATAGGTAGAAGACCTAGATACTTAATTCGCTTATCATTATTAATAATACTATTAAATCGCTCTATATCAGCTATCGGACCACATAACCATAACTCTAAAGTAGAATCCTTTATATCTAAAAATGCTTCAATAAGATCAAAAACATTATAACGTTGAGAAATTCCACCTGCATACATTATAGCATTCCGTCGTGAGGGAATAACTTCTTGTATAGTAGTAGCAGTATATATACCTTCAATAGTAATATATTTCTTATGAGTTATAGGTAATTTGTCTTTCATTTTATTACTAAGTAGCACATAAGTATTAAATCGCTTTAGACAATAATTAATTATTTTTTTATCAATATATTTACCAATCTTATATAGTATACTTCTATTTCCAGACATATACTCTGGTAAATCAGTAATCATAACACAGGTAGAACGGAATCTTTTTCTATAAGAGATAGCCGCTAATAGAAAAGGTGAATTTAAGCTATAAACAAAAAGATCACAGCTATTTTTATCATAATCAAGATACGATTTAATAGCTCTTCGCATTCTAAAATATTTAGAAAATATTTTAATTATAGGAAGATTTATAAAGCCCAGGATTCTATTAGAAACTATTTTCTCATTTTTTCTATCATTAAAATATTTTCCAGATATAAAAATCTTAGAAGATTGCGGATATGATAATCTATTAGGAATAGAAATATAAGTGACTTCAATATTATTTTTTTCAAAGCCATCTAAAAGAGCTGCCTGTAGATTTATACCAGCAAAATCTGGAGAGGTTCCAGTTTCTAGCAACTCTTTAGTATAACTTTGTGGACAATAGGAGCCAACAAACAATATAGCCATATTACTTAAATATACTTAAAAATGGTAGTATGTGTTTAGGTATTAAATATTCATTTCCAGTAATAAAACGTACAGAAAGAAGTATAAGAGTAGGTAATATAACTAAACAATAAGCAAATGGTTTATAAATAAGTTTAGGTAATAGACCTATTAATACTGGTAAAAATACAATAAAATAGATCGCTAAACGATATAAGATTACGAAACCATTAGCACAAAGATTATAAGTAACCATGCAAAAAAATATCATTATATATGAAAAATTATAAAATAAGCTCAAATAAGAAGCATTTCTTATATTAGAAATAACATTTTGCTTATAATATAATTTATATAATATAATAATAGTAATAATATTAAGATATATATTAGTTAAAGAAAATTTAGATACTACAGTATTATCATAGTCCATATAAAAATCATAATTTAAAGCTTCTATAATTTTCATGCCTACTCCAATAAATGGAATACTTGAAAAAGGAATAATATAAGTTATTAAAAGAATCAATATAGCTATTAAAGGTCTAATTTTCCATTTACCTACAAATAAGATTGGTATTAATATTATAGCAGATTTATGAATAAAGAATGTTATTAATAATAATATTAATAATAATATTCTTATTTTAGAAGTATCTTTAGAATTATATTTATAATACCATATATAAGAAATTAAAAGAAAAATACTTGCAACGATAAATTGCCTTAGAGTATTAAAGGACATAATAAATAATCCTGGAAAACATACGAAAAAAAATGTTGCTAAAGAAAAATTAGTTGTTCTATAATAGACGAATAAGCAACTAGTATTTATTATAATTGATGTTATTAAAAAGAAAAATACATAGGAAAAGGGAGAAATACAAATATAATTAGTAAACTTTACAAATAATGGTTCAAATAAAAGTATATATTCATCCGGCAATGGCCTAATTCTCTCACACTGCTCTTTATAGGCAACATAATCCATGCCCAAGCCATCCCTGAAAGCAGAAAAATATACTATTAAGATAGTAATAATGATATATACATATATTTTATGTTTAGTACTAATAACATTATATAATCCTAATAACCAAAATAGAAAGAATAGAAAAAAAAACCAAATAATCATCTCAAGATAACTTTACTTTTTTAAGTAGAGGAAGTAATATATTCTGGAAGATATGAGGAGCAAAGGTATACACCATTATACCATAAGAACTTATAAACAGAATAATTCCTAAAAAGATTAGAATAATATTACTCCAAGATAAAAGTCTTATTAAAAATAAAGTAATAAAAAACGATATCGTAGAGAAAATCAAAAATGGAGATAACCATTTAAGTTGCTGAAACGGTGTTATCTCAATATACTTATTTATATAATAACCATTAAGAAATATTTCAATAATCGAGTTTATCGTCAAAGCTAACATAATACCCCAAATTCCATAAAGCCATATTCCTAAGATTAACAATACTATTCCTAGTAGCTTCTTTAAAATTTCAAGCTTAAGAACCACTCCACTCTTTCCTAAAGCTTTTAATGCAGTAAGATTTGTGTTATGAATAACTAATAGAGTACCAAAACCAATACATAGAAATTGAAAGTAAGGTGCTGCATCTATCCATTTATCTGTATATAGAAATGTAATTAAAGGAGTAGCAAGTGCAGACAATAAGAACATTAGGGGAAAATTAATAAAAGATAAAATTATAATGTTATTTTTAAAAGCATGTATAAAACGAGATTTATCTTCTTGTATCTTAGCAAAAGCTGGGAAAGAAACTTGATTAATTATAGAAGTAAGAGCTGTAACTGGTACTTGTTGTAACTGTTTTGCTTGAGTATAAAATCCTAAAATTTTAGGATTTAAAAACTTTCCAATTAATAACGATTGAAAATTTAAATAAATATCAGCAATAAAAGTGGATAACATTAATTTTGCACCATAATTAAAAAGAGAACTAAAAGATTTAAAACTATATTCAAATTTAGGCCTCCAAGAAGAAAAGTAATATAATAATATCGAGCGTAAAAAACTATATATAATATATTGAATAACTAAAGCCCATATTCCCCAATTTTTAAAGGCTAGATATATAGAAATAGTACAAGCTCCTATTATAGATAAGATTCGTAATATAGCAATAGTTTTAAAATCTAAATTTTTAATTAATAAGGCATTTTGAATACTACTGATAGCGTCAAGTATAATAACTACTCCTATTGCCCTTAGATAAGAAGAAAGATTTTCATGATTAAAGAATGTAGAAATCCATGGAGTTGATAAAAAGAGGAGTACATATAAAGCAATACCTATAAAAAGATTAGTTAAAAAAATTGTATTACAATCAACCGAAGATATATTTTTACGTTGTACCAGAGCAGAGGCCAAACCACTATCAGCTAAAACATTTGCTAAAGATATAAAAATCAGTAAGATTCCAATAATACCAAAGTCAGTAGGACTCAAAATACGTGCCATTATAAGATTCGCAAGGAACTGAATTCCTAAATACCCAAATCTTTCTATAGTACTCCAAAAAGCTCCTTTAATTACTGTATCTCTTAACCTTTCCATAATCTTTTCCAGATCTGTCTACTAGTTTCTCTAAAAAACAATTTTGTTATTTGAAAAGAAGCAAGTATACCTATATGATAATTTTTTCTAATATCTAAATATCTCCGTTGTCGATAATATTTTTGAGAAGTATATATTAAATCCTGAGTACGACAAAGAACAATACGCTGATTCCCCCTAATATCTAATATAACCCCTAATTCCGTAGGCTTCATAAGAGAGGTAAAACTTAAAATAGCTTTCTCACATGGCCGAGAAGTTAAGACAAACTCTTTTGTAATCGTATGTCGTATTCCATTAATATCAGTCTCAAAATCATACCTTTCCAAACATGGATTCATCTTTTTTATAATACTGCTATAAAGCTCAAAATACGCATCATAATTTGAAAAAGACAGTGAAGGGACAGTAAACTTATATTGAGGCATACCTAATTGAATATTAGACTGATATTCATAAAGAGCCCCAGAATGAATACCAGCATCACCATTATTAGTTACTAAAGATATACGTGGATACACAACTGTTTTATGAGTTTTTATTAGAAACTCCACATATATCTTTTTAAAAGATCTATCCCAAGCAGCAATATGTGTAGGTAAAACACTATTATCTGCCTGTGTGTAAGTAGCTAAGAATTCTTTAAAAATACGCCATTTATTTCTAAACCAGACATTACCCCAATAAGGATGTTGAATAAAAAATACATCATTACCATCTTCCAATTGATAAAATTTTGTTCCAGTAGCTTCAATCAAAACAGGATTATAAAGAGAAGCAGCGGCTATTTCATCTTTATCTATATAATAATCTATTAGAGGTTTAACAAAATACAATAAGGTCGGTGAAACGTATAAATCATCTTCTAAGAAGATTACTTGGTCAAATATTTCAGTTTGATCACCAGCCCAAATAAAATGTTTAACCAATCCTTTCTTTTCAGAGTGTATGATTACTTTTTTTTCACCATAATGCCAATTAAATTCATTTGCTACTCGATTAACCTCTTCAGTACCTTTATTATCAATACTAATAACTAAAGTAATCTTATCAATTTGTGGATGTAACCTTAATTTAGAAAGACTCTGAAGTAAGTTTTTTAAAGATTCTGCCCTATTATAAGCAGTTATGACAATTCCAATCATTAAATTAATTGAATTAGATAAATTTTACGATTTTTCTTAACTCTTGCATCAATACATACCATGGATTTCTGATGATTAAGCCTAGGATGTAAATCAGTACGATGTTCTCCTAATTCTGTAGGCGCACTATAAATCTTTAAAATATCTACTTTAGTATTATTTTTAAGATTAAACTTAAAAAGTGATTGATATCCATTTTTATCAGGATAGGTATCAGTAATTATTTCTACATTATTTATAAATGAGGGATGCCCATCTCTATCGAGAATATTTTCTGCAATAGTTTCTTTTTGACCAGAGTCAACTGAATAACGATAATATTTACATTCATTAGGTGAAGTATAAGCAGTACATATTATATTATTATTATCCTCCCAAACATAATGAGAAACTTTTAATTCGCTTTCAAGTATTTTTAATTGTTTTGTATTCATATTATATACAACAAGTGAAGCTTTATGATAATTATTTATAATTTCAATCCAAAAGAAGAGAAAGTGACTACTATCTGGATTAAAAGAAAGGTGATTAATATAACACAGATCTAAGGATCGCTGTGAATTCATTAGCTTATGAAAATAAGTTAAGGGCAAATCTAATATAATTTTATTATTGACAATATCAATAACTTTAATACCATCATCTCCATAATTATCTAGTATGCTCTTTTGACATGTATAACCATAACCTGGTCTTAATGATCCCAAGCGTTCGAAATCTAAAGAAACACCTAATTTCTTATTTTCTGAAATATCATACAGAGGATATGAGAGGCGTCTTTCCTCACGAGTAAATATATTTATTATCCGATTACAATAATTTCCGTCTCTAAAATCATTAAAAGAAATCTCAGATTCCGTTAACCAACGTAATCTAGAACCTTGTTGCCAATTCCACGCATAACTTTTAGCTATCTCGATCGTAGTATCTGTAGAAAGTTCTTTATAAGAAATTAAAACTTCCTTATTTTCTTTTCCACTATTTATTCGTCTTATAAAAAGTAATTTGGAATCCTTAATATCAAAAGGACAAATATCATAGTAACCAAAAAAGATATCACTATTCTTTTGCCCTATTTCTGTAAATAATAATGATGTTTGAACAGTAGACTTATTGTAGCGTAATCTATAAAGAATATGTAAAAACTTTTTAATATTTTTTTTAATTTTAGGAGTAAGTAAGTTTTTTAAAGACAACATTTTATACTTTATATTTTTATACTATTAACTTTACTCTAAATATAAAACTTATAGCTATTATACTTTATTTAATTCCCTCATAGTTTTATCATTAGCATTATTATAGGTATAAAACCACTTTACTGTACGATTAATACCATCTTGAAGAAGTGTAGAAGGAGTAAAACCAGTAACGGAAGCGATAGCAGAAGAATCAGCATAGGTTTGGTATACATCTCCAAGTTGCATAGGCAAAAATTCCTTTTGAGCCTTTTTACCTATAGCATGCTCAATACACTCTATGTACTCCATTAAACAAATTGGAGCTTGATTCCCAATATTATATAAAGCGGAAGGAATTTCTTTATAAGGTGAAATTTTAATAATACGTACTATACTCTCAATTATATCATCAATATAAGTAAAATCACGGAGCATATTACCATTGTTAAATACTTTAATAGGACGATTATGAAAAATAGCATCTATAAATAAAAATGGAGACATATCAGGACGACCCCAGGGTCCATAGACCGTGAAAAAACGTAAGCCCGTAGTTGGAAGTCCATAGAGCTTACTATAAACATTAGCCATTAGTTCATTACTCTTCTTTGTAGCTGCATAGATTGATACCTGATTATCAGTTCTATCAGTTTCAGAGAAAGGCACCTTAGTATTACCTCCATAAACAGAAGAAGATGAGGCATAAACCAGATGCTTTACTTCATTAATTCGACATGCTTCAAGTATATTTAAGAATCCAACAATATTGCTTTCGATATAAGCATGAGGATTGTCGATTGAATATCTAACTCCCGCCTGTGCCGCGAGATTGATAACTATATCAAATTTCTCTCTACTAAAAAGTTCATCGATTTTAGGTTTATCACAAATGTCAATACGACAAAAATGATAATTAAGGTATTTTGAGCTTTTTACTATGTGGCTCTGCACAATCTCCTCCTCAGCTATTCCACTTTCGGCTAAACGTGCATATTTTAGACTTACAGGATAATAGTCATTAATATTATCAATACCGAATACACTCTCTCCATTAGAACAAAGTGCATGTACAAGATGAAAGCCAATGAATCCGGCTGCACCAGTTACTAATATTTTCATTTTAGTCTTGATTGAAAATATCTCTTGTATAAACTTTATAACTTACATCAGTCAAATCTACATTAGTGCGATTAGCAAGAATTGCCTGACTCTTCTTCTTAAACTCGTCCAAATTGTTAACTACTTGTGAACCAAAAAAAGTAGTACCATCTTCAAGTGTAGGTTCATAA
The DNA here is from genome assembly GCA_014801815.1 of Bacteroides sp. Taxonomy (GTDB): domain Bacteria; phylum Bacteroidota; class Bacteroidia; order Bacteroidales; family Muribaculaceae; genus Lepagella. Next base: position 37,203 of record JAAVDM010000015.1, on the reverse strand, counting down.
ATAATCACAACAGCTCCTTTAGCCTTTATACGCTTCATCACTCCTTGAATAGAAGATTGGCGAAAGTTATCACTGTTTGATTTCATAGTCAAACGATAAACACCAATCACACAATTGTTTTCCTTTGAGGCATTGAAAGTACTGTTTGCATCATAATATCCTGCCATTTTCAGTACTTGATCAGCAATGAAGTCCTTTCGGGTACGATTACTTTCAACTATAGCCGACATCATGTTCTGAGGGACGTCGGCATAGTTAGCAAGGAGCTGTTTGGTATCTTTAGGAAGACAATAGCCTCCATAACCGAAGGAGGGATTATTGTAATGGGTACCGATACGTGGATCAAGACCTATGCCTTCGATAATAGCCTGAGAATCCAAGCCCTTAACTTCGGCGTATGTATCAAGTTCGTTGAAATAGCTTACACGAAGTGCCAGATATGTGTTAGCGAAAAGCTTTACTGCCTCTGCTTCCTTCATACCCATATAAAGTGTGGGGATATCCTGTTTAAGAGCACCTTGCTGTAACAATGAAGCAAAAGTATGAGCTACCGTATCCATCCTCTCAATATTAGTGACAGCAAGTATAGCTTCGTTTTCTTCAGCAAACATCGGACGGTCGATAATCTTTGGAATACCAGCAATTATACGTGAAGGATACAGATTGTCATATAGAGCTTTTGATTCGCGAAGGAATTCGGGGAAGAATAAGAGGTTGAATTGTTTTACTCCCTTAGCAGCATAACGAACATAGAGATTACGACAATAGCCTACCGGTATGGTAGACTTAATTATCATCACAGCAGATGGGTTAACTGAGAGAACCAGATCAATAACATCTTCGATACAGTGTGTATCAAAATAGTTCTTGACAGGATCATAATTAGTCGGTGCAGCTATTACTACAAAATCGGCATTACGATAGGCCTCAGCGCCGTCAAGAGTAGCGGTAAGATCAAGTTCCTTCTCAGTAAGGTACTTCTCTATATATTCATCCTGAATCGGAGATACTCTGTGATTGATTTTATTTATTTTTTCAGGAATCACATCAACAGCTGTGACATGATTATGCTGAGCAAGCAAAGTGGCTATGCTAAGACCAACGTAACCTGTTCCGGCAACAGCTATATTATACTTTCTCATTTATTACTATTTATAAAGTGAGGGAGATAATCGAAGAGTAGTATTTAAGGAAAAAGAGTACAAAAAGCAGCAAATAAATCAGACTGCAGATGCAATAATATGAAAATCGGGAACGGTAATACTGCGGAGATAAACAACAGCTATAAAATCCCTTTCTGTAACGCAAGCAGTAAGATGAATAAAAAGATGATGATACAGAGCCTGTGGAACTGAAACAAATTCATTAAGTTCGTCGGCAACCATGAGAAGAGAAATAAGTTTTGTTGTATAAAAGGGAGATTTAAAAGCAAGTTGAGCCTCACAAATAAAATTAAGGGATAAGACTGAAGAGGAATGGTTAGTAAGATTAAGAGAAGTTAGAAAATAGGTAGTCAGGACATTCCAGGCTGAGGCAAGACGGCGAACGCTGAAACGGGTGACATAACTTGAGCAGGTGGTAGCTATGTAAAGGGAGGTGATGAGGGAGGGAATCTGAGAGGACGTGAAAGGAGTGGAGAGAACGGAGAGGGCGGTGCGGTAGCAGCGGTTGATGATGCGCTGGGCGCGGCGTTCAAGGGAAAGGGGAGAAATGGGACGGTGGTGGGGAGGTGTGACGGTCAGGTTAAGGAGAGAAGCTGTGAGTAGGGGCAGCACCATGTCGGTGTCGGGAACGGCGGGAGAAGTAAACCAGCGGGAGATGGCATCCGTGAGGTAGGTGCGGAGCCAGCGGGGACATCGTACGATAGTGCGGCGATCAAGTTCGGCGAGTTCGGCAGCCAGGTTAGCGAGAGTCTGAGGGTCGGAGGAGGTAGCAAGGAGATTGAGGGAATAGTCAACGTACTCGACTAAGCGTTCACGTTCGGCGAGGTCCCGACAAGGAGTATAGAGATGCAGGAGAGCAATGAGTTCGTCGGAGGTGTAGTGACGTGTGGGATCCGGGGCAAGAATGTCGGAAGAGGCAGTAAATGGAGCAGAGCCGCTGAGTGGCAGGTCAAGGACAGCGGCCATATTGGCAAGTTCAGAACGGTGGGAACTAAGGCAGGAATCAATTGCAGCCTGTTCACGAGCATCAACAGGAATACGGCCGGAGAGTTCGCTGATGATACGGCTTTCGAAGAAGCGCGTAAAGTGCTCTCGACCGACAGCTATTCTTGCCTCTACACGTTCAGGGAACTGAAAATAAAGCGTTACCAACCGGTCTGTGGTCAGATTACGCAGTTGGTCAGCAGACAGGTATTCCAAACGTTCAGCTACTTCGGCTGAGGATTGAGAAGAGGTCTGTTTCTCTTGCGATGAAAGAGAACGGTGAGCCATCGTGACGAATGGAGAGAGTTATGTCTGAGAAGAGACAGTGATTCCGACTGAGATAACACGGACACACAGGTCATGGAATTATCTCAAGGAGATCGGGGTGTATGAAGGGGAGCATGACAAGGCAGATGCCTTCTATCTTGACTATAACGTGCTTGTTTTTCTTGACACGTTGCACGTAGCCTTCATAGCCTTTGTAGAAGCCACCGGTGACTCGGACATGCTGGTTCTCTCTGAAATCCTTTTTATTGAAAATCTCGCAACGGGTTGTATCGTCGGCTGTAAGCAAGCGTAAGAGGTCGATTGAGCTTTGTGGTATTACTTGAATACGGTTGTCGGTAGGATAACGGTATATCCAGAATGGCACCGATATTTCGGGGTGTTCGCGCCCCGCTCTTTCGAGTTTGAGCGCGTTATCGCGTGTAGTGCGTATAAAGAGTACACGGGGAATTATAGCTTTTTCGCGTAGTCGTTTGTTTGGTGAGGAAACAACTGTTTTCGGGAAGAAAACTTCGTCACATAACGGTATCAGGGCTGTTTCGGCTCTGAAATCCTGACGGGTACGAATGGCAAACCATTCCGAGTGATGTGGTGGGGGTAAAGCGTTGTCGTTCATTTGCGTATATACCATACCTTATTGCGTGACAACATTTTACAGTCATTGTCACGCATCATTCACAACCGTCCGTCTACGATGGTTTCGGATCTCAGGGAGGAGCCTATACAGGAGCTTTCCCGGTGGTTGTATCGCTCCGGAAAGACGCCGGAAGCGACTCTACTTTTAAGTATCTCTTAGTTAGAGATACTATTTGTAAACGCAAAGTTAATAATAAAATTTTAAATACGCGCTATATCTATGCTTTAAAAACGATTTTCATGCTGTAAAGTGACTCCAATTAAAACAATCTTATAATGCTTTTTTGTAATTTGTTTAACAAATCCTCTAATTGCGCTCTTATAAAGCGTTGTTATTCAGTATTTATTTTATCATCACACTCTCTAACTAAGAGATATTGATAAATTAAAAGCAAGAGGAGATATCAATTGATATCCACTCCCGCTTTTTCTGACTTTGTTATTTTAAGGGAACATCACGAGAACAGCTCACTTTGCTCGCCGAGAACATCGCCGCTAAGGAGACACAGAACATCTAATTTCACAGAACAATACAGAGTTTTTCTAATTTTATCATTAATTCACTAATAAGCCAATTATTTAGCATTAGCCAAAAATATCTGCATGTGTGCCAGTTGTTATTAACAACAATATTAGTTCCTCATCATCCTGTTGCCACACAAGAAGCCAATCGGCTTCGATATGACATTCCCATGCAAAATTAAATCTGGAACTCAATTTATGCGGCCTATATTCAGGTGGTAATGTACCCGTAGTTGATAAAAAATGCCTCTATATTTAATCCCCTTTTTAAACAGCGTTTAAAAGATTTCTTAAAGCTGTTAGTACGTGTGAGAGTATACATTAGCTAAGAAGGTCATTCATAAGTTCGCAGGTAGACTTAAAGGGACCAACTATTTGTCCAGTCTTGACCTCTTCAAGTGCCTCTTCAATAACCGATGTAGTCTTCTGAACAGGCTGTATAGAAGCACCGTCGAAAGCTTTCAGAAGTTTTTTTATAAGACGGTAATCTTCATCAGAATTTAAGGTGAGTGTATAGTCCATACTTTTAACTGTTTCTTGATTTACAAAATTAACTATTTATCTGTCATGACAACTCAATAGATAAGAAGTTGAATGTTAAAATAACTAAATAGGTTTATTTTAATTAATCTTCATATCAGATAGTATGTGGGGATTTGCGACAGTCGGGGCAGACACCTTTCAGCATGAAGTTTATGGTACGGACTTTGAAGTCAGCGGGCAAAGGGAGGTCAGGTATATTCAATTCTTCGAAACAGTAGACCTTGTTACAGCACTCGCAATAGAAATGCGGATGCATATCGTCAACAGAGCAATGTTTATCGCCGTGACAGATTTCGTATTTCTCGATACCACGACCATCTTCGAGATTGTGGACAAGATTACGGTCGAGAAATAGAGTAAGGACACGCAGAATACTTGAACGTTCGACAGTTTCAAGTTCTGTCTCCAGTTCGATAAGGCTAAGAGGTGACGGAGCATCAAGGAGAGTCCGCAACACAAGGAGTCGATTGGAAGTAGGTTTTATACCCGCCTCTGTCAATATATTAACTGGATCAGTCATACGATAATCGGAGATAAGGTGTTTACAGTTTAATCATAAGTAGCTCTTAAAAATTAAACGATACATGTTTTGAGGTAAAGTCCTTGAATCTTGAACAATAAAACTTGTTATTTCTGGCCGCTTCGGACTTGTCACTCAGTCGAATACTGAAGTATTCTCCTTTGCTCCGCGTCCGAATCGCCTCAAAAATATCTGCGTTTTATATGTTCATTAATTTTTAAGAGCTACTTATTATTATAATGTAATTCAGGTTCAAAAGTTAATACGGCAGGAAACAGTACAAAAAAGAATATTAAAAATATGACCCTTGAAAGCAATCATAAAACTTTCAAGAGTCATAATTTCATAAATGAGTCATGTAAGCAATAGTAACCGGAATAGTTAAGACCGATGGCTACTGTATTTACTTAACAATGACTTTGAGTGAAGTCTCACCGACACGGACAATGTACATACCGGAAGCTACGGGTATGCTCAGACGGTCAGATTCTATAGCGTCAGTCAACCATACTGTACGGCCATCAAGAGTGTAGACAGCAGCAGTTTTACCGGCCAGACCTTCGACTATTATCTCACCGTAAGCAGGGAGTACCCAGCCACCTTCGGCCTTAACGTCCTGAACACCGCTGACGTTTCCACGAACCTCGTAGCTGGAGAAGAGGGCATAGTGGTTCTCTGTCGGGAAATAAGCATCAATATAGATAGCTACCCACTTCTTACCTACCATTTCGGCAGGGAAAGGAAGTTCAACCGACTCCCAGCCTGAACCATTGAGAGGGAATTTGCCGATTTCAATAAAATCATTCGACTCAAACGTCATACCATATACAGTTACGTCCGCAGCTCTCGAACCGGTCCAGCAGTTGAAGACAATACCGGGGTTGGTCACCCCCTCAAGATTAAACTTCGGAAGCATCAGCATACCATACTGAGTCGGACCTTCGGAGCGTCCGTAACATGATACTTCAGAAGGCACTTCCATCGTGGGGTCAATCAGTCGCGGGTTAACAACACCCCACTCGGCATCAACATAATTATCATCAAGACGAATGATACGTATAGGACCGTACTGGAATGAAGCATCTTTGAAATCCTCAAGTACCGGGAGGTCGTATGGTTTGCCGAGAGCGTCAGTCAGCCAGCCTACAGTCGAACAGCATCCGGCAACAGTCGACGCAGCTATACCGATGCGGGTAGTGGCAAGAGTGGAGCCTTCAGGTACAGTATAAGTGTATTCAAACACATTCTTACCAAGTACCTCTACTACTTCCCAACCATCTTCACCAAACTCCATAAGGTTATAGACCACATCAGCCGGGTCAAAGTAATAACCGTTCTCACTCTCAGTCGGAGCCGTCCAGCGAGCTACCAGAGAAAGGTTGTCCTCAGTGACATAACCATCTATAGAGCTTATCGGACCGGGCACATCAACACCGGTGAACACATCGGCGAAACTACGCTGTCCTTCCACACCGTCAATAGAGGCCACTACCTCAATATGGTTGAATCCTTGCTGCGAAGGAATCTCCATACTGATATGTTCGCCCGGAGCTCCTGAGGCGGTAACAGTGGTTCCGTCAAGCGAAAGCTGTACATCTATCACGGTAGAAGCAGGTATCTCTTCACCGGTGATATATACAGAAGGCATGTCGAAGTCAACAAGAGCCTTCAGTTCACCCTTAGGAGCACCAACTACGGTAAGACCGGTGACTTCAGCAGGCAGCTCGGTAACTGCGTTGAGTTTGGAAACTTTAATGTGACACAGACGCAGACCTACAGCATAAGGTTCGGCATCACTATAGAATGTCAGATAGTAAACACCGGGTTCCGAAATAACAAAACGGTGCGTATAAGTATCGTACTGTTTGGTATTATTCACAACGCTCTTTTCACGGAGTGTTGTACTTACAGCTCTCGGATCAAATGAGTTGTTCAGATAGACACCAACCTCTATATCAGGATACCATGTTGAGAAGTTGCCTAACTCATAGCTGATCTCATAGGTAACGCTTGTGTCATCAAGCAGCATCGGAGGCATAAAGAACCAGTCGTCACATGCCACCCCATTACCGTAAGGACCGGCGAAATAACCGGTTCCAGGAGCATCGCTATATTCATAAAAATCCCAGTAGTTATTATCCTGATTAAGGTCGAAAGCCGAACATACATAAGCATCGGCAACAGTCGGAGCAATTTCAAAATCCGGCTCCCACGGTGCACCGAAACGGATACTGTCCGAACGTCCCGAACCCGACAGACAGCCCATATTGTCAGCTACTACCGTAGCATAGTATGAGGCGTATGGCTTATCAGCAGGCAGTGTATAGTCGAGATAAGTGTCAGACGTAACGCCTACTTCCTCACCATTGACATATACATGATACTTCAGAGAGGCGATATCAAGATAGCCGTTATTGACACAACGTGTCACAGGACTCCATTCGATACGAGTCTCACCGAGCGTAACATCTTCAGGCGTATTAGGCTCATCATATCCAACGAAGCGACTCATACTGGACACCGCACTTTTCCGGCCGTCCTGCTCCACATAAAAGCTAAATTTATGTTCACCGGGTTCAATACCATCAATCTCCACAGACACTATATCGCCTGCAGTTGTAGTACCTTCGGAGTAAACCTTATCGTCAAGCAGAGAATACCAATTCATATCTCCCAAAACCGTACCTCCGACAAAATATTCAGTCGGTACGAAATAAGAGAGTACGCCTGTACCGGCAGCATGGTTGAATCTGGCTTCATCCAGTTCAGGAGCGCGCATCGGAGCCGGGTCATCTACGGCATCAACCATATATAGGAACGGGAACTGCTCGAAATTGTCGAAGTAGCTCAGCGTTGTGATAGTTTTTGTAGTAAGGTCTATTTCCGCAATAGCGTATGTATAGTCTGTCTCGATTGTCTCCAGAATAAATTTCTTTGATTCCGGCAGATACAGCATTCCGGCAATAGCGTAACGGCTACTCAGACCGGTAGGCATAATCGTAGTCTGTTCTCCCGTAGCGGGATTTACCTGTACGAAATCATCGTTACGGTTGATACCATAGAGCATACCGTCATCCGGGTTGAACGCCAGCGACACACAGATTTCCCGGTAATCGGGTGTATACACGCACACAGTCTGCGTAGGGTCATTGCCGGGAGCCGAGAAATAGGCATAGCCCATACCGTTCTCCGAAGAGGTGTAACCATACACCTTATCTGTCGAGGGGTCATACGCACTTGACCAGTAAGCCGGCAGATAGTTGGGGAAAGTGGTGACCGGATCGTAAATATCAATCTTTTTATCTTCGTATATGTATCCGGTATAAGGATCAATCTCGAGGAAGCGTAAATCAGCTATATCGAAGAAAGAAAGTTCCGCCAACACACACAGACGTCCCTCACGCAGCCAACCTGTATTAAGGGTATAACCGGCTGCGCTGTAATCATCAATGAAAGTAAACTCCAGCTCTGCATCGGTGGTCATACGGTACATACCGCGCGGCACACCGTAAACGCTTGTATTCTGATAACCCTGCAGCAACTGTCCCTGAGGAGCTGCCTCACGCAGCACTGCGGCGGGTGAACGTTTCATAAGATTACCTCCGGGCCGGACAAAGCCGTCGGGAGCGCCACGTTCAGGACGCTCAACATCCGGGAACGGCACATTAGCCACAGCCGGCGTTATAGATCCGGCAGCCGCCATAAGCGCTACCGGAAGAAGTCCGTTAAATGTCGATTTTTTCATTTCAGTAGTTATGTCAGTTGAATATTATGTCACAATAGAACGCTCAGAAAATATGACGGTGTACCGATACACTGCCGTCAGCTCCGGTAAGACGAAGAATTACAAAACCACGCAAGGCTGAAAGATCAATACAATTGTGACCCGGTGTGAGAATACGGTTCAGAAGCAAAGTTCCGTCGGCTGAAAATACATCAAGACGGCTGTCGTCAGCGACATACGCCTCAAGCATATCACCGGATACGGAAAGTGTGCTACCGGCACGGTTAACGGCATTAATTCCTGACGTATTGTAGTGTTCGGCATCAAGTTCATCGGCACTGAGCACATAGCCTGTGTCGCCGTCAAGAAGAAGAGCCACAACAGCGGTATTGTCAGGATTCATTACCTGCGAGGGCATATCAATAGCCATTGTCTTATGGATTCCCACCTCAGCCTGACAGGGGTCATTGAACAGTTCGCCGTAATAGTCAGGCCAGATACCGCGTGCCACATGGTTATATACCATCTCTGTGTAGGGTACTATGCTCTTCTGTTCAGCGTAAAAACGGAAGTAAGGCCAGAGAGCCTCTCCGTAAGTATTCTCAACAGCAGCCTGCGATACGCCTGACAAGCCATTAGTCTGGTTATAAGAAGCATTGTCACCACGCACGTCATTCTCAATCATCACTATAGCGACACGCTGGTTCATGTCGCTCTTCGAGTAAGAATTTTCTATCTGATAATTAACGGTCATATCACCGTTTTGCGTATAATCCACGCTTTCGATTGTTATACGGGAGTTGCTGCGGGTAGAAGCTATATTCTCCACAATATATTCATCCGAAGGGTCGCCGAGCTGCATACGGTTGAAGAAAGCCGAAGGATAACCACTACACCCTGAGATATTATAGGCATCGTTCAGATAAGAATCATTGTCCATGAGCATAGGGTCGTTGATACTGTGCAGAGCGATACCGATAGCCTTTATCTGTCCGTCAAGTCCGTCATAGTGATCGGAATAATAATTCATGAATGCGGCTCCGCGCGGACAATAGGTACACCATGTGCCGGTGAACTCTTCAATTACGGCCACAGCCGGATAGGAGGTAGTGGGGGTTCCAATCTCACCGGTTACGACAGTAGGTGCGGCACCTTCAAACATAGGTGTGAGTGTCACAGTATAAGAAAGGCCGCCCTCCGGTACAGTCAGACCCTCAAAAGTGACAGCGATACGGGTACCGTTTATAGTGATAGACTGATCATATTGCTGTGTCAATGTCTGACCGTTATATTGCAGTTCAGCTATGATACCGCTGACTTCGGCCGGTGTGCGGAAACTCGTGTTTAACACTATATCGACCTCTGAACCTGCAGGCAGTACCGATGGAGTAAGGTCGGTGACATCAGCTATATAAGGAGCAACGGCAATATCGGTAAAGCCGAGAAGACCTGTATCCTCACTGCGGTTGACGAAAGCGAAACACACATCTTTACCGGCATAACCGTTAAGAGCTATGTAAGAATATTTCGACCGCACTTCTGTTTCCCAACCCGTAAGGGTGGTGTTAAGCAACGGCGTGGGACGGAAACTGTCTCGATCCTGACCTGATTCGGAAACGAGAACACGATAGCGGTTAGTGCCGAAAGCGCCTGAAGAGACAGCTTTGAGCTGAAGAACCTCTGCATCCGAATCAATATGTATCGGTGGTGTCACAAGCCACTCATCGGCAGCAGCGGCATATTTAAAGGTCGAACAGCTCCATGCTGCTCTTTTACCTTCAATTGAGAACACACGGTAAGCCGGACCTTCGCCGTCAGTACCGAAATAGTCCTGAAAGGCTGATCCGACAACTTCGCCGATTCCGTAAGATACCCATCCCTCAGGAAGAGCCTCATCAGCAGGCAGAGATGCTTTGAAATCCTCCATATAAGAGTACTCCGGAAGGGCGACGGCACCCTCGATAACTGTAGCCTCCAAAACCAACAGTGAAAATAGAAGCAGGTGTTTGGTCATAATGAATGTGAGCGGTAATTATAGTTAAAACTGATGACAGAACTTTTCCCGTCATTTAGAGAATGTCCGGATTTAACACGAATAAAAAGTTGGTGTCACTCAAATTAAATCTTTTCATTCACTTGAAGAGTCTTTATGGTGAATCTCACCGAGTCTCATCCGTCGCATAGCCCGCTACGCTCCTTCATCAACTTGTCAAATTCCCTCGGAAATACTTCTTTACGTGAATCTAAGTTAAAATCAGACTCTCTCTTATTCCGGACGCAAATTTAAATTTTTTATCTTATTTTTTAATTGTATTTATATAATATTTTTTCAGGAGTTTATTTATTTTAAATATAAATATCTAATTATTAGTATATTATAATTTAATTTTTAATTAATGAAAATAGTTTACTTGTAAATTAGTCATTTTTTATGTAGCTTTGCTGCCGGATAACCCATAATAAACTTATCATAACTTAACAAATAAGACAATGACAGACAGCTACTCAAATCTATGCCGTTATGCCGGTATAGTCATGTTGCTGACCGGCGCCACAGCTTCAGCACAGGCTTATGATAAACTGACAGTCGCTTCAGTAAGCCCAGCCGACGGCAGTGCAGTATGCCAGCTCAAACAGGTAGTATTACAGCTCGACGGCGTAGCACCGGAAGGTGTGGAATGGCAGAGTGGCCTTGAAGCACCGGTATATGATGCATCAGGCACACAGGTTACGTACGTAAAGGGTACCGACAGCAATAATGGCTTCATACTGCGTCTTTCGTCAGCAATAACCGAGGCTGGCACATACACTATCGAAGTGCCTGCAGGTGCTTTCTATACTCCTGACTGGGAAGCTATGGACTGGCCCCTTCCTCCGGTTGAAGGCACTGAGAACGATGCTTTCACACTGACTTATACCGTTGACCCGATGGAGCCCGTTGTACTTGAGTACACTACTCCGGCTTCGGGAAGCACTATGACACGTCTGAGCCAGATTTCAGTTGAACTCAGCGGTGGTGATCCGCTCTTCGGTATCGAGTGGCAGTCAGGTGTTAAGGCAACCGTCGTTAATCAGGACGGTGAAACTATGGAACAGACAGCCACTATCCGCAACATGGCTTCCGGCTATGTGCTGAAAATGTCAAAGGCTATAACAACTCCAGGCACCTACACTATTACTATTCCGGAGAACGCCATGTATGCCATCAACGGTGACATGATGCCTGTGTACGGTACCGAGCTCAAAGAGACAAAACTGACTTATACTGTAGTTGAATCTGACCCGCTTGAATTCTTAGGTTCCGACCCCGAGAACGGCACTGCAGTCTCACTCCTTGACAACATCACGACTTCATGGAATACAGATACCGAAGTTGCTGTCAGCACACTGAATGTAACAGATGAGTATGGTGCAACCGTAGCAACTGCATCACTCGAAAGCGACCTCTCTAACTGCATTCTCACTCTTGACAATTCTATCACCGAGAACGGTACATACACTATCGTTATCCCTGAAGAAACTATTTTCGCCCTTGATGCAGAAGGAAACCGTATTGTGGATAACTACAATAATGAGGTGATTCTGATTTATACTGTCGATAATAATGTAGGTGTAAGCAGTATAGCTTCAGCTTCCAGAACTATACGTGTTGTAAACGGTACAATCAATGCACGTGGCTTCGAGAGTTCTACAGTTGAGGTTTATGATCTCACCGGCCGCAGCGTAGATAATGCTTCGCAGCTTCTCCCCGGTCTCTACATAATCAAAGCCTCTGACGCTACAGGTTCTGTTGTAGAGCGCGTACTCGTAAAATAACGTACTCCCCTATCCCATACGCCCGGTATAAAAAGTGTGTATGAGATGAACTGAAATAAGAACAGGCTTTATCACCCGGGTGATAAAGCCTGTTCTTATTTCAGTTCATAACTTCCGATTCAGATTCAGTCTTCCGTTTCGGATTAGCAGGGAACCAGCCCTTTCTTACTCTTTCTTCCTGTTCTATCACCTCCTTTATACTCCAGAAACAACTGAAAGCTGTGACACCTAAGAGTGCGGAGAAGAAAAGTGATTCAACAAGAAGCGAGGCAATAAGTGTTATGACACCCGCAAGGGCGAAATAGAGACGGCATTTCTTCTGTCCGAGATAATATTCACCCTTAATTACCAAAGGATGAAAAACGCCTATAATTATAAATGTGGCAGCGCCGAGAAGAATACCGCCTAAATTAAAGATATTGTTGATGTCGCTCATTGGATATGGAAAAAATTAGTGATTACCGGTTATTTACTAATTGTCAAGAGCTACGAGAGGACCGGCCACATAAAGCATTTCGGTACGGCGCGCACACGTTTCACACGCCGGGTAGAGGTAGCGGGTACGGTCAGTTGAGAAGACACGTACCGCTACTGCAGCCCGTGTAGCAGGACGATGACAGATTTCATGGGCACATTCTACAGCCGGCCTTCCGGTGACATTCTCCCATAAATCCAGACGAGAATCACGTTCACCGGTGTCACCGAGAGCATAAACACCCATTATGTTTTTGACGACGGCCACACTGCCGTCAGCTATTACTGAAGCCATTTAGGATAATATAAGTTTTCCGGAGAGAGAAAATATCATAACGCACCCTGTTCTATAAGAGTTGCGACACGTTCAATTATTGCGTCTTCTTCATTCTTGTCAGGATAGAAACCGGCTTTCATATTCATGCCGAAAAAGCGTCCGAATGTCTGCCAGAACCCTGCACGGAAAGAACCTAAAAAAGCTTTGACAATATTGAATGACGACTGATCCGTCTCACGGTTTATAAGTTTGAGTAATATCTTACCTTGATTCTTGGTCATGTTCTTGACCACAGGCTTGTATTGGTCAAAGATATCACTTTCAAGTTTTTTAAGATGTTTCTCGCGTGTCTTTTTATCAGGAATAGTCTGTATGTACTCATAAGTCTCACACAATGTAGCAAAAGCTAACTTCGCGTATGGCAATGTCTTGCGTACATCACGCACGGTACGCCAGTAGAATTCCTCCTGTTTCTTATTTTTGAATTTCAGAGGGGGATAAACCACCACATCTTTAAAGACAGTCATACAGACCGAATCACCATATTCATCGACAAAACGATAGAAACCCTTATACGCCGTGACCTTCACACCCGGTGCCTCAGGCGGTGCAGGCACAAAAGGAGGCTCGGTCTTACGGGCTGAGACCCCTAAGACCAGCAAAAGCATCAGTATGGAGAGAAACTTACACATAATTTTATCAATTCTGATGGAGTAAGCTATTACTGCCGAAAAATTATAAACTCCTTATACAATAGATATAATCTGTTCCAGAGGTTTCTGCAGAAGAGCGGCTATGGCAGTATCAATCATTCCGCTTTTACGTAATGTGAGTACAATAGCACGCAATTCCTCGGCACGACCTTCAGCACGTCCTGCATTCATACCTTCACGATAACGCGAAGTCTCGATAGAGTGGAGAATACTCAGCTGCTTCTGGTCTCTCTCATACTCCCGGCGTTCCTCCGGTGTCAGCGACTCTATCTCACCCACCTGCTGCAGGCGGCTGAAAGCCTCATCGCGGGCTGCAAAAGGTATCTCCCTCATTTCAGGCATATTTTTCAGTGAATATATCCAGCGTTGCAATTCTGTCTCACAATCTTCAGTGCTTACTTTATCAAACACCGGCAATTGAATATAAAGATAACGCTGCCGATCGCTCACAGGTTGACGTGTCTCAAGATCACAGTAGGCGCGGTCAAGCACCAGCCGACGGTCATCTCCCGGCAGAATAAAATTAGTAAAACAGATACTGTATACCGATTCGATATGAAAATCCCACTTGCCGCGCTGCATTTGCTCCGCTACCGAACGACAGCTATAGCATATCATACGATCTTCAAAATTATCATGAGCCTCAAGCTGCATTTCAAGTATGATATGTCGTCCTGACTGTGTTCTGCAATGTATATCGTTTATAGCTGTCCGGTCGCATGTGCTGTCACGAGGAATCTCTTTGTCAGTATAACTAAGATCTACTATAGGTTCGTAGAAAGGTCTGCCTTCCAGCAAAGCGTTGAGAAAACTTATAAGTATGATTTTATCTTTCTCTTTGCCGAACACTATCTTAAAACCTGTATCTGTAAACGGATTGAAAAAGCGCGGTTTCATATCAACAGCTACTTATCACAAATTTACCACTTTAATTCGGATTTACCAAACTTTCTCACTCCTGCACTACAGAGAGAAGAACGAATATAGCATCCGGTCCGTAGCGCATGAGAAGGTAGATGAAAGGAACACCCGGACGGTAAACCTGAGCATAGTCAGAGCAGACAGTCCGCAGACGAAGATACTCTGCAGGAGAGAGCATTACGAAAGAACGTAATGTATCAGCCGGCAGAAGCAAGGCAGTCTGTATGCTGTGTAGACGTTCACACAATTCATATAACGGATTACCTTCGATATCATTATAGGCAGCCGTAAGACTGTCGTGGAGATGGTCAAAATAAGGTGTACGGGCATAAAGAGCATTCAGCGCACCGAGATGTACCGCAGGCCAACGTCCGTGACCCGACATCACAACAGCCTCCGGTGGCAGGCGCTTCAGAATAGAACTACCGCCTTCGACCGCTACACTGAGACGGATTCCACCCGCAGCAGACTGTAGCTCACAACGGGCGAAATCACGGGGGTGAAGTCTGCAAGCAGCCGAGGCGGCAGTACGTGCTACCGCCTCATCTACTCCATTCAGACGCTGACGCAGCCATTCGGCATACCACTGCTGTGTGGCCATATAAGGCACACAAGGCAGTGGTGAGACGGCAGGCAATGTCATTTTGTGCCGTTGCCCAGAGTGCTCCATGACTTCTCAGACTGACTCTTGTCAGGATTGGCATCACGCAATATACGGTCAGTACGTATCTTACCGTCAAAGAGACCTTTTTCCTCGTCAAGAGAAACTATTACGAACATCGGCGAGCCGACAATATGATCCTCAGGCACGAAACCCCAGTAACGAGAATCAGCCGAGCGGTCGCGGTTGTCACCCATCATCCAGTAATAGTCAAACTTGAAAGTATAATACTCTTCGGGCTTACCGTTAATGTATATCGTACCGTCCGGTTCCATACGCAAGTCATTACCTTCGTAAGTGCGTATGGCACGTTCGTAGATAGCATAGTTCTCAGGAGTGAGATGCAGAGTGACACCACGCTGTGGAATCCAGAACTCGCCCATGTCCGGACGTGTCCAGCCATATCCGGCTCCGAGCGGGAACACACCGCTCATGTCATACATACCGCTGTCCGACTCCTTGATAAGAGGACCTATAACCTCGGGCCATTTCTCTACCGCAGCTTTCATCGCGGCTGTAAGAGGCACATTATAATATGCTCTTCCGGTATACTGGTTGACAGCCGGTGCCGAACCGTGATCATCACGACGCACACCTATCTCGCTCCACTTGGCATCGGAAATCTGACCCGACACCGGTATTATGTAGTTAAACTGTACATTGTCGGGCGGCGTCATAGGTTCACCGTTGATATAGACTATATCATCACGGATAGCCAGACGGTCGCCGGGCAGACCGACAGCACGTTTCACGTAATTCTCACGCCGGTCGACAGGACGCCACACAAGTTTGCCGAACACCTCCGGATGTGACTCAATGTAAGCCTTCGGGTCACTAATACCAT
This sequence comes from Bacteroides sp., assembly GCA_014801815.1. Taxonomy (GTDB): domain Bacteria; phylum Bacteroidota; class Bacteroidia; order Bacteroidales; family Muribaculaceae; genus Lepagella. The sequence continues at coordinate 21,120 of JAAVDM010000015.1, read as the reverse complement.
TGTTACGGAGTTCGTAGCATATCTGATAATAATCCGGATTCTGTATCTTCAGTGCTACAGTATCACCCTGTGGAAAATTGAATACCACGATATCACCGCGTTCCACCTGCCTGATACCGTCCAGACGGTGATACTCAAGCTGAGGATTCTCGATATAACTCTTCGTACCTAATATCGGCATAGTGTGTTGAGCCAACGGGAAATGCAACGGTGTCATGGGAACACGCGGGCCGTATATAGTCTTGTTCACCCAAAGGTAATCACCCACAAGCAGTGATTTCTCAAGACTTGACGAAGGTATCTTGTAATTCTGACCGACAAAAGCGAAAATCAGATACACAAGTATCAGAGCATAGATTATAGCATCAACCCACCCCATTACGGTACGTGTCACACCGGTAGTATTTTTCCACCATGTCCAGGGTATGTAGCCGGTTATGTAGATGTCTATAAGCAGCAGCCATATCAGTGCCAGCCAGGGATTACCCATCCAGAACACCCAAAAGAACAGCACCGCTGTCACAAGGCCGAATCTCAGCCAGCGTGTGGCCTTCACCTGCGAGAGTCGTCCTTTAAGATCGGTCAGGAATGAATCTTTTTCTACTATCTTCTGTGTCATATTGATGTCAGGAATTTTTGTAATACTGAAAAACAGCTTTAGAATCCGAGCATGTCATCTATCGTATACAGACCGGTAGGGCGGCCTTTGAGCCATTCGGCAGCCAGCACGGCACCAAGAGCAAACCCACGGCGGCTTTTGGCCGAATGAGTGAATGTCAGAGTGTCAGCTTCCGAATCCCACACGACGGTATGTATACCGGGCACTTCTCCCTCGCGACGATGGTCTATCGGAAGTCTGCCTGCAGACACACTTCCATCGGCATCAGGTTCCTGCCAGCCGTCAAGACGTCCTACTTCACTGACAATCGTATCGGCAAGAGTGATAGCCGTACCCGACGGATGGTCAAGTTTATGGATATGATGCACTTCCTCCATGCTGCATGAGTACTGCGGGAACTTGTCGAACAGATGTGCCATATAACGGTTGACAGCCTTAAATACATTGACGCCTATCGAAAAGTTAGATGACCACAGCAACGTGCCGAGACCCTTTTCACACATCATTCTTACCGAAGGCATCGACTCAAGCCAACCCGTCGTGCCACACACCACCGGCACCCCCGCCGTGAACGACGCCAGTACGTTCGAAAGAGCCGCTTTCGGTTGTGAGAACTCTATCGCCACATCAGCACTGCGGAAAGCAGCCGATTCAAGCATATCAGTATTGTGTTCATCTATTATACACACTACATGGTGACCACGCTCACGGGCCACCTCTTCAACGACATGACCCATACGGCCATATCCTATTATTGCGATTTTCATTATATCCTTTTTGATAGTTGACAGGTTTAAAGCCGTCCGTCTGTGACCGGCAATCAATTATACTGACAGTCACCCGTCGGCTTGGTTTAGAAACCGAAAGCCATATTATCGACATACAGGGCTATACCCTCGGTGCCGACAAACGGTTCTCCGCAAGTAGACGAAGCCATGAGGAGCACATGTGTCGGCTGTGCGTCGGCAGTATCCCAACCCACTTCATGTACCGGAACAAGTTTTCCTTTTGAGTTACATGCATAGTAGGCTTTATCACCGTCAAGCAAACCCATCCACGATTTATACCACGGCTGATGAGTTATATCTCCGTAATGTATGTCAAGACGATGACCGCGTGTCAGCGGCACACTCTTCGAGTAACGTTCGCGGGCTGTCCCTACACGATGTGCATAAAGGTTACCCTCCTTATCCTCCCAGCGTCGCTGCAGCAGGCAGTACACCTCAGCGTTATCACGTCCCGGCAATGTCTTCTTAGGGCCGAGACCGGTAGAACGCACACGTGAATCATTAGCCGGCATATCGACTCTGTAGTCGAACACCAGCGCTACCGGGCGTTTTGTGTAAGGCACACCCATTTCCATCTTTTTGAATGGGCCTTTGGTAGAGGTTATGGGTTCAAAGATACGGCCGAGAAATATTGAACCGGCCACCATAACGTCCATGTTGACTAGACCGAGCACCTTAACCTGTTCCATTTTCGTACGACAACATGCCATAAGGTTACCGTTGACTTCAACGGGACTTACCGTGTTGGAGGCTTTGACTACTCCCGACACCTTGGCGTAAACATTGCTCGTAGCCCAGGGCGAACCACCCTGATTTACGTATGGTTCGTTACCCGTTATCTTGCGGGTAGGCGCTATTTCATAGACGGTCTTATGATTACCGCCTATGAGTTTTGATTCGGTTATGTCGCGTGTCACCCAACTGGAAAAGTCACCGTATTTTATCGGTTCCAGAGTCAGTGCCCGGCTCTGACCCACGCACATAAACACGGTTGCCAGAGCGGCTATATATCGTAAGTACATGTAGCTTGAACGGTTTATGACTACAAAAGTAGTCAATTCTCGTCAAGTCTACAACTTACTTGTGCTTCAGAGTGCGCAATACATTGTCAGCCCATTCGGAACGGACATCGGAATTGAGCATAAGGCATGTCAGCTGTGAGTTCCGGGCAGGAAGCACTACCAGAGTGACGTGCAGTTTTTCCAGTTCACCGGTAGCCATCGCACCATCCATTCCGTCTATCTTGACTTTGCTTACTTTAGTCCCGTTCATCTGCAGAGTGCGTGCGGTGTCACGACAGAGATCAAAGGCTCTCTTCTGATTGTAGCCCTTACCTTCTTCGACAGTCAGCATTGTGGCGAAACTTCCATCAGGATAAGCAGCTTTGACTCCCCGGGCGTTTGAGATTTCAGCACCATAGGGAACTTCACAGCTGAAGTCTTTGTTTTCTATGGTCTTGTAAGAGTCGAGAGACTGAGGCATAGTGGTGAAATCGGCGGTTGCCGGCACTAATACCGAGTCAGGCAGTGCCACCGGAGTCTGCTTTTCTTTGGTCTTGTAAGAGTCGAGAGACTGAGGCATAGTGGTGAAATCGGCGGTTGCCGGCACTAATACCGAGTCAGGCAGTGCCACCGGCGCCTGAGCGAATCCTACAAATGATAAAAATGATAGTGCGAGAATGATAAGAGTGGTTTTCATAGTTTTCAATCTGATTTTTAAATTAAGAAATGTTGAGGAATGCCGCTGTCGAAGCCGCAATAGTATCGGTCAGGTCTGAACCCGACACCTGCGACAGTGCGGCTATTACTTCGGATATTTCCACCGGTGCTTCGTCGGTTTCGGCGAGCAACCGGTCAGGCGGTACTATAGTAAGCGCCTCAGGGTTGAAGCGCATACCGAAAGACAGCCATAATCCGGCTTTCAGAAGCATATCGGCTACAGTAGGTTTACCACGGAAACCGTGTATAGCCCAAGGCATAGCCGGAGCGAAATCACGTCGTAGGCCAATGATTATATCATGAGCCTTAACTTCATGTATTATCAGAGGCTTACACAGCTGTTCGGAAAGTTCGACATGATGACGGAATGTCAGCAGTTGCCGAAACATAGGGGCACCCTTGAGAGGATCTACCCCACATTCACCTATGGCCACTACTTGCGGGTGGGCGGCTGTTTCGTCAAGCAGCGTGAGGTCATCTGGCGACGGTTCACCGTCCCAAGGATGAAGCCCAACGGAGTAGAGCTGCCCTTCAACAGGGATAAAATCGCGTGGTGAGACACTTATGACTGCCTGTGGCTGCGGAGCCGGGTGATGGGTATGTATATCGAGCAGGGACATAGGGACTTCTTTAGGAATAGTAACTTACGGGACCGGATCATAACCGCTACCGCCGAAGGGGTGACAGCGTGCTATGCGGCGTAAAGCCAGCCATAGACCTTTGAGCGGCCCGTGGCGACGGAGCGCCTCGATGGCATACTGGCTACAGGTGGGCTGATAGCGGCACGCTGCAGGGAACATGGGAGAGATACACAACTGGTAGAAGCGTATGGGCAACACCAGCAAAAATACGGCTGCACGGCGTATCATTACGGTTGTGATTCGTTAGTGCCGGCAGATTGTGAAGCGGTACACTGCTGTGTCGCAGCAACCAACATCTTCTGAATTAATAACCCCATTTTACGCGATATGGTTTTATAATCCAGATTTTTGTCGGCGAGATAAATAAAGCCTAAATTAAGAGAACGACACTCGGGATGATCGGCCAGCCACGCACGCAACGGTTCGCGTCCGAGGCGATACGCCTCACGCACACGACGGCGCATCAATACACGGTCTACCGCACGACGGCGCTTCTTTTTGGGTATTGTGACCAGCATCTGTAAAGGTCCGATACGCCGGGGCACGCCGTTGCGGAACGAACCTTCAAGAGTTTCGGCCGTCACCACACGCCATGCAAGACGCAGGGGGTACACATATACCGAACCACCGTCACGGAAAAGAGCGTCAACCAGACTTTTATGTCGCAATTTTTCAGCTTTGCGCAAGGTCAGACGCCGGGTTCCCGGAATAGCCGCAGGTGAAGAGCTGTTATTTTGGGGGATTGGATTCATAGTGCAAATTTACTCAAAATCGCTCACTATTTATCTATGCGTACTTGTCATGATAATGTTTTTAAATAAATTTGCAGCCGATATTGACTATTATAACCCGTAATACCATGTCTGTACGCACTATTTTTATCCATACACTCGCATTATCCGTGGCGTTGCTGAGCGGTTGCGGTCCGAATAATGACAGTAGCAGCATTGCAGCCTGGAATCTCAAAGCCTACACGCCCGCTTATGCCGCCCATTTCACTATCGACAGCTGTGCCGATGCAAGCAGTGTCATCATTACCGTCACTGACCCCTGGCAGGGTGCAGGCAAAGTGAGCGAACGACTATTCGTATGCCGTGACGGTGAAACTGCTCCGGAGGGCTTCGACGGTCAGGTACTTTCCGCCCCACCCCACCGTGTCGTGGCTATGTCGTCTACCCACATCGCCATGCTTGAGGCTATAGGAGCTGACAGCACCCTGGCCGGAGCTGCAGGTACAGCCTATATCAACAGTGAGCGTGTAAAAAACCGTATCGATAGCATTTCCGATATAGGCTACGAGGGAAATGTCAATTACGAACGTCTCGCCGCTCTTAACCCTGACCTTGTGTTGCTTTACGGCATCAACGGTTCGAGCAGCATGGTACCCCGTCTGCGTCAGATGGGTATTCCTTACCTGTATGTGGGCGACTATCTCGAAGAGTCGCCGCTCGGCAAAGCGGAATGGATGGTTGCTGTTGCCGAGGCTATGGGCTGCCGCGCACGCGGAGATTCGGCTTTCGCTCCCATTCCGGAACGCTACAAGGCTATAGCAACTCAGGCAGCAGCAGCCTCCACACGTCCTAAGGTGATGCTCAACGCTCCGTATGCTGACGCATGGATGCTGCCCCCCGAAGGAAGCTATGCAGTACAGCTCATAAATGATGCCGGCGGTGAATATGCCGGCCCACGTAACACTACCAATGCCTCGGCACCTATAGGTAGCGAAGAGGCGTATCTTCTGCTCGACAGTTCAGATAAGTGGATAAATGTCGGTTCAATGTCTTCTCTCAGCGAACTGCGTCGTCTGTATCCGCGCCTGTCAGAAACTGCACCTGTTACCAAAGGTGAGGTCTATAACAATACTCTCCGGTCGATACCCGGCGGTGGCAATGACTATTATGAATCGGGGGTCGTTCACCCCGACCTCATATTGCGTGACCTTGTTAAGATACTCCACCCCGAACTCGTGAGTGAGGATTTCGTATATTATCGCCGGCTACCTGAGAAATGAACACGATAAGTCAGTACGTAAAAACCCGCCGCACTTTTCTGTTTATTGTTATGTCGGCGGCCTGTATCCTGCTTTTCGCTCTTGATCTGTGTGTAGGCGATGTCAATCTGCCTCTGAGTCAGGTGTGGAATGCCCTTACCGGCGGTGACTGTCCGCGTGCTACAGCAGCTATAGTGCTGGATATACGTCTTGTGAAGGCTGTGGTAGCTGTGCTGGCCGGAGCAGCCTTGGGTGTGAGCGGTCTGCAGATGCAGACTCTGTTCCGCAATCCGTTAGCAGGTCCCTACGTACTCGGTATCAGTTCAGGTGCCGGTTTGGGAGTGGCTCTGTTTCTGCTCGGGGCGCCACTTATAGGTGCCTCGGCATGGACTTTAGGGTTCGGAATAGCCGGGGCGGCATGGATAGGTTCGGCTGCAGTACTGTTACTTATGGGTGCAGCTGCAGCCCGACTCAAAGATATACTGGCACTGTTGGTGCTTGGCATGATGCTGTCTTCAGGTGTGAGCGCCGTAGTACAGATACTTCAGTATCTCAGCAAAGACGATGCTCTGAAAGCTTATGTCATCTGGACTATGGGTTCACTCGGTGAGGTGACTTCCGACCAGCTCCGGCTACTTGTACCTGCCGTTGCAGCCGGTCTGCTGCTGGCAGTGGCTACTGTAAAACCGCTTAATCTGCTTCTTTTTGGTGAAGAGTACGCCCGTACTATGGGTCTCGACCTGCGTAAGGCACGGGCGCTTATTTTTGCTTCCACTACCCTGCTGGCCGGTACGGTGACAGCCTATTGCGGTCCTATAGGTTTTATCGGTCTGGCTATGCCTCATGTGGCACGTATGCTCTTCGGTTCGGCTGACCATCGTGTGCTGATTCCGGCCACTACACTGACCGGGGCAGCCGTACTGCTGATATGTGACATTATTTCAAAAGCCTTTGTGCTTCCCATCAACGCTATCACGGCACTCTTAGGTATTCCTGTCGTGGTGTGGATAGTGCTGCGACGAAGCTAAAAACGATATATGTCTCATGATAACCTTACATGATTTTTCCATAGGTTTCGGCCGGCGCGAACTACTCAGTCATGTCAGTACCTCTTTTTCCGACGGCTGCCTCACTGCTCTGCTCGGCCGCAACGGTACGGGCAAATCGACTATGTTACGGGCTATAGCCCGCCTCAATACAGCCTATACCGGTACCGTTTCTATCGACGGCGCCGACAGTGCCTCGCTGACCGGTTCCGAGCTTGCACGCCGTCTCGCTTTCGTCACTACCGAACGCACACGTATTCCGGGTCTTACATGCGCTGATGTCGTCGGTATGGGCCGTGCGCCTTACACCGGCTGGAGCGGTCATCTGCATCCGTCCGACCACGCTATAGTGACCGAGGCCCTGCGCAGTACCGGTATGCAGGACTATGCCGGCCGATACATGCAGAACATGAGTGACGGTGAGTGCCAGCGTGTCATGATAGCACGTGCTCTCGCCCAGGACACCGCCAATCTGCTGCTCGATGAACCCACATCTTTCCTCGACATGCCCAACCGCTACCAACTTGCCGCTCTCCTGCGCCGTCTGGCTCACGACAAAGGGAAGTGTATTATCTTCTCTACCCACGAACTCGACATAGCTCTCCATATGTGCGACACCATAGCTCTCGTAGACAACGGACATCTGCATCATCTTCCTGCACGTGACATGGCCGACTCCGGTCTGCTGCAGCGTCTCTTTGCCATAGAAGGTCTTGGGTTTGACCCTCTGCGCGGTTTCATCTGAGATTTGAATCTTAGATGCATTTTTAATATCTTTGTATTATAATTTTTTAGAATATGATATTTTGAAAAATTATAATACAAATTAAATTATTATGCAATTTATTGACAGAAAAAAGGAAATCAGACGTCTTGAAAAGTCGTTAGAGTCGGAAAAGAAGCGTTTTATTGTAATTTATGGCCGTCGAAGATTAGGAAAATCCACTTTAATTAAGAAAGTTCTGAAAGATAACGATGTTTACTTTGAGGCCGATCTCAATGAACCGGCTATGGAAATGCAATTACTCGTAAATGCCATAAGAATGATTTATCCCTCGTTTGCGGACGCGAGATATAATTCATGGGATTCACTGTTTATGCACTTCAACAATATTTGTGGAGATAACGCCACACTATGTCTTGATGAATTTCCGTATCTGGTAAAGAAGAATCCGGCATTGCCGTCAATACTCCAGAGGTTAATAGACTCAGAAAAACTACGTTTCAATCTTATAATATGCGGATCTTCCCAAAGAATGATGGAGAGGCTCATACTCAATACTTCCGAACCGCTTTACGGACGTGCAGACGAAAAAATATGCCTTGGCCCCATACCTCTTCCATATTGGCAGGAGGCTCTCGGTCTTGACTCTCGTCGGGCATTTGAAGAGTATTCGGTTTGGGGAGGTGTGCCACGATATTGGACACTGAGAGAAGATTACTTAGAGTTTTGGGAGGCTGTGGAATCACTGATTCTTGACAAACATGGTATTCTGGCAGATGAACCTAATGCCCTTTTTCTTGACGAGACAAGCGAAATAGCGCCTTATTCCTCGATTATGACCGCTATCGGAAACGGACACAGGAGGTATTCAGCCGTAGCGGATGCTGTAGGTAAAAAAGTCACGGAACTGAGTCAACCTCTGAAAAATCTGCGTGAGATGTCTTACCTGACCAAAGAAGTCCCTTTCGGTGAGAATGAAGAAAAAAGTCGGAAAACACTTTACCGTATCTCTGATCCGTTTATGGCTTTCTACTACAGATATGTGGCCCCTAACAAATCTTATCTTGCTTTGGGCAGGCCGGAAAAAATCATAGACAAGATACACAAGAACTTCAACAGTCATGTAGGTTCGATCTGGGAAAGCTGTTGTATCCGGGCTATTTTGCTCAATGAGGTATTCGGCATTGAATGGGGAATAGCCTCACGCTGGTGGGGTACACTGTCGATTAAGGACAGCGAAGGCAAGAACTCGGGAAGCACCGATATAGAACTTGATGTAGTAGCGGAAAGTATAGACAGAAAACATATTCTGATTGGTGAATGTAAGTGGACATCTTCAGACTATGCAGACCGGCTTATCCGTGTGCTAAAGACAAAGGCAGCTAAAATGGAGTTTTTTTCAAATCGGCATAAGATATATGTGCTTTTCCTGAGAGAAAGACCTCTTGATAATCTTACTTCCGATGATACCGATGTGCATATACTTTATCCCGATGATGTTCTGAAACTTCTATCCTGATGATGCCGGACCGATAAGGGAATTGACTGCCTGCGGCGGTCTCGGTACTGACCCTCTGCGCGGTTTCATCCGACAGTAAGAAGAAATGTAATAGGGACTACGAAGCATAGTTTCATTAACTTTTATTAACTCTTCTTCTTTCTTTCTCCAGACATATATTGCCTAACTTTGTTTTTGTTAAGTAGCACTTAAAATTAATGAATATATAAAACGCAGTTATTTTTGAGTCGATTCGGATGCGGAGCGAAGGAGAATACTTCAGTATTCGACTGAGTGACAAGTCCGAAGCAGCCAAAAATAACAAGTTCTATTATTCAAGATTCAAAGGGTATGTCCGGAAACAGATATCATTTAATTTTTAAGAGCTGCTTAATCCCTACCGTTGAGAACGGTATCGGAGTGTCGCTGCCGACAACAGCCTCACTCCTGTAGAGTACTAAAATCTTCAATCCATAAAAACATCCTATCTTGAAACCAGTAGCTCTTGTGACCGGTGCCACCAGCGGCATCGGCGAGGCATGTGCCCGGCGTCTGTTGGCCGCCGGCTATCGTGTGATAATAACAGGACGTAACGTAGCCCGTCTCAACGCACTGCGTGACGAACTCGGTCACGACATTCTGCCTCTTGTATTCGATGTCCGTGACCGTGAAGTGACCGAAATGTGTGTGACGTCACTACCCGAGACATGGAAAGAGATTGATGTGCTTGTCAACAATGCCGGCCTCGCTCTTGGTCTTGACCGCGAGTACGAAGGTGATTACCGTGACTGGGACACCATGATAGATACCAATATAAAAGGTCTGCTATACATGACCCGCGCCGTAGTGCCGGGCATGGTGGAACGCGGACGCGGACATGTGATCAATATCGGTTCCGTAGCCGGTGATGCCGCCTATGCCAACGGCAATGTTTACTGCGGTACCAAAGCGGCTGTCAAAAGCATTACCGACGGTCTGCGCATTGATGTAGCTCACACGCCGCTGCGTGTCACTCTGATTAAACCCGGGCTTGTGGAGACCAACTTCAGCAATGTCCGCTTTCACGGTGACAATGACCGTGCCGATGCTGTCTACAAAGGCATTGAGCCCCTTACCGGTGCCGACATAGCTGACGCAGTAGTCTACTGTGTCCAGGCTCCCGCGCATGTGCAGATAGCCGAAATGCTCATTCTGGCTACTCATCAGGCTTCAGGTAGCGTAATCGTCCGGCAATAGCAGCTTCAGTACGCACTGTACCAAACAATCAATACCGTTATAAACAACGGGGCACAGGTCTGAGACCTGTGCCCCGTTGTTTATAACGGTATTATATCACTTCTTCTCGGACAGCTTTGCCTTTATAGCGGCAGTTTCCTTCTCATAGCCGGGCTTCTCAAGCAGAGCAAACATGTTCTTCTTGTAAGCCTCTACACCGGGCTGGTTGAAAGGATTCACACCGAGCATATAGCCCGATATACCGCAGGCCTTCTCAAAGAAATAGATGAGCTGACCCATAGTGTGTTCGTCGAGCGTATGCAACTTGATACGGATATTAGGTACACCGCCGTCAACATGTGCGAGCAGAGTGCCGAGTTCGGCCATCTTATTCACCTCATCTACACGCTTGCCGGCTATGTAGTTGATACCGTCAAGGTTGGCGGCATCCTCAGGAATACGGTGTTCCACACTTGGCTCCTCAACCGAAATCACAGTCTCGAAGATAGTGCGTTCTCCCTCCTGAATCCACTGACCCATAGAATGAAGGTCAGTAGTGAGGTCTACCGAAGCGGGGAAAATACCCTTGCCATCTTTACCCTCGCTCTCACCGTAGAGCTGCTTCCACCATTCCGAGAAATAGTGCAGCTTAGGATTGAAATTGACAAGTATCTCTATCTTCTTACCGCTTTCATAGAGAGCATTACGCATACGTGCGTAAGTCTGGGCGATATTGTCGTTGCCGGGGTGCTTTACAGCCTCCTCCATAGCGGCGGCACCGGCTATGAGCTTAGCGATGTCGAAACCGGCTACAGCGATAGGCAGCAGCCCCACAGGAGTAAGCACTGAAAAACGGCCGCCCACATTGTCAGGAATTACGTATGTCTCATAACCTTCCTGAGTGGCGAGAGTGCGCAGAGCGCCCTTGCTGGCATCGGTCACAGCTACGATAAGATCCTTGGCAACTTCCTTACCGGCCTGCTTCTCAAGCTGTTCCTTAAGCATACGGAAAGCGATGGCAGGTTCGGTAGTAGTACCTGATTTCGAGATTACAATAATACCGAATTTCTTACCTTCGAGCAGTTTTGACAGCTCTGACATATATTCCTCACCGATATTCTGGCCGGCGAAGAGTACTTTGGGTTCATTGGGCTTGGGACCATAGAAATCGGCAAACATGTTTGACAGGGCCGAAATCACGGCTTTAGCACCAAGATAGCTTCCGCCGATACCTACACATACGACATAGTCGCAGTTGGCACGCAGACGGGCGGCAGTCTTGTTGATACGGTCGAGAAGGTCAGCCGGAGTTTCCGAAGGCAGTTTCTGCCAGCCGAGAAAATCGTTACCGGCACCTGTGCCCATATCAAGAGTGGTGAGGGCAGTCACCGATTTGTCTTTAAGAGCTTCATACTGCTTGAGAGCGAAATATTCAGCATACTGAATATCAAGATCGATTGTTTTCATTGTCTTTATAATAGGTTATCTTATTACAGTCATCTATATAATATAAGCCGTCCGGAGGCTGTTTTGTTCAGTCGGCGGGCGGCTTGGAGTCACTTGAAGCAATCGGTTATAGAATTTAGCGCACTGCGCGGATTGCGTCCTTCGTAGAGTATTGAGTAGATGCACTCGGCTATGGGCATATCCACACCGCAGCGCTGGGCGTTGACTTCGTGTATACACTTGGTGCCGTAGTAACCTTCGGCCACCATATCCATCTCCATGATAGCCGCCTTGACATTAAGACCTTTGCCTATCATGGCACCGAAATTATGATTGCGTGAGAATCGGCTGTACGATGTCACCAGCAGGTCACCCAGATAAGCCGAACGGCATATATCACGCTCTATCGGTGATATGGCGTCTACGAAACGGCGCATCTCGCGCACGGCGTTACATACCATCATAGCCATGAAATTATCACCGGCCTTCATACCGCTTATTATACCGGCCGCTATAGCGTAGACATTCTTCAGCACGGCACCGTATTCTATACCTTCGACATCAGAACTGGTTATGGTTTTCATTTTCTTACCGGTGAGACATGCTGCAAATTCCGCACTCTTCTGCAAGTCATGACACCCTATGGTAAGATAGCTCAGACGGTCGAGCGCCACCTCCTCGGCATGACACGGGCCGCCGATAACCATCAGATTCTGTTCGGCACACCCGAAACGCTCCATGAAATAGTCAGTGACGATAAGATTGTCACCCGGCACGATTCCCTTGACAGCCGAAACGATATTTTTGTCTGAAATGTCAACCGTCAGGCGTTCGATATGCGTCTCCAGATAAGGCGAGGGCACAGCCACAACCAGCGTATCGGCACGTTCACAGACCTCATTTATATCATCGCTGAAGTCTATACGCGACGTGTCGAAATTGACATCTGTCAGATATACCGGATTATGACCATACCGGAGAAATCCGTTTATCCTGTCCCGGCGGCGCATGTACCACAGAAGTCTGTCGGTATTGGCCGCTAACAGCTTGGCGAGGGCAGTGGCCCAGCTACCGCCCCCCAGCACTGCTATTCTGCCTATGGTGTTCATGCCTGTGCTGCGTTTTCGTCAGCTGCAGCTACAGCGGCTTCGTTATCCTCGGCCTTGGTCTGTTTCTTCTCCGGACGCATCTGCGGGAACAGCAGCACCTCCTGTATGGTGGTCTGTCCTGTGAGCATCATGGCAAGACGGTCCATACCTACACCCAAACCCGATGTCGGAGGCATACCGTATTCAAGAGCACGGATAAAGTCCTGATCTATTATCATAGCCTCGTCGTCACCCTTGTCTGAAAGTTTCATCTGTTCCACAAAACGTTCATACTGGTCTATCGGGTCATTCAACTCACTGTAAGCGTTGGCCAGCTCCTTACCGTTGACCATCAGTTCGAAGCGCTCGGTCAGTTCCGGATTATGGCGGTGACGCTTGGTGAGAGGTGACATTTCAATAGGATAGTCAATGATAAACGTTGGCTGTATGAAGCTGCTTTCACACTTCTCGCCGAATATCTCGTCTATCAGCTTGCCTTTTCCCATCGAGTCCTCCACCTCGATACCGTTAGCCTTGCAGAAGGCACGCAGTTCCTCTTCGGTCTTGCCGGTTATGTCGAATCCTGTGGCATCGAGTATGGCCTGTGTCATGGTCACACGCGGATAAGGAGCCTTGAAACTTATCACATTGTCGCCTACCTTTACTTCGGTCGAACCGTTGACATCAATAGCTATCTTCTCCAGCATACGCTCGGTGAAGTCCATCATCCAGTTATAATCCTTGTAGGCCACATATATCTCCATAGCGGTAAACTCCGGATTGTGGGTGCGGTCCATACCTTCGTTGCGGAAATTCTTTGAAAACTCATACACACCTTCAAAACCGCCCACTATCAGACGCTTCAGATACAGCTCGTCGGCTATACGCATATAAAGGTCTATATCAAGCGAGTTATGGTGTGTGACAAACGGACGTGCCGAGGCACCGCCCGGTATCGACTGAAGTATCGGTGTCTCCACCTCCACATAGCCGTGAGCATTAAAGAAGTCACGCATTGAGTTGAACATACGTGTGCGCTTCAGGAATATCTCTTTCACGCCCGGATTCACCACAAGGTCAACATAGCGGCGACGATAACGCTGTTCCGGATCAGTGAAAGCATCGTATGCCTTACCGTCCTTCATCTTGACGATAGGCAGCGGACGCAGACTCTTGCCGAGGACTGTCAGCTCACTGGCATGTACCGATATTTCACCTTTCTGTGTACGGAACACATAACCCTTCACACCGATGAAGTCACCTATGTCAAGCAGTTTCTTGAACACCACGTTATACATATCCTTGTTCTCACCCGGACACAGATCATCGCGGCTGATATACACCTGTATACGACCTTCGGAGTCCTGAAGCTCAACAAAGCTTGCCTTACCCATGATACGACGGCTCATGATACGGCCAGCTACACTGACCTCACGCGGCGGAGTGAGATTATCGTCAAAGTTTTCCTTGATTTCCACCGAATATCCTGTCACGGGATACTCAGCGGCGGGATAGGGCTCTATACCCATATCGCGTAGTGCCTGCATACTCTGGCGGCGTCCGATTTCCTGTTCGGAGAGTTCCTGCTGAATTGCCATATTGTAATATTCTTTTTCTGTCTGTATTGATTTGATATGTCTTTTCCTAAGTACGGGTGACGCCGGCACTGAACATCGTACCACTTAATGCACCCTCCTATATTAAACTGCAAATCTACATAAAATCGTTGAAATATTACACCGGTATCACATTTTTTTCATCATACCACACCTTTCATTCTCAAACTAACAAACTATCACAGATTATTTGTATCTGTGAATAATCCCATAAGCTATATCACTATAGAGAAAATTGTAACTGATTACGTACAAGCTCATAATAGGCCCCATGTGCTTCCACAAGTTCCGTATGGGTTCCCATCTCGCATATCTGTCCGTCAGCCATGTGTATAATAAGATCTGCGTTCTGGACTGTCGAAAGCCGGTGAGCTGCCACAACAACAGTACGGTGACGGTTGAATTCACGCAGTCGTCTGACAATAGCAGCTTCGTTGACAGCATCAAGACTGGAAGTTGCCTCATCAAGTACAAGGAGATTCGGGTGACGATATACTGCACGCGCTATCATCAGACGCTGACTCTGCCCACCGCTCATATCAATTCCTGTGGTGCCAATACGTGTGGCCAACCCCATTGGCAAAGAGGATACGTAAGATTCGAGACCGGCTATGTATATAGCCTCACGTACACGCTCCATATCAGGTAGTTCATCACACATAGCTATGTTAGCAAGTACTGTATCACTGAATATCTTACCGCTCTGGAGAACAACACCACAGCCCGAAAGCCATTGGTCATGGTCAATCTGTGAGACATTCACCCCTCCAAGCAAGATTCTTCCACGCTGAGGAATATAGAAACCTAAAATAAGCCTGAGCAAAGTACTCTTTCCGCAGCCGCTCTCACCTACTACCGCGACCATCTGACCGTGTTTTATACGTAGTGAAAAGTCCTTAAGTATAAAGGGTGAGGAGACACCCGGATAACGAAACCAAACATGTTCAAATATTACACCTCTATCACTGAAATCCTTGCATCCGATTGGAGTATCTTCCGGTTCTATAACCTCTTCGAGACGTTCGTATGCCAAGGAAGCATCCTGCACACCTGAGATAACTGATATAAATCTGGAGAAGGGTCCATTCAGACTACCCGTTATATAATTAACTGTCATCATCTCTCCGATACTCATGTATTCCTGTACCACCATAGTAGCACAAATACCGGTTATCAAGAGATCTCTGAGACGTGATATAACAGAGTTTCCTCCGTTATTCCAAAGTTCTAATAGAGATGAACGTATCCTTATGTTGTTAAGCTGTTTCTGGCTATTATACCAACGGGTATAACTTCTGTTTTGTGATCCGGCTATCCTTATATCGGCCATACCCGTGACTAATTCATGAACTATATTACGATTTTCAGCTGCTTCCGAAAATGTACTATGGTCAAGCGAACGTCGGGAAGGCAAAATAATACAAGTCCATCCTAAAACCAACAGACTCATCACAAAAAATATACAGAATATAATACGGCTGTAAAGAAACAGCATAACACTGAACACAAACAGATTCAACACCATAAACAGGATTGTTCCCGGTAGAGCGGTCAGAAAGTTTCTTATACGTGATTGGTCATTAAGTTTTTGTATTAGACCTGAACTGGCATGAGTATCGAAAAAAGCCATTGGACGACTTATAAGTCCTTTCAAATAGCGGCCTACCATTTCTATATCCATTTTCATCCCAAGACGAGTAAGCAGATGACCGGCTATTCCGGAAGAGATCATATTACCGGCAAACATACCTAACTGTCCGAATACCAATAACCATATCAATCCGATGTCACGATCACGTATACCTTCATCAACAGTACGTTGAAAAAGCAGCGGGATGACTACGTCGGCCGCCATACATAGCATTGAGAGAAGAAGTATAATAGTGAAGCTGTTACGATAACCTTTCAACTCTCTGAGGATAAATTTACCCAAAGACCAGAATGTTGTATCATCCTCGTACAGGGGTGTAAAACTCTCAGATATTCCAACAATTAGAGCTATACCATAGTCTGAATCACTACACCATGACTTACGTATCTCTTCCTCTGTAAGTTTTACTTTTCCTATAGCTGGATCTGCAATAGGATAGGGTCTTTTACCTCCGCCGATATGATAAAGTACCACAAAATGTCGTTGTTCCCAATACAGTATCGCCGGCAGTGGCATACGTCCTAAAGAATCCATACCGATACGTAACGGATAAGGATTCAGTCCCAATGTACGACAACTGTCACACAGATCGCCGATTGTCACTCCTGCCTTACTCGTCTCAACCATACGGCGCATTGTGACTCTGCTGATACGACAACCGAGACTGTAGGCCACAATACGTACACAGGTCGGCCCACAGTCTGATAGTTCTGTCTGACGGAAACATCTGAATCTCCGTGCGTTTGTATGAATATTCATTCCTATGGAGATATCAGTTTGTACTTATCTGTTCGACACGCTCTATGCTTGTCTTACCGAACACCCAGGAGAAATTTATACTCCAACCTAAAGCGTCAGAGCTTTTCAGTACGGAACTTTGTTCTATTCCCGGAGAGTAAAGAATGGTTTCGGTTTTCTTCAATCTGAAACCGGCATTGGCTCGCAGACTTATATTTGAGCTGAAATTCTTACTGACAGACAGATTAAACATACTACCTCCGTTATAAGACTCTGTCAGGTTCCGTAACGAACTGCTGTAATTATACGTGAGCTCTGCTATAAGGTCACGAGACCTTGTCAGCACGCCGCGTACCGGTACTGAGAATGTGTACGATACATTATGGGAGGAGAAATACTCCGTATCTGTATTGATAAAAGAATTATTCCAAAACATCCATACCATCGGTCTTACGGAAAGGCGGTATCCAAGAAAATTTTGGTTATAACTTAAGTTAAGACGGAGATTTCTGTTATGCTGGTCCGGACGGCTGCTTATTACTGTATAGCCTTGCTCATCACCGGTGAGATATTTGCTCACATACGTCTTGCCCTGCATATATTCAGAAGAGAAAAAGAGAAGACCACGGAAGTTATACTGTAGATTCCATGAGTACGCTGTGGTCGGACGAAGGCGTGGATTACCCACCCGATAGGTATCCGAACTCAGCCAGATAATATGGGGATTCAGATAAATATCAGAAGGTGCATCTTTCATCACCTGCCAGAACAGGTTGACTCCGTGACCACGCCCGGGAGACAGAGCAACACTTATATTAGGCTGGAAAAGACCATACTCAGTAAGTACTGGCTCACCGTCGGCTGTAATTTTACGCCGTATGTATGACTGCTTTATTCCTATATTAGTGGACAATATCCTGTTCCATGTATGCGAATATGATACAGCAGCCTGGATAATTCCATAACGGTTATTATAGTTATAGGGATCCTCCGGATTATGATAACGTGTGCTGCCGTCATAACCGGACAGACCGAAATTAGCATTCAGGGAAGAAGTGGCTCTAAACTTCTTACGGTATTTTGCTGAAAGGCCATACGATGACATTCTGACAGTGTTGGACTGGTCTGTTAAGGTAGAATGTTCATAGTTTGATCCTGACTCCACTCCCTCAAGAACAGTATATGTATTTACTGTACTGGTATAATGTCTGGGGGTACTGTGATTACCGGAAACCGCAATTTCCAGATTGGAATTTCCATTATCCTCAAGGGTTCTGCGGTAACGTACCTGGCCGGCAATAGAGGTACACCATGGCAGAGAATCAAGACTTCGTGATATGGTATGATTCCTCACTCCATAGCGAGTCTCATCGATTTGGCCTGTACTGCTGCTATATTCATACGTAGGAGAGGTTATGACACTTACAGCCAGCGCATTACGGCCGAATCTGTATTCACCTGTCAGCCAAACAGAAAAATTATGGTTATTCTTACGTAGACGAAACAGACTTTCTCTGTCGATTCCGTTAGCAATATCCGAATAGATGTCTGTACGGGTATCCTTATCAAGAGACGGTGAGTAGACTACACCCGCACTAGCAAGCCAGTTATGGTTCTGACCATACAGTACGGCTCCGGATTCCCCGAATTTTAATCGTGCATTGTTAAACATATCCATCGTACTCAGAGTGCCGGATATGCCTTTGTAGTCATCATCCATGATTATGTTTACTACCCCTCTGCGCTGCGCAGCATCTCCGTAAGTGGCACCTGGATTCATGACTATCTCAACCTTTTTTATCTTTTTCGATGAGATTCTCTTCAGATAGTCAAGTATCTGAGTCTGTGGTAACGATGGTTCCTCACCGTTTATAAGTATTAAAGGCTGGCCTGTCTTCGAGATTATTTCAAGCTTGTCCCCATCTTTCGACAGAAGCGGGACATAATCAAAAATTCTTGAGGCGGTATCTACATATTTCGACAGATCGCCAGGATCAAAAATATACTTTCCCGCCTTCGTGGTCAGAGAGCTTCTCTTGGCCACAAATGTGAACTCTCCAAGAGAGGTTGAGGCGTCAGTCAGAATAAAGTCAACTTTAAGACCCCGGCTGCTGTCAAATGGCATCACTGTATCACGATAACCCGGACATGAGGCTTTCAACCATGCAGTCTTTTTATCAACAGGCAATGTATATTCTCCGCTCCCGGCTGTAGTGGTCACACTGCTGACGGCACGGTCACTAAGCAACGACATGACAAGGGCATCACTTATTGGACGCCGATTCTCATCATATACAGTGCCGGATACGATACAGCTATCCTGAGCCTTAACCGCCAATAAACTTGTAAAAGTAAAGAAGAGGAGAAAAATACATCGTGAGAAATTCATTTCGGATTAAATAAAAGATAACAATGGAATACTTAAATATAAGAGAGTGTATAAAAGTTTATAAATTAGATTATAATAGTCCTACTTCCTATGATATTCATTTTAAAATTACATATATCAAAGTATAACCTCACTAATTTTTCAATTTTATACACTCTCTTTTATAATTACTAACAGGTTACAGTAGAGTTAAAAACAGGTGGCTGGAGAGTACCGGTATTTACGCAATTAAGTCCACCATTATAAACACTACCTGTGCATGTACCTTTCATGTTGACACAATCTAAGGCATTATACGAATCAGCACACGAGTCAGTATCGTTTTTACAGTTTCCCTCATTAGTCGAGCCATTAGTACTGTCTGCACTGCCACCTATACTTAATAGAAAGGAGGTCTGTTCCAATGTGGGCTGTTCATCTCCCAATGAGTCGATGAACTCCGCAATCATGCGGTTTCGCTTTTCTAATTCATTCATAAAAAATCTATTTTAAATTATAATATCAGCAAATGTTTATTTACTGATTTAAAAATCTCTCTTCGAAACGTTCTAATATAAAATCATTTATATCATCTGAAGTGTACCCATAATAGCAATCAAGCCTATCAAGATGTTCTACTGCCTGTTTACGACATCCTCCACCGCACAAAGGCGCTATACGGCATATATGGCATACAGCTTTAGAGAATTTAGCAGTCATCCAGTTTTTCGCATCTCTGTTATCCTCAGTAACACTACCATCATCCTTAATGTATCCGGTACGACCGGCTGAGTTAAAATCACGCGCTGTGCATCTGAAAGTATCGCCATTATAATTTATAAGCAGATGATTCAGCTTGTCACCGTAACAGGAATTATTAACACCATTTAATATACGTGCATTATGGACCCTGTAACCCATACTACGTATTTCATTACGAAGATGTTTGGCAATGGTATAGCTATTATCAAGATTACGTCTCCTATCCTGCCATACCCGTTGCAAATCAACAGTCAATAATGTCCTGTATTCATTAGGTATAGCCTTAAGTATAGAAAGAATTTCCCTTACACTACAAATAGTTTCAGAAGTATAATTGATACGTAGGATTACACTTATTCCTACGGTAAGCAGATGTTTTACATGTCCGATTATCGTATCATACGAAGGTAAGCCACCTTTAGCGAAACGTATTTTATCGTGCTGTTCTTTACCACCATCAAGTGTAATCTGAAAACTTATATCGTAATCTTTTAAAAAATCTATTGTTTCATCATTAAGCAGAAATGCATTGGAGGTAAAGCTGACATGAAAGTGAATATCATTTGCTTTACACTCCGTTGCTGCTGCAAGGATAAGTCTTTTTATTATGTGAAGCCCCATAAGGGGCTCTCCACCGAAGAAACTTAAACGGAAAGATTCAAGATGAGGTATAGAGGCTATGGTATTTTTTACAAATTTCTCTATACTTTTAAGGGTATCTTCTTTCATCATGGATCCTTTCTGATGATTTTCGTAACAATACCAACAGTTGAAATTACAGTCAAGTGTGGGATTGACTGTCAAGTGAAAAACTCTGTCATCTTTATCCACCTCATCAATACGCTGACGGAGTATCTGTACTTCATCAGTATTGTCCTCTATTATAGCACCTATATCAATCAGCTGCCTGAATAACACAGGTTGTTCTTCCTGAAGTTTTAAATATCTTTATTCTCTAATGACATAAACGGTTGTTTCAAAGCAATGAACCGGTCACTAAGAGCATTATAAATTAAGGTAGTTCTGTCACTAATCGGTAATATAGTATTATAAAGACTTATTTTCATCTGTTTAGCTTAATACTCCTTTAAATTTGAAGTTGTTTCTACTAATTGATGGATGTTAAATTTGATGTAAAACAATTAAAATACAGCGCATTCCGCAAAAGATGCACTATATTATGGTCGTCAAACTGTAATATATTGAACCAAT
>JAAVDM010000014.1 GCA_014801815.1 Bacteroides sp. | reverse complement strand
ACCAAGACCTCTGAAATTATCCCTGATCAGGAAGGTTTCTATACTATTCCGGCTCTTAACGGTGACGTAAAAGTACTGATAAACGGTAAGACACAAATTCATGTAGAGGAAGGTGCAGCTGTTTCTTCCGAGGATCTCGCTAAGGTAGATGATGATGAGGCTGCCGAGATGACCGAGTTAGCCATAACAGGTGACCTTACTGAAGAGACTTTAGAAACACTTCACGAGAAGTTTACATCTGTCGAGACGCTTGACCTCTCAAGTATGGAGAGCGAGACTATCCCTGAGAATGCCTTTGCCGGTATGGAAAACCTCAGTAGTGTTATCCTGCCTCCGACAGTGTATGATATCGGCTCCGGTGCATTCAAGGGTTGCGAGAATCTTACGAGTCTTGTTCTGCCCAACGTGGTTGTGATAGGTGACAGTGCTTTCAATGGCTGTAATTCTCTTACCAGTCTTCTCATGCCTGCGGTCGGTACAAACTCTTCTCCCACCGGCGCTCCTGCACGTGTAAAAGCAAAAGTCGCCAGAGGTACGGCTGTAACGGAAGGTTCATTCGTAGGTCTGAATCCGAACTGTCTTATCTACGTAGGCGGTACTGCTATCTCCGGTATCGAGGATCGTAATATAATCCTTACTGATGATAAGCAGCAGATACGTAAGGCGGCTTCCGATATCGTACTTGACGGAGATTATCCGTTCAGCGTTCCAGCTGAGTTTGATCTTGGCGAACATAGGATTTCGTTTACGATCGGTGTTCCCGGTAGCATCGGTACAGATGAATTCAGCGGCTGGAGAGGTATCATTCTTCCTTTCACTCCGACAAACTGGGAAATCGTAGGCGATGAATATAAGTATGATAACAAACGAGGCAGTCAGCCGTATTTTGTTTCGTTCGATAACGAAGACTCAGAGACTCTGACGGAACAGAAGGAATTTGAGGCCAACCGTCCTTATCTGGCAAGTGTAGCGGCTCCGTTTACTTTCGTGCCTGTGACCTTCTATGCTGAAGGTACAACTGTACCTATTACTCCTATGACTGATGCAATCACGACTAAGGGTAAGAACTTCTCGCTTATCGGTTCGTTCGACGGTGAGACTACTATCGGTACATGTTACGAACTTAACGAGAACAGTGATGCTTTTGTTTCCACCGGAGAACGCAAGGCGACTGTACGTCCTTTCGGTGCTTACCTCCTTGCCAACGGCGGTAGCAACATTGAGAAGTTCGAGATCGGAGAGCATCCTCTCTGGATATTTGATCCTATTCCCGGCGGTGTAAGCGGCACGAAACTTTATCGTAACGGTAAGGTAGAACTCACTTCGGAAACCAACAAGGCGATACCTTCGGCCAGAATCTATTATACTCTTGACGGCAGTGATCCGAGCGATTCCAAGAACTCTGCGAGAAGAGAGTATGCAGGTGGCTTCAACAGAACAGGTGACACAATGAGTGTCAAGGCTGTTACTAACTACAAGAATTGGATGTCTGATGTTGTAACTCTTGACTTTGAGCTGAAGAAGGTCAATGCTACTTATGGTCTGGCAAATAATTGGAACTGGGTTTCACATAATCAGGATAATGTAATTCCTCTGTCAGAATTCTATTCTGCCGGTATGACCCGTGTACAGTCACAGACTCAGGAGGCTGTATATGACAAAAATTTGAGCAAGATGGTAGGTACACTTACAGAAGTTGAGCCTGCAGTTACCTATAAGGTTTATACGGAGGATAGTAATTCTGTGTACACTGTAAATGGTTTTGCCTTCAATCCTACAGCTCCCGTACAGCTGCGTGCCGGCTATAACTGGATAGGCTGTCCTATTGATGATGCAAGTCTGCTCATTGAGGATCTCTTCGCCAATCTTAAGGCTGAGGATGGTGACATGCTGATAGGTCTTGAAGGCTATGCCGAGGTTGAGACTAAAGCTAATGCCGAAGGTAAATGGTATGGTACTCTTCAGAGCCTTACCACAAATGGAGGTTATATATACTACAGTAAGTCTGACAAGGAGCTGGTATATAACTTCGCTCCCGTAAGAGATACCGAGGCTCAGCCCGCTAAGGTTGTCAGCAATGCTCCTTGGGCAGTTGATATCCACAAGTACGCTTCTGTAATGCCTGTTACCGCCTGTCTGGTAGACGAGGACGGCAGCAAGACTGACGCAAGTGAGTATGCTGTGGGAGCCTTCTGCGGCGACGAATGTCGTGGTACAGGCGTCTATGTCAACGGCGTGATGATGATCAACGTTCACGGTAATCCTGGCGACGTAATCAGCTTCCGCTATATCACACCCGAGAATGAGGAGATGCTTTCTGTATCCGAGCTGACCTTCGACGAGAACCGCCTCTACTCGATGAACGCACCTTACGCTATCAGCCTTGAGGGCAGTACAGTTGCAGTCGAGACTGTCAGCGGTTCAGACTTCGATGTTGTCATCGAGGAGGGCAGCCTCTCGCTTGACGGAGACCTGTCGTCAGTAATCTCGCTTGAGGTTTACGACCTTGCCGGCAACCGTGTTGCGGCAGCCGCCAAGGGTGCAGCCTCACAGCTGAAGGTTAACGAGCTCGAACCGGGCGTATACGTCATCATCATACGCACCGCCGATACATACATCTACCGCAAGGTAATGGTTAAATAAACCATAGCCTCAGCGCATGACCCGAAGGAGGGTGACAGCATGACTGCTGTCACCCTCCTCTGTATTTATGCACCCCGCCCGTGTGGCGACCGTTGCATATACGCGTCCCGGTTGTAGGGACGCGATTTATCGCGTCCGCGCCCTACTGCGTAACATCTTCCCTTTTTGTGTTTTGTATGTCGACTGTAATCATCACGTCTATGCAATGGGATAAATAATTACGTGACAATAGTGCAAATAATTACGGGTAAATTTGTATAATTCTTAAAATTCTTTAAGAGTTTATTCGTTTTTTGCAGAGTCATGGCAGAATATATTAACTTTACATTTTAATTTGAGGATGCAGGTGCGTTCAATATGTTTCCTTTAAATTGGTATAATAGTGTTTTTTATAAATATTTTTTAACCTAACCTTAAATTATTAATGTTGAAAAGAGGATTAAATGGCAAAACGCTCGGAGCGCTGTGCATGCTTGTCATGTCGGCGCTCCTCGCGTTGCTTGCGGCGGTCCGATCCGATGCGTGGACAGTGAACCCATCGGAGTACCGCTACGACATGAGTCTCTTCTTCAGTGTTCCTGAGGATTTTGAGGACCTCAATGCGTATGAGATTGGGGCCTTCATCAACGACGAATGTCGAGGCGTGGCCGAGAGAATGGACATCCCCGGCAGCGAAGAGAGTTGTCTGTATATGCGTATACGCAGCAACACTTCTTCCGGGGAAAAAGTTGTGTTCAAAATGCGTGTACGCGGCTCAACGACTGCTACTGGAGTTGAATTGAAAGGAGCTAATGACTTCACTTTCCAAGCTGACCAGCTGGTGGGTACCCCTAAAGAACCGTATCAGCTTGTACCCTATTTTACTGTTAATATTACAGCAGGTAGTAACGGTACGGTCAGTGGAAACTATACAAAACCATCAGGTGAGGGAGGGACGTTTGCGAATGGTACCTATCCTTATGGTACTACAATTAACCTAACTGCAAAAGCAACTTCTAATTCAATGTTACCAGTCCAGTATACATTTATAAACTGGTCTGATGGTAATGGTCAGGATGAGCGTACTATTATTGTGAATAATGATATTAATATTACTGCTAATTTCAATACAGCGTCTGTTAAATCTACTAATGCTGTATTGAAATTTGTAATTGACCAATCGGGAGTTCCTAAATTCGAAGAAGAGAGAACATTTTACAACAGTCAAATAATTGTATTCCCAGAGGCTCCGGTTGTAGCTGGTTATACATTTGATAAATGGAGTTCACCCAGTACTAACATTTCTAATGGCGCTAAAGTAACTACGACCAATAAAGGTAATTATAAAATTACCGGTACGTATACAATAAACAGCTATACAGTTACTTTTGTAGTCGGTGATGATTTTAAAGAAACCCATACTTTGGAGTTCGGTCAGCCAATTACAGAACCGACCGCTCCTTCTAAGGAGGGTTACACCTTCGACGGCTGGCAGAACGTTCCCGAAACGATGCCGGCTTATGATATTACTGTAGAGGGTAGCTATACGATTAACAAGTACACTGCCACCTTCGTAATTGACGGTGAAGAAGTATCACGGCAGACTCTTGATTATGGTGCGGCTATCATAGCCCCCGGTGCCCCGGTCAAAGAGGGTTTCATTTTTGCCGGCTGGCAAGACCTTCCCAAGACGATGCCTGCTGAGGACATCACGATAACCGGTAAGTATAATCGTAACAGCTATACCGTTACTTTCGTAGTCGGTGATGATTTCAGAGAAACCCGTACTTTCGAGTACGGTGCTAATATCACGGCCCCGACCGCTCCTGTTAGGGAAGGTTATATATTCTCCCGTTGGGAGAATCTGCCTGCCACGATGCCCGCTCACAACGTTGTGGTAAACGGTATCTATATCGAAGAGGGAGCTAATATACGTCATCTTGAATTTGTAATTGAGGGTGAAGTGGTCGAGTCGATGGATCTTGAGATCGGGGAACCGATCAAGGCACCCGAAGTGGCATCGAGAGAAGGCTATTCTTTTGAATGGGAAAATGTTCCCGCGACGATGCCTGACCACGACCTTATAATTACAGGTACCTACACCGTACTCAGCTTCACGCTCACTTTCAAAATTGATGATGAGGAAGTCAAGAAAGAAACTCTTGAGTACGGTGCGGCTATCAAAGCTCCCGAAGTATCTGAGAAAGTAGGTTATACTTTCAGCGGCTGGCAGAATGTCCCGGCGACTATGCCCGCTCACGATCTCGAAATAACCGGCAGTTATAACATCAACACTTATGAGGCTGTCTTTAAGATTGACGGTGTAGTGTTCCAAACTCTGGAGATAGAGTACAATGCTCCGGTAACTGCTCCGGATATTGTAACTAAGGAAGGTTATACCTTTAGCGGCTGGGACGAATTGCCCGCTACAATGCCCGCGCATGACATCGAGGTTAACGGTACCTATACAGCCAATCTTTACACCGCTACGTTCAAGATCGGTAATAATATTATCTCTGAGGAGAAGGTAGCGTTCGGCACAACTATCACAGTCCCCGATGCACCTGCCAAAGAGGGCTACACCTTCGCAGGGTGGGGTGAGGTTCCGGCTACGATGCCTGCCCGTGACCTTGTCTTCGAGGGTAGCTACACGGTGAATACCTACACAGCCACATTTAAGATTGGTGAGGATGTAATCTCCGAGGAGCAGGTAGAGTACGGCGCAGCTATCACGGTACCCGATGCACCCGAGAAAGAGGGCTACACCTTCGCAGGGTGGGGTGAGGTTCCGGCTACGATGCCCGCCGGTGATATTGTAATCGAAGGCAGCTACACTGTGAACAGCTACACTGTTACGTTCAAGATCGGAGCGGATATCATCTCCGAGGAGAAGGTGGAGTACGGCGCAGCTATCACGGTACCCGATGCACCCGCCAAAGAGGGTTATACCTTCGCAGGGTGGGGTGAGGTTCCGGCTACGATGCCCGCCGGCGACCTTGTAATCGAAGGCAGCTACACGGTGAACAGCTATACTGTCACGTTCAAGATCGGTGAGGATGTAATCTCCGAGGAGCAGGTAGAGTACGGCGCAGCTATCACGGTACCCGATGCACCCGAGAAAGAGGGCTATACCTTCTCAGGGTGGGGTGAGGTTCCCAAGACAATGCCCGCCCGCGACCTTGTAATCGAAGGCAGCTACACGGTGAACAACTATACGGCTACGTTCAAGATCGGCGAGGATGTTGTCGCCACACTGACCTTAGCCTACGGAGCCGTAATCGAGGCACCGGAAGCTCCCGAGAAGGAAGGCTATACTTTCGACGGCTGGAAAGAGTTTCCCAAGACAATGCCCGCTGAGGACATTGTAATCGAGGGTAGCTACAGCGTCAACACCTACACGGCCATCTTCAAGATCGGCGAGATGACTATCGCAGAGCTGAAGGTTGCCTACGGAGCCGCTATCGAGGTACCCACCGCACCCGAGAAGACAGGCTATACGTTCGATGGCTGGAAGGAAGTACCGGCCACAATGCCCGCTGAGGATATTGTAATCGAGGGCAGCTACAGTCTGAACATCTACAAGGCGGTGTTCAAGATCGACGGCGCGACCATCGCCACACTTGATGTGCCTTACGGCGCAGCCATCGAGACACCGGCTGTTGCCGATAAGGAGGGGTACACGTTCGGCGGCTGGGATAATCTTCCCGAGACCATGCCGGCCAATGACATCGAGGTCACCGGCAGCTACACGGTGAACATCTACAAGGCTGTGTTCGTCATCGACGGCGCGACCATCGCCACCCTTGAGGTAGCCTACGGTGCAGCAGTCGAGGCACCGGAAGCCCCCGAGAAGGAGGGCTACACGTTCGACGGCTGGAAGGACGTACCCGTGACTATGCCGGCCCGTGACATCGAGATCGAGGGCAGCTACACCCGGGTATCGACCGCCTACACGGTGACCTTCGTGATTGACGGCAAGACTGTCCACACGGCCACAGTGGAGGCCGGTGATACCATCACCCTTCCCGAGGCACCGGAGAAGGAGGGTCACACGTTCGCCGGCTGGCAGGGTGTTCCCGAGGTGATGCCGTCGGAGAACATCACGGTCACGGGCAGCTACACAGTGAACAGCTACACGGCCACGTTCATCATCGACGGCGTGATAGTGGAGACACTGAGCATAGAGTACGGCGCGGCAGTCAACGCCCCGGCGGCTCCCGGCAAGGAGGATCACACCTTCGCCGGCTGGCAGGATCTCCCGGCCACGATGCCGGCCCATGACATAGCCGTCACGGGTACGTACACCTACAGCCCTGACATCTTCAAGGCGGTGTTCATGATCGACGGCGAGACGATAGCCACCCTTGAGGTATCGTGCGGCAGCCCCATCAAGGCGCCGGAGGCACCTGCAAAGGTGGGCCACACGTTCGCAGGGTGGCGTGACATACCCTCCGAGATGCCCCATCATGATGTGGTCATCGAGGGCAGCTACACGGTGAACAGCTACAACGCTGTGTTCGTCATCGACGGCGAGACCATCGAGACACTGAGCGTTGAGTACGGCGCGGTCATCAACGCCCCCATCGCCCCGGCCAAGGAGGATCATATCTTCGACGGCTGGAAGGACGTACCCGAGACGATGCCGGCACACGATATCGAGGTGACAGGCTCGTACACCTACAGCCCCGATATCTTCAACGTCGTGTTCATGGCCGACAACGAGGTCATCGCCTCCTACCAGCTTGAGTGCGGCACACCCATCACTGCTCCCAGAGCTCCGGTGAAGAAGGGCTACACGTTCAGCGGCTGGCAGGACGTGCCCGAGGTTGTGCCCCACCATGATGTCACCATCACCGGCACCTTCATCCCCAATGTCTACAGTGTGATCTTTGTGGTTGACGGAGAGGTTATAGAGACTGCCGAGGTTGAGTGCGGCGCAGTCATCACTGCTCCCGAGATGCCGGAGAAGGAATACCATACCTTCAGCGGCTGGCTGAATCTCCCGGAGGTTATGCCGGCCAAGAGCATCGAGGTTGTGGGCAACTATCATGCCGACGTCTTCCATGCGGTGTTCGTCATCGACGGCAGTGTCTTCGAGCGACAGAGCGTAGAGTACGGCGCGGTCATTACCGCCCCGGTAGCGCCCGAGCGTGAGGACTACACCTTCAGCGGCTGGCAGAATCTTCCGGAGACGATGCCGGGCCGCGACATCGAGGTGACAGGCTCGTACACCTACAGCCCCGACCTCTACAAGGCGGTGTTCCTGATCGACGGTGAGATCTTCGCGACCCTCGAACTCGAACCGGGTCAGGCCATCACGGCTCCGTCGGTTGCTGAACGCGAGGGCCACACCTTCAGCGGCTGGCAGGATGTACCGGCCGAGATGCCCAACCACGACGTGACGGTGAGCGGCAGCTACACGGTTAACAGCTACAACGCTGTGTTCGTCATCGACGGTGAGATCATCGCCACACTGAGTGTCGAGTACGGCGCAGCCATCAATGTTCCGGCCGCTCCTGACAGAGAGGACTATACGTTCGACGGCTGGAAGGACGTACCGGCCACCATGCCGGCCCGGGATATCGCCGTGAGCGGCTCGTACACCTACAGTCCCGACATCTTCAACGCCGTGTTCATGATCGACGGCGAGACGTACGCCACGGTTGCCGTTGAGGCGGGCGAGCCTGTTGAGCTTCCGGCCGAGCCGTTCAGGGAGGGTTATACCTTCAGCGACTGGCAGGACGTACCCGATGTGATGCCCAACCACGACATCGTTGTGAGCGGCAGCTTCACGGTGAACAGCTACCAGGCGATCTTCGTCATCGACAACGAGATCCTCGAATCCCTCACGGTAGAGTACGGCGCTCCGGTCAACGCCCCGGCCGCTCCCGAGAAGGAGAACCAGACCTTCACCGGCTGGCTGGATCTTCCTGCCACGATGCCGGCTCATGACATCGCTGTGACGGGCACATACGCCTACAGCGCGGGTGTCTTCAACGCAGTGTTCATGATCGACGGCCAGACGGTGGCCACCGTACAGGCCGAGGCCGGCAAGGCAATCGCTCTTCCCGAGGCACCCGCCAGGGAGGGCCACACCTTCGCAGGCTGGCAGGACGTACCGTCAGTGATGCCGCACCACGACGTGACGGTGAGCGGCAGCTACGCGGTGAACAGCTACGATATCCTCTTCGTGGTCAACGGTGAGGTCATAAAGACAGTCAGTGTCGAGTACGGCGCAACCGTCGAGGCTCCGGAGATGCCCGAGAAGGAGGGCTACAGCTTCTCAGGCTGGCTGAACCTTCCCGCAACCATGCCTGCCAAGAGCATGGAAGTGGTGGGTAACTATCACGCCGGCATCTATCACGCCGTGTTCGTCATCGACGGCAGGGTGTTCGAGACCCACAGTGTGGAATACGGCTCTGTGATCACCGTACCGGCAGCTCCCGAACGTGAGGACTACACGTTCAGCGGCTGGCAGAATCTCCCTGAGACAATGCCGGCCCGCGACATCGAGGTGACAGGCTCGTACACCTACAGCCCCGACAGCTTCAAGGCAGTGTTCATGATTGACGGCGAGGTCCTTGAGACACGCACGTTCAGGCCCGGCGCGGCTGTGACTGTACCCGAGGCAGCCGAGCGTGAGGGTCACACCTTCAGCGGCTGGCAGGACGTACCGGAGACGATGCCTCACCACGACGTGACCGTAAGCGGCAGCTACACGGTTA
This sequence comes from Bacteroides sp., assembly GCA_014801815.1. Lineage (GTDB taxonomy): Bacteria > Bacteroidota > Bacteroidia > Bacteroidales > Muribaculaceae > Lepagella. The sequence goes on along the minus strand of JAAVDM010000014.1, from coordinate 577 downwards.
ACAGCTATCAGGTTATCTTCATCATCGAGGGTGAGATGACAGCCACACTGAACGTAGAGTACGGCTCGGTCATCAATGCCCCGGCCGCTCCCGAGCGTGAGGACTACAGATTCGACGGCTGGAAGGATCTTCCCGAGACGATGCCCGCCCACGATGTTGTTGTCACCGGCTCGTACACCTACAGCCCCGACATCTTCAACGCCGTGTTCATGATCGGCGAGGAGACCTACGCCACTATCGCTGTTGAGGCCGGCGAACCCGTCGTGCTTCCCGCCGAACCGTTCAGGGAGGGTCACACCTTCAGCGGCTGGCAGGAGATACCGTCTGTGATGCCCAACCACGACATCGTTATCAGCGGCAGCTACACTGCGAACAGCTACCAGGCCATCTTTATGATTGACGGCGAGGTTCTGGAATCCCTCATGGTAGAGTACGGCACGGTCATCAACGCCCCGGCAGCTCCCGAGAAGGAGGGCCTCACCTTCACAGGCTGGCTTGATCTTCCCGCAACGATGCCGGCTCATGACATCGTGCTGACAGGCTCCTACGTTGACAGCGACGGCAAGTATCTGGCCGT
>JAAVDM010000013.1 GCA_014801815.1 Bacteroides sp. | reverse complement strand
AGAAATTTTCATAGTGTCCGTGGTTTTGATTTGATGAAGTTGTCTGCTGTTGCGGCTGCAAAGGTAAACGCTACCGAACGATTGGAAGTCAAGTTTGGACATAAATCGGCATTGTCGCCCACAAAATTCTGAGATATTGCTCCGAAACAGTACAAAATGGCGGCTAATGGAGCGTAAATGCCTGATAAGGTGACGATAGCAAGTGCTAATTTACAAGAGGCAATATACCTCATCGGTAACTTGGGCAACTTTTCATGGCGTTGCCCAACCATGTTCCCGTGAATCCCTGACAAAGGAATTACGGACTTTTGAGAATTGAAATTTCCTTTCATCTGCAAACTGTTTGATATTAACTTATTAAGTTCACTTCTGAATCAAGTACAGTTAGCTTCGATTTGCCTCCCTCACTCCTCAATGTATCTCGAAAAGGGTTACATAACTGAAACTGAACGAAACGGTAAGAAAATCGTACGTGAAGATTACGATAAGGCTTTTATGGACAATGATTTCCGAAACGTTTCACTGGCTATCAAACAGGTTATGGCTGAACGTGGTTTCCCTTTGGTAGATGCCGAAACTCAGCAGGAAACTGACGATGAAGATGAGGCTTTTGACGAAGCATTTGAAGGCGCGGAAACGGGAGCGGAGACAGCTACCAATACTTACGATGAACTTCTGAAGCGTGCAAAGCCTGATATCACTTTGAAAATCGGTTGGAATGACAGTGCCTACGGTACATTGTATTCTATAGAATATCGTATTGAGGCAGTGGATTCATACTCAAATAAGTCTGTAGCTCCGGTAGCAGGAAATACGGGTGAGGTACGTCGTTCCGTACCTCTCTCAGCCGCTCTTAAACAAACTGCCAAGAATAATATGGATCAGTTCTGTGCGACGCTTTTAGAATATTTTGACGACTTACAGACTAATGGGCGTGAAATACGTCTGGATATTCGGATTCTGGATAAAGGTATCACTATGAACAGCGAATATGGAGGACAGGAATTAGGAAATATAATTTACGAATGGGTAAGTGACAATACCGTCAACCATCAGTTCTCTCAGCGTTCCGGTCGTCAGCGCAATATGCAGAGATATAATCAGGTGCGTATTCCTATGTTTGATGCAAATGGTCGTCCTATGGATGCCGCCCGCTAGGCTGATGGCCTGCGTAAAGCGCTTCAAAGTTATGGCTTAAAATCTGAAAACGCATCTACTGCATTGGGGGCTGCGCGAATATATATCGGAGAAAAATAGAATAGAAAGGAATCATGAGAATAAAAATCCGTAATTTGTTTTCCGCGCTGTTATTCGGAATATCAGTATTTACCGTATCGGCAGCTGATTGTGAATTAGCTATAGGTATTGCTCCCTTAACGAATGAAGGTGATAAGGTACCTGCATCTATCACACGTAAACTTGAGGCCAAGTTGAAAATGATTCTTACACATAGCGGAATCGTTGCAGAGGATTATGACTGTCAGTTTTTCATTACGGGACGTTTTGACGAGGTATTTAGTTCGGAATCCGGTGGAGTAGGAGGGCGTGTATTGGTAAAGTCCGATCTACAGTTGGCTATTTGTGACGGCACTAATAAGAAGGTATTCGCTACTGCTACCATTCCGCTTAAAGGTGTGGGTGCCACCGATGAGTAGGCTCTAACTAAGGCTTTGGGTAGTCTGAACGTCAAGAATCCTGAATTTATAAATTTTGCTGACAAGGCTAAGGATAAAATCATAGACTATTTCAATAAGAACTATCCGACATACCTTCAAAAGGCTCAGACAGCACTGTCTCAACGCAATTATGACGAGGCTTTGTATTGGGTTATGACTGTGGCGGAATGTTGTGCGGGTTACAATGAAGCACACAGATTGGCGACCGCAATATACAATGACCGTATAGACTATGAAGGTGCCCAACTGTTAGCTAAGGCAGAAGCCGAGTGGGCTGCCAACCCGACTGCAGGAGGTGCACAGACCGCATATTCTTATCTTACCCAAATTGACCCTTCCTCAGAATCCTATACTGCTGCGAAGTCCTTAGGCGCAAAGATGACGAAGTCAGTCAAGGCTGACTTTGATTTTGAGACTAAGGAAAAATACAGAAATCAGGTAGCGCTGGAAAAAGAACACATTCAGGCCGCTAAAGCAATCGGAATCGCTTGGGCTAAGAATCAGCCTAAGACAGTTGTGAAACACAATTGGATCGTATGGTAAATCTAAATCTTTTATATAATTCAATTTCATTAATCACAAGATGAAAAGTAAGTTCATTCTTGCTGGTCTTGCAATAGCCATGACTTTGGTATCTGAGACGGTTATGGCACAGGATCAGAAATTTATGCGTAGCTCTATCTATTCGGTGCTGGTAAATTCTGCTGATCAGAACACCCGTTTGGATCAAGAGGCACAGACTACAGATCCGACAGCCTATGCCGAAGCACTTCAGGGATCCGGTATTTCTTCTTTGGGCGAGATTCCGGCTATGGTCTTCCCGAATCTGGTCATTCCGGAACAGTTCAACAACCACAATCTGGACATTTTAATTGTTGATTTTGACCAGTTGGCAAATGGTATTTCCGAAGATCAGGCTAAAGAATTTCGTCCTAAAGGAAGAGGTGCCGGCAAACTCCTCAAAGCCGCTGCCGCAAGAACAGCTTGGCGGTAACTCTTCAATGGTGCGTGTTGAGAAAGTTGATGATTACATGCACGCTGTTATGAACAAGTTTATCGACCAGAATCAATTGGCTCCGATGATGGTGGCAAAATGGTATAACTATGATGCCAATCGTCAGCCTAAGTTCAATGAGGACGTTATTCGGGAAAGAGGTCTTGACAATGCTTCGGCGGCTGAGTTGGCAAAGGCGCCCGGTAATGACGAAGCCCGTGCTATGCTCTCGGCTCAGGGATTTGAACTTATTGATCATACTTTCCTTGTGGCAACTAATCTCCGTTTCCGTAACAATAAGGCACTTGCTAAGGAAATTTCAGATTTGGCCGGCTCTGCGGTGGCCTCCGGTGTAGCGGCTGCCGGTGGAGGTGCTATAGGTGGTCTTGCTTCTTTGGGTGCTAAGAAAGCTACAGAAGCATCAGTCAACGCACTTCTCAAAGATGCTTATTCAGTGACGGCGGTCACCAATCTTTACAAGTTGGTCTGGAATGACGATATCGATGCTCAGCTTGGCGAAAAAATCCTCTATAATGACAACGCTTCTCTTCAAGACCTTATAAATTCAGGTCTCTGTAAGTTAGAGTACGTAGGTCAGACTAAGGCTCGGGGAGTTAAGAAGGATAAAAATAAAACTATTGCCGAACTTGCAAATTCCGCTACGGCACGTGCTATTGATAAGGCACTGGCCAAACTGCAGGTTGATTATGAAGTATTCCGAACCACTGTTCCCATATCCAAATGTGCCGATGGATTCATTTATGCTAAAATCGGTACTAAGGAAGGTGTTACAGAAGGTGACGAATATGAGATTCTGGAACAGTTTATGGACAAAAACGGTAAAATAGGGTATAAGACAGTAGGCTCTACCAAAGTTGAAAAGAACGGTGTATGGTTTAATACAACAGGAGCAGATGAACTTATTGCTAATGCCGACGAAAAAGAAGCCGCTGCTATGAAAGAAGCTCAAAAACTCGGTTATAGCAAATTCAAGGGTGCCAAGAAAGATTATTCCGGTTATTATCTTCGTCTCAAAAAGAAAAAAGGTAAAATAGAAGACTGATTTAGTGCATCTGACGATGTTAAGATTTGAATGAATAAGAGCGCAGCCACCGGCTGCGCTCTTATTCATTCAAATAATGTAATTCTTCCTCCATGCTCTTTTGGGGAATTTGTATATTGTCTTCCAACTGATAGAATACCCCTTCATTGTCTTACTCTGTCAGTAGAAACAGAATATAGCTTTTTCATCCGTATCATTCCGCTATAATGCTACATCACCTTTCTTGTACAACCGGATATTTCAATGCTCTTTGTTGTGTATCTCAAGGTAAAATTAGCAATAATATTTTGATTTTCGACTACTTTAGATGTTGAAATTCTCAATATCCGGGTGAAACACCTATCAAAGGATGTAGTAACCTCCTGTTTTTTTAGAACCGCGATATGCTACAATATTGAGGTTGACAAAGTGTTTCAATGCCCTCATTATAGTTCTAACACTCTTATCGAATTCATTAGCCAAAGCAACAGCACTGATACCCGGTGAGGAAACGATACAGTTATATATCAATTTTTCAGTATCATTTATCGTGCCATTCTTGTGACCCGATAAGTTAGGACGTATAAAAGTCACCCTGATCACACCTCTCATACATCACACGGTCTATTGTCTCGTTTATCTTTACCACGGAAACGGGCAAGCCTGATGATGCAGTTGTGATAGTAAAAGAAGTCTTTTCCGAAAAGCACAGCGGCAGCATTGTTATATACACCATTCTTAAGTACCTTGAATTTTTCAAGAATGGCAATCGGGTCACGGGGATATGCCCCATCTTTCAGCCTTCCTAATTCAAGAGCCTGACGAAAACTTTCATATCGGTTTAAACGGAGTTCAGAGTATGTCCGCTCATGGCGATGAACGTGCCGGAATGGGATATTCTTTCTCGGAAAAGTTCGGAAGTGACTGATGACTTTACCTTTTTCTCGGATATTGCCGAGCTACGGGTAAAGTTTGAGTGCTTTCAGAGCTGACGCGTCCAGATGCTTTTTCAGCTCGTCGTTGTCCTTCGCATGGTGTGTAAGCTATAAATTATTATAACCTTTGTCGTACTGGCAACTGGACATGTTATTTATTACCCTTCTTATTCCATGGCTTGAACACAGAAACCCATATAAGGAAAATGAGTCCGGCACCTTGAATAAGCGCCATATAGTTTACGATCGAGAGTTTTGAGCCGAAGTAGTCGGCCGGAAAGGAAAAGGATTCATTAGCTGTCAAAGATGCCTGATTTATGATTTCAAGAGCCAAAGGATGAAGTCCGAATGTGCCTATGAGGACAATGGCTATTCCAACTATCCATTTTACAGTCAGCCAACGATACTTGAAGAAGCCCCACTTGGTCTTTATACCATACATCACACCTGTAATGATAGCAAGAACTGCCCCAGGTATTACAAGCACGTAGTCGATGAACAGTGCGGTGGTCTGATTGTATAGAAACTCAAGACTGTTGACTGACTGACGCCAATACAACAATCCCATCATCAGCACTCCGACCGTCCACATCATAATGAAAATGAGATGAAACACTTTCAGTGTCTTCATCCTTTTTTGAGAAAGCATTTTCATGGTTTTATTTTTTAGTATCAATCCTCTTCTTTAATTTCAGCCATGCGGGAGCTCCGGCGACACAGCACTTTGACAGGGTGGTGGACATCTCAACAAATCTTGATGCAGGAATTGAAAAGCTGAGTATATCAGGCTTGAAGAAAGGACGGGCGGAAACGTCAAGCATCCCTATGAAACAATGCTTACCGCCTGAGCGATTTTCATTGACAAGAGATGTTACTGTAGACGAACAGCCGGATCCCCACGGACTCATTACGGCGTTTATATCCTTTGTATCATAATTTGCCCATGTGAAAAGTCCTGATAGAATATCAGGTGAGACAAAGAATATCAGGCCTTCCATATTATCAAAAGTCTCCAGCTTGTCGATACGTACGAAGTTCAGATAGGGTTTCTCCGAAAGATGTGGATTTATCAGGTCGATTGATCTTTTCGTGGTTTCAGGTGTGTCTTTATATTTCTCAACAAGCGACACGAAATTATATACCTTGGGAGGAGTAGGACCGAGGCCTACATACAGTTTCCCTCCTCCGCAGGTGAGGTTGGAAGCATCAAATGTGACTGTCTCGCCATTATATTCATGGTGGAATTGCTTGAACATACATCCGGGTATGTTCTTACCCTCTCCCATGGGATAGTCGGTGTACACGACCGCCAAAGGAAGAGGGGCGGCTTCACCAAAGAATTCGGTGTATTGATCAATGAATTCTTTTGTTGTCATATTCATATTATTTTAGGTTATTGTAAATTTTGGTCAGTAATTGCGCAGTCATATTACGCTGATGCTCCGTCATGCCCTCGGTGGCACTCTCAGTGATGAAGTCCGCGACCTGCTCTATATCATCTTTCCGGTCGGAGGCATATTCCGTCAGGTATACACCGTTAGTCTTACTGTCACGGCTTTTCCGCACTATGTAGCCTTTCTGCTCAAGGTAATTCAAAGCACGACATATTGCGGCCGGATCCTTGCCGAGTATTTTCGACAGTTGGGATTGGCTCAATCCGTCTTTGCTCCAAAGAACCTTAAGTATGGTATATTGTGAGTGCTGGAGATCGATATTACGTTCGGTAAATGTTTTATTGAGTTTCTTAACCATTACGTTAAGTGCGCGGTCAACATAATACCCAAGTGTATCTATCTGTATTTCTGTTATGCCTTCGGTTTCTTTCATCTCACAAATATAAGAATTATTATTGATTAATCAACAATAATATTTTGGATTTTGTTCATCTACGACAACCATATCCTCTCAACGTTTTCGTATCCACTGTTCTTCGTCTGCATTCTTAACGATCATATCTTATGTTAGAGTTGTCACATCAGAAAATGCGAAACCGATGAGACAAAATAGGACACAAACATATCGCGCACAACTTCTATTAGCGGAAACTCACTGAAGTCAAGAGCCATTATGGCATCAAGTTCATCACCAAACAAATGCTCACGATTTGTCTTCTTCTTGGAGTAAGTCCTGCCGTAGAAAGAATCGCTATCAATCCACTTTTATGTGAAAGTATCATACATAATCTTCTTGATAATGTTGATGTAGCAGATTGCACAGTTATGTCTGTACTCCTTCTTTGTGCGAAGCTACAGAAATCATCAATTAGTGAGTGTGTAACGTCTTGTAGAGGAATATCTTTAGTATTGATAAGAAGAGGAAGGAATCTCTTCAGATAGGTCGTGTATCTTTCCCAACGCAAGACCATTCTCTCGGCAATGTCGCCGAGTTCAAAACGCTTACGGTATTTGGTGTTGTTCTCACGGAGTACCTCAAGAAACATTTTGGGCTTCTCATCGCTGCCGAGAACGCGTTTCTTCATAGTGTCCGAATTTATTAGCGTACTCTCTGCAACCATCTTGGTGTATATAGCAAGTAGTTTTACGCATACCGTTTCAAGAAAACGGTTCAGTTCAATGTCTGCACGTTTACGATTTTTAGGCATTCCTTTGGCTGAAACCCACATATCCGGATTGACCGAACGGTTGATGTTGATTTTACTCCGTTAGCCGACAATGGTGATACGAAAGATGGCAGGTACTTTACCGTTACGGGGCACTCGTACCTTTCGTGCGATAAAAGTCGTGTTGAAAAAGGTTTACCAATATTTTGCGTCGACATACTAATACCATTTGGTATAAAACGAACACCTCCGAAATCCAGACGATTTCAGAGGTGTTCTATATTTTACTACTTTGATTGTGATCCCCAGGTAGGGTCTTATATATTCAGTTTATTCGCTTTCGAGTCAAGTGCTTATCCGCGATGAGTCTCCGGTAATTCCCGATTCTTACACCGTCAGGTATCAATGTTCTTCACCATGCAGTATGACACTGTAAAGTTAGCGATTGATCTTTAACAGGCAAAAATACTTCTCCGTTTTTAACATCCAAGAACGTGCGTAATTACGCGTAAACGTGCGTAATTACGCGTAAATAATATTCGTACATAAATCGTATCTTTCTATAAAAATGAATATTAGCACGCTAATTATATATGAGATTACGCGTAATTTACGCGTATATTATTCAATTTCAGACCTCCCTTTTGTAGTTATTCTCCATGCTCGGCCACTACCATTCTTTTCAAGAAGTCCTTCAGCCATCATAGTGCGTAACATATTAGAGACATAATCAAGTTTCTGAGTCTTTGTCATGCTCACTAAAAGGCTATCTTCTAATACATCTAATGCGTCCGCACGCTTAAAACCAACTTCTCCGGCATTGACAGCCAATTGCAATACCAACTTTATTAGAGCCTTTTTATTGAGTCCAGTCTCTTTAGTATACCTTCCTACTTGCTGGACATTACGAGCTATAGACAAGGCAATATTATATCTCGGAGCTCTTCCTTCAATCAACTTCTTATCCTTTAGATGTTTTGCCGCTTCTTTAGTGATAGGCTTGTGTGTCCTGACTGCATCAAGCCAAAGACACTCCATAAGACTTAATGTAGGATTACTTTTGAGAAGGTCAGTGTAAGCATCATCAGATGCAATACCATATATGGTTACACTCACAGTTTGACCCTTTTCATCAATCTCATATTCCGGCATTGGGAAGAAACGCCGACGTTGTTCCTTAAACAACTTAGGAATACCCCGACCTACAGTATCGATCATATTGAAATGCACCATTCCATGAGTAAGACAAGTATTTCTATACTCTTTCTGAGGACCTTTCTCCTTCAACACATACTCCACAGTCTTGGGAATGAACGATCCTCGATTGCTGTAATATAGGAATCCCTCATTTTCCACCACCGTTATTCTCCCTTCAAGAGTATAATCCTGATGGGCAATGCAGTTATGAAGAGCTTCACGAATAGAATAATCTTCATATTGTTTCATTGTATCGGGGAAAAGCGTACCTCCAGGTAATTCCCTCATCGTTTTATTTCTGATCTTAGAAAAGATTTTATCTACAGTAAGGATATAGGGAATCGAGTAATGCTCATAATCAACGACTTCTCCATCCTTATCTTTCCAGCCCCATGTTATCTGTGCATTAGTAGGATGTATCTTTTGAATCGAAAGAGGTTTCCCTAAAAGCAGTATTGCAGCTCGCGTAAGTTTTCCATCTCGCATCATCTCACTATGCGACAAGAACTCTTCGGTTGTCCATTCATCAATCTCACCTGCAGGGATAGTTGAAGCATGAACCTTCTTATACATGACTTTAGCCGTTGCCAATGCCAATTCGTCAAGGTCATCAATCGTAGCGTTCGGCACAATCTCTGCCGACCAGTCAGGTTCGGGTGTCTGATGCCTGATTTCATCCTGCTTTGACTGATTCAATGGTTTCAAACTCTCGCCGTCACGTCCGTATGCAATTCCTTTCCACTTCATCACAATGTTACGTGGTGAAGCCGGAATCTTGAACATCAGTACACACTTACCCTCAACCTCTATCGGTACAATCTCGCGGAAAGTCTGTCCATCGGTGGTATGCTGAGCGAAATCATGTTTAAGCTTATTGAGTGCGCCTTCGCCATTCTTATAGGAGGTACCTGCCACAAGATGTTTCTTCTCGTTATAGCCAAAAATCAGCCACGCAAACTCCAGTCCGCGTAGATTAACCTCATTGCTCAACGCCGAGAAATACTTGCCCAAGTCATCGAAGTCGAAGTTCTTCTCCGCCCTCTTGAACTCCACCACCTCACTCTCTGGACGATTTATGAGGCTATTTAAAATATTGGTATATTCTTCTTTATCCATACTACTTGTACGTTTCAATTAGACGTTTCATTTTTTCATGATACTCCGTATTGCCAAGATTGATGACTATAAGATTTGAGCGAGTTCGAGTTAATCCAGTATATAGAATTTCATCAAAAGACCTATCTCCTTCGTTCTTTTTTTCTAATAGCAAGAATACTACTTCACTCTCCCATCCTTTGAAACTATGGATTGTAGAGATTTTTATGGTTCCTGTATTCATGTAGAAGTTTAATTTCTTGTTATCTCGTATCTTTGAATAGTCTCCATCAGTCTTGAATACCTCGTCTCTGAACTTCACATATTCATCTTCATATCGAGCGAGAATTGTGAGAAAGTCTTTAAATTCAAAACGATATCTCCGACAAAGCACTTCCAAAATCGGACCGAAGTTACCCGGATATTCTCTATAAAGCTCATATCGAGCAAGGAACCCTCCAATTATCTGATTGCCTCTGGCTCGTTTGGGATTGCTAATTTGTCCAACAAGCTGAAACAATTCGTTTATCCAGACGGGTATATTCTTAGCCTCATTCCCGAAATAGTTAAGATGCTGAATAAACATCAAGTCGTACGTCTCAAACATCGTTGCTGTATCCCCATTACCAATGTATCGGTAATAGGAATCTATCTTTTTTAGCAAATCGATATTTGTTCCTAAGATAGTAATATCGTTTGGATGTACACTTTGATTGTCTTTGTTGGCTATGTTTCCTGTTATTATTGTATTCAAAACGATAATCGGGTCAGGCAAGGAAAGATTGATATATCTGATTGACCCGTGTTGTAATTCATCGCGTCCAAATAATAGTCCTTCGTCCGGCTCGGCAACCAGTGTGTCAATTTCATACTTATTTTGAAAGAACTCGTTTTGAAATCCAACGGCTAAATCACGAATCTTCATATCAGCACGAAAACAAGTATCGAGCTTACGCGGAGCACCAATAATATTTGTAGTAATATCTTTTTGACTTACTTGGCGGCTGTAAATATTTTGTTTTACATCTCCAAACAAGTAATATTCACCATCTGTGGCAAGAAAATTATCTTTAACTATGTCCATCCAGGGACGTATATAGTCTTGAATCTCATCTATAAAGATGGCGTCATACTTATTTATAGAACTGGCATAATCAACAAAAAGAGCCTTGTTATTGTAGTAATTCGCGTTCAAATATGGCGACACCCTACGCATATATTGAATATGTGTTTCGTTCGGGTTTTGTTTAGGCATTTCAAAAGGAATGCCCAACTCATTCATCATAGTTCCGATGAAATTATGATAATTTAGAATAGTAAAATAAGACCACTCAAAATCAGCCCTTACTCTACTCAGTTTATCGCGAATAAAGTTCTTTAGTGTAACATTATACGTCAAAATCAAAATACGAGGTATTCGCCCTTCTGACAAAACTCTTTTACATGATTCTATTGCTTTCGCTGCCAGCACAGTAGTTTTACCCGAACCAACAACACCCTTAACTCGCCAACATCTGGATGTATTGTCGTAGATAAGGCGTTTTTGATCTCTTGAATAACTTAAATTCACACCTTCACTCTTCATGTGCCTCGTCGGTGTCAAATGTTGCTTGAAACTCAGATAAAGGGCATCTGTAAAAAGTACACTGGAGTGTTTTTTTACAAGATAGCGATTATATAGAATCCTCTTGAAGTTAGCTTCTTGGAGAGAGTCTCTGCTGAGTAAATCAACATTATATTTAAGGAAGTTAAGATACTTTTTGTCTTTTTGGAAAGGATTAATGATGAGGTCTCTTACTTGTTGTTCATTTGCATTGTGAAAATAAACTGCACAAGTGACAAAATTGAAATTACGTATATCCTTAATCTTCAGTTCAAGTAATCCGGGAATGTGAAGTTCAAAAAGATTTTCCTTATACTTAAAAGCTTGCTGAACCGGAGAAGATAGTATCGCTCGTGTCGCTCCGTCATTCTGAGGATGTTTTAAGTGCCAATGTCTTTTTTCATCAACAGTATATAAGTCAAGATTCCAGTCTTTGACTTCAATAATCATCACACCACCACCTTTACACATTATGACTACATCAGGGCGGTCTCCGTTGAGAAAAGGATTGAAATATATTTCGTATGAATCATCCAGTGTACCTTCAAGAAAATGCAACAAGTGCCATTCGCCTTCAGTGGGCTGAACGCGAAACTGCTGGATCTTTTCGATGGAAGGAATAAACTGAGCCATGACTTGTTTAGTTTAATCAATTGTACTTCTCCACGATAACTCGCTATTATATATCAATAGTTATAAAGTATTAGAATTTTGAATTGCGTTTGCACCAGAAATTTATGGCATTCATTTCTTCGTCAGGATTTTCCTTAATAAAGTTATCATACCAAAGTATGAAATCGCACAAACCCATAGCGAGAGAGCGGAGCATATAAGGTGAACCGTCAACGTGAGGGAGATAGTTATCAAGGTTCATGACAATTTCTTCTTTTCCCGTGGAAGTGTGGACTGCACCTCCAGCTTGAAATACGGCATCCTTTAGCCAATCAGCCAATTGCTTTGGCAAAATGGGACTTTCTGTGTTGCGGGTTACTTTCTCCCAAAATTTCTTTTCGCTGTCGGGAAGTGTACTTGGATCATCATTGTGTTTACTGCCGAGGAAAATGCTGCTCCAAGAGAGATTTACATTTTCTTTTTTACTCTTACCGATAATTATTGATGGGAGAAGTCCCATCTTAACCATGTGCCGGAAGATGTTTTCAAGCGATTTGCGCAAGTCAACGTATCTTCGATTGTAGTCAGCATTCGAAATTCCCTCGAAATGAATCGGTTCAAGAAGTGGCATCAAATAATATCCTACATCTCCAGCCAATCCCATACGATCAAGCGCACTAAACACGTCTGGATACAGATTGTGTTCAATCTGCATTTCATGACGGTAATAAGTTACCTGTGTCTTAATTCGATTGAATAGTGCATGGCGCTCATGCTTCTCAACACCACCAAGTGTCACCTTCCCGTTCTTTGAATAGAACCGACGGTTGGTTATGCGAAGCCAGTCGGCATCCCATTCGTTTATGTCAGGGATAAGGTCTCGTATGTCATCCTCACCTTGACCTGAAAGGACATACCAGGGAATTGTGCGGTTTTTGTGAGCTGCCAGAGTCATAATCTTTGGGAAGACATGACTTAAAAATTTCTCGGCTTTGTCTGCATCATCTCTATGATACCTACATTTGGCATCCAAAATGATGGCCTCCCATCGCCCATAGTTATTTTCAAGCTCAATTTCTGCATCTTCCCAACACGGGAATGGATGAAGTTCGATACCAGCTACCATATCCGCCTCATTCGGATAGGCAGAAGTAATCAGAGGATCATCCTCAACCCAGAGGACCTGAATGTATTTGTTTTCGCGCATATTCGTAAAAGTTTAGTCTTCAAAAAGATTAATAGTTTCAAAATTAGTCTTCTCGAAGGTAAGTTTGTAAATCACTGGGAATTCTGCATTGGGCTGAGATATGACCTCAACTGTGCCAAGTCCATCCATCAGTGACTTGATCTCAAATCCACCTTGACCGGAATGAAGTGTGCCGTCGGAAGCATTTTCGTTGAGAGCCGTCGTAAAACCACTCATAAGGACATCTTCGCCAGACACCCCCTCTTTTAAAGGCTGTCCGTTATTGGCAATCGTAATCACTATTCCTCCGTTTTCAGACTTCCAATCAAACCGAATCTCATTATTCATGGAATCAGTAGTAAAGCCGTGAGCTTTTGCATTGGCTACGATATTGTTGAAGATTCGTTCAAGTAATCTTACCGGAGCGTAGAATATGTCGGCAGCATCGGTATGTTCATATTTTATATCGCCTGTCTCATCGTCGAAGTAAGGGAAGTCCACAACATTGTCATTACCAGTGTTCACCATTCTAACAGAAGGAGAAGAATGGGTGGCAATATAGTCGTTGATGAACTTATAAGGATTGATTTCTGTATCCTTGCCCCAATCCGGTTTCTCAAAGCGCAGAGATTCAACTTGTCTTTGAAGAGTGGACATGGCATATCCGATACTTCCCATCAAATCCTTGACAGAAATCGGATTGATACGGCCAATAGTATCAGACAACTTAATGCTCTCCTCATGAAGTTCCGCAAACATTTTCAACTGCTCCCAGTTTGAAGATAGGGCAGAAAGAGTTTGAATCATGGCGTGCCGAGTACTTCTTACCTCTCGTTTTTGATTATCCAGTGTTACTTGCAGTTCACTTTCCAAGTCTCTCATTTCCGAAGATAGTACCTCAGCAATAAGCTGTTCTCTTTCCTCCACAGTCTTGTGAAGAGGTACAAAAACCTGGCTCAGATCCAGTTTGTTCAGACGAGGGATTGTTAGTCCAACAGTCTGAGCTTTGATTTGATCCACCACTATCTTAGTTGACAAAAGAGCTGCCAGATATTTTGCGCTAATGCCATTAGTAGGCTTTAGAACTTTAAGAAAGCCTGAGGGGAAAGCTATTTTCCCGGTAAAATCTTCCGTATATACAGTACGTATATTACCGCTAACGATGGCGAGAATCACTGCATTTTTAGGAATCAAAACATGTCTTTTTACGGTCGATACCTTCCCATCTTCAACCTTAATCGGCACAAATGGCTTACGGTGTATTGAAGCTGGGATTGAAGAACCAGTAAGAAAATACTCAGCAGAAATTTCTTTACCTCTAAGTTCTTCCACTTCAGTAGCTATTTCTGAGAGAGCAATTCCTTCGGAAGGTTTAGGTGTTAAGTAGCGTGCCGGAGTCAAATCTGAATCGACAAGTTCAGAATAGTCTATTGACGCCCCTATAGTTGTATCATCAATTGTCCGGCCTCTTTCAAAGTAATCAACCACCTCATCTTCAAGATCTTTAAGGAATTGATCGGAATCAAATGTCGTTGCGCGATACACGCTTTTTGCAAAGCGTGTATATCCTGTAGCATCGGCAAACATTATTTCCTCATTGGGAACACCTTTAGTAATCACAAGAGCTGCTTGAGAAACTCCGGTTCCTGTGAAGATATTTGACGGCAACATAATAACCGACGAGATTGCTTTATCTTTAATGAGTTTATCTCGAACAGTTCGTACTTTTCGATCTTTACGGAAAAGGAATCCGGCAGATACGATACACACCAGTTTACCTCCAACCTCCAATTTGTTATAGAGCATATTGACAATATCGGAGATTTCATGCCCCTCTTCTATAAGATATGCTGGAGAAGTGACAATCGCTGAAAATTTTTTGGTGGAGCCTATGGAGGTAAAAGAATCTCCCAGTGCTATTTCGGCTCTTTGTTCAGCGTGATTCGCGAATAAACGAATCTGTCCAAGCGCCCATGTAGTGCTATTCAATTCTTCTCCGACGACATGGTTTGGAAGTGTTAGTGCATACGAATTAGATCCGGCGAAAGGATTATAAACGGTAACGTTTTCCGGGAACGAAGCAATCTTACACATGAAGTCAGTGACTTCATGCGGTTGTACAAATCCTTCAGAAGGATGAAATGTAACTCCATTAGAAGATACGACCAGCTCAAATACCTCATTAAGATGTCTGGACAAGAAAATAATGTCATCTTGTGCCAGAATATCTTTATTGAAGGTATGTTCACTGAGAATCCTCAGCACTTCCGGCTTTGCTTGCTTACCTGCTGCAGTCCGGTAGACTTCCGCTAAAAGGCCAAATACATTCTGATGAAAAGAATTTCCTTGGCGTGTTATCATAAGGTAGCGATTCACTAACTCTTCAACCGAAAAATGATCGGCAGACTCTTTGATATGATCCTGTTCGGCTTTCTTGCTAGCTTCAATCTTCGAGAAATAATCGGCCGACTTCTTAATACGATCATATTCTCTACCCTCAGCTTCCATAAGAGTCAGCGCTCTGTCTAGCTCTACCATCTGGACTTCGCTAAGATTGATGTNNTCCCTCNGGNGACTCGGATTCCATANGTGCCAAGGCCTCGTCAAGCTCAGCCATCTGCTCCTCACTGAGATTGAATCNTTCCTCGGGTGACTCGGATTCCATACGTGCCAAGGCCTCGTCAAGCTCAGCCATCTGCTCCTCACTGAGATTGAATCCTCCCTCGGGTGACTCGGATTCCATACGTGCCAAGGCCTCGTCAAGCTCAGCCATCTGTGCCTCATTGAGATTGAATCCTTCCTCAGGTGACTCGGATTCCATACGTGCCAAGGCCTCGTCAAGTTCAGCCATCTGTGCCTCATTGAGATTAAGGATGTCCTCAATCGACTGTTCTGCACAATTGGCTCCCATATCGGTCAAAGCCGTGTCAAGCTCTGTGATCTGTGCCTCGTCGAATTTTAGGCTATCTTTAGTGGCAGTAGTTACTTTCCGGCTTGCTAACTTACGCAACAAAGCACGAAGACGTTTTGCTTGTTCGCTATTTAGATTGGTCTGGATCTTAGAATCCATATTTGTCTTATCATCTTCTACAGAATTACGAACGGTGTTGTTGGTGTTGAGCATAAGCTTAAAGTATTTTTGGGGTTGTTTTGATACTGCAAAATTACATCGGACTTTTGCAGTCATTCTTCAAAACTCCATATTTTTTGCATTCCTCTCTTAGAATCTCGATAATTTCATTTCGTAGATGATCGGGTTCAAGAACTTCAACGTCCTTGCCAAATCCAAGGATTATGGATTCAAGCTCTCTATTTGGAATGACTTCTATCGTGATTGTATAGTTTGAATCATCCGTTTTCTGCGTATGGTGAATTGGTTTAGCAGAAACATATTTATATCGTATTGGTGTAAATTTCAAAACCACACGTTCTACATCACCTTGTTTAGGAATAGTGGTCCCGATAACATCAAAAAAATAATCAAATGGGTCTTCAATCAGTGTGTCGGGGATGAAAACCTCTCTCAAAGATTCAACATTTGTGATTCTATCGAGGGCATACACTGAAATATCTTTATATTTCGGATTATACCCAAGTATAAACCACCGATTATTATATTGCTTAAGAAAATACGGATGAATCTCCTCATCTAATACTTCCTTTCCAAAAGGTTCGTAGGTAATACGTATAGGCTGTTCGTTTATAATATAGTTGAACAAATCTTTGAAATGATCAATACCTCTTAAATCTATGTTGGAGTCAAACGACAGAATGTTGCGTTGAATATCCCTTACTTTATATTTCTTTTTAAGCTTCTGAATGATGTTTGTCATCCAATCAAATTGCGGCATTCCCCTAAAGGAAGCAAGCATGTTTAACGTAGCTGCAAGACCTGTCAATTCATTATCAGTCAAATCGACAATAGAGAATCCCTCCTGAGCATAACGATAATATTTTCGCCGACCATCCTTATATGCCTTTATGGGAGCTTGCATTGATGGCGATAACTCCATCTCCTTCAAATCAGAATAAATCTGACGCTTACTAATAGTTGTTTCAATACTGAGTTCCTTAGTTAAGTAATTGCAACAAGCCTTCTGTAAGTCCTCTATGTAATACTTTCGAGAAAAATTACTCAAACACTTGTCAAGTGCTTCGTACCGGAGACGAGCGTTTTTATTTGTAGCCAAAATAAATTTTATCGTTAATCGGAGATCTTCACAGGATCATTTAATAAATCCTTGACTTTGACATCAAGACATTCAGCAATAGAAAATATGGTTTCCAAGTCTGGTTGAGCTGTATTAGTGCACTATTTGGAGACAGTTGCAGGATCTTTTCCTAATTGCTCTGCCAACCATTTATTGGTTTTCTTTTTCTCAACTAATACGAGTTTTATCCTATTTAGGTCACATTCCATATCTTCAAAATTGAATTTGACACAAATTTACTGAATTTTCCTGAATTAGCATAATGTTTTAGATAAAAACACACCATTTAGTAACGGGATGGTAGTTGGAGTTGAGCCAGTCTTCGATTTCGGCTTCGTAGTATATTACTTTGTCTCCGATTTTGTAGTAAGGGAGAGATGTTATCGTTGCGGAAGTTCTGGAGGGTTCTACGGTGGAGCGAGAGACGTTGGGTAAGTTCTTTATTGTCAATGAACGTCTTGTCGTTTGAGGATGACCGTACACTCTGGGATAAAAGAAAAAATCTCCGAAATCCAAACGATTTCAGAGGTTTTCTGCATTTTACTGCTTTGATTGTGACCCCCGGTGGGGCCGGATAATATCGTTGTAACTAAGTGTTATTCAGAATATTGTAATGCCACGCTTTCCGTTGTTCACGAATTGTACACGGCACAATTTCAATGTTCTTCCCCATTGTTTCCATTGGGTAATGCAAAGTTAATAAAATTCGGTCAGATAACCAAATCTTACAATCTAAAAGCCAAATAAAAGTAGGGATACTTTCAGGGGGCTATATTCTTGTATCTCCACTCGTTATTTTCTTTTTAGGGGTTAACGATGATACAATAGATTACCACAATGGTTTTCTTTGATAAAGTGCATCGAGTTCTGTAATGTAAGGGAAATAATAGAGTGTGTTGTCCAATATATATAGGCGTGTGTTTACTATAGCAGGTAAAAGAATAGCGTACAACCGACGCTTACTATTGAAGGCTCTGGATTGCCTGTGATGAAAGCGAGAGCTATACGCTATACGCTATGCGTTAAGCATAGCATAAGCATCACACAAAGCTCATCACTTGTTAATTTTCCAGATTTACAATAGAACTTATGCGGAAACTTATGTTATCCTATATTTTCAATATGACCGACGCTTCGGTCACGATATTTGCTGTTTTGCGACTGCAAAGTTAGCAAATTTTTTGGCTCGTGTCAAGACTCTACTTGACCTTTCTTGTTTATGCCGTGCCTCTTACGCTGTTCAAGCAGAGCATGTTCCGATATTCCAAGCAGCTTTGCCGCCGCTGTCCAAGAGCCTCCACGTCGGTAAGCCTCGATGATGCGGTCACGGTCTTTGTCAGGGTCTTTAAGCAACAGGCTTGTTTCAGGTGCAGGGGCTGACTCGCTTATGTCGAGGTCGCTTTTCGGAGATTGTATCTCCTTCGGTGTTGTAGGCGGCGAGGATTATGACGTTGTGCAGTTCCTGATGTTGCCGGGCCACGGATGGAGTTTAAGGGCTTTGAGTGCGGAGGAGTCAAGATGTTTCTTCGGTTCGTCATTGTCTTTGGCATGACGTGTAAGGAAGAAATCCGCAAGACCGGCGATGTCCTCAGTCACTTCTCTTAACGGAAGTATCTTTATATCACTTTGACGCAGTGTGTAAAACAGGTTTGCCCTGAATTC
The DNA here is from genome assembly GCA_014801815.1 of Bacteroides sp. GTDB lineage: Bacteria > Bacteroidota > Bacteroidia > Bacteroidales > Muribaculaceae > Lepagella. The sequence goes on along the minus strand of JAAVDM010000013.1, from coordinate 1,127 downwards.
GTTGTCTGTCACCATCTGAAGTAACCGGGGAGCAGCAGTGCATATTACACGCACATTAGGATGCTCCGTTTCAAGAATGTGAAGTAATACAGACTGTTTATCCAAAGTAAGCAGCTCTACATTCTTTAGAATAATTGTACCACCGTCAGCATTTGTGAAATAACCCTTTATACGGTTGTAGATTTCACTTTTGCTTGAAGTCGGGTCGTGGTCTCCGATATGTGCAGCGCCTCCTGCCTCAATTACCGTAACAGGCTTTTGAGAACGTGAACTTTGCTCAAAAATCTGACGCGCCACTTGCTCCTTGCCCATACCTATCTCTCCAAAGATGATGGTGTTGGCGTTTGTTGCCGCTATCTTCCCGATGGATTGTTCTATACCTCGGAAATCATCACTCTTTCGCGGAATGAGTGCGTGATCAAGGACAAACATGACGTTTTCTGACGAGGCATACCGGTCCACCATTTCGACAAGCTGCTTGTCAATAGCCGGACGCTGGATTATATTCACAGCGCCCCAGTCGCACATCACGTCAATGATTTCCATCGGAATCAGATTATCAACTACGGCTAAGACGGGGAATTTATATCTCTCGGCTTTAAGCCAGTCAATTAACACTCGCGCAGTACCACCTCGGAACTTCATTACCGAGACAATCACTGTGCCCGGTGACAGTTTTGTCACCTCCAGCTTCGCCGCCTCCATGTCCTTGGCGATGATAGGCTCATACCCGGCTCTTGTAAGCAAACCGGACATTAGCCGACAATCGGAGTTGGAGGCATCTACGATTAGAATCTTTGTCATTTATTGAAACTTAATTTAAAAAAAGAGCGATATCACAATAAATATGACACCGCTCTATAGTGATAATGTTTGCATTGAGATTTTTAGCTCATATGATTCTCCCATGAGCCTTTAGTATCGACACCTGTATCAACAGCGAGCTTCTCCAGAAGGCTGATTTCGTCATCGCTCAATTTGATTTTGGACGCTATGGCTGCCTCTTCCACATGGCGTGGTTTAGTGACGCCGATAATCGGGTATGTACCCTTGTTTATTGCATACGCTATTGCAACCTGAGAAACAGTTGCATTATGGGATTCTCCGATTTCGCGCATTGCTGCAAT
>JAAVDM010000012.1 GCA_014801815.1 Bacteroides sp. | reverse complement strand
GTATTACCTGCTTTTGAGGTAAAAATAAATTATCTGGAGTATTTTGTAGAGATTAATTTGATAGCTTTAATTTGTTGATATGCTGCAATAATGATTCAAAATAGAGCTTATTAAGTGCTGTGAGAGTGGAATATTTCTTCCTATATGTATTCTCATTCTCCTCCATACAAAATATCTTTCCCTCAATTTCCACCATTACTCTCACTCAACATCCTTTTGCTCCCATATCGCACGATAACCTTTTGTCGCCGATTCTTCCCTCCATATAAAATATCTCTCCCTCAATTTCCACTATTACTCTCACTCAACATCCTTTTGCTCCCACATCATACGATAACCTTTTGTCTCCAGCTCATCACTCATACAATAAGAAAAAAACCTAAGCGACCATTGCTATGCAAGGGCTAAGAACTATTATGAGGAAACGATGAAGTGAGATGAGATTGGACAGCTGAAAAAAGGCTGTTACGAAAGAAATCACTAAAATTTGAGTAAAGACTGGAGGTAAATGTTTGTGGAAGGCTCAGAGAGTAGGATCAGGCATACAGAAAAAGTAAAAATTGCACATATATCTATTGTATGTGCAATTTTTACTTTTTCTGTATGCCTGATCCTACCATTTTATATTTATTATAATTCAATGATAATAAGATATTTATGATTATTTTACTTATATTTAAGCTATGTGAGAATTTAATGATAATTACTTTAGTGGATAGCAAGGCATAAAAATAGAATCTCATAGGATAATTTCAGTACCGGTTTCGAGCATTTCTGTTATTTTACGAATCAATCGAGTACCCGTTAGCACTAATATAAAAAGGCCGAAAGCCACTATGACCAAAATATCAATCTCTATCTATTTAGCCGGTGAAAAAGTCTCAAATGTAGAATCATCATAGTATATCGTAATCTGTACTACTCGTCGTGCATTCTGTTTCATAGCTTCTATCTGTTTCATCAAAGCCAAATTCTTATAATCTGCAGCAAGTATCGCAGCACTGGCATTGTATGATGATGACGCTGGAGCGCCATTAAGACCCATACTTTCGGAAGAACTTACTTTAATATCTGAATTCAAGCTACCGTCTTGAAGTTCGACATCAATAGACGGTCCCTCTGTAGCCCCAAAAGCACCAGCTGATATAGATGAACTACCACCGGCTACATTATACATTTCTCCTTCTCCAAATAATAGCCACAATACTGATAATTGTGGAAAGGCTGCATGTATCTGACCTATCAACTGATCGCTTATCTTTTTATTACGGCCGGTTAATAGTTGAGAGAGAGTGGGGCGCGGAATGCCGCAAGCATCAGCAAATTGAGAACTATTTAGTCTCTCCTTACTAATGAAGTATTTTAGTCGAGTGGCAACCGTATCTTCCATTTTATTTTTGCAATTCTTAATTTAAAGAATACAAAAGTAACAATTTAAATTTATTTATTCAAATTTAAAAATAAAAAACATTACAATTACTATTTGTAAATACAATTATATATTACTGTCATATAATTTCTAAATATAAATTATATTCATTAAACTAAAAGATTAAATGATATACATAATATTATTTAATTCAGCAATATATTAAATATAATATAGTAAATTTAGAGCATAAACCACTATATATCCAATATTATAAAAGTAAATTATAGTAATTAATACTTAAAATACTAAAAATCATCATATTAAATATAATGTAAAAAAATATTAATCAAAATAATTATAGTAATTAAACAGATTACATTACCAAAATATACTTTTAAAAACAATCTAAAAATATAATTTATATATCCAACAATACATTCTATAATTGAAATAATGATATTATTTCTTAATTGTAAATTGCAAATCAATTCTATTTGTAATTTCACATTACAAAATTTAGGTAAATTGAGGTGCCATCTACCCTATTCCAGCCCTCCATTTTTCGTTATTTTACTATCCCTATCAACCCAATCTTAGAGTCCACAATTTTTCTATTTTAAGATCTGCATAAAAATCCCCTATTTTACGTGGGAGAATACATGCAGGAAGAAATATTCCACTCTCATAGCACTTAATAAGCTCTATTTTGAATCATTATTGCAGCATATCAACAAATTAAAGCTATCAAATTAATCTCTACAAAATACTCCAGATAATTTATTTTTACCTCAAAAGCAGGTAATACCCAGTTTTTACCCATAAAATAGCCTCTACATCTCTAAAAGAATAGGAAGAAGTGACGACTCTATCCTATAACTTTTCAATCAAGTCATAATTTAAATACAGATGATTAATATTATTCACTCTATATTTATCATAATATAATAAAACCCATAAAAATAAATAGAGAAGACTTAACTTCAATACAGTTCAGTTTCAAATCTCACCTTCCGATAGGAAAGTTAGGAAATCACTTCTCTAATTCTACTGTTATACCTCATTTTCTGCTGTTACCTTCCCCAACACTTTTTCAAATTCATAACTTGCGGTAAACTTTTGTTTCGGCTCTCCTACCTCATGACACTCCAATTAAGGTCCAATCTCAAATTTCCTTTACTCGCCTTAGCTGACCTCACTAAAACAGGGTTCAGAAAAGTAAAAATTGCACATATTTACTCAATATGTGCAATTTTTACTTTTCTGAACCCTAAAAACCATTATTTCTAAGTTTACATATATACTTAATAATCAACAATATATACCGCTTTATAACCTTATTAACCCTTATGAGAATTGAATATAATTTTCATACTTAATAAAATATCAGCACAAAGCCACTAAAACGAAATAATAAACCGCCCCTACTCTACCATTCCCCTTTTAGAGATAGCATCTCTTTCCACTTCCTCATAATAAACTTCATTCCACACTCCTCCACCCTTATCTTACCTTCTCAGCTTCTCGCCACACTCTCTACCTGTACCCCACATCGTGCGATAGCCTTTTTATCACCGGCTCACCCTACCATATGATAAAATTTCTTTCGCCACTACTCTCGCCTTCTCATAATTTCTACTATACTTTCTTCCCCACTTTTACATCACGCGATAACCTTTTGTCCTGGCTCCCCTCCCTCACTGATTCACATACAGAAGATCTCAAATTTCCTTAACTCGCCTTAGCCGAGTATCCCACTAAAATAGGATTCAGAAAGGCAAAAGTTGCACATATATAGCTAATATGTGCAACTTTTGCTTTTCTGAATCCTAAAAACTATTATTTCTAAGTTTGCATATATACTTAATAATCAACTATATATACTAATTTATAACCTTATTAACCCCCATGAGAATTGAATATAATTCCCATGCTTAATAGTAATAGTTACCAGCAGTTACCAGCACAACACTGTTAAAACGAAATAATAAACAGATCCCTACACCTCCTTCCTTCTTCTTCGAGATCGCATTTCTTCCTCCCTCATAATAAACCTCATTCAATATTCTTAACATCCACTTTAACATTGGTCATTTCTTCCATGAGAACTACAGGAAAAGGGTCGGCAATAATCAATGTACCCGATAGTAAGAATATGCATCTTGCTTTTGTGAATACCGCTAATAGTAGCGGTATGGTAAGATTTTCCGAGATCGGAATAGGGGCTACTCCGGTAAAGTGTAACGGTTTTATAGCTGTACTTACAGCAGATGATTGTTCAGAAAGATGAGAATTACGCATACTTACGAAATTATGCAATTCTCACCTTTCTGAACCCTAAAAGACTATTATTCTCCAGTCTACATATATATTTAATAATCAATAACATATACTAATTTATAACCTCATTAACCCCAATGAGAATTGAATACAATTTCCATCCTTATAAAGGTATCATCAGCACAAAGCTGCTAAAACGAAATAATAAACCGTTCCCTCTCTTTCCACTTCTTCGAGAGCACCTCTCTTTTTCCCTCATAATAAACTTCATTCTGCATTCCTAACTTCCATCACTACACTCGCCTCATCATCCCACCATACTTTCCCCACCTCTACATCGTCGTGCGATAACCTCTTGTCTCCAACTCACCCTTCCATACAGAAGATCTCAAATTTCCTTAACTCGCCTTAGCCGAGTGTCCCAAAATAAGGTTTAGAAAGATGAAAATTGCGTATACTTATGAAATATGTGCAATTTTCACCTTTCTGAACCCTAAAAGACTATTATTCTCCAGTCTACATATACATTTAATAATCAATAACATATACTAATTTATAACCTCATTAACCCCAATGAGAATTGAATACAATTTCCCATCCTTATAAGTTATCAGCACAAAGCCGCTAAAACGAAATAATAAACCGTTCCTATACATCTCTTTCTACTTCAAGAGTACCTTTCTTCCTCCCTAATAATAAACTTCATTCCACATTCCTAACTTCAACCCTTACCCTCGCCTCATCACCATCCCACCATACTTACTCTCCACCGGCACCTACATCATGCGATAGCCTTTTTCTCCAGTTTACACTTCCATACGGCAAACTTTCTTTCACCACCTTTATCCTCACCTCCTCGACATATCCCACCGTACTCTTCCTACCCTGACCTAAATCGTACAATATCCTCTCCGCTCTCCTCCCTCACTAACCCACACTCAAGTTTCCTTGACTCACGTGAGTACTCCACTAAGAATAGGATTCATAAAAGTAGAAATTGCACATATTTATTCAAGGCTTCTTGTTATTTTACATCATTTTCTACTTCGCTATCGTGCGATAGCTGGGTCATCCCTCATACCGGTAATCTTTCTCTCAACTACGATAAACCTTCCTAATACACGATTCCAAATTTTAATATAATAAAATAAATACACCTATCAGAGACTCCCTCCTCCCATCCAAAAATAGAATCTCGATACGCCCCATCAATTTCAAAAATAGAAATTCTTCTTCACTTCTTATTTTTATTCTTCTAAAGCTAAACTTTCCCTTATGAAATTCTATTTTTATGTCTGCTTGTCCGCTAAAGTAATTATCATCAAATTCTCACATAGCTTAAATGCACGTAAAATAACCATAAATAATTTATTATCATTAAATTATAATAAATACAAAACAATAGAATCAGGCATACAGAAAAAGTAAAATTGCACATATAATAGATATATGTGCAATTTTACTTTTTCTGTATGCCTGATTCTACATCCTAAATTCTCCACAAGTATTTATATTTATCCTCCACCTCTCCTCCATATTCACTTCTCTTGTGATAACCTTTTATTCCAATCCCTTCAGTACAACTATTGATACATACTCTAATCATCACCTCTTCCAAAATAGCCTTTAACCTTTCTCTCAACTCTTCAATTTCACGGTCACTTCTCTTTTACCAATAATTTCTCAGCCTATGCGACAACCTTTTTGTCCTGTATCTACTCTCTACTATTTTCTCTCAATCCGGTAAACTTCCACTTGTGCGACAAGCCCATTCTGATTCTACTACTATTTTTCTTACCACGACAGCTTCCTCTCGTGCGACAGCCTTTTATCTCGGTTCTACAAACTCTCACCTACCTACTCTTATCCCAACGAGCAACCTTTTGTCCCGACTCTACAAACTATCTCCAATACTCACATCCACCTTTTGTCTTACCCTCCCAAACACATAATCCATCTTTACCTTAGGAGACTTCTCTCGTGCGACACCTTTGGTCTTGACTCCACAAGCTCTCACAGACACATTATCAGTCCTCCTCTCATGCGAGAGCATTCTGTCCCGGTTCTACAAGCTCACACCCGGTACTCACACTCATGCGACAACCATTCACCTCAGTTCAGTCAAAAAATATTCAAAAAATTACTTATCATATTCTACTATTCTTATGTCCAACTCAAATAATAAAATTTTATCAAATTCTCAGACGCCTTAAATCAGCCTATATAAAACATATAATATTGATTATTAATTATATCTCAACAAGAATATTTTATAAAGTTTAGGTATCAGAAAAATAAAAATTGCACATAATTGACAATTATGTGCAATTTTTATTTTTCTGATACCTACTTTCTCAACTTAATCAAGCAACAGACACATATCCAACCCAAGTCGAGGTAATCCAAAAGCCTCCATTATGAGTCTGTCTGCATCCGGACGTCGACATAAAATTTCCTGAAGCTGATAAGCAGTCAAAGTCAGAACAGAACTATCTTTCTCTAATCTCTCAAACTCAATACCACTAACACTTCTATCAACACATTTTCCCCTATCTATCTGAAAATAGCAACCTACATTATCTCTGACTTCCCTCACAAGTAAATTAATTTTCATCTCACGCTTCCAGTCTGCTAACAAACTTAGCACAGCAGATATGTCTACGAACTGAACCATACCATAAGGATTAGCATGAGCAGCCACATTATATACACGTTCAGAAGTCTGAGTTACCAATGACACCAGACTGGTATCACTACCGGCCACATAACTACGACTCCACAGTGCAGTACGGTGAGAAGCCTCAGGATATTCATACAGTAACAAAGCCCTTCCATCACCATCAAGACGAATACCATCAAGTATACGCATCTTACTGCATAAGTCCGCAGCATAGATATGCAATACGCTTGTTACATTATCATCGTTTTCAGTTACTGCTACAGCAGTAATTTTATCCTCCTTATCTTTTACAATATAGCTACTGTTATTCGAAAGATAATTTTCACGTAAAAATAATTCTATATCTTTACGTGAATGACGCATAACAATAAATTCACTATTATTCTCCTTATCATAAATAAAGTCAATAACATTATTGCTTATATTATTATCAGATAATATTATTTTCTCAAACCAGAGAGAATCATAAAACTTCATTTTCAATTCTCCTGTCCTTTCATTATTATTCATAACGAAAGTATTGTATTCATGTCTGAAATCATGAAGTTCTGTATAACGATTAACAACTCTATAAAAAGCATTTGAATAGCCATTAACAGAATAATATTTAACTAACCCCTTATTGGCAGGTATTAAAAAACAGAAAGCATAGCCGGCTTTTTTAACTTTCTCTACAGTACGCTCTAATAACATCTGCATTATACCATGACGACGATATTGCTGATCTGTCATAAGTCCACATAGATACATACCTATAAGTTGATGATTTTTCCAACCGAAATTATAGGGAACTTCCATCAATGCCGAAACTATTTTACCATCAATCTCGTGATATTCTATTCTGTCTAAAGAATAATAATTATCAAAAATAAGATTAACATATTCATCTGTATCATGGAATGTTTTTTTCCATAACAACATCATCTGACGCTTTATTTCATCCGGATTCATATTAGTTTATTTTAATTAGTCACTAATACTATATAATTATGATGTAATAGAAATAAAGCTGCTGCCAGGAGACAACAGCACTGATTACAAAATTACTGAAAAATGTTGAAAAATACTATGATTAAGGAATGAATTTACTTAGAGTGTGTTTGGATTTAAACTAAATTAAACATTATGATGCATAACAAACCCTCACTCAGAGTGTTTGTAGAAGAAAAAATTGAGTTATGTTTAAGAAGAACTTCTATCAGAC
>JAAVDM010000011.1 GCA_014801815.1 Bacteroides sp. | reverse complement strand
TGATTATTATAACAATAAAAGAATCAAATCCCGGTTAGAAGGAAAGAGTCCGGTACAATACCGAACTCTTTCTATAACTGGTTAGTGTTTAACACGTCCAACTTTTTGGGGTCACTTCAGATGTTAATACTGGGGTGAATCATTTTACAGAGACAACACAAAGGCGCCTATCCACTCGGATAGGCGCCTTTGTGTTGTCTTGGGATGTGAAGGAATGTTACTTTGCGTCGATGTCGTGCAGGAGCGAGCGCACGGCAGTTTCGAGCTGGGTGTCAATGCCGCGTACTACGTCGGCGGGGTCGTTGGCGACACGGATGTCGGGTTCGAGCTGGGTGTTTTCAAGCACGGTGCCTTCAGCGGTACGGAAAGCGACGACCGGAACGCCGAACAGAAGCGATGGATCCTGAAGGTCAATCCAGTTGACGCTTGACATGGTGCCGGGTACAGGCATACCCACCAGTTTGCCCATATTCTTCTTTTTGTATACCCAAGGCGTACCGTGTGCGTTACTGTAGTTGGCCTCGCAGATAAGCATGACACTGGGTTTGTTCCAACGACGCGACGGCATTTCAGACGATTTGCTACCGTGAATTTCCTGAGTCAGATACTTCTCGCCGCTGAACAGTACCTCGATGTCCTCATGCAGACGTCCGCCGCCGTTCCAGCGTGTGTCAATTACGATACCCTCACGGTCAGCGTATTCACCAAGCACTTTGGCATAGACCTTACGGAAGCTGTCGTCTGTCATATTGCGGATATGTACATAACCGAGACGACCTCCTGACAGACTGTCGACAGCCTCTTCACAGGTTTTTACCCAACGATCGTAGAGCATTTCGTTGACAGCACCTGCGCTTATGGGCAATACGACTTCTTCCCATGTCTGACCTGTGGCCGGGTCACGCAGAGCAACGAGTGTTTTACGGCGTGTCAGACCGTTGAGTACCTGCGCCCAGTCGGTATCAGCACCGATAGCGGTACCATTTATGGCAGTTACGACATGTCCCGGACGTACACGTGTGGTAGCACGGTCAAACGGTCCTCCTGTAAGTATCTCTTCAATCAGAAGTCCCTCTCCATTGTGCGACAGGTCATAAAGCAGACCTAACGAAGCTGTCGGTTCTTTGGCTGCCGGAGCGAAATAACGGCCGCCGGAATGGGATACATTGAGTTCGCCAAGCAATTCACTCAGCATATCAGCAAATGCCTGATTTTCGTTGATGTGCGGCAGAAAACGACGGTAGTTTTCAACGTATACGTCCCAGTCGACCGGCATCTCGGGCAGATAGAAACGTTCGCGTGCCTCATTGGCCACGTAGTCAAGCATGGCCTCACGTTCTTTGGCGCGGTCAAGGCGTATCGAACCCGATGTTCCTACCGGTTTCACTTCACCTGATTTGGGATTGAACTTCTTAACCTGACCGCTTACAAGGAAGATATTGCCGTCCTTGTCAGTAGCTATACCTGTCGGGTCGGCACCAAGTTTCTTGACCATCGACACGTCACCCTTGCGGAGATCCTTTTTCCACATATCGTAGCCCTCCTCAAAGGCGGCTAAATAGTAGAGAGTCTCGCCGTCCTGCGACACAACAAAGTCACTTATCTCCGCCGACGCAGGTGTGAGACGTACTATTCTGTCCTCGATACCATCCCGTTCCACTACGAGACTTTTCTTCTCATCTGCGGCAGCGTCTTTATCCTTCTTATTCTTATCCTTTTTGCCTTTCTTTGACTTCTTGTCATCCTTACCGTCATCTTTCTTGGCGGCTTTCTTCTGCTGCTCCTCTACCTCTTTCTGCAACTCGTAATCTTCGGGCGACAGTCTGAAGCGGTCATAAGCCTCCTTGTTGAGAAACGCCATCATGACGTCGAACTGCGAACCCCAAGAAGCGTGATTACGCATACCGTATCGTTCCGAAACGAAAATAACAGCATTTCCGTCGGGCGTGAAGCGTGGGTTCTGGTCAAAGTAACCGGTTACGGTTATGGGTACAAATTCGCCGGTTTCCGTATCCACTATGGCTATGTCACTGTAAGGGTCACGTGACGGATTGGTGACTTCGAGTGTGAGCCAACGACTGTCGGGTGACCAGTTTACCCCAAATCCGCCGCTGCGATAATTGGTGATATGCTGTGCGTCGAGTGGCCGTACAGACTTGGTGGCGAGATCCATGACCATGAGTTTAGTTCGGTCCTGTACGAAAGCCATTTTTTTCCCGTCGGGCGATATGGATGGGTAGCTGCGCTCAACGCCGTCATCAGGGAACAGAGCTTCTTCCTTTATAGAAGTTGCGTTCGAGAAATTAGGGTCTTCGGAGCGCCCTATCGAAGCTTTATAGATATTGGAACGTCCTGAACGTAACGAACCGTAATAGAGTGTGCGGCCGTCACTGCCCCACGAAAGACCCTGTTCACCGGCAGCAGTATCGGTGATACGCTTTGTTGAGTTATGTTCGGTCGAGGTTACCAGTACCTCACCGCGTGTGATATATGCCACCTGCTTACCGTCGGGAGATGGCGCAGCCTCAGACACACTACTGTAAGCAATGCGTTCGGGTTCTTCTATATCTGTCTCCGTGACGTTCACAGCCAGAGGCGCGGCTTTACCTCCGGGACGCATAGTGTACAGTTCGCCGTTATAGGTAAAGGCCAACGTTCCGTTGGCACCTGCGCTCAGGAAACGTACGGGGTGGTCAGTGAAAGATGTTACGGCCTTAGGTGTGGTACCGGCCGGAGCATCGAGAGCCTGTGCGTAGACGTTCATTGAACCGCCGTCACGTTCGCTGAGGAAATATACAGTTGTGCCGTCTGGTGAGATAGCCGGACTGCGGTCTTCACCTGCATGAGCGGTAAGATTACGGTGGCTGCCGTCAGCCGGATTGTAACGCCATATATCGCGTGTCACAGATGATGTATGATGCTTACGCCATTTATCCTCCAGACCTTTGATGTCCTCGTAAAGGAAGCCGCCACCGGGTAGCATAGCCAATCCTACGGCCGGTGTGCCGAGTACCTGTGTGATACGTCCGCCTTCTACGGGTACTGAATACAATTCGCTGAGCGAACGCATCGGAGCCAGTACACTCGCAGTCGGATCTTGTATCACAGCCGAAAACAGAACACTGCTGCCGTCGGGAGTGAAGGCTTCGGGAGTTTCGGCAGCTGAATTGTACGTAAGGCGTCGCGGACTGCCTCCGTCGGCAGACATGATATAGATATCTCGTCCTCCGTTACGGTCGGAAGCGAATGCTATCGACCTACCGTCAGGCGCCCAGACCGGCGCTGAACTGTGTGCGTCAGACGATGTGAGACGACGTGCCTGACCGCCGCCGGAAGGCACGGTGTAGATGTCGCCTTTGTATACAAAAGCTATCGCACTGCCGTCGGGTGAGATACGCGCATCGCGCACCCATAGCGGCGTAACGGCCGAAGCCGCAGCACTGGCCGCACACAGAGCGGCCGTCATCAAGGTCTTTTTCATGTGTATAGGTTTAGTTGATTTTCCTCTCCTGCAAGGTGCTCCGGAGTGTGTCTTAACACCTGCTAAAGTACTTTGAATCCACTTTTAATTGTAGTTGACTGCAAATTTAAGAATTTTTCATTAACTTCGCATCATAGTAGCCGACTTGTCTTAGCCTTGGCGGCTTACTTCTTTTGTACTTACCTCTCTATGAAAAGAATTGCTATACTGGCTTCGGCCGACGGCCTGAATGCCGACCGTCTTGTGGAAGAATTTCACGACGGCAACCGTGTACGCATAGACATTGTGCTGACCGACCGTGAGGACGCCGGGGTCATCAGACGCCTCGAACACCGTGGTGTACCTGTAACTTTTTTTCCACGCAAAGTATGGGAAGAACAGCCCGTACAGATAACGGAACTGTTGAGTGCCCGAAAAATAGACCTTGTTGTACTCGACGGTTTTGAACAGTCTGTACCTGAACTTCTGGCTTCGTGTTTTGCAGGACGTTTGCTCTGCATTGAAGTCACACGCCCCGAAACAGACACTCTGCGGCTTACCGCCTCACTGGCCGGAGATGATGACGACGTGATAGTCGACAGATATATCAATATGTCTGATGATAATCGTACCGAAACGGAAATTGTGACCGAATTTTATCGTCAGGCTGTCCGTGTGGCTCTCCATAAGCTGCCGGCGTTTGAAGATGCTTCCGCTGATGCTTCGGTTACGGTACCGCCTCCGGTACCCGTGTCGACTGACCGTGAGTGGGCTGATCGTCTCAGGGTACCGTATAATCCTGAAAAAGTTGTTGAGGTACCGCCTCCTGTGCCGACCGAACATGCCGGTGGTGCGTATGCTGCAAACCTGAACCTCCAGCAGAACAGTCAGAAATTACCTCAAGATGTTCCTCCTATGCCGCCGAACTATCTTCTATGGTCAGTGCTGGCGCTGGTGTTCTGCTGTATGATACCGGCTATTGTGGCCGTTATCTTCTCGGCACAGGTGAGTTCGCGTTATTACCGAGGTGATATTGAAGGCAGCCGCCGGGCTTCGCGTATGGCTGAAATATGGATTATAGTGTCGTTCGTATTAGGTGTGCTGTCGGCAACGCTCTATGTGCCTATGATGCTCATAAACTGAGCAAGCGGTTGCTATGACCTTTGTCAGTGCCCGTATGCGTACGGTTGTCGTTATCATTGCGGTGATAGTGGCCGGAACGGTGTATTATATTGCCGACCCTATGAAAACGCCGTTTATGCCGCGCTGTTTCTTTCACAGCCTCACGGGACTGCAGTGCCCGGGGTGCGGCAGTCAGCGGTTGCTTCACGCCTTGTTGCACGGTGATCTGGGAGCAGCATGGCATGCCAATGCCTTGCTGCTGCTTATGATACCCTATCTGCTTTTGCTCACTGTCGTCGAACTGTGGCCTCTTCGTCTGCGCCGTCTGCACGACATTCTGCACTCACCGGCTGCTATTATTGCTGTGATTGTACTCATATCCGGTTGGTTCGTACTGCGCAATTTTATTATTCCCGGTCTGTGATTCAAGACAGGCTGTGATACTTTAGTATTCTGTTAAATGTCTGATACAATCATGGAATCGATCTTCTCACCTGAGGTTTTCAATACTGTTTTGGGTGTTATGATTGCCCTTGCGGTAGTAGTGTTTTTTGCTCTGCACAGAATCACAGCCGGCTACGGCATGATGTATGACAGGAAATGGGGACCTGCTCTAAATAACCGTGTGGGTTGGGTTGTCATGGAGGCACCGGTGTTTTTCGCTATGCTGCTTCTCTGGCTGCTGAGTCCGCGTCGTAGTGAGGTTGCTCCGGCGGTGATGACATGTCTATTTCTGTACCACTATTTCCAGCGTTCTTTTATTTTTCCGATGCTTATCAAGGGGCGTAGCCGTATGCCACTGGCTATAATACTATGCGGAATAGTCTTCAATCTTGTCAATGCATACATGATAGGAGGCTGGCTGTTCTACGTCAGTGCGCCCGGCACATATCCTGACAGCTGGCTGCTGAGTCCTTGTTTCATAGCGGGCACATTGGTTTTTGTGGCAGGAAATGTAATCAATCTTCATTCAGATTATATCATACGTCATCTGCGCCGTCCCGGTGATACGCGCCACTATATACCGCGTGGAGGAATGTTCCGCTATGTAACTTCGGCCAACTACTTCGGCGAACTTATCGAATGGACCGGTTATGCCATACTGACATGGTCACTGCCGGCGGCAGTATTCGTGCTGTGGACTTTCGCCAATCTCGCTCCGCGTGCCCGTTCGCTCCATGCACGTTATGAAAGCGAATTTGGCGATGAATACACCGCCATGCGTCGGCGCTATCTATTACCATTCATCTACTGAGTGCGGCACACTGAGGCCGCAGTGAATACCATAACAAAATGAAACTTTTCACATCTGCCAGTATAGGGCCTGTCACACTGCGCAACCGTACTATACGCTCAGCCGCTTTCGAGGGTATGGGGCGCGACAACAACCCTACCCCACAGCTACGCGATTATCATTGGGCTGTATCCGATGGCGGTGTCGGTATGACCACACTTGCATACGCCGGTGTATGCCGCTCGGCTTTGTCGTTTGACACACAGCTGTGGCTGCGTCCCGATATAGTAAGACCGTTACGTGAAATCACCGATGGCATACATGCTCGTGGGGCTAAAGCCTCCATACAGATAGGTCACTGCGGTAATATGACACATATTAAGACAGCAGGCGGTATTCCGGTGGGTGCATCAACAGGCTTTAATCTCTATTCTCCCACAATAGTGCGTGGCCTGCGGCCTGACGAACTGGCCTCGATAGCACGTGACTTCGGTGATGCTGTACGTACTGCGCGAGATGCGGGTTTCGATTGTGTTGAGGTTCACGCCGGTCACGGCTATCTTATTTCTCAGTTTCTGTCACCCTATACTAACCGTCGCCGCGATTGCTTCGGAGGTTCACTGAGCAACCGTATGCGCCTGCTCCGTATGTGCATGGAGGAAGTTATGATGGCTGCCGGGAGCGATATGGGAGTTATCGTCAAGACTAATATGCGAGATGGTTTCAAGGGTGGTATGGAGATTGAGGAATGTCTTAAAGTGGCTCTTGAGATAGAGCGTCTCGGTGCCCATGCCATAGTACTGTCGGGGGGATTTGTGAGCAAGGCTCCGATGTATGTGATGCGCGGTGAGATGCCTATACATTCCATGACTCACTATATGAAGCAGCTTTGGCTGAAATACGGTGTGCGTATGTGCGGCAAGATGATGATAAAGACCGAGCCTTTCAGAGAACTTTATTTTCTTGAAGATGCACGTCGCTTCAGGGCTGAATTGAAACTGCCTTTAATCTATGTGGGTGGTGTTGTAGGACGCGAGACAGCTGATCGTGTTATGGACGAAGGATTTGATTTTGTCCAGATAGGACGTGCTCTGGTGCATGATACCGATTTTGTGCGCCGTATGCAGCAGGAACCGTGTCACCGCAGCGGTTGTGAGCATATCAATTACTGTATCGCCCGTATGTACTCCAAGGATATGGTGTGTCATCACAACATAGATGACTCTGAAATGACTCCCGGAATACGCAGGGAGATTGAACGTATCAGATCTTCGGCACGTCATGGCTAAAAATATGGCTGATCTTCACGGTCATACGGCTGTTGTTACCGGAGCCAGCAGTGGTATAGGTCTGCAGTTCTGTCACCGTTTGGCCGAGCGTGGCTGCAATCTGGTGATGATCAGTAATGAAGCTGATGCTTTGCAAAGTGCTGCCGATAATTTGTCTGACAGGTACGGGGTTACTGCTCGGTCTTTCTGCCTTGACCTTACACTGCCCGATGTTGCGACACAGGTAGAGCAATATCTTGAGGCTAATGCTCCTGATGCGGATATAATGATTAATAATGCCGGTATATTCTCATTCCAACCCTTAACCGAGATGACTCCGGGACGTACCGACTGTTTTATTGACCTGCATGTACGCGCCGTCACTGACCTCAGCCGTCTGATGACCTTACGCTGGCGTCAACGCGGCTGTCGCGGCTGGCTTCTGAATATGTCGTCTATGTCCTGCTGGATGCCTATGCCCGGTCTTTCTATGTATGCTGCCACCAAAGCCTATATACGTGTGCTGACACGCTCGCTCCATTATGAAATGCGCGACTATGGTATTTCGGTGTGTGTGGCTTGTCCCGGAGGTATAGCCACTGACTTGTTCGGTCTGCCTCCGAAACTTCAGCGTCTTGCCGTGCGTATCGGCGCTCTTGATACTCCCGAAGCCTTCACCCGCAAAGCCCTGCGCCGTCTTTTTGCCGGACGTCGCCAATACATCAACGGCCTGCTGAACCGTATCTCTATCGTCGCTGTGGGCCTCACTCCCACCCCTTTACGTATGTTGGTGAAACATCGTCTGCTTGATCGCGGTATAACCCGCTGACAATTCTAAGAAACGTGGTTACTTTACGATTGTTTTGCCCAATAGGGACACGATTTATCGTGTTCTCAGAAATATATTGATGAAAGGACGGCAGGGAGACGATAAATCGCCTCCCTGCCGTCCCCAATTTATAAAAGAAATCGTCTTTTCTGTTTTATCTGATGGCAATCTTGCTGACTTTGCGATTGCCACCCGGAAGAATGACATCTACAACGTAGATACCGGGATTGAGAACAGAATTGGAAGCTATACGTCGTCCATCAAGTGAATAAACTTCAATGGCGTTGTATTCACCCTCTACTTTAATTCTATGATTTGAATCGGCATAGACACGTATTGGCTCGGGAGTAACTTTTGTATAATCAATTCCGGAGCCGCTATCCACCACTTTATTCCAGCGAGTACCTCCGGCATTAAGTACATAATTGTCACGCAGATCCTCCTTATTGACACGACATATGAAAGCAACTGCCTCACAGTTATCGGTCTTCCATTCCGGCTTTACCGGGAAGCTACCGAAATCGACACGGAATTCACGTGTTACCGGATCTACCTTCAGAGGGTCTCCGAGGGCATCTTTATTAAACTCAATTCTTACGATACCGTTGTGCCGGAAACGTTCCACAAGATCCTCGGGAGCGTCCTCGGGAGCATCATATATACCACTTTGGATATAAGGAGCCTCCGCCGGGATACCGTTTTCTATGAGAGAAGCACAGATATACAGTCCTTCAGTCGAAATGCCATCGGCAATTCGGCCATGTACCACACATCCGGCCTGATCATCCGTAATTTCCGAATCCACCAGTATCTTGGCGTATGCTGGACGTTCGGAGGCTTCTTCGAGAGCTGCTGAATATCCGAGCGGATTTGGATTGGGATCTGCTCCGTAGACAGGTGATAGGTCGCTCTCGGAGCGTACCATACGGTCATACATTATAGCCGGGTTATAGGTACCGTTATCACCGAAAAGGTAAAGTAATTCCTTTTCAGACGGGAGAGTGAAAAGGTCATTAACAAAACCTGTGTGACGTGTTATGTAGATATATGGATTCTCAAACTCTTCAAGTGCTATGTCAAGGAAATAGGCCATAAAAGGACAGTTGACACAGTGCATACTTGTGAACTCTTCAACAAGCGGAATACGCAGGAATGCATTTGAAGTCACATGAAGCGTAAACGGTGTGGCAGGCCGGAGTTCGGTTGTCTCAGAGTTAAGTGCCGTCACACTCAGAGCGTAATTAACTGCCGGGTCTTCGACTGTACCGGTAGATAGAGATGCCTCGAAAGTACGTGAGTCGAAAGGTGCCACAGGGGGATCAAAGCGGAAAGTCGATTTGGATTCAGTTTCGCCGTTATCGGCAGTAGTAGTTATTTCCGCGCTTTCGATAGGTGTAGCCGAGAAATTGTGAATGGAGACGTCACATAGAAAAGTATTGTCAGGACTTACTACCGACGGCACTTTATAAGGAGCTGCCTGAGCTGCGAGAGGTAGTTCCTCCGGTTCTGCATCGAGAATTACCTGCATAAGCAGATTGCCACGTTGTGTAAGAGTCTGCCAAGGTTCTTTATTAAGCGAGATACTGTATCCACCCGGTAACGCACCTCCTGAAGCAGCTACAAAAGGATAAGGATTGCCGCTCGTTTCGTAGACCATGGGACCGATGTAAACAGGTTCATCACCGATTTCGATCGGTTCGTCGAGCATTATGACGTTCCAGCCTTCGAAAAAGTCGGCGTAATTTTTAATCGGCTCGTTATCCAATGAACCTAAACGTATGTTGACTGACGAGGTACGTTTCTTTTTCTGAGGATAGTCGGCACGAATGAAACAGCGTACACCGAGAATCTTCTTACCTTTTAGAGCCTCCACAACGGCATTGGCGGTCGGGTCAAGAGTAATGGCTGCTTCGGCATATCCGTTTTTGCCCGAACCCTGTGCAGTAGTGGCATCAGTCGGAGAATCGAAAGGCGCAAATCCGAAATAAGCTTCTGCTTCGGCTTGCATACTCACTGAAAATGTGCCGACAGCGAGAAGGAGAACCTGTGTGGCAAAGCCGCACAGGTTCTTAATCATATTGATGTTCATTTTACGAACATTTTGAACGTTGCTGATACACCGTCAACTCCGGTGACTTTCACAAGGTATATACCTGCCTGCAGTCCGTAGGCAGGAACAGAAATACCGGCTGAAGTATAAACCTGCATACTGGCCCAGGCAGGACAGATGATTGAGTTGCCTTCGATTGTAGGACGCAGATAGGCAGTGTCGGCAAAAGCGCTACGTACACCGCTGTCAGCAAGTGAGCACTCGGCACTGTTGATTACCGAACGTTCCCACATACCGTTCTCTTTGGGACGGTTGATGAAGGCTACGGCACGCATGTTGGCCGCTACGTTGTCATAATCCAGCTCTGTGGTATAGGAAGCTGAGAATTTGCCGTCGGTGAAGCTGATAACATCCCCCCATATATCTGTCAGAAGCTGACGTACAAGGCAGTTATGTACAGTATGGCCGGGATTGGACCCTTCACCGGTGCCACCGGGGAATTCTTGACTGTCAGACTCGATACCGTCTTCAACGAGTACTACAGTAAGCATTAGGTTCTCTCCTTCAGGCAGTACTGAAGTATCGGCATCTCCCTCAATATTCAGTGTTACGACATCGCCTTCAAGCTGAGCCTCTATGTTCAGAGCCGCGAAAGTGGGCTGTGCCAGGGCATATTCATAGCTACTTTCCGCAAAGGGAGAATAGATTATACCAAGCATGGGTGTAGGTAGAGCAGTAAGACAGAAGCGTGGCTCTATACCGAGATTCATGTCACGGTCTACCATTACAGTCGGCATATAGACCTGAGAGGAATCATTTTTAGCAATTTCAATCGCAAGGCTGAGTGCTTCGTCACGGTCATCAGCCAGACCGAGCTGGTACTGGTCGGTAGTGTGCCAGTTTATACGGCTTATACGGTCGGAATATCCTTCAAATATCGGTGTGACAATATTGTCATCGTATTCGGCTGAACGATATTCCGATTCGGAAGCAAAATACTCCATGAGCGGACGACGAGTATAACGTTCAGCGACTTCCTGCGGAATAACTACGGGTGAGAACTTAAATGAAGCCTCTTCACCATTAGTATTACCGTTAACCTCTGAAATTGAGAGTGTTGTTTCACCTTTACCGCCTGCGTATACCGGAACACTCAGAATACCGGAAGAACCAACGGCTATAGGAGACGAGAGGTTGACTACGTATGACCATGTATCCTGTCCTTCCTGACTACAGCTAACGGTGACTGACTCTACATCGTTTGAGCCGGTATTGAGAAGCTGTACGTCTGCACCTGTCGGTGTGTTAGCCAAGAGCATTGAAGGTGTCACAGCTTTTGTAAGCAGTATTTTGTTTTGATATTCGCCTCCGCCTACTTCTACCTCGGCTACAAGCATGATAGGACATTGCATCTCCATCAGACCGGGTGTGCTGAGATCAATCCATTCCATATTCCCTTCTTCATCAACTATTTCAGGATTTGCTATGAAATGAGTTTCAGGTTCGAACGAACCCCATGTCAAGGTACATGGCCCGTATACTCCTTTCTGAGAGTCGACCACATAACCCATAAAGAGTTCATCATTCTCCTGAATGATATAAGGCTCTGTAAATATAACCGAGTTCCAACCCGAAGCACTGTTCAGTTCAACTTCTGCTGTGGTAATATTCTCCCCATTGAGTCCGGAACGCAGAAATGCAGTCGCTGTAGGGGTGGATTGCTGATATATACCTGCCCAGCCTATATGCAGTGCAGTGATACTGGCACCTGCGTAAGGTGCCAGCATATCATTGGTGAGTTTTACTGCAATTGAAAGTCCCGGTACATCTTCATTAGTCGAGAAGCCGGTATAGGGATATATCGGATCGTTAGTTTTTACACCATGACTTACATACATTGTATCGGCTGCTACGGAGAAGGACATGAGCAAGAGCACTAAGGCTCCTAACGTACCTTTACTTGGGAAATTTGGTAACGAGTGTTTCATACTCAATTTGTTAAATAGTTAGAAATAGAAAAACTTTTCTGATAAAGAATTTAAAAATGCTTATCAATAAGCAAAGGTAATACTAATTCAAATAAAATACAATATTATTGAAAAAATATATCAGCTAAAGATAACTGCTAAATTCTAAGACCTAACGCTATTCTTGCGACCGAATTATCGGTAAGATTTAAGGAAAGATGCTATGTGTTTGTAACTGAGTCAAAACGTTGCCGTATTTGTATATCCGGAAACAAATGTGTACCTTTGTTAGGTACTGACATAAGTTATGTGACCGTATGTCGGAAACTACCTGATGAATACATTTAAAAATAGCAGTCTGTTATATAAGACATGGAGAGAGATTTTCATGTCAATCATAGTATGTGTCGTTTCATACGCTTATGCGGATGTCAGGCTTGACTCTACCCTTAAAGTTCTGATCGATGAAATCAATGCTTCATCTACCTATTCGTTGACTAAAGAGCAAAGACTAAACTCACTCAGAAAAGCCTATTTCGAGAATAATTCGGCTGCTTCCTCGTTCAGGTTAGCTAAGGAGCTGTTTGATGAATATATCTACTATCAGTCGGATTCAGCTTACAGTTATGCCTCCCGAATGAGGGAACATGCGCAAAAACTGAATGAAGAACCGAAATTGGCTCTTGCTAATTTCGCACTTATGAAGTGTTTTTCATCAAACGGATATTTCAAGGAAGCTGCTGATATGAACAGACTCATTGATGTTTCGCAATTGCCTCATGAAGTGTTGACGGATTATCTGCGTTCGTCTGCGACGTTCTATCAGAACCTTGAATCGTACGTCGGCGGCGCAGATACACAATTAGGTTCTATTTATCGAAATAAACGTCTTGAAGCAGCCAGGCAGCTTGCTTCCGTAGCTGATACAAATTCATATCTATGGCAACAGAACAATATAGACCTTATGGAGAATCCCTCTCCCAAAGAGCAGATAACTGAAAGACTGAAACTTCTACAGTGCTTCCGGCTTGATGATCATGAACAGGCTATACAACACTCTCTGTTAGGACATGCTTATCTTGCCGATGGCAACCGCAATGCAGCTAAATTTCATCTTGCTCAGTCAGCTATACATGATCTGAGAGGTAACATACATGAGACAACAGCTGCCAAAATGCTGGCCGAACTGATGTATGAGGATAATGATTTGCATCGTGCGCATTGGCTTGTACACAGAGCTTTTGATGATGCCTCGTTCTATAATTCCCATTTGAGACGTGATCAACTTAGCCGTACCATGCAGCTCATAGACTCCGCACGGTTCAACTGGCGCAGTAACCAGTTATGGATGCTTG
Organism: Bacteroides sp.; assembly: GCA_014801815.1. Classification (GTDB taxonomy): domain Bacteria; phylum Bacteroidota; class Bacteroidia; order Bacteroidales; family Muribaculaceae; genus Lepagella. The sequence goes on along the minus strand of JAAVDM010000011.1, from coordinate 32,273 downwards.
TCGCAGTAGTTATAGGTTTTCTGTTCCTCTCGGGTGCCATATTGGTGCTTTTTATCAAAGTACGTCATCGTAATCGTCTCATTGAAGCAGTAAATAAGGAAATTCAGGAAAAGTCAGACTCTTTAGCCAGAACACAGCTTGAGGTCGAAACTATAAATCAGGAGTTGCAGAACACAATATCACAACTGAAAGAAGTCTCGGAAATAAAAGACCGCTACATCACTCAGTCACTCTATGTGAACACGGTTTTTGTGAATCAGGTCGAGGAGAGGTGTAAGAATGCTATGAAGCAACTTAAAGAAAAGAAATATGACGAACTGAAATTTCTTCCGTTTCAGATGGGTATAAAGGAGGAACGACAACGTATCTTCCGATCGTTTGACAATGCTTTCCTACAACTGTTTCCTAATTTCATAGAGGAATTCAACTGTCTCTTCAAAGAAGAAGACTGGATAGAACTGAACGAAAATCAGGAACTGCCTATGGACATCAGAATATTCGCTTTGCTACGGCTCGGCATCTCAGACCCGACCGAAGTAGCCAAATATCTCAATCTCTCACCAAAGACAGTCTATGTCTACAAGACCAAGCTAAAGTCTAAATCTTTGGTTGAAAATAATGATTTTGAGGCTCGAATTATGGCTATACCTAAACCGTGAATGATTAATTACAGTTTTTTAAGTTTTAATTTAACGGGCTAAGTATATAGATTAAAATATTAATAAACAGAAATTTAAATTTTGGATATATTTTAATTCGCTTTAAAAAGATTGATTCTGCTTTTCGTGCTGAGTAATTTTGCATCGTCGTAATTCACCAACGGCACGAAATTTAATAACTAACAGAATCAACATGAAAACCGGATTGCAAGTTAAAGTTATTTTCATGCTTCTTCTGTTTGCTATCTCCGGGAGCAGTATCTCGGTTATGGCACAGGGCATGGAAGTCAAAGGCGTAGTGATAGACACCTCGACCGAGGAGCCGCTGATTGGCGCCACGGTAAGAGTAAAGGACTCTACTATCGCAGATGCCACCAATATCGATGGCGAATTTACTCTGAAAGGAGTCGGAGATAAAGCTACTCTGATAGCAAGCTATGTCGGCTATAAAACACAGGAAGTGAAACTCGGCGGCCGCAGCGTTATAGAGATACGCATGACCGAGGATTCAAGTCTTCTTGATGAGGTGGTTGTGGTCGGTTACGGCACAATGGACAAAAAAGAGGTCACATCAACAGTAGCTCATATCAGTTCGGAGGATTTTCTCGCCTCAAGTTCACTTGACCCCACTATGATGATTCAGGGTAAAGTGCCCGGTGTGTCGATTACCAATACCGGTGTGGGTGACCCAAATAATCAGGCTTCGATTCAGATTCGCGGCGTGTCCTCACGCTCGGCAGGTCTCGGCCCCCTGATTGTGATAGACGGTGTGCCCGGTGGCAATCTTACCAATCTTAATCCTAATGACATCGCCAGTTTTGATATTCTAAAAGACGGTGCGGCCGCAGCTATCTATGGCACCAGAGGTTCAAACGGTGTGATAGTAGTCACTACAAAGAAGGGTTCCCGTGACGGTGCCGTGCATACTTCCTACATCGGCTCTGTAACCGCTAATGTTGCCAATCACGAACTGAAGATGCTTGATGCCGAGGCTTACCGAACACTCCGTGCCGACGCCGTGAACGGTGTAGATCTCGGTGGTAATGATGACTGGCTTGATGCCGTGACCCGTACGGGCTGGGGCACGTCACACACAATCAGTATAAGCGGTGGTAATGAAAAGACCAATTATCGCGCAACAGTTGACTATCGTAATCAGAACGGTGTTGACCGTTATTCAAACCGTGAGGAATTCGGCGGTCGTGCGTCGGTCAATCATACTACGAAAGGCGGTCTGTTGACATTCAGTCTAAACGTTGCTCCGCGTATTATAGAACGCAAGATTGCCTCATGGGACGTATTCCGCAACGCGTTGGAGGCTAATCCAACTACCCCTATATGGGATACGGAAAGAGCTCAGTATACTAACTTCACCGGTCAGACAGCAGGTTATAATCCTGTCGAGATGATGGCTCTCGAAGATAATTCAGCCACGACAAAACTTCTTGAAACTGATGCCACAGTAAAACTCAATCTGCTCCCGCTGTTTGCAAAAGAAAGCTGGCCGTCACAGACTCTCAGCACACAGGTGACAGTCGCAGACCACGAAGATTCCAATTTCAACTACTGGTTCCGTCCTTCAACTTCTACCCTGTCACAGAACAACGGTTATGATGGTGAAGGCTCACGCAGTTACTCCAAAGGATTTCAACGCAGTCTTGAGTGGTTAGGCAACTATACAGGTTCGTTTAATAACCACAATATCAAGGCTATGGTGGGCTACTCATATCAGTACAGTCAGTATTCGGGTGTAAATGCCGACAACAAGGATTTCCCCAACGATGGTCTGGGTGCCAATAATCTTGGTTCGGGCCAATGGGCAGTCGAGGAAGGCCATGTCGGTATGGGCTCCTATAAGAATGACTGTAAGCTGATAGCTTTCTTCGGTCGCGTCAGCTATGACTGGCAGGGACGCTACATCGCCACAGCATCGCTGAGACACGAAGGTTCGTCAAAATTCGGTGACAATCATAAATGGGGTAATTTCCCTGCCTTCTCTTTAGGTTGGAGACTTTCGGAAGAACCGTTCATGCGTGATTTTGAATGGCTCAACGAATTGAAAGTCCGTGGTGACTACGGTGAGACCGGTAATCAGGATTTCAGCAGCTATATGTCGCTGAACACAATGAGCGGCTTCGGCTATTACTACTATCAGGGCAAGTATTATCAGGTATGGGGCCCGGGCAAGAATGTAAACCCCGATTTACGTTGGGAAAAGGCAAAAAACTGGAATGTCGGTATAGACTTCGGTCTGTTCGGAAATAAAGTCTACGGCTCACTCAATTACTATACACGCAATCAGCAAGACCTGCTCGGCGATTACGATGTGTCGGTACCACCCTTTCTGTTCAGCTCAACATTCGTGAACGTAGGTACGATGCGTAATTCCGGTTTTGAGTTCGATGTACGCTGGAACGCAGTGATCACACCTGATTTCAGCTATACAGTTGACTTCGTTGGTGCCACAATGGACAACAAGTTCGTTAATTTCAGTAATTCTGAATACGTAGGCCAGGACTATTACGATATGGTGAGCACCGAAGACCCCTATCCTTTCCACAATCTGCAGCGCATAGAACAGGGTAAACGTCTCGGCAACTTCTATATGTACCGTTATGCCGGTATTGATGAGAACGGTAACTGGGCTATATATGACAAAGACGGTAATATTAAACTCGCTTCGGAAGGTACGGAAGAGGACAGAACAATAGTAGGCAATGGTCTTCCGAAGTTCACTGCCTCTATGACTCATACGTTCCGTTACAGAAACTTTGATCTCTCATTATTCTTCCGTGGGGCTTTTGGTTACGACATCTTCAATATACATGACTTTTATTATGGCCATCAGTCATTCATGGGCAATGTCATGGAGAAGGCTTATACCAAATATGATGTTCTGAAAGGCACTCAGGAAGTCACAGACTATTATCTGGAGAAAGGTGACTATGTGAAACTTGATGCATTGACGCTCGGTTACACTTTCAATATGAACAAGCGCTTCCTTGACAGTCTGCGTCTGACATTCACCACCAAAAATCTCTTCACTATAACCTCATACAGTGGTGTTGACCCCTCCTCTTTCCAGACCAACGGTCTTACTCCCGGTGCCACAGGCTCACGTACATATTATCCTTCATGCCGTCAGTTTATCTTCGGCGTACAACTTGATTTCTGATACTTGACCAATAACGACTACAATGAAACTGCTTTCATATATAACAGCTCTCACCCTCGGCGTTCTCTCGCTGACAAGCTGCACAGACCTTGACGAAACCGTATACGACCAGGTTTCTTCCGGTAATTACTATAATACCCGCAACGATGTGATACGTGCGGTACTCCGACCTTTCGAACACGGATTCTGGAGTATTCAGAGCCGTCATGTGCTCAACGAACTTAGTGCCGACCAACTCATAACCCCGTCGCGTGACGGCTGGTGGGACGACGGCGGTGTATGGCGTCGCTATCATTATCATACATGGAACGTAGAGGAAGGTACAATCGAAACTGAATGGAACGGCTGCTTTCAGGGTATCATGCAGGCCAACTATGTCATTGACGACCTTCAGACCCTTTCGGCTGACAGCTTCGGATTTACCGAAGAGGAATTCAATAATCTCAAAGCCCAGTGTCGTGTACTTCGCGCTTGGTTCTATATACGTCTACTCGACAATTTCCGAAACGTGCCTCTCGCCATCAGTAAAGATGTCAACCTGAATTCAAAAGGACAGGTATCACCGCAGGAGCTCTTTGAGTTTATCGAAACTGAACTGACCGAATGTGTCGGTCTTCTGTCGGTAAAGACCGGTAGCGGAGGTAACGACATATATCAGGCTCAATGGAATAAAGCCGGTGCTGCTGCTCTCCTTGTACGTCTTTACCTCAACTCGGAGGCATGGACCGGAACAGCACGCTACAACGAGTGTGCCGAGTGGGCGGAACGCATACTTGACGGTGAGTTCGGTACATACTCTTTAGCTGATCGCTGGGATGCACCTTTCGACTGGAACAATGAACAGTGTCCTGAAGTCATTTTCGCATTCACCGCTTCACAGGGTTACACCTTCTGGCACTATCAGGGCGATACTTACTGGTGGACGACCCCTTCACAGTTCCGTTACTATATCGGTGACACAAAAGCCGAGGCCGGCGACCACAACTGCAAATATGCCTGCACACCCAGTTATGACCTGAACGGTAATCTCTATTCTTACACATTAGGTAATACAGTACAGAAATTCCGTAACTATCCGGAAGATGTACGCCTACAACTCTACCGTAATCTCGGTAACAACACACGTGAAGGTCTGTTTATATTCGGCAAACTTCCTTCACTTAAAGAGGGTGAGGAATTTGTCACTGACCCGTATGGCAATTATGAACTGAACATACGTGATGCTGTAGGACATTTCAGTAACCTTACCGATGATGAGTGGCCGCAGGATAAGACCAGCAATCTTCAGAGCGGTGACCATAATTCGGGTTATCACTTCGCCAAATATCCGTTCTATGCTGATGAAGATGCCGGTCAGATAGAATCAGATTTTGTGGAGATACGCCTTACGGAAGTAATATATTCTCTTGCCGAGTGTAGACTGCGCAGCGGACGTACTGATGAGGCTGCCCGACTTCTCAACAGTGTCCGCAGACGTAATTACCCTTCGGAATCATGGCAGACTAATCTTTATGCCCCCGAAGGAGGTGCCGTCCTTGACGAACAGGAGATGCTTGATGAATGGGGACGTGAGTTCTTTGCTGAAAGCCGCCGTCGTACCGACCTTGTACGCTTCGGTATGTTTAATTCCGGTACATGGTGGGATAAACAGCCTGACTCAGATAATCATACGGCTATCTTCCCTGTACCGAGAAAAGCCATAGACACTAATCATAATCTCACACAGAATCCCGGTTATTAATACAATATCAATCATGAGACTACATCATATAATCACAGTTGTTTTCCTGTCGCTTTTCTCGCTGACAGCCTGCGATTCCGACAAAGATCTTACAGTAGTGGAGATACCTGTTACACCTTACGAAATCGATAATCTGTGGATGGTAGGTGATGCTACGGCAGCCGGTTGGGATATAGATAATCCCGTACAGATGGAGAAAACCGATACTAATGTATTCCGCTACGAGGGTACACTCAGCGAAGGTGAGTTCAAGTGTCCTATGAAACCTGGCAACTGGGGAGGCCCTTTCATCATGCCTTCCGTAAATGGTGTCACTATAAGCCGTGACGGTGCGGCATCAGACGAAATATCACTTATGCCCGACGGTAATCCCGACAATAAATGGGTAGTGACCGAAAGCGGTAATTATCAGATAATAATAGATGGCAATAAACATAAAATCCACGTAATCTGCCTCAACTGATATGATAAACCTTAAAAATTATATAATAGCTCTCACTGCTATGGCTTGCGGCACACTGTGCTGTGCCGCAAAGCCGATTGCGGTGACATCGCCCGACGGTTCAGTCAGTCTTGAATTTGATACTAAAGACGGAGTACCTTACTATTCCGTAAAAAGAAACGGTAAGTCCATTCTAAATGACTCCCGGCTCGGTATGAAACTTAAAGATGCCCCTGATTTTGCCGAAGATTTCTCGGTAAAGTCAACCGAGCGTGATTCACACTCTGAAACATGGCAGCCTGTATGGGGTGAGGAATCATCAATTGACAATAATTACAATGAACTCCGTGTCAGCCTTCAGCAGAAGAAGTTGGCTCCCGGCCGTAATCTTGCAGTAGTATTCCGTGTGTTCAATGACGGTATAGGTTTCCGTTACGAGTTCCCACGCCAGCAGTCACTTCAGGACTTCGTTATAATGGATGAACTGACTGAATTTGCATTTAATGAGTGTCCCGTCACATGGAACATTCCTGCTGAGGGTTATCGCTTTTATGAGGCTCTGTTTCGTAAACTGCCTCTTGACAGTATGGGTAAAGTCTCTACACCTGTTACGATGCGTTGTGCCGATGGCACACACATGGCGCTTCACGAAGCCAATCTTACCGATTACGCAGCCATGAATCTTCAGGCCACTCCCGGTTCAAATATGCTGAAAGCCGAACTTACTCCGTGGCAGTCGGGCGAAAAGGTTTTTGTAACCGATGTGCGTGTATCGCCATGGCGCACACTTATAATAGCCGATAATGCCGGCGATATGGCTTTAAGCCGTATAATGCTCAACCTCAACGAACCATGTGCCATTGAGAATGCAGAGGAATTTTGTGTGCCTCAGCGTTATTTGGGGGTCTGGTGGTGTTATCACATGAAGACAGCTACATGGGAGGCCGGTGACAGGCATGGTGCGACGACTGACAATGTGAAGCGTTACATGGATTTTGCCGCTCGTAATAACTTCGGTGGTGTGCTTGTCGAAGGTTGGAATTATGATTGGGCCACGTGGGATTTTTCCTTCACACGTCCTTATGAAGATTTTGACATTGCCGAACTTAACCGTTACGGCCGTGAGAAAGGTGTGGCACTTATAGGCCACCATGAGACAGGGGGAAGAATCGCCAATTACGAACGCCAGATGGAAGACGGCATGAAACTCTATGCAGACAACGGTATGAACTATGTCAAAACCGGATATGTAGGTGATATGCTCGATGATAAAGAACTTCACAGCAGTCAGTTCGGAGTGCGTCATTACCGTAAGGTGATTGAGACTGCTGCACATCATCGCCTTGCAATAGACAATCACGAACCTGTTATGCCCACAGGTCTGCAGCGCACATATCCCAATCTTATGACACAAGAGGGTGTGCGTGGTCAGGAATGGGATGCATGGTGTCCCGAAGGTGGTAATCCTCCCTCACACACCGTGACACTGCCCTTCACACGCGGTCTGGCTGGCCCTATGGATTTCACTCCCGTAACGTTCAGATTTGAGAACCCGGTTATGCCTCAGACACATGTCAACACTACGCTGGCCAAACAGCTTGCTCTTTTTGTGATTCTTTACTCACCACTTCAGATGGCTTCCGACGAGATAGAGAATTATGAGGCTAATCCCGGTCCTTTCAAGTTCGTATGCGACTGCCCGACTGATTGGGACAGGACGGTATTTCCTGAAGCTGAAATAGGCCGATATATCACTACGGCCCGTAAGGAGAAAGGCGGTGACAGTTGGTTTGTAGGAAGTGCGACCGGTGATGAAGCCAGAACTGCCAGTATAAATCTGTCATTCCTTGATCCGGGTTGTACCTATCGTGCCACTATCTACCGTGATGGTGAGAATGCTAATTATGATACAGACCCATACCCTGTACTTATAGAACAGAAAGACGTGACTTCCGATACTGTCCTCTCTATTCCTCAGGGACGTAGCGGCGGCTGCGCTATCAAACTCACAAAACTTGCTGCAAAATGAAAAAAATAATGATAGCCGGGGCTTTCTGTCTGCTGACTCCGGTACTTTCTGCAGAAACTATCGTCGAGACCTCAGCCTATCGCTGGCATGGTGACACCATAACGCAGGGTGTGTTTATGGCCACAGCTCCCTCAGCTACCGAGATTGTCTCCACCTACTCTGCTCAACCCGGTTATTATATGGGTGTAGACCGACAGTGGAAACTTAAGAACGACATAAGTTCCTATCCGCGTCTTACTACCCCCAACCGTCTGCACGAAGCTATATACAATATGGGTCTTGACGAGATGGTCAATGCAGTCGAGCCTGATACAACACTGCGTACCGGAAAGGAATGGTCAGGAGTATGGACCCGTGATGTCAGCTATTCAATACTGCTTTCAATGGCCTATATGCAGCCGGAAGCATCTAAAATATCATTGATGAAGAAAGTTGATCCTCTCGGACGTATAATACAGGATACCGGTAGCGGCGGAGCATGGCCTGTGTCGACCGACCGCGAGATATGGTGTGTGGCTGCCTGGGAGGTCTACAAGGTGACCGGCGACCGCAAGTGGCTCGAATACATTTATCCGATAGTAAAACGTTCTCTCGAAACCGATCGTAAGGCTTTCTATGATACCGAAACCGGTCTTATAAAGGGTGAGACTTCGTTCATTGACTGGCGTGAACAGAGTCATCCTCGCTGGATGCAGTGTGCCGATATATACAACACCGAGACTTTGTCTACATCTGTAGTTCATGCTCAGGCATGGAAGGTTCTGGGAGAGATAGCGACGATTCTTGGTCATAAAGATGTAGCTAAAGATGCTTTCGCACAGTCGGAAAAGATAGCCGCAGCCATAAATGAACATCTGTGGAGAGAGGACAAAGGCTATTATGCCATGTATCTTTATGGACGAGATAATCTTATCACTAATCCGCGTGCCGAAACCTTAGGTGAGTCATTGGCTGTTATGTGGGATATAGCACCTGTACAACGAGCTGAAGAGATAACACGCAGCAATCCGACCACACCTTTCGGTACAGCTGTCTTTTATCCGTCTATAGCCGACATGCCCGCCTATCACAATAAGTCATTGTGGCCCTGGGTAGGCTCGTGGTGGGGTTTAGCCAATGCCAAAGCCGGCAATGAAGTAGGTGTGATGCAGTCCATAGGTTCCGTGTTCCGTCCGGCAGCTCTATTCTGTACCAATAAAGAAAATTTCAATCTTGAGAACGGAGATATAGCTACCGAACTCAACTCTTCGAATATGCTGTGGTGTCTGAGCGGCAACATTGCACTTACTCACAAGATTCTTTTCGGAATTGACTTTGAGAAAGACGGTCTGGCCTTTCATCCGTTTGTCCCGGAGGCTCTTGCCGGCACCCGCTCACTTGAAGGGTTGAAGTACCGTAATGCTAAAATTGATATAACTGTAAGCGGTTATGGCAACCGCATCAAGTCATTTAAAGTCAACGGTAAGGAACAGGCACCTTTCATACCGGCTGATAAGGCGAAAGGCAATATGAAAGTCGATATTGTCATGGCTGACAACAGTATACCCCGTATAGGAGTTGCTGAAGTTCCGCAGCTTAATGCGCCGTTGACTCCGGACACATGGCTTGAAGGAACTGTACTGACATGGAATCCTATCGAGTATATCGGTAGTTACATAGTCCTGAAAGACGGTAAGGAGATAGCACGGACTAAAGCGACAACCTTTGACGCCTCAATACCCGGCGAGTATCAGGTAATAGGTGTCTCGGCTGACGGTATTGAAGGCTTTGCTTCCGAACCTCGTTCTACCCGTCCGCAGATTCTTGTGGATATTCCGGCCAAAGATAATGATAAGTATTCGGTACTCTCACTCCCGGTTAAAATCGACAACCCGGGCGATTACTACATCTCTGTGAAATATGCCAATGGTAACGGTCCGGTAAATACCGAGAATAAATGTGCCATACGCACCCTTTTGGTTGATAAAGACCGCGCCGGTATGCTTGTGATGCCTCAGCGCGGACGCGACAACTGGGAAGATCTCGGCTGGTCAAATTCGGTGAAAGTTCCTCTCACAGCCGGTGACCATATCCTTACTATCGACTTCCGTCCCGAGAATGAGAATATGAATATAACTACAAACCACGCTATAATACATGCAGTCAGATTGACCAAAGAATAGTAATAACAGGTAACGAAAAAAAGGTGAAAAGATGTGCAGTCAGCAATAGCAATCCGGTGTGACTGCCATCACGACAGGCGACAGACACTGCTTCCGTGTGTTTGTCGCCTGCTTTCCATATCTCTTTAATTAACATTTTGTATAAGTTGCTCTTAAAAATTAAATGAAATATGTTTTCAGGTAAAGTCTTTAAATCTTGAGTAATAAAACTTGTTCATTAATTTTTAAGAGCTACTTATCGACCGAGAAGATTAATGAAACTTTCTCGGAAAGTTTCATTAATCTTGTAACAAATTTTTTGTTGGTGGATATAACTACCTATTTAAATTTTATTCCGAGTAAAATAACCGTTAAATTTTGTACGTGCCCGGAAAATCATTTATAAATAGGCGCTATCATACATAACTTGCTATTTATATTTGGAGAATTAATAATCATTTTATTAATTTTAGCCTTGATTACTTTTTCTAACTATTATTCTCCTGACATAATGAAATGGATTTACTTATTATTGTGGATTATTCTTCAATCAGCATTTACGATACACAGTGAAAATCCGGGGTATATTGACAACTATCGGCGGTGATACATGGTGGTCATTGATGGAGCTTGGAATTGATCACAACTTCTGTATTCGTGGTAACGTAAGCGGAGATTGTACAGCTGCACTTAAATGGCTTACTCTTGACATAGATGAAATGATTTGACAATACTTCTCTTGACCGTACGCAGGTTAGAGTAGAGGATATAAATGTGGTAGTGAATTCCGAATATAACATTCTCAGCGTTGAGGCTTATGATATGTCAGGTCGCAAGGTGACTGCCGACAACAATGTAGGTCGTAGACATGAGATAAGTCTTGAGTTCTTCGCCAAAGGTATATATGTTCTGAACGTGACATACACCGATGGCACACGTGAGGCATTCAAAATTACCGTAATCCGATAATAAGTCTGTAAAATAGATTAACCTATAAATTACTTAATAAAGCAATCGGGTCACGACTATAAAAAATAAGTCGTGACCCGATTGCTTTATATAAATTGTAATATGCCGAATTGATATTATACTAACAGCTTTATACTTATGTGGGAAGAACAGTAATATAACCGGTGACGATATGGGTATTGTATTTTATTTTTTTATATTTTGAATTTCTTATCTTTTTCGTAGATTTCAGCGTTGAAGCGGTAAAGTGCCGCCCCACGCTTGGAATTGAGTTTGTCTACCTCACCGGTCGATTCTATACATTTGGCTTCCTGTACACGCTTACGGAAATTACGCTTGTCGAGCCGGTGACCGAGTACGGTTTCATAAAGCGACTGCATCTGGGACAGTGTGAATTGTCGCGGCAGCAGTTTAAGTCCTATGGGTTCGTTGACGAAACGAAAACGTAGCTTTTTAAGAGTGTGGGTTATTATTGAGGAATGGTCAAAGCCAAGTTCGGGGATGTCTGCAAAGTCGACCCAGCAGGCATTATGTGACATCACTTTGCGGCGGTCGTGTTCATCAAAGTTAATAAGCGCATAGTAAGCCACAGATATGACTCTGTCGCCCGGGTCACGGTCAATTTCTCCGAATGCTCCTACTTGTTCCATATAGACATTTGACAGCCCTGTGAGTTGTGTAAGCACCCGTTTGGCGGCTTGGTTTAAGCTTTCCTCCGGTTGTACAAAACCTCCTATCAGTGACCATTTTCCCTCTTCGGGAGCAAATGCCCGCTTTGTCAGCAGTATACTCAGCCTGCCGCTGTTGAGGCCAAGTACTACACAGTCAACACTCAGATAATACCGGTGATTTGACTTATAGAATTCTGACATGATAAATAAGCTTCGTTTATATCAGGAACTGCCTATTTCTCTACACCGAATTTGTAGATACAGTTGCTTGTGTATGTTTCGCCCGGACGTAGCAGAGTCGAAGGCCAGTCGGATTTATTGGGAGCATCGGGATAGTGCTGGGTTTCGAGACAGATACCGCTGCGCTGTTTGTAGACCTTGCCGTATTTGCCGGTGATGGTACCGTCAAGGAAGTTGGCGGTGTAGACTTGCAGGCCGGGTTCATCAGTATAGACAGTCAGCGAGATACCGGTCAGAGGTGATACTACTTTGGCGGCTTCGATATCGAGACGCCCTTCGGTGCTGAGTACCCAATTGTGGTTATATCCGTCGCCGTTCTTAATCTGGTCATAGGAAACCTCGTCAATAGTCTCGGAGATAACACGCGCTTTGGTGAAGTCCATAGGTGAGCCTTCTACCGGTTCTATGACACCTGTGGTCATAAATGTGGTGTCAACAAGAGTAAAGTTGTCCGCGTTGATGTAGAGTTTATTGTTAGTGATAGGTATAGCCGGGTCACCGTTAAGGTTGAAATAGCTGTGGTTTGTCATGTTTATGACAGTCGGCTTGTCAGTGGTGGCCTTGTAGGCTATGGCCAGCGAATTGTCAGGTCGCAGAGTGTAACTTACCTCGGCGGTGACTGTACCGGGAAAGTTATTGTCGCCGTCCGGCGATACTATGGTAAGCACGATGGAGTCATCGCTGACCTTTTTGACATCATATACCTTATATTGCCATCCTGTTGGACCTCCGTGCAGACAATGACCGAAATTGTTCTGAGGCAACTGGTAATTCTGACCGTCGATATTAAGGTGCCCTTTATTGATACGGTTAGCGTAACGGCCTATGGCTGCTCCGAAATCCGACTGGTTGACTTCGGGGAGATAGGCCCCTATCGAGTCAAAGCCGAGCACCACGTCACGCAGCTGTCCCTTTTTGTCGGGTACATTGATTGCTACGATACGGCCACCGAAGTTGGTGATACTCACCTCCATGCCCGAGGCATTACGCATGGTGTAGAGAGCGGTTTTTTTACCGTCTATCTCTGCTTCGAATTTCTTGGGTTCGAGTGGCCCGTCAACAAGAATGGCTTTCTGCTGACCTCCGCAGGAAACCGCGATAAAGATCGTGCCGGCGTAAAAGACAAACTGTTTTAAGGTTTTACTCATGATGATTGATATGTTGAGATATTTCTGATTATGAGCTACTTATCAATACATAGGATATTTCTTTGGGTGTAAAGTTAACACTTATTCCTATGAGTCACAACGTTTTTCTTATGTTGTGCAACATACATCACCTTTAAACAGCCTTTTAATAGTTTATGAGTTTATGTCTTTGTGACAACTTTTTTATTCACTTAGCTGACTGAGTGGCAGACATGTGGTATGCTTCACTTCGGACATGACGAACTGTGACTCCATAGAGCCGACGGCCTCTATGTTGCCGAGCACTTCAAGCACGAAACGCCTGTAGTATGCCATGTCCGGTGCATGTATCTTCAGAAGATAGTCGGTGGAACCTGACATACTGTAACACTCGGTCACCTCTTCCACTTTCTTTATAATTTCGATGAATTCATGTGCATCTTTAGCTGTCTGTCGAGACAGACGCACGTGACAGTAGACAGAGAAACCGAGATTCAATTTCTCGGCATTGAGCAGAGCCACATATTGCTTTATGTAGCCTTCCCGTTCCAGACGGCGCACACGTTCGTAGACGGGTGTCTGAGAGAGATTGACTTCACGAGCCAGTTCTTTGGTGCTGATGTTGCTGTTGTTCTGCAGGAGTTCGAGCAGACGGCAATCTATATCGTCAAGCATAGTTAGATGAGTTTTGGTATTTTTTTCGGTTTTTAATCAATTTAAGATATAGTAACAGATATTTTTACTATTTTAATCCACAAATTTAGTATTTTTATCTATATTATCAAAATAATTTGGTTAATACCTCCTTTATTTATAATTTTGCATCTGTCAATAATAGTATAAGCATACCAAACACATAGGCATTAGTATGTCAGCCCACGTATGTAGCTCTTACGCATCATACACCGCTCAAGATTGTCCGCTTCCGGAACTGGCATCTCCGGATTGTGGAGTGGATTACAGGCAGAATACGGTTTCAGCAATCCACGCTCGTACACAAGAATCCTGCGACAACCCTTAGGCTGCGGGAATATGCCAGAGATTAGATAAATTTTCGTTAAATCGTTTTATTAATGAGTGTGAAGCGGGAGGGAGAGTCGAGAGGACTCCCCCTTCTTTTTATGTGTGAAGATAGTCATTTTGAGGGTAGGGAGTAAAATCCGGTTACTATTCAGCCAAAGCAGATAACATGATGAGTTAGCTTGTATAATCATGGTTACAACATCACAAGTACAGTCGCTCTGAAAAAGTTACTTCAATATTGCGCTCTTGTTCCTTTCTGCACTTCCGATTTCGTTGTTTCCGTCAACCTTTTTACCATATCCAATCAAAGGTACTTAACAACCGTTTTTTCTTATAGTGACCCGATTTTGATGTTTCTTAACAGCTTATGTACTTAGAACAGCTTCCGAACCAATTATTTTTTGTAACTTTGAACTCTCGTTCTTCTCTTCTGTTTTCCTATGATACCTTTTTCTCTGACCTTATCATGCAATACCTCAACCCCTTTACGGATACTGTATCAAGACGTTGGCTCAACGCGACCTCGCTGGTGGCCTTCACATTGTCACTGACAGTGTACTGGCTTACCGTAGCGCCTTCGGCATCGTTCTGGGACTGTTCGGAATATATAGTTGTCGCACACGGCCTTGAGATCGGTCATCCACCCGGTAACCCGCTATGGCAGCTGGTCACACATATAGTGTGTCTGCTTGCTCCACAAGGAAAAGAGGCATTATGGGTCAATATGTCGAGCGGGCTGTGGACAGCTTTGGCTATGGCGCTGTTGGTGCGGTGCATAGCCACTGTGGCAGCATATTGTCTGCCCGGTCGTACACGGGGCAGGCGTGCGCCGTTGTGCTGTATCTGCGCTCTGTGTGCCACACTCTGTCTGGCATGGTGCGACTCGGTATGGTTTTCTGCGGTAGAGGCTGAGGTATATGCCTTTTCGCTGTTCATGAGTGTATTGCAGGTATGGGTTATGTTCCGTTGGGCTGCTGTGCCCGACCATGAGCAGGCACGTGGTGTGAGATGGCTTGTGTTAGAGGCTTATGTGACGGCTCTATCCATAGGCGTGCATCAGCTGAATCTGCTTGTTGTACCTGCCCTGGCAGTAATTTACGCCTGGCGCCGCCGCCCGTGTCGCAAAGCAGGACGCTTCTGTCTTATCTGTCTGCTGATAGCTGTTACGGCTGTCGGACTTATACTCACGGCCATGATGCCGGGAGTTCTGTATCTGGCCGGATTGACTGAATTGTGGGCTGTCAATGACTTGCATCTCCCGTTCTGGAGCGGTGTGCTGATATACTGTGCGGCATGTATAATTTCTTTATCAACGACTCTGTGGATGCTGTTCACTCATCGTTCGCGGACACTCACGGTGTGCATGATAGGGGTTACTCTGTTTCTGTCAGGTATATTCATGATAGGTGACAGTATGCTGTGTGCCGCTGTCTGTTCGGTAGCAGGAGCAATTTTCACCGGCTATACACGGCCTTGTACACGACGGCGTGTCATAATAGCCGTATGGATGCTCGGTGTCCTGCTGACGGGCTACAGTTGCTATGCGCTTATTCCGCTGCGGGCAGTAGCCGCGCCTGCCCTGAACACCGGTACGCCGAACGATATATTCGCTTTGCGCTCATACATCAGTCGTGACCAGTATGGGTCGGCTCCGTTGCTTTACGGTCGTACACCTTACAGCCGTCCGATTGCTCAGGAGTATTTTGACTCGGCCGGGCAACCCGACTATTCGCATTATGCTCTGATTGATAAAGGGCCTCATTACACAAAGGCTATAACGGGAGGACGGTTCGGAGCAAGGTCAGGTATGCTTAACGCAGCCGATTCGGCGGTAAACAGAGTCGGCGGCAATAATCCCGGCCGTGATGCTTATGTAGTGACTGATCATGTGTATGATATCATCACTACCCCCGAGCTTAACATGTGGCTGCCGCGTATCACATCTACAGACCCCTCCGACCTTGGTGCTTTTGAAGCATGGGTCGGTATGAATAAGGAGTCTATGGTGAGTCTGGAGGTATCGGAGGCAATTGATTCGACCGGACACCCTGTCGGCAAACTTGACCCTATGACCGGAAAACGTGTGCGTCCCGTTTCATGGCGCCCCTCGTATGCACAGAGTTTTGCGATGCTGGCCACATATCAGATAGGGTACATGTATATGCGTTATCTGTTGTGGAACTTTGCCGGACGCCAGAATGACTATTGTTCGGCCGGTGAAGCTGACCATGGCAATTTCATCACCGGTTTTCCGATAATAGATGATGCTATGCTCGGGCCGCAACGTATGCTGCCCCCGGAAGCCGGCAGTGACAATCCCGGCCATAATGTTTATTTCATGCTTCCGCTTCTGTTAGGAATAGTCGGTATTCTGTTCTGTATAATCGGCGGGCGAGCTACAAGACGCTGGGGTACCTTCATTTTCGTATTGTGGCTTATGACGGGTATCGCTATAGTTATCTATCTGAATCAGGCTCCCGGTGAGGCGCGTGAGCGTGATTACTCGTTTCTGGGTTCATTCATGGCTTTTGCATTCTGGATAGGTCTTGGAGTATTATCGGTTGCCGTTAGTGTCGCACGTCTGTGCCATAAGATGCGTCTTAATCTTCCCTCATGTGGCGCTCTGAGTGCAGCAATGGTGTCGCTTGCCGTGCCGGTACTTATGCTGATTCAGAATTATGATGATCATGACCGTTCCGGACGTTTTGGTGTCATCGGTCTTGCTCATAATATTCTCGGTTCGATGCCACGTGGAGCTATCCTGCTGACTGATGGTGATAATCTTACTTTCCCGCTGTGGTATGTGCAGGAGGTGGAAGGTGTGAGGCGAGACGTGAGTGTGGTCAACACAAGTTATCTTGCTATACCTTCGTATGTGGCTTCTCTCGCCATACCGGGCTCGGATCACGATGGTGTACCTATGACGGGTACTCCGGCAGATTTCGCTTACGGACGTTTCGCACTTACTTCAATCCCGCCCGACGGTGAACCTGTAAGGCTTGACTCAATGCTTACGATGTTGTATAAAGATGACGGGCCACTTCCGAGCTTTGTGTCGCGTTACGCACTGTTACCGACAGGGCAGGGAGACAGTGTGGTACTTGACCTGCGTAAGGCTGCGGGAGGTTCGTCATGGCTGCGCCAGTCGTCATTGACTGTTCTCGATATGGCGTCTTCGGCTATATCTGATACTTCGTCAACTCAGCGCCCGCTGATGGTGATTAACGGCTTGTCAACGCGACAGTATGCCGGACTGGACTCACTTTTTGTGCCGGGACTTTTCGCCTCACGTCTCGGCGGTCCCGATAGACTTGCCAATGCTTTCTGGGCTATGGCTATGTCCAAAAGACTTTCTGATGGCGGCTGTTCGACCACACCACCACCTTATTATGACTCTGCCACAGCCCGCATGATGCGCTGGCAGCGTGCTTCGCTGCTACGCACGGCTTCACTGTTGGCAGACTCCGCCCGTTATGTCGAGGCTGCTTCGCTGACACGAACCGCTCTGCGTCTATGGCCTTTCGAGGTAATAACTCCAGATTTTGTATCCGTTGATAATACTGCAGTGCATGAATGTCATCTCGCCGGACGGATACTTAGCGACTCCGGCAGGGCATTGGATGACCCGGTGACTACCGCCTTAGGCGATCATCTCGAACTTGAGTGTCGCAAACGTCTGCTTGCATGGAAGCGTTATTACCATGCTCTGCCTCCGCGACTCCGCCCTCTTACTTCTGACGACTGTCGCCGGCATGTGCAGGCTATCCTTCAACAAAATTCCGAATTATGACCCCTATCTTCCTTATAGGCTATATGGGCTGCGGCAAGACTACTCTCGGCCGCGCTCTGGCAAAAGCCACCGGCCGCCCTTTCTATGACCTTGATTTCTACATCGAGCAGCGTTTCCGCTCTTCGGTGAGCCGGCTTTTTGAAGAGCGTGGTGAAGAGGGCTTCCGCAGGCTTGAAAAAGCTATGCTTCGTGAAGTCGGGGAGTTTGATGATGCCATTGTCTCCTGCGGCGGCGGAACACCCTGTTTTTTTGACAATATGGATTATATGCTCGCACGCGGGCGTGTAGTGTGGCTTCAGGCTGACCCGGGACGTCTGTGTGAGCGTCTTGCTGTGGGCCGTAGCCGCCGTCCGCTGCTGAGTGCGCTTTCAGACAGCGAACTTCTCGGATTTATCGAACGCGGTCTTGAGACGCGCCGACCTCATTATGAGCGCGCCACTTCTGTTTTCGATAGTACGCAGCTTGAAAACCGCCGTCAGATTTCGGACAGTGTGAATCGTTTTCTCGCTCTTATCGGCAGTGATGTGCAACCTGAGTCCTGAATAGCCCATATATCGGGATAAACTGGCTCTTTTCAGGCTTTTTCAAGGCAAAAGTTGGCCGGATTGATTTTTTTTGTTAATTTCGCTTCTCCGGGTAGCATATAACGCTGTCCGCATCCATGACCTTATAACAGCCACATATTATGACCCACGAAAATTCATGCGACCAGCTTCAGCCTCAGATGGCTCTGGCAGATATTCCTGTCGGCGATGCCGGCATTACCATCGCCCTTGTCGGCAATTATCCTGATACTGATGAGACACGTATGCTGCTCACTCCCGAGGCCTGCGGTCTGCTTACGTCTGCGGGTATAAATTTGTATATGGAGACGGGTGCCGGTGTCGATGTCAGTTTTACCGATGCCAATTATGCCGAGTATGGTGTTAAAATAGTCACACGTGAGGAGGCTCTGAAGATGCCGATAGTCCTTTCGTATGCTCCGCTGCGTGTGAAGGATATACGCAAGATGTCCAAAGGGGCCACACTGATGTGTATGATGGCTTCGGAACTGTTTGATGTTGAAGTTATAAAGTGTCTGCTTGAGTGCCAGATAACACTCGGCTGTTTTGACAATATGCTCAGCCATAATGATGAACCGGTATTCGCCAACATCATTGACGAGATAAACGGCCGTGCTGCAGTAATGTATGCTCAGGATTTCCTGTCGTTCACCGGCGGTGGCAAGGGTGTTCTGCTTGCAGGCGGTATCGGTATCAATCCTTGTGAGGTTCTACTTATCGGCGAAGGTAACGATGTCTATGCTGCTGCCAAGGCTGCGAGAGCTGCGGGTGCTTATGTCACAATCATGAATAACGACATATCGGCACTGCAGGTAGCCAAGGAGGTATGCGGTGAGACTGTCAACTGTCTGTCAATACACCCCAAGGTGCTTTACAATAAAGTGAAATCGGCTGATGTCATATTCATGGCTCCTTGCACACGTCCGTTTGAGTTCCCGAAACATCTGTCTGTAGCTCTCAAGGACTCGGCCTTTGTACTTAATTTCGAGGAGACTCAGCCCTCTGTCTCCGTACCTCGTACAGTTGCTATGGCTGTGTCGAACGTGCTTGTCAATTTCTTCGACGAGATGTCACTCAAGGGCGGTATAGACTCAATGCTGGCTACTACGCCGGGTATGCAGTATGGTATAGTCACATACCGAGGTAAGTTGGTCGACAAACTTATCGGTTCGTACACTTCGCTGCCTAGTGTAGACATAACAATGATGCTGTCGGCTTCCAACTGACGTGCTGCTGCATGTTGTACCTTCGGTGAGGTGGGGCGGTCCGCAGCGTTATGCCCTCGATATATGCCGCTATTACGCCGGTTCGGCGGGGTGGCGTGTCGAGGCGGTCACACGTGACGCTCTTGCAGTGGATACGCTTTTCCGAAAAGCGGGAATAACATTACATTATGCTCCTTTGGGCGGACTGACTGATTTTTCCACTCCTGTAATATTGGGGCGGATAATGACCTCTATGCCTGAAGGAGAATCTAATATTGTGCACGTACACCGTTATCGTGATGCTTTTGCCGCTCTTGTAGGGCGCCATATCTCGCACCGGCACGATATACGTGTTGTCATGACACGTCATACTGTGGAGCGGGCGCGTGATTCACTGCTCTATCGCTCAATTTATCCTCGTCTGGACGCCCAGATTTTCGTATCGCAGGCCGCTCTTGAACGGTTTATGGCTACGTGGCGCCATAAGCGGCACCCCATACCGCTTGAACGTCTGCATGTCATTCATAATTCTCTTTTTCTTAATGATGACTTTCGGCCCGTGCCTCTTCCGGTGCGTGGCCCTGTCACAGCTATGTATCATGGGCGTCTCACTCACGGCAAGGGGCTTGAGACGCTCATTGATGCTATGGTGCTGCTGCGTGATACCAGTCTGAGGTTACGTATCGTCGGTTCCGGACCTCCTGATTTTGTAGATGAGTTGCGGCGCCGGGCTCTTACCCGCGGTGTCAATGACAAAATCGACTGGCACCGGCATACTGCCGACCCTATGCCGCTGATAGCTGAGTCACATTTCGGGGTACTGCCTTCGCTGCGTCGTGAGGGATGCGGGCTGGCTAATATAGAATATATGGCTAACGGACGTCCGCAGGTGTCGACTGCCAACGGTGCGCAGGGCGAGTATCTGGCTAACGGTCATGACGCTCTGCTTGTACCTGTGGCTGACACGCAGGCTCTTGCCGACGCCATGCGTGCCCTTGCCACTGATACAGCCCTGCGCGAACGTATGGGCTGCGCTGCCCGTGCTACTTACGACTCTCGCCTTGCGTGGCCTTATTTTGCTGACGCTCTCCGGCGGGCATATACTCCCGGCGCACAGTTATAAGTTTTATAAGTATAAGTTGTATAAGTCTTATATGATTTATAAAATTTATAGAACTTATAAGATTTATAAGACTTAAAGTCTTATAAATCTTATATCATCTTCTCAGTGCGCGTCCAGCCAGTTGGTGCCGACTCCGCAGGAAGCGGTCAGCCGCACACGACCCTGATAGGCGCCTTCCATACCTTTTTCCACCAGCTCCTGCATTTCGGCCAGCTCTTCTGGTACCACGTCGAAATTAAGTTCGTCATGTACCTGCATTATCATTCGGGAGCGTAATCCGCGACGTCTTATTTCGTCAGCTATTTCTACCATAGCCCGCTTTATTATGTCGGCGGCTGAACCTTGTATCGGGGCGTTGATGGCATTGCGTTCGGCATAGCCGCGTACTGTCGGATTGCGGCTGTTGATGTCGGGCAGACGGCGCTTGCGTCCTATTCGTGTCGACACATATCCCTGCCGGCGTGCAGTTTCTATTGACTCCCGCATGTATTTATGAATGGTCGGGAATGTGGCGAAATAGTTGTCGATAAGTTCTTTTGCCTCTCCGCGCGGTATGGCCAGACGTGATGACAGACCGAAGGCCGATATGCCATAAAGAATACCGAAATTAGCCGTCTTGGCATGACGTCGCTGGTCGGCTGTTACCTCTTCGGGAGTGGTATGGTAAATCTTTGCTGCGGTTATGGCATGAATATCCTTGTCATTGGCGAAGGCATCGAGCATAATGGGATCTTCGGCAAAGTCGGCCACCAGTCGCAATTCTATCTGTGAATAGTCGGCCGACAGAAAAAGATGTCCGTCATCGGCGATGAATGCACGGCGTATCTCGCGTCCTTCACTGTCACGCACAGGTATATTCTGAAGGTTGGGATTTGATGAGGATATACGTCCTGTAGCCGTTACGGTCTGGTTGTAATTTGTATGTACCTTACCGGTGACGGGATTTATGTTCTGGGGAAGTGCGGTCAAATAAGTAGTGAGCAGCTTCTTTAGCTGACGCCATTCGAGAATGAGTGAAACTATCGGGTGCTTGTGTGCCACACTTTCGAGTATATCCTCGCTGGTACTGTACTGTCCTGTTTTGGTCTTTTTTGCTTTGGCGTCAAGCTGAAGTCTGTCGAAAAGTATCTCTCCTACTTTGGCCGGCGAACCTACATTGAAAGTCTCACCTGCAAGAGCGTATATATCCTGTTCGAGTGCTTCGATACGCCGTTCCATGTCGTGGGCGGCTTCGTCAAGAGCGCAGACGTCTATACGGACACCGGTAAGTTCCATTTCGGCCAGCACACGGGACAGCGGGAGTTCCATGTCGTGAAGAAGGCCGTTCATACCCTCGGCTTCGACGTCTGCCTGCAGCGGTTCGCGCAGACGTAATACGAGATCGGCTATCTCACAGGCCCAGGGTGCTATGTTTGCTGTTGTGATAAGGCTGTAGACAAGTCCTTTGCTGCCACGCGGTGCTTTGAGGTCGGCCGGAGGTACTGAGGGTACATCGTGTTTCAGATATATGGCTGACAGATTACCGATTCCGTGACGCATTTCCGGCTGGAGCAGATAATGGGCCAGCGACACATCGTAGTAATTGACCAGTGCATCGGCTTTGTCGGTTCGGCTGCGTGCGGCCAGCACGTAGTCACGCTTGGCTTGGGTAGTGACTTTCTCTATATCGGCACGTACCATAAGGTCGAGCACCCATGCGTGGCCGGAACTGAAATCAGAGGGAATATAGGCGGCATGGCCTTCTCCCCATGCTACAGCGGTACCGGCCCAGTGTGCTGTCATGTCATTTTCACCGTCGGCTAAAAGCACTATTGAGCAACGAGTGGGTGCCAGAAGGTCAGCTGAAAGGCGATCGAGTTCTTCTTGTGTGGTGATTGTGCGGTAATCAAGACCGATATTTTTCGTGTCGGTGACATTTTCCGGAGTAGCCTCCAGTCCGCGTCCTCCGTCAAGTTCTTCGTTACTGAACAGACTCATACTGCTGCTCACCGTCTGTCTGACGGGAGTGGGTGTTTTACCCTCGGCTTCATCGAGCCGACGCTCGACACGTTGCCGCAGCTGATTGAACTCCATATCCCTGAATATAGCCCATAGTTTTTCGCGATTAGGTGTTCCGATACGTAATTCGCTTGGGTCTATATCCGTCGGTACATCAGTTATGATAGTGGCCAGATAACGCGAATCACGTATCTGCTGTGCATTTTCTTCAATCTTCTTTTTGAGCGCTCCTTTAAGGGTATCGGTTGAGGCAAGGAGATGTTCCACATCTCCGTATTTCTGTATCAGTCTGACGGCTGTCTTTTCACCTACACCGGGGCAGCCGGGTATATTATCTATCTTATCCCCCATGAGGGCAAGCAGATCGATGACCTGGCCGGGGCGTTTCAGCCCGTATTTATTGCAGATTTCTTCTTCGCCTCGTATCTCGAAGTCCTGTCCGCGATAGGAGGGTTTATATTGCAGCACATTAGGCCCTACCAACTGACCGAAATCCTTGTCGGGTGTCATCATATAGGTGGTGAAACCTTCGGCGGCGGCACGTGTGGCGAGGGTGCCTATCACATCGTCAGCTTCGTATCCTTCCACTTCCACCAGACGTATGCCGTAAGCCTGTATTATCTCTTTGATTATTGGTATGGCGAGGGTGATGTCTTCCGGTTGTGCCTCGCGTTCGCTTTTGTAATTTTCGTAGGCTTCGTTACGGAATGTCGGGCCGGGTGGGTCGAAACATACCGCCATGTGTGTGGGGCGTTCTTTGCGCAAAACCTCTTCGAGAGTATTGACAAAGCCGAACACCGCCGATGTGTTGAAGCCGTCGCGCCTCTTGCGCGGAGCGTTGATCAAGGCATAGTAGGCTCTATATATCAATGCAAAGGCATCGAGCAGGAATAGTCGTCTTTCATCCATAATTTTTTATTTGTTTGCGCTAATTTAACAATTTCCCTCGGCTTGCATATAAGAAACACCGAATTATTTATTAATTTTGCCCCCATATTTGACGTATGAATACCCTTGACCTCGTACAGCAACGCCTCGAACCGGAACTGCGGGAGATGAATCAGATCATCGCCCGTTCGTTGGCTACACCCAACCGGCTGATGAACCACATTGTGACCACTTATCTGCAGACCAAAGGTAAGCAGATACGACCCATTGTAGTGCTGCTGAGTGCCAAGCTGTTCGGAGAGGTCAACGACCATGTGCTTCATGCGGGTGCGGCTCTTGAAATGCTGCACAATGCTTCGCTCATACATGACGATATAGTCGACGAAACTAAGACGCGCCGTTCTATGCCTACGGTCAATGCCGTGTGGGATAACCATATCGCGGTGCTTGTAGGCGACTTCTTTGTGTCGAATGCTCTTGCTGCCGGTATACGGACGGGTAATATATCCATAATAGCCGCCCTTTCTGATTTGGGACGCGAACTGTCACTGGGCGAAATCGATCAGATATGTAACGTGCGTGACCACCTGCTTGACGAATCCAGCTACTTCAACATGATTCGGCAAAAGACGGCTTCGCTCTTCATGAACTGCGTCAAGATGGGTGCTGAGGCTGTCGGCGCTCTTCCGGCTGATTACGCTTCTATGGTAAAATATGCTGAGTTGCTGGGTCTGTGTTTCCAGATAAAGGACGATGTTTTCGACTATTTTGAAAGCCGTCGTATCGGTAAACCCACCGGTAATGACTTGCGCGAAGGTAAAGTCACCCTCCCCCTTCTTTACGCCCTTGCCAACGGCCCTGCCGATGAAGCCTCTCGTCTGAAAGCCCTCCTTCGCCGCGGTGACCTCACCGACGATGAAATAGCCCTTATGATAGACTTCGCCAAAGCTAACGGCGGCATTGAATACGCCTTCGATACCATGCACGCCCTCCAAGCCCGTGCCGATGCCCTCATTGCCCCCTTTCCCGACAGCCGCTGGAAGGACTCCTTCCGCGACATCTTCGACTTCATCATCGCCCGCGACCGCTGACCGCTTCTCCTCTCCTTTCCCCTTCCTTTCTCTCGCTCTACCCTTACGGCGTCAACCTTCTGTGCTACCATTCTCGCTTTACCCTTCCTCTCTCGCCTGTCCTCACAGCATCAGTCTTCTGTACTGCCCCTCCCGCTTTCTCCTTACTCTTTCGTTTACTTTTACGGCGTCAGCCTTTTGTCTCGGTTCTTCTAAGTGTATTCTCCTCACAATTTACTCTCTCATTCCCTTCCCTCGCTTTTGTATACGAGCTTTCATTCACACCCATGACTTCCCCGCTCACCTTGTACCCACCCACTCTACTTGAAGCCGGCTGTGATGAAGCCGGTCGCGGCTGTCTCAGCGGTCCGGTAAGTTGTGCAGCCGTTATTCTCCCTCCCGACTTCAGCTGTCCCGACCTCAATGATAGTAAACAGTTATCCGAAAAAAAACGCGAAGCCCTACGTCCGATTATCGAAGCCAATGCCATCGCTTGGGCAGTCATCATGGTTCCACCCGATGAGATAGACCGTATAAACATACTCAACGCCTCTATCACCGGTATGCAACGCGCTCTCGACGCACTTACTGTACGTCCGCGTACAATCCTTGTTGATGGCAACCGCTTCCGCCCCTACATCGACCCCGCTACCGGCCTTGAAATACCCTACCGTACCATCGTCAAAGGTGACGCAACCTATATGACTATAGCAGCCGCCTCAATTCTTGCCAAAACCCACCGCGACGCCCTGATGCGCCGTCTTGCCCTCGACTACCCCGGCTATGGCTGGGAACATAACGCCGGCTACCCTACCCCGGCCCACAAACGTGCCCTCCGCACCCTCGGCCTCACACCCCACCATCGCCGCACCTTCGCACCATGCACTCTTCCCTCCCTTTTCGACCTCCCCGAATCCTGACCCGGATCGCTCTCTCCCCTCTCCAATATTGTAACGATTACATTTAGAAATACCTTTCCCTATTTCTCTCCCAACTTTAGCCATCACCTTATCCTATACAACTCCACCTCTCCATTCCAGCTCAAACACAAAAAAATTAAAAAAATCACCCCACATCCTTGCACAATCCAAAAACTATTCCTAACTTTGCACTCGCAAACGGCCCACAAGCCCCTACTGCCCAGGTGGCGGAATGGTAGACGCGCTCGTTTCAGGTGCGAGTGTTGAGAGACGTGCAGGTTCGAGTCCTGTTCTGGGCACAGATTAATCCCGTAACTCATTGATTTTCAATGGTTGCGGGATTTCTCTTTAGATTTTTGTCCCCCGATTGTCCCCCAAAATTATTTTTACAGAATTTTTGTCCCTATTTTTTTTGAGATTACCCTAATTTTTTTCTCCGTCAGAGGTTCTGCAATCTACCCAATAGTAGGAAATGGTGTTAATGTATGTTAATATTTAGGCTCTGAAATTTCATTCCGTCGCATATTCAATCGCACAAAATCATAAAATCTTAGGGTTGAGTTCGATTCTATACAGTCTGTTCATCCGCTAATATCGGCGTTTGGTTTGGCGTTTAGTATGGCGTTTGCATTGGCTTCCAGTTCACCGCATACCTCTCCGTTTCATCTACTGCTCTGCCTACCGTTTATCATAGGGAAAGGCAACCCTTTCTATCCGGCATTCACTCTACCAAAATCCCCAAGGTTGACATGAGGGAACAGACTTGACTTTCCCTATCGTTCAGACATCACCTTAACCTATCCAAGACAACATTATGCCATCGCCAGTCTGATACCCTTGACGAGATATTTTAATCCNGTNCAGACAAGCAGAAGCAACCATCCGACAAGTCTCAACAAAAGCTTGATTACTACCTTAACCAAGGCTAAGACCAACCCGACTATCAGTGCCACCGGGATGATGTATATTAGGAGCAAGAGGTAAAACATACATTACAATATTAAGATTATACGACAGAACTGACAGTCTCCAATACTCCGGCTATCAGTATGTAAATATACGAAAAATTCTCGACTTATGCAACTATTTATCCCTTAAANTCAATTAGTTAATAGATATTTTGNGTATTGTTTATTCGGNATATTTTCTAATTATAGAAACATTTCATNGAGNTATTTAACTAATATCTTATAACATNATTGGCACTACTCATAATTATAGAAAGACCTTAATTCTTAATTATAGCAATGGGTTATTTAGTAGATAAGAGATTGAGTCTATTTTATATTGGAGCAAGCATATATTGAGGTAATGANGCACTTACTAAAGTGCGAATTTCATCTTTTATCTAAATGGGCNTTATTCAATTNAGGTNTTGACGNATTAAGTCANTTAGCATCAGGTTAATCNANGGAATNAAGAATTGTGTCCAAACGTAAATGCCATATTNGGTCAATCAAGTAATTTCGGTTTATCNATGCTATCAGAAGACGTGAACTGCTTTGCAGAATTTGTGTAGCAAGTTGTGCCTTACGCCGTACAAAACTNCGTTTTGCCGTCATAAGGCGACTTGCCGACCGCTNCGCGTCGGGACAACTACGTTGTGTTTCGCTATTGCGAAATTGACCCGATAGGTCATTGATGTGATGAATAATTTATCCAAATATGAAAAGACGAACCGAAAGAATTGAACTCCGCCTCACCCCCGAAGAAGCGCAATTCATCAGAGAGAAAGCGACTGCTTGCCAGAGCATAAGCCAATACATCCGTATGGCTGTCAGAGAATTTTCAGATATAGATGCAAGAAAGAAGCTCGACATGATTAAGGATCTGACCGANCTGTGTGTGAAGTTCCGTGATGAACTTGCCTGGGCAGGNGGTAATCTTAATCAGGCAATGAAACACGCNAANGAGCTTGCTAAGGTAGNCNTNCTTAACAAGGAGTACATGACAAACACTGTTCTCCCTACTGTTCTCTCCACAAGTAAGGTCGTAGCCGAGGTAAAGCAACAACTTGTTGACCTCGCCAAAAAAGCCGTAAAGTTGTCTTGATTGATAATTGATNCAATAACCAATCGCTGTAATTATCCATTTCANAATTGNATAATTTGTGCAAGTACATAAAGATACTTTGTGTCAATGATGTAATTGAAGTTTACGCATTCACCTATTTCACCACTACCTATTTTGACAAATACTAAATTACNNAGTTTACNAANTNNGNCATTATGATAGCGACTATTTTACCTACNAGTGCTGATTTCCACGCCGTATTATATAATGAGAGAAAAGTAGCCAAGGGTGCAGCACGTCTTGTCGAGATTAAAAATTTCAAGGGTGTCGGAGTTCTTGATGATGCTACTCCGGCGGAGTTGGTCGCCTATCTACAAGAATACTCATCTGTAAACAGAAAAATTCAGAAGGCTCAGTTCCACCTCGCCGTGTCGTGTAANGGTCACGAGATGACTGAGGAGGAACTACTGGNNTTTGCNCACNCNTATCTCAAAGAAATGGGATATGGAGAAGATGGGCAGCCTCTATTGGTATATTCCCACTACGACACAGACAACACACATCTGCATATCGTAACATCAAGAGTCGGACCGGATGGGAAGAAGATTAATGACCACAACGAACGTCGACGTTCCCAAGAGGTCATTAATCGTATTCTCGGCAACGATACCAAGAAGAAAGTGGAGAAAGATTTTGAGACCGCGAAGCAGTACACCTTCAATTCTTTCGCCCAATTCAAGGCTATAATGTCAACTATGGGCTACCAAACATACGAAAAGGANGACACCGTATATATTAAGAAAGGTGGTAAGGTTCAGATGAAACTGCCTTATGAAGATTTCAATGANTTATATAAATATGGTAAAGTCNACAAAGCTCGTGCCCGNCAGCTCCGAGCTATCCTTTTGAAGTATCGTGATACTTGTGCCAATAAAGCGGAGTTGCAAAAGGAGATGAAAGCAAAGTTCGGAGTCGATATTGTATTCTTCGGCAAAAAGGATAAGCCGTATGGATATATCCTCGTTGACCATAATACCAAGGCAGTATTCCACGGTGCAAGAGTTATAGCGATTGATAAACTGCTTGACTTCGCATCACCGGAGGAACGCTTTAGCNGAATCGAAAACTTTATTGACAGCCTGCTGCATCAGAATCCTAAGGTTTCACAGTCTGAGATATTCAAAAAGCTCCGTCCATATAGCGCATATATAAAGAAAGGTGCGGTATATTTCAACGGACAGTCGTTCCCTCTAAAACAATATATGGCAGATGCTATCGACCGCAATAACCGTATTGAATGGATTGAGAGCTTCAANCCNAANACTCAGGCTGAGCTTGATTATCTCTGCCGNATTGGAAAAGTCGANAGAAAAGATCTTGTCAATATTTCNGATGAGAAGCAAACNCAATGGNCGGATGNTNTTCAGGANNTACGNNCNATCTTCAATAANCCNGACACCNTNTATGTTCGCCCNGCTATNCGNGATGCCGGATATAAGGTGATTAANGATGGCGACAACTACTTTGCTGTCGATTTTGAAAGGCATATCATCGTTGACCTCGTAGCCGAGGGATTTAATGTTCAGCGTCTCGAATGGCAAAAGAANCCGTCCAAACGAAAGAAGCAACCGCANACCGNCATCAANCCTGTCAAGNGTCGCTTNAAGAGNTTGACNAATCTTGGAATCGGTAGAGGTGATAATCGAGAATGGGAGGTTGGTACCAAAGGACNCTATAACGATGTTGACGATGAAAATTCGCTCAAAAGATAGTCCGAAAAATTTTCTCAGTTCGCCAATTTTGCCGTATGATAATTCATACATCTCCATATTACTTCATTTGGTTAATTAGTGGTTAACTAATTGACTGAATTGTGTCTAAACAGCCAGTTTACTCGTGCGGTCGTAATTAACTTTGTAGTGTAATCAAACGATCGCACGATATGGACGACACTATCATTATCATATTTGCCAATCAGAAAGGAGGAGTTGGAAAGACAACTCTTTGTGCTGTTTTTGCCAATTATCTGGTGAAGAAAGGATGCCCTGTGCTGGTCGTTGATTGCGATGGCCAACAAAGTATCAAGGAACGAAGAAAGAATGACCTGTTGGTTTACGAGGGTCAGGATGTCAAACTTCCTTATGATGTGGTCTCTTTTGATATATCAAAGACTGAGCAACTGCTTGTGTTTATCGAGAATCTTAAACGTTCTCGCGGAATAGTGCTGGTCGATTCTCCCGGTACTCTCGACCTTCAAGGTCTTGTTATTCTCCTCTGCTCTTCCAATTTCATTGTCTGTCCGTTCCACTACGACAAAACCACTGTACCTTCTACTGTCGGATTTATCGGTATGCTGGCACGACTAAAGGCTGAAATGGGTAATCGGATGAACAGTCAGCTTGTCCTCATTCCCAACCGCCAAGATCCTCGTGTGGGGAAGAAAGCCGAGCTTGTGTTATGGGAACAGACTCGGGAGGCATTCAGCAACTATGGTATCGTTACTCCTCAGATTCCCGTAAGGGCTGACATGGAGCGTTTCAGCACTATATCTGAACTTGATAATCAACTGGAGATTGTTTCTCCTGCCTTTGATATAATCTACCAAGCAATATTCGGAACAACTGAACCACTAACAAAGTAATATGCCTGACAATAAACCATTCCCTGAAATCAACGGTCTGCTTTCAGGTCTAAGAACTTTCGATAATCCTTCAGGACCAACTCCGGCTATGGCTGATAGCCGGCAACAAATACCTGATGTGGCAGAGAGTCTGCCTGAACAGATTCTTCAAAACGAACCGCTCGACACCACCCCTATGTGGGACGAATTTATGCACAATCTTCGAGAGTGCCCGGCACGCTGTCGCAAACCTGACAGACTTGCCTACTTTATCGACAAGGATATTGCGGACTCCATATCCGAGTGCTGTATTGAAAAACGCAGTAACTCTGATATTATCAATGCAATTCTCCGGACATTCCTCAGTCAAAACCTCGAACAGTTCAACCAGTTCCGCCAGGAGCCTAAGACTCTTTTCAACGCTAAAAGACCGCAGCCATGAAAAGATTGAAATGGACTGAAGATATGATAGTAACCTTGAAAGACCTCTATCCGACTGAAACTATTGATACGGTTGCGTCTCAACTCGGTGTTGGTAAGAGTTCCGTTAAATCCAAGGCCGTCGAACTGGGTCTTGAAAAAGGCATTAAAAGAGAATGGCTTGAAAAGGCTGTTGAAGTCAGAAAACTTCATCCCAATCATTCAATCTCTGAAATCTCCAATCTTGTAGGTCTCTCTGCCCGGTCTATATCTCGCATCATATCCAATTTAGGATTACAGAGGGAAAAGGCTGATGAAAAGCGTATCCGCTCCAGAGTAAGGACAGAGATTATCAAAAGAGAGAAGCGACGGATTATCTTCGGTCTCTCACCTATAACCAATATTAAGGTAGTGACAAACAAAAAGAAAATAGCTTATCGCCATAAGCTGAAAACTATCGGTTGTGAGGTATCTCGTAATGCTACCAATATCTACTATTCCAGCGATGCCGGTCTATTGCCTGAGCATTTTGAAAAGAGCCGTATGCTTGGACTTCGTTTGCTCCCTCTAATGAATTGATCACTAAAACATAGATACAATGTACAGTCAAATATTTACATTCCTTTTTATCATCCTGATAGCTTATTATGTCGCGATGATAGCCCTTGACTTATATAAGGACAAGAAGATGAAAGAACTGGAGACGGAAAATGCAAGTGAAAACGATATTGACATCTCTGATGAAGCTAAGAACTTCAAAACAATCTTCATTTCACGAGAGGATTCAAGAAAAACTCCTATTGAAAAGCCTCAGACAGTTGAGAAAGTCAAAACTCAGATACCGAAAGAAGCCACTATGACCGGCGCAATACCGGTGGAAGACCTGACTGAGAAAATACGCAACTTCAATGGCAGTTTACCCGAAGACCTTGGCGACATAGTTCATAAGTGTCAAGCTGCCTGATATTGCGAAATTTACATATTCCTTTATAGCCCTTTATTCCTTTAAATCGCCCTGTGTTGCCTTTATTGCCCTTTGTTGTCTTTATCGCCCGATTTATAAACGGTAACAACAAACGCAATGCGAAAATTCAAGAACAAATGTCTGCGTGTAGTATCACGCATCAAAAACTCAGCTTTCGCTCAGAAAGCAGCCCTCGCCGTAGTAGCAATCACAGTAGCCACCGGCAATGCTATGGCAGCCAGCAAGGGTGCCGCAGGTTTCACCAAAGCCACTCAGGAGGTAAGTTCCTATCAGACACCTGTTTCCAACCTCATGAAAGCGATTGCAGCGGTCATTGTACTCGTCGGAGCTTTCAATGTCTACTTCAAGATGCGTGCGTTCGTATAGGATATATAGTAAATAATTATTTAGCAATAATTTAGGTATGGACTCAAATATACTACCTACTTCCATCAGACTTACTTGTCGGGTCTCACGATTCG
>JAAVDM010000010.1 GCA_014801815.1 Bacteroides sp. | reverse complement strand
GTCGAGATATGGTAGAACAGCTTGCCCTCATACTTCTCCGGCAGTGACTCCCAGTATTCCTTAGCGGCCTGCAGCAGAGCCAGAGTACCCATGACATTGGTACGTGCGAAGGTGAAGGGGTCCTTTATCGAGCGGTCCACATGACTCTCGGCCGCGAGATGTATTATTCCGTCTATCTCATATTCCCTCACCACGCGCCTCATCTCCTCAAGGTCGGCGATGTCAGCGCGGACGAAAGTATAGTTGAGGCTGTCCTCGACGTCCCTGAGATTGGAGAGATTACCGGCGTATGTGAGCTTGTCGAGATTGACAATGCAGTAGTCGGGATATTTATTGACGAACAGCCGCACGACATGACTGCCGATAAAGCCTGCACCGCCTGTAATAAGTATATTGCGTTTCATTATAATTAGTTTTTGAAAGTAAAAGGTGTATCGAAATTTGCTAAAATCGGTTGCCGGCGATCTTTATCACTGAGTATAGCCTCATTAAGAGGAATACCCCAGTCTATTTCAAGAGTCGGGTCAAGAATAGAGATACCTCCATCGGCTTCAGGACAGTAGTAATTGTCGCATTTGTACTGAAACACAGCAATATCACTTAAAACTGCGAATCCGTGTGCAAAACCGCGTGGAATAAAGAACTGGCGGTGGTTGTATTCAGTCAAAAGACAACTTACATGCTGTCCGTAAGTAGGTGAGCCCTTACGTATATCTACGGCCACATCAAGTACCGACCCTCTCACACATCTGACTAATTTAGCCTGTGCGTATGGTGGACGTTGAAAATGCAACCCGCGCATGACACCACGTGAAGAACATGATTCATTATCCTGTACGAAATCTATACAGCCTACTTCTCGGTCAAACACTTTCTTGCTGTAACTTTCGAAGAAATAACCTCTGGTATCGGTAAATACTTTCGGCTCAATAATAATTACTCCTTCTATATGGGTTTTAAGTACATTCATGACTTAATCAAGATTTTTTGTACCGGTACGGTCAATCTCGGTTATTACTTTCATCAGGTATTGGCCATACTGGTTTTTAAGCATTGGTCGAGCCAATTCTATCATTTTTTCTTTAGAAATCCAGCCCTGACGGTAGGCAATACCTTCAAGACAGGCGATTTTCAGACCCTGACGTTTTTCAAGAACCTCGACATATATTGAAGCCTCTGCCAGGGAATCATGTGTGCCTGTATCAAGCCATGCGAAACCGCGCGGAAGGGTCTGTACTTTCAGTTTGTTGTCATGTAGGAATTTTTGATTGACTGTGGTTATCTCAAGTTCGCCACGAGCAGAGGGCTTGATATGTTCGGCTACTTCGATAACTTTATTGGGGTAGAAGTAGAGTCCAACCACTGCATAATTGCTTTTCGGATGCTCCGGTTTTTCCTCTATTGATAGACAGTTACCTTCCTTGTCAAATTCAGCTACACCGTAACGTTCAGGATCGTTTACCCAATATCCGAAAACTGTGGCTTTGCTGTCATGTTCAGCCATTTCGACTGCTTCTTTAAGTACATGTGAAAAGCCGGCTCCATGAAAGATGTTATCGCCTAATACCAGACATACGCAGTCATCACCGATAAAATCCTTGCCGATGATAAAAGCCTGGGCAAGTCCGTCGGGTGACGGTTGTTCGGCATAGGTGAAATTGACACCATAATCAGACCCATCGCCTAACAGACGACGGAAGCCCGGTAAATCCTGAGGTGTAGAGATAATCAGTATGTCGCGTATGCCGGCCAGCATCAGCGTTGAGATGGGGTAATATACCATCGGTTTGTCATAGATAGGCAGCAACTGTTTGCTTACGCCTTTCGTGATAGGATAGAGACGTGTGCCGGAGCCACCGGCGAGAACAATTCCTTTCATAATAGGGCACGGGTTGATTTTCGGCAAAGTTACAACTTTGGACTTGGTTCTCAAAATGACTTGAAAAAAGTTATAGGTAAAAAATGGGAAATCGGTCTTTCGAGTAAAGAAAATCATTATCTTTGCTCCATGAAAGTTCTTTATCTGATAAGAAGGTGCGCTCCCCTTGACGGTGCAGCACGAACTTTGCTCAGACTGATAGAAAGCAATCCGTCGGTCGAGGCACACGTGGCGTGCCGCTACCGTTTCGGACATATTGACAGTGTGGCTGTCACTGAGGTCGATTCGTGTGCCGCAATGCAGAAGGTTATAGCAGATGGCGGATACGATATAATACATTATTTTCGCACATCGGGTTATGAGTTGTTTGATTGGGCTGTGAAAGCTCTGAAACGCCTCAGACTTGATACCCCCATAATCACTACTATCTGTCAGCGGCCTTCATATCCGCAGCTGCTTCCTTCACCGGCAGAATTGACTCGTTCTGTACGTGTGGTTATGATAGACCGTGCCGCTATGAACGATCCTTTGTTTGATTTTGTAGCTACGGATCGTAAGAAACATATATACTTTGGTGCCACACAGCGAGACATTGATTTAACGGGACGTCTTGCAGCATCTTGGCAGCCGACACCGGGACGTGTCGTGTTCGGACGTGGCAGTACGCCCGGCAAAGTGCCTGCCGATTATTGTAGAATTACTGACCGGATTACGACACCCGGTAAACATGTCATTATAGCTGGTATACCCTCCGGTAGCTCTGTGCGCCGTCAGGCTGAAGGACGGGATTACGTAGAAATGGTAGATGCATTGCCGTATGACGAATGGCTGAAGCTATGTAACGGATTTGATGTGTTTCTTTATTATTTACCCAAAGATGGTCATTCATCTATAGACGGTACTCTCGGACAGGCAATGATGCTGGGCAAACCGGTTGTTTATTACGGGCCTGCAGCTCCGGCTGAACGTCTTGTACACGGTGTGAACGGATTTATAGCCGGAAAACCGTCTGAAATACCGGAATATTGTGACCGTTTAGGAGCTGATGCAGAGTTGCGTCGGCGTATGGGAACTTCTGCACGTCAGTCAACAATTACAGACTTTTCAATGGCTGCCTGTGTGCGCAGATATAATGCTCTCTATAAAGAAGTGTTGAATGAGGTTCACTCCGGACATAAGCTGATACCGGTTAAAGTGCCGATATCATATCACAAGTATTTTGCCCGATGTGCATGGCGTAGTTGGTTGCGCTCTCGTTTGGCTGGCAGTATGATAGAGCGCCTCAGCCACCGTATTAAACCGTTGCCGGAGAGAACCTGAGTATTATGATATTCTTTATTTCTACGCTAAACTCGTTATTTTCAGTCATCATAAAATCTTTATAAAAGATGAAAGTCCTTTTTGACCCACAGATTTTTACTTCGCAGGTATATGGTGGAGTATCAAAATATTTTGCTGAAGTCATAGCACGTATGCCCGCCGATAGTTGGACGGTACCTGCATGGCTGTCCAATAATGAGTATGCACGTCATTACGGCTTGTTCAAACAGATACCGTTTTTGCCGAAGTATGACTTCAGAGGAAAAGGTCGTTTTATGGTCGAGTTGATCAAACCGTCAGCGTGGGCTTATATGAGGCTGAAAAGAAAGCAATATGATGTGGTACATCAGACTAATTTTGATACTTATCTTTTTAATGCGATAGGTAACAAACCTCTTGTAACAACATACCATGATATCAATTTCTTGACTGAGCATAATTATGTGCCTCGTATGGTGAAACTTCAGACGGCCTCTCTGCGTCGTGCGGACGCTGTTGTGGCCATAAGCAATAATACCAAAGCTGATATGTTGCGTTACTTTGATATTGACCCGGCCAAGATCAGAGTAATATATCATGGTATAGATACGCCTGTGATACCTGAGACATTAAGTGGACGGTTAGTTAAGGACCCCTATATATTATATGTCGGAGCCCGTCATCTTTTTAAAAATTTTGATACCTTCATCACTGCCTTTGCTCAGATAGCACATCGCTATCCTGAAGTCAAGGTAGTGTGTACGCGCAGTGACATCACTCCTGCTGAGGGTGAGATGCTGAAGCGACTCGGCGTAGCTGACCGTGTACAGGTAGTCAAGGCAGATGAGATGACGCTAAACCGGCTTTATCGAGATGCATTGTTCTTTGTATTCCCCTCCAAGTATGAGGGCTTTGGAATGCCGATACTGGAGGCTATGGTCAATGGGTGCCCTGTTGCTTTAGCGAATGCAAGTTGCTTTCCTGAGATAGCCGGAGACAGCGGACTCTATTTTGATCCCTCCGATGTTGACTCGATAGCCGGTGCTCTTGAACGTATGCTCGATGACGAGAATCTGAGAAGTGAGTTACGCGAAAAAGGTTACCGTCGTGCGGCTCAATTCTCATGGCAACGTACTGCCGACATGCATATAGAGGTGTATAGAAGTTTACTTTAGAGATTAAAAAACGGAATTAAATGGAAAAATAAGTGTTAGGGAAAAGTGAAAAAGTTTAAAAGAGGGTTATTTTTTTATGCGGTATAGTTTGTATTTCAAAAATAGTTAGTAACTTTGCACAGTTTTTGATAGCAAAAAAATTGTTTTATTATTTTAAGTTTTAAAGACATGAAGAAGATTTTCCTTTCACTTGCTGTTATCGCAAGTGTAGCACTCGTATCTTGCGGTGGCAATAAGGCTGACAACAATGCTGATGAAGCTACTGTAGCTGAGGTAGCTGAGGTTACTGACAGCGCTTGCTGCGGTGACAGTGTCTGCGTTGACACTACTGTAGTTGTTGCTGCTGAGGTAGCTACTCCCGGTAAGTAATATACAGAGTAATTAATCTACAGGGTTAAATCTCTACTGGTTTAACTCAATTTACAGGCCGTAAGAAGGCTAAAAATAATATAGCTGTGGTACTATTCTTTAAGAGTAAGTACCACAGTTTTAATTTTGAGCTCGCTTGAAGACTTGTGAGGCAGAGATGAAATTGATTATATGCTTGAAAGATAATACGTAACTCTGAAATAAAGAGAATAAACAATAAGGACAGTAATCTCAGATTACTGTCCTTATTGTTTATTCTCTTTATTTCAGAGTTACAAGTTTACTCTTTGCACTTTGCAGCGATGAACTGACGGTTCATACGACCGATGTTATAAAGCTTGATGTTCTTGGGACATTCAGCTGAACATGCACCGGTATTAGTACAGTTTCCGAAGCCGAGTTCGTCCATCTTGTCAACCATAGCACGTACACGACGGTCTTTCTCGACAGCTCCCTGAGGAAGCAGGGCAAGCTGACTGATTTTAGCTGAAACGAAGAGCATAGCCGAACCGTTCTTGCAGGCTGCCACACAAGCACCGCAACCGATACAGCTTGCCGAGTCCATAGCCTCGTCAGCGTTTACCTTGGGAATAGGTATACTGTTAGCATCCTGTGCACCACCGCAGTTGAACGATACATAGCCGCCGGCCTGCTGAATCTTATCAAAAGCAGAGCGGTCAACCATAAGGTCTTTGATAACCGGGAAAGCAGTTGAACGCCAAGGTTCTACGGTGATAGTTTCACCGTCAGCGAAACGACGCATATAGAGCTGACAGGTAGTAGCTCCGGTAGCAGGGCCGTGGGGGTGACCGTTAATATAGAGCGAGCACATACCGCAGATACCCTCGCGGCAGTCGTGGTCGAATACGATGGGCTCCTCACCTTTCTCAACGAGAGTTTCATTGAGAATGTCGAGGGTCTCAAGGAACGAGGTGTCGGGAGTGGTCTCGACGTTGCTGTAAGTCACAAAACCACCCTCAGTCCGGGGATTGGCCTGACGCCATACCCGGAGATTGACTTTCATTATATTTTCTTCCATGATTGAATCTTTGTTGTTTTGAGCCTGTGGTCTATGACTTAAGACTTATAGTTACGTGTCTGAACCTTGATAGCCTCGTAGTGGAGGGGTTCCTTGATGAGTGAAGGTGCTTTACCGTCACTGCCTGAGTAATTCCAGCATGAAACGTAGAAGTAGTTGGCGTCGTCACGCTTGGCTTCGCCTTCCTCAGTCTGATACTCTGTACGGAAGTGACCGCCGCAGCTTTCGTTACGGCTCAGTGCGTCGTAAGCTATCAGCTCACCCATAGTGATGAAGTCATTGAGACGGAAAGCCTTGTCAAGCTCTATATTCATGCCATCTGCCGAACCGGGTATGAAAAGTTCGGTATCGAATACTTTGCGGAGACGCTTGAGCTCCGAGAGTGCTTTCTTAAGACCATGCTCGTCACGTGCCATACCTACATACTCCCACATGATGTGTCCAAGCTCTTTATGGATAGAGTCTACAGAACGCTTACCCTTGATGTTCATGAGCTTGTCCATCTCAGCCTGACATTTGGCCTCGGCAGCCTCAAACTCAGGACGGTCAGTGGAGAAGCGGGGAACCGAAATCTGATCGCTCAGATAGTTCTGGATTGTATAGGGAAGTACGAAATAACCGTCGGCAAGACCCTGCATCAGAGCTGAAGCACCGAGACGGTTTGCACCGTGGTCAGAGAAGTTACACTCACCGATAGCGAAGAGTCCCTTGATTGATGTCTGAAGTTCGTAGTCAACCCAGATACCACCCATAGTGTAGTGGATAGAGGGGAATATCATCATGGGGTTGTAGTACTTCACACCATTCTTCTCGTTGGCCAGCTCACCCGGATTGACGTCAGTGATTTCCTCGTACATATCGAAGAGGTTACCATAGCGCTGACGTACCTGATCTATACCGAGACGGTTGATAGCCTCAGAGAAGTCAAGGAATACAGCCAGACCGGTATTGTTGACACCATAACCGGCATCGCAGCGCTCTTTTGCAGCACGCGAAGCTACGTCACGAGGTACAAGGTTACCGAAAGCGGGGTAGCGGCGCTCCAGATAGTAGTCGCGGTCCTGTTCGGGTATATCGCTACCTTTGATTTTGCCCTGCTGAAGTTTCTTGGCGTCTTCAATATTCTTGGGTACCCAGATACGGCCGTCGTTACGCAGTGATTCCGACATAAGAGTCAGTTTGGACTGCTTGTCACCGTGTACGGGGATACATGTGGGGTGAATCTGTACATAAGCCGGGTTTGCAAAATAGGCACCCTTGCGGAAACATGCCATAGCAGCCGAGCAGTTGCAACCCATAGCGTTGGTAGAGAGGAAGTAAGTGTTACCGTAACCACCAGTGGCGATAACAACGGCATGAGCCGAGAAACGCTCAAACTTACCGGTGATAAGGTTCTTGGCAATGATGCCGCGTGCACGTTCAACACCATCCTTATCTTTGATAAGAACTACATCGTGCATCTCGTAACGGTTGAAGCTCTTAACTTTACCGAGCTGTATCTGGCGGTTGAGCGACGAGTATGCACCTAAGAGCAGCTGCTGACCGGTCTGACCTTTAGCATAGAATGTACGGCTTACCTGAGCACCACCGAATGAACGGTTGGCAAGAAGACCGCCGTATTCGCGGGCAAAAGGAACGCCCTGAGCCACACACTGGTCAATGATGTCATTTGCTACTTCGGCAAGACGATATACGTTAGCTTCGCGCGCACGGTAGTCACCGCCTTTAACTGTATCGTAGAAGAGACGGTAAACCGAGTCACCATCGTTCTGATAGTTCTTGGCAGCATTGATACCACCCTGTGCGGCAATAGAGTGAGCACGACGAGGACTGTCCTGAATACAGAAATTGAGCACGTTAAAGCCCATTTCAGCCAGTGATGAGGCTGCCGAAGCACCGGCGAGACCTGTTCCGACTACGATTATATCGAGTTTACGCTTGTTGGCTGGGTTGACAAGCTTCTGGTGGGCCTTGTAGTTGGTCCACTTCTCAGCGATAGGACCTTCGGGGATCTTAGAGTCGGCCACCGGCATTATTTTGACAGTTTCTTTAGAGATATCCATATCGCTAATCAGTTGTTAGGTGTGTTAGACATTTCAGGTTCTACAACTTCCACTACCTCACCTTCGACTTCGATGTTGTTACCGTCGAGATACTCGATGAGAGTAGCAAAGCTGTTGAAGATTTCATAGTTCATATTGAACTGACGGGCCATATCGGGATTGGCTTCAAGCTGCTGTTCGAAACCGGGCATGTTCTTCTGCATCTTCATCTGCTCTACAGCCTGGGGAAGCTGCTGGGCTACCACTTCATAAGGCATGCTCTTGATCTGGGTGAGCACCTGAGCGGCATCAGGACCAAAATCTTTCTCCTTCATGGCAGCTACCATTTCTTTGTACTGTTCGCGCAGAGTGGGGTCAGTCTTGTAGTAACCCTGATGAGCCTTGACAGTGAACACAATTGCCTGGGCTATGAAAAGAAGTACTACGATTGAGCTCCAGCATACAGCGATTTTCTTAAGACGGGGAATCCATATTGTGCTGTCCCAACCTACTGACTGGAACATCGACCAGAAACCGTGATTCATGTGAAGCCAGAGAGCGATGAAGCCGATGATGTAAACGATGGGTGTCCATACCAGCTGGAAAGCCTCCTGCAGGAACAGTGTGCCGGCAGCAGGGGGAAGAGCTTCCTCACAGCCGCGGATTTCCTGAAGCTGCATACGAGCCCAGAACTGGATAAGGTGAACCACAAGGAAGGCCAGAATGACGATGCCGAGCACGAACATGTTCTGCGAAGTCCATTCCACACCGGCGGGGCGCTTGCTGATGGCATAGCGCTGTGAGCCACGGGCCTGACGGTTCTGCATAGTAAGAATGCAGGCGTAGATAATGTGGACGATGATGAAGGCAGCCAGAATCACTGACGCGATGAGGGCATACCAATTTGCGCCAAGAAATTCGCAAATCGAGTTGTATGCTGCCGGCCAGCAGATGGCTACGGAGTTCATCAAACAGTGAAATGTGACAAATAGGACGAGGAATGCACCTGAACAGGCCATTACGAACTTACGTCCTACAGATGAGCTTGATAACCACATAGCAGTTGGATTTTGGTTTGAATGATGTTGATATTAGTTATTGAGTTTGTGTTCACGCTGTTAAGTGCCCGGCAGCAACCACCCGGCGCTGACGCGGCCGGCACGCCCTTATGGGTGCACCGGCTTATGAAATGCAAAATTATCATAAAATCGTCATACACCAAAAGAAAAACAGTTAAAAAGAAACGGTAATTTTATAATTTTGTAGTTACATAATATACTCTAACCCCTATTATACACACTGTAATGTGCTCGAAATACCTTTCTCTGCTGCTTGCTGTGCCCTTGCTTTATGCCTGTAGCAGTCATGATATACCCTCTCCCGGACCGGCGCCTGAACCTGAATCTCTAGCATTGACCGGTCTTGTTGTCAGTGGTATTGAGGCTGTAGCGGCTGATTCTGTTCTATGGGAGATAAATATGCCATACGATACCGGCCTGAGTGCTGTGCCTGTTACTCTCACTCTTGAAGGTCAGGGGGCGCATATTGTCGGAGCGGACAGTCTGAATGTACGTTCACTGACACTTGATTTGCGTCGTCCGGCTACAGTTTCGGTTGCCGACACTACCGGAGACAGCCGTACCTATACCATAGCGGTATGTCACGGTGAGCTTCCTATGTTATATATAGAAACTCCCGCTCCAATAGTAAGTAAAGAGGAGTGGGTAAAGAAATGTACCATTACTGTTGTAAATGCCGGCAGTAATAATGTAAGCCTTGAGAAAGTTCAGCTTAAAGGACGTGGTAACAGCACGTGGAATTTTCCTAAAAAGCCTTATGCTGTCAAACTCGATTCCAAAGCGCCTTTACTGGATATGCCCGCTCACAAACGCTGGTGTCTGTTGGCTAACTGGAATGACCGTACATTGCTGCGCAATGATGTCAGTTTTGAAGTGGGACGTCATTTTCCTGCTCTGTCCTGGACTCCTCGTGGCCAGTTTGTAGAAGTGACACTTAACGGAGAGTTTGCCGGAAATTATTATCTATGTGAGCAGATAAAGATAGGCTCAGACCGTGTCAATATAACCGAGATGACTTCTGACGACATTGAAGGTGAAGCACTGACAGG
This sequence comes from Bacteroides sp., assembly GCA_014801815.1. Lineage (GTDB taxonomy): Bacteria > Bacteroidota > Bacteroidia > Bacteroidales > Muribaculaceae > Lepagella. The sequence goes on along the minus strand of JAAVDM010000010.1, from coordinate 146,548 downwards.
AGGTTATCTGTTTGAGCTTGATACTAATTATGATGAAGTCAATAAATTCCGTACGCCTTACCGCAGGTTGCCGGTCAATTTCAAAGATCCTGATGAAGACGTGCTGACTCCCGAGCAGTTTGCCTATGCACGTGACTATTTTACCGATATAGAGAAAATACTGTATGGAGGTGCCTCCGGAGATATATTCGATTATATAGATATAGATTCTTTTATAGATTGGTGGTTACTTCACGAACTGGTTCTTAACGGCGAGCCTCAGAGTCCGAAAAGCAGCTACATGTATAAAGACCGGGGCAGCTTGTTGTGTGCCGGGCCTACATGGGATTTTGACTGGGGTACTCTACGTCCAAAAGAAGATGTAGAGTGGTATATAGACAAGTCTATATGGTATGGTAAACTATTGGAACTCCCACGTTTTCGTGAGCGAACTAAAGAGCGTTGGGCTATGGTACGTTCCGGTCTTGAAGAAATACCGGCTTATATAGATGCCCGGGCTGCCTTGATAAGTGAGTCAGCCGAAGCCAATTATGCACAATGGCCTATGACAATAACTCCTAACGGCGATGAGCATCTGAGTCATGCCGATGCGGTGGAACGTATGAAACAGGCTTACAGCGAACGTCTTTCCAAACTTGATGTACTTATCGGCTCACTTTAGAATGGTCTTAATATTGGTATAAGTAAGGTAAGTTGTAAAGATGAATAAAAAGGCATCGGGGGTATTCCTAGGAATACCCCCGATGCCTTTTTATTTATCAGAATTAGTGTCAGAAATAGTCAAGTTTAGAGTCGCTCGGGAGACCGATAATACAGAAAGCGATAAAAGTTGCAATACCGGCAAATGCCATTTTACTTGCAAGAAGTGTGCGTAGATAACGTTGCTCTTTTTCATCTGCATTAGGCATACGTACAAGACAGTACAGATTTACTCCTAAACATAACAGCGGTACAGTCAGGAACGCCAGCCAATTAATCGAGAAATCATGTAGATTGAATACCAAATGTCCCATGAGAACCATTATTGCCAGACTGGCGACAGCACATATAGCAAAAAGACTGCGTGTCGTAGGACGTCCGAAGCGCGTGGCGAAAGTATTGTGAAGACTGCGTTTGTCTTGATTGTAATTGAAGTAAAGAATCTGAAAGTGACATTCTATAGCATGCAGTCCCATTACACCTGACATGAAAAAAGCAGGCATCAGGTCAAACATCGAATAGGGTTCAGTGGCCTCGTATTGACTCTGTACTATCGATGTACCCAGTACACACACCGGCCCGAAAAGTATGAAAGTAATAAGTATTGCCCAAGGTGTGCGCATAAGCGGGTATGGTCCATAGTTGGCAAGCCACTCTAACAGTACTATAACCATACCGACACCTAAACCCCACCACCCGGTGAGAGCCAGAAGCGAAAGTCCCACTGTAGCGGCTACCAGCATCGCGGCATGGCCGAGACGTTCCATAATCATTGAAGCTACCGACTGTTTAAAATTCGGGTCATCGTGCTCTAAAGTATGGTTGATCTGGTAATTGAGATCGAAATTATGGTGTACAATATTTCCTGCCATCTGGGTAAACAGGGCAAACAACAGACATAAAGAGGCTGGTAGAATTTCCATATTGCCCCGTAGTGCATCTGACGCGGTACCTGCGAACACAGAGCCTACACTCATAAGCAGACTCCGCGGATTAATACTGTGTTTGGCTATGGCCGTCAGAGGAGAAACATTACGTCTTGAGGGGCGACCGAAGGGTGTATCCATAAAACTCGGAAGAAGATAGGGGAGGGGTATTAATTAAATTCAGACTGTGAAGAGCACTACAGCAAGGCTTGAGGCTCCGATTATTACCCAGAGTATCATGGCCTGCATCAACGGTTTGATACCTACCTGACGTATGACACCTATACTGAGGCTCGCACCTATGGTGAATAGTACTGCCACAAGAGCTTTCTTGGCTATAAATACGCAAGTCTGATATATCGGACCCATTACCGACATGGCACTTTCAGGAGTATATGTATTTATAATCATTGCCACTACAAAAAAGAGTATGAACCACGGAATGTTGACTTTGGAATGTCCCTCACCTCCCTTGTTCTTGCGGAAAAACCACATAGTGAAGAAAGCCAGTGGAATAATCCATAGAGCACGGGTACATTTTATAAGTGTGGCAAGCTCACAGGCTTCAGGGCCGTATGCATCGCCGGCACCAACAACCGAGCTGGTATCATGTATAGCTATTGCTGCCCATGTGCCGAACTGTTCCTGACTCAGACCGAAGAAATGTCCTAATGGCGGAAAGATAAACAGAGCTATGGCATTAAGAATGAAAATAACACCGAGACTTACTGCCATTTCGTTCTGGTTAGCCTTGATTACCGGGCCTACCGCAGCAATGGCTGAACCACCGCAGATAGCTGTGCCGGCCGATATGAGATAGGAGCTCTTTGTATCAATACGCATATAGCGTCCCAACAACACTCCGATAACCATAACACCGATTACGCTGACAATAGTAAAAAGCATACCGTCTGCACCACTCTGTAGCGATTTTTGGAGGTTCATACCGAATCCCAGACCCACTACCGAAGCTTGAAGCAGATATTTTGACAGTTTTTTGTTGAAAGTGGGAAACGGTATACCGAAGATAATGGCAAACATCAGACCCAGAAACAATGCTACCGGTGGAGTAACCAGCTGGTATTCGGAGCCGAACACAAGATCGAACGGGAATACCATGCACAGCAGCAGTATCCAATAAAGGGGACGTGCCAACGGAAAAAGTTTATTATTGACTGTCGATGCCATAAGGTCAATCAAGCGGGTTATGTTATAAATAACGTCATACCCTCGGAAAGGGTATAAATAACTATACGGTTATGCTGTGAGAAAAGATAACGGTGCAAATTTAGTAAAAACTCATGAAACGCTTGCAATACCTGTTAAAAACTTGGTTTTAGTATCTGTTTTAAATGAAAAAGGTAATAAAAGATAAAGAAAAATTTTGCTGTATTAAAAATAATGCTTAACTTGCATCGCTAATAATTAAAGCAAAACTATAATCTTTAAAATGTAATGTCATTTATCGTATGAATACAAATAATGAAACCACAGCAGACAATGCTCCTAAAGCTGCGGCTCCGAAAGATGCCGACAGTGTCAAGGGACGTCTGCTGCAGTTCATGCATGTCAAGAATATAAGTCAGGCTACTCTGACAAGACAACTTGAGGTATCCGGTGCTTACATAAACGCTATACGTAAATCCATACCCGAAGAGAAAGTACGTCGCTTATGTGAACTATATCCGGATTTGAATCGTGACTGGCTCTTGTTTGGCGATGGTGAGATGTTGCTTGAAGCACGCAAACGCACTACTGATGCTTACGAAGTGCCGTTGCTTCCGGTTGAAGCATTTGCCGGCAGCCTTCAGCACTGGTCGCATGGAGTGACTTCAGCCGACTGTGAGAAAGTTCTCATATCAGTACCCGGTGTGGAACTGGCGATACGTCTGTCCGGTGACAGTATGGAGCCGGAACTTCATGACGGCTCCATACTTTTCATAAAGCGTATCAACAGCCGGACTTTCATACCTTGGGGGAATCCTATGGTAATCGATACAGAAAATGGTGTACTCGTTAAGGCACTTTTTCCCATTCCGGATGATGCGGTATGTGTCGAAGCACGTAGCTTCAATCCGAATTACCCTCCCATACAGATACCTATGGATTCTATTTACGGGCTGTATCGTGTGCTGGCTGTCACCAAACATTATGCCACTATGTAGATTTTTCAGCGTTTACTCTTGATTATGTCTTTCAGCGAACCGCGTCGTATTACATTGATGTCTGCCTTACTGCCGCGTATGCCGTCAACCAATCCCTGATCGGTAAACTGAAAAAGTCTGGCACCACGGTCAATGTCTTTACGGCCATAGCGGGAGTACCATAACGGGTATTTTTCGAGTGGTGTCCCTTCGACATACATCTTATAATAGCGTTCGTTGGTGTATATCATTGGCTTGCGTCCGAAATGTTTTTCGACCAGATGCATCCAGTGCAGTAATGAATCGACACTCTCACCTTCTCTTTCTATATCAAGTATGGGAGGAAGATCATCTTCGTCTAAATGGACATTGGCTATGTAATTGGCTGCGTTGACTGAAGCCGAGGAGGTAGTATTGTAGAAATGATAAAAACCCTTCACAAAGTTATGACGTCTGGCTTCAGCTGTGTGAGTAGCTAACATACGGTCAACATGATCTCCTCCCTCGGTAGCCTTGAGGATTACAAACTCTACCGGACTGACATTGCCTTTATCTGCACCGAGAGTGCGGAAATCAGGCTCTGTACCGTCAGTGTACAGATACAGCTGAGGCCATACTACATCCGACTGATAGCGTGACATATCCACACCCATTACAGGGCCGTCCGTATTTACTGTCAGATTTGTACGCTTTCCATCACGATACACCACAAGACGTTCCTTCTCTTTTCCTGCTTTTTCTTTTATGATGCCCTCCGGTTTCCCATCAAGCCATCGTCCCTCCTGCTTCAGATTTTTGGCATTCAGTTTGCCGTAGCCGTCGGGTTTAAGATTACGGAAAGAGCCCTCGTAAGTGCCGAGCTTCTTGTCTTTATAGCGCACTTTGCCTGTTATAAGCTGGTCTGCCACCCATTCGCCTTCGTAGACATCTCCGGAGGCAGTTTTGAGTTTGCCGTGTCCGTAACGTAGTCCTCCCTGCCAGTTACCGTTATAGACGTCACCATTTAGGTAGACCATTTTGCCTTTACCGTCGGTGACAGGTTTGTTACGTGCATAGAGAGGTACAGACACCGCGACCAACAATACAGCCGCCGCAAGTGTCACAGCCATGGCTCCGCGCAGTCCGCACATGGCTTTGTTGATTTCAGTAGTTATCATCTGCAGAAATTATATATAATTACTTTTTGCAACGTAATTACTGTGCAGAAATTATATAATTATCCTTACAAGTTATTGTTTTTGACATTTGGCCTGTCCGGAGTATACCTGTATATCAGAAGTATGTGCAGAAAAACATATAAAAATATACGATAGATAAAGGCTTATATGCTAAAACAGTAAAATAAACGTTAATTTATGGGATTAAGCATAAATATAATTAACCCATTCCTGTCATCATCTTATCCTGCAGCTATGTCACACCGTACTCTGCCCCTGCGATACATCATGATGCTCACCGTCCTGTGCGCTTTTGCGTCCGGGGTACACGCCGCTGTGCTCGACAGTCTGCGCTATCATGCCGGGCTGACTCTTACCGGTTCGTCCGGAAGTGACACACCTTTCTGGCTTGTCAGCAATCGTCAGGGACTTTCAAATGTACGCAGTGACTTCGGTTATGTACGCTTGGGTCTTGATAAACCCATGACACACGATAAACGCTGGAGTTGGGGCGCCGGAGCCGATGTAGCCGTAGGATGGCGTATGCAGTCGGTACTTACCGTTCAGCAGCTTTATGTCGAAGCCCGTTACCGCTGTCTTGACGCTTATATAGGCAGTAAGGAGCTTCCTGATATCTTCGGAGCGAAAGGACTCAGCAGCGGTAATCTCCTGTATTCAGGTAATTCCCGCCCTATACCACAGTTTCGTCTTGGTATTTTTGATTATGCCGATATATGGGGTCTGAAAGGTTGGCTTTCGGCTAAGGGCTATCTGTCTTTCGGAATGTTTACTGATTCCAACTGGCAGAAAAGTTGGTATGCGGCTGATGCCAAACGCACTGAAGATGTACTCTATCACTCCAAAGGTCTGTGGTTGCGTAACGGTAATCCCGATGTATTCCCTCTGACTCTTGAATGTGGAATTGAGATGGCTACCCAATTTGGCGGTATATCTTATCAAGATGGCAAAATCATTCACATGCCTCACGGACTTAAGGCATGGCTCAAAGCGCTTGTGCCTATGGGTGGTGATGCTACTACTCCCACTCAGGAACAGACCAATGTGCAGGGAAATATGACCGGCTGCTGGGACTTCCGGCTTGCATGGACTCCCCGAAATGCCGATTGGGGTGTTAGTGCATATTACGAGCATTATTTTGAAGATCACTCGCAGCTTTATATAGAATATGCATGGAAAGACGGCCTGTGGGGAGTCGAGGGACATCTGCCGGCCAATCCGGTTGTAGATCGCATTGTGTACGAATATCTTTACACGAAGGACCAGACTACTTCGGTATATTGGGATAAAAACCATGAGATACCGGAACAAGTCAGCGGTCGTGACAATTACTATAATCATTACATCTATGCAGGCTGGCAGCATTGGGGTATGGGTATCGGCAATCCGTTGGTTTTATCACCGATATGGAATAATGACCGGCAGAGTTACTTCCGTACCACACGTGTTCAGGGACATCACTTCGGACTTTCCGGCAGTCCGTTGCCATGGCTCGGCTACCGTCTGTTGGCCAGTTATACCCGCAACTGGGGCAACTATGCCGCCACTGAATACGGAGGCCCGTTTGACAAAGTAGAAGATTGCTTCAGTATGCTTGCCGAATTGACGTGGCGCCCGCAGCGTAGGAAACTTTATGGCTGGGAAGCCGGTGTGGCGTTTGCTGCTGACGGTGGCAGTCTGCTGGGTGGTAATTTCGGTATTATGCTCAATATCTCCAAGACAGGGTGGCTAAACTTTAAACGCACCAAACGATGAGACCTAACATATCTTATAACTCTGTCGGGTGCAGACGTCTGTCCGATACATTACGTCTGTTTCTGATGCTACTGACATTGGTTCTGACATCGGCTGCTTGTCAGAAAATGCCAATCAACGGACATCTTGACGGTCAGTGGCGCGTCATCTCCATATCGTATGATGGAGATGAAATACCGCTTGACGGTACTGTATTCTGGAATATATCACTGCATGTGGCACAATTTATACGAGACAATGACCTCAAAGCTACTGCCAATATGATTTATGACAGTGATAAGGGGACGCTATGTTTTGATATTCCGGCAGAACGTTACTATCCCTATTCGTTAAAGCTGTGCGGTGTCTATTCCAATCCCTCATATTATAATATTGACCGGTTGACACATGACCGTCTTGTCGTAAGTGATACACAAGATGGTGTCACAATAGAACTTCATAAATTCTGATGGGTCGCTTAGGCCATAAAACTCTTAAAGGCACTGTATGGAGTGCCGTAGACCGATTTTCGGTGCAGTGTGTGGCTTTTGCCGTCACAATAGTGATGGCAAATCTTCTTACACCCGGAGAATTCGGTCTGGTGGGTATGCTTGCAGTCTTTATCGCTGTCTCGCAGTCATTGATAGATTGTGGTTTCTCACAAGCTCTTATCCGTAAGCAAGACCGTAACTCAACAGATACTTCCACAGTATTTTATTTTAATATCGCAGTCGGAGTAGTACTTTATCTGATTATGTACGCTGCTGCACCGTTGATAGCGCGTTTTTATCGTCAGCCTCAGCTTGACAGTCTGGTCAAGGTACTCGGTCTGGTAATGGTATTCAATTCCTTAGCTGTAGTACAACGTGCCTTACTGACCGTGCGTGTTGATTTTCGTTCTCAGGCCAAGGCCTCACTGAGCGCTGCTGTTATTTCCGGCATAATAGGTATTACTCTTGCTCGTTTAGGTTATGGAGTGTGGTCACTGGTGTATCAGCAGCTTACGAGTTCGATGCTCAACACATTGTTTCTTTGGTTGGTGGCACGCTGGCGTCCTTCCGCACAATTCTCGTGGAAGTCGTTCCGCGAACTGTTCAGTTTCGGTTCACGTTTAGCGGTGGCCGGATTGATAGATACTCTTTATAAACAGGGTTGGCCGCTTGTGATAGGTCGCTTTTTCTCTGCCGGTACACTGGGTTATTATTCCAATGCCCAGCGTTTCGCTGACCTTCCTTCCTCTAACTTCACCGGTATTTTTCAGCGTGTCACCTATCCTGTACTCTGTACCATACAGAACGATCGTGAACGCCTTATAAGTGCTTATAGTCGCTGCATACGTATTGCCGCTTTCTGCATATTCCCGCTTATGGGCGGTCTGGCCGGTGTGGCACGACCGCTGATACATGTATCATTGGGTGAACAATGGACATTTGCTGCTGTTCTGTTGTCGCTGCTGTGTGCCCAAATGATGTGGTACCCCATACATGCTCTCAATCTTAATCTGCTTCAGGTCACAGGACGGAGCGGTGTCTTTCTGAAACTTGAAATCTATAAGAAAATAGCGGGTGTCGCAATACTTTGCGTAACTGTACCGTTTGGAATAATAGCCATGTGTTGCGGCGGTATAGCCACATCGCTGGTGGCCTTGTGTATAAATACCGGTGCTACGGGACGTCTGGTAGGAATGGGTCTGCGGCAGCAGCTTAAAGACATACTTCCTTCACTGCTCTATACTATCAGTATGTGGGTCGTAATAAGCTGTGTCATACATCTGATAGCTAACGATGTGGTGGCTCTGATAGTCGGTATCGCCACAGGTGTGTTATGGTATCTGGCTCTGGCACGTGTCACAGGCTCAAGCGATCTCCGAACACTGATCTATATAGCGCGGCATCGGACTTTGCCTCCTGCTGGCGCACAACCTGACAAAAAATGACTCTGATTGCATTATACACTGTATTCTTCGGCTGCTGGGCACTGGAGAACTACCGCAAATGCGGCTTCAACCTGAGCGTGTTTATAATATTGCTCTACTGTCTGGGTTCGATATGCTGCCTGTGCATAGCCGGTTTTTATCCGGAATATATCAAATTCCCGGACCGTATAACTTTCGGTTCGGTAGCTTCTCACATATTGCTGCTGTGGCTCTTCATGTATCCTCTTGTCAAGTACGGCAATACTTTTGACCTTAATGATTTCGATATTGAGACACAGCGCCTTGATGCCTTTGCATGGTGTGTGGCTATTCCGGCGGTATTGTCTATGGTCGCGTCCTCGTTTGATGTGGCCCAGATTTTCCTTTACAGTGACTTCCTTGCAGCCCGAAAAGCTTTCCTTGCCGGTGATATATCCAATATTTATATGGATAAATACGGTGCCTTCGGCTATGTGCTTTCTCTTGGCCCACAGTTGTCATGGATAGCTACTTTTCTTTTTTACTATTACTATTTCTATCTTGACCGCCGTGACATACTCACGTGGCTTCTGCTGGCCAGTACACTTGCCATAGCCGTCAACAATCTTGCCATAGCCGGTCGAGACGGCTTTGTGCGCTGGATATTCTTTATGTTGGCCGGATTTGTGTTGATGAAACGCTATATAGACTTCCGTGCCCATCGGAAAACATTTATCATTATCGGTGCAGTACTGGTAGCGGTACTTGTCGGCTTTACGGCCATTACGCTTGACCGTTTCCAAAAGTCGCAATACGGAGCTTTCTTCTCTTTGCTGCGATATGGAGGTGAGCAGTTCTTCCTTTATAGTTACGGTTATGAACGCTTCTTTGATGCCGGTTATGACACGGTAGCTTCTTTGTTTCCCTCAATAACACGTGAAGATGCCGACATGTACTTCCTCAATAAGCGTGTACGTGCTGACTTCTTCCTTAATACGTTCCCTACTTTTGTAGGTAGTTTTGTACGTCGTGTAGGTTTCTTCAATACTGTAGCGTTAGCAGTTGGCGCTTTTATATTCTTCTTCCTTTCGTTCTGGAAACGCGGACCACTGAGCCGTATAACCCTGACACGTGCTGTTGCTTATCTTTTTTACTATGAGTTTATGCTGTTGGGCTTTTTCTATTATATGCACGGCGGACGTTTTACTCAGTACACTATAATTTTCTACCTGTTGTTGGCTTATAGTTTCAGTCATTTTACTTTCCGTTCAAACCGGTACTGAGTCTGAACAGTCATCATTGCTAATGACTGTTTTAAATCACTCAACCATGCGTTCTATCGGGAACTGAATCTTTTTAAAAATTGCCGTAAGGCATAACGCAGACGTGATTTAAGGGGCTTGTTCCGATGTAGTGTGCTGATGGTGACAGCAACGGGTATTTCCGGGTCGGCTAACTGTTTCAGCATACGTGAGCGTACTTTCCCGGGGTATTTGTAGATTTTGCTATAGCTCTGATAGGGTAATAGCTGACTGTAGTCATGTCGGGTAAGCGTAAGTCGATCGCTCACCTCTGCCATCATGGCTTTACCCTGTGGTGTAACTACACTTACTGCCGATACGCCTCGGGTATTACCGGCATAGAGCGGTCCCCAGAAGTCTCCGATACGTATGTCAGTGTAAACTAAGGTACTTCGTAAGCGGCAGTCGTAGCAGGATTCATTAAGAAGAAGGTCAGAGAAAAACAAGCGGTAAAAATCTTTGTCAGCAATGCGTCCTCCAGCTCCGGAACTGTCACGGTATGTAAGAGCAAGTTCGTAAGTTTTCCCCCACGGTAAGCCGGGGTCACGGAAACGTAGGCTGAGAGGTACCGCTCCTTCCGGCATACGTGCCTCAAGAGATGCTGCACATTTGGTAAAAGCATTCCGGGTCGGGCACCCGTGACAGTATAGGTCTATAAGCAGACAGTTATCACGCAGACCGCGCAATGTCAGCCAGCGGTGCAAGGCGTATATATGACATGGAAGTCCGAATACCGCATATCGTGTTGATGACACTTCCGCCACCAGTTGTCTGAAAGCATCGACAGTGTAACTCTGTATATATTTTGATCCTCTGAAATGTCGTGTATCAGCCGGATTATCCGTTACGATATGACGTGCACAGCGCTCTTTATCATCATAAACCACTCCTGCACATTTGATACCTTGTGAGGTCAGATACCGTGCCAGTACATCACCTACACCACCAGAAGTACAGACATTGACTGTAGCTTCGTCAGCAACGGCGGCATACAACTGACCGGCCGGCTGTGGTTGCGGCTGTACCTCATGATCAAATTTATAACATACCTTGACACACAGACCACAGCCGATACATTTATCTTCATCTGTCACAGGATGTAAAAATCCATCAGTATCGGATACTATCGAGATACATTGCACCGGACATAGGGCGGCACACATCGAACAGGAGGTGCATGGATTTACTGAGCGAGGAGAATTTATATTTGTTTTCTCCATAATCTTATTGTCCCGAAGTTTTCAATCCGTCACGTACGCCGGCAGCTATTCTTTTGACAAACTGTCCGCGTGGTTTCAGAAACAGTGGATAGTAAACTGCTTTGACGGTGTATTTGATTCCGTTTTTTACTTTCCACCATGTTGGAGTCTGAGGGTAAGACAGGAGTCTGAAATAATTTCGGAACTGATAATAGACTCTGAAGGGAGTAGGTATACGTATGCTGCGTCGTTCACCTGTATCTTCGCCCATCATGTGTGTCATTGTTATATCGGGAATGATGAAAGACTGCAGGCCGTGAAAGTGAGCGGCACGCCAGCACCATTCCGAATCAATACCGTCTATGAACAAAGATTCGAGCATAGGCCCTACACTTTCCAGTACGGAAGTCCGCATAAGCGAGCCGGAAGAAATGATGTAGTCCATACACATTACTTCTCTACCGCCGATACTCTTTTTAAACCGGAGATTCCATTTGTCAAAAGTCGGTTTCCCTGTGGTGCGTTGCCGGGGCATGGGACCGACAGTTGCTACTTTGACCCCGGCGTCCTCAAGATCACGGTAGGCTTTTAGCAGACGGCTCACCATATCTGATGGCGGCTGCGAATCCTGATCTGAAAAAAGGATATAGTCTGTTTTACGGGATTGCAGATAGTTGATACCGACATTCTGTGCAGCGGCGAGACCACGATTGTCTCCGAGATGAATATAGGTTACTGAGGGTATTCCGGCAAACACATCACCCTGTGCTACCCCGGGGGTATTATCAACTATACAGAGTTCGTCAACCTGAGCTGCGATTGATTCAGCCGCTTTAAGCGTCTGCTCTATGTCAGGCCGATAAAGCACCATGACGGCTCCAATCTTGTTATCCATATTTCAAGTCTTTTTCAGTGCAGATTCAGTCACGTCCGAATATGTCACGTGTATAGACTTTGTCTGCCACGTCGTCAAGACACGAGTCGTAGCGATTGGCTACTATAGTATGTGACAGCCCTTTGAACTTCTCAAGATTATTCACTACTTTCGAGCCGAAGAAAGTGCTGCCGTCCTCAAGTGTGGGCTCGTATATTATCACTTGTGCCCCTTTAGCCTTGATACGCTTCATCACACCCTGTATGGAAGAGTGACGGAAATTATCAGAATTGGATTTCATTGTCAGGCGGTACACACCTACGGTACAGATATGTTCACTGGTAGAGCTGTATTGGCTGTTACTTGAATAATATCCGGCCAGTTTCAGTACTTGGTCAGCGATGAAATCCTTGCGTGTACGGTTACTTTCTACGATTGCCGTCATCATATTCTGCGGCACATGGGCATAGTTGGCAAGAAGTTGCTTTGTGTCTTTGGGCAGACAGTAGCCTCCGTAACCGAATGACGGATTATTGTAATGCGTGCCTATACGAGAGTCAAGCCCTACGCCTTTGATGATGGCCTCTGTATCGAGTCCCTTGACTTCGGCGTAGGTGTCAAGTTCGTTGAAGTAGCTTATACGTAGAGCCAGATATGTGTTGGCAAACAGTTTTACAGCTTCGGCCTCTTTTATTCCCATATAAAGAGTTTCGATGTCACGTTTTTCGGCACCCTGACGTAACAGAGCCGCAAACGTATGAGCGGCCTTTTCAAGATATACAGTGTCGGTAACAGCCTTGATAGCTTCATTTTCATCTGCAAATCTCAGGTCGTCTATAATCTTGGGAATACCTGCGATTATACGGCTCGGATAGAGATTGTCGTACAGTGCTTTTGATTCACGCAGAAATTCGGGAAAGAAAAGAAGATTAAATTCTTTGACACCTTGTGCTGCATATTTGGCATAGAGAGAGCGACAGTAACCTACCGGAATGGTTGACTTGATTATCATTACCGTTCCGGGATTGACCGACAATACGAGATCTATCACTTCTTCTATATGATGTGTGTCGAAGTAATTGTTCTGGGGATCGTAGTTTGTCGGTACTGCAATTACTACAAAATCAGCCTCGCGATAAGCCGAGGTCGCATCTAATGTGGCGGTTAGGTCGAGTTCTTTCTCTGACAGATATTTTTCGATATATTCGTCCTGTATCGGTGAGATATGGTTATTTATCTTCTCGACTTTTTCAGGAATAATCTCAACAGCCGTCACATGGTTATGCTGTGCCAGAAGCACTGCGATACTGAGGCCTACATAACCTGTTCCGGCCACTGCTATGTTATATTTTTTCATTATCTGTTTCCGGTTATTGAAATTATGGTTGCCGATGGCAGGCAGTCGGCTGACAGTTGTTGATTTTGTAATATTCTCTGAACCATGATACGGTACGATCGATACCGCTCTGCAATTCGGTATGGGGTGTGAAGCCTGTTGCAGCTGCCAGGGCAGATGAATCGGCGTAAGTCTGGTAGACATCACCGGCTTGCATCGGCAGGAACTCCTTACGTGCCTCACGTCCTATTGACTTTTCTATACAGGAAATGTAATCCATCAGACGTGTCGGGTGCTGATTGCCGATATTGTACACTCTGTACGGAGCAGGTGAGGTTGCCGGGTCGGGAGTATTCTCATTCCAGTCCGGATCTCCTTCAGGTATTATGTAAATTATACGAATTATACCTTCGACTATATCATCTATATAGGTGAAGTCACGCAGCATATCGCCGTTATTGAATACTTTTATCGGACGGTCGTGCAGAATGGCATCTATAAACAGAAACGGTGACATATCCGGACGTCCCCACGGGCCGTAGACGGTGAAAAAACGCAGTCCCGTAGTCGGCAGGTTGAAAAGTTGCGAGTAGGCATGAGCCATCAGCTCGTTGCTCTTTTTTGTAGCTGCATAAAGACTCACCGGATGGGCTATGCCGTGATGTTCCGAAAACGGCACCTGACCGTTCAGTCCGTAGACACTTGAAGATGATGCATACACAAGATGTCTCACTCCGTTGTTACGGCAACCTTCAAGTACATTTATAAAGCCATCGACATTACTCTCGATATAGGCATGAGGATTGGTAATGGAATATCTGACACCGGCCTGTGCGCCGAGATGCACCACCACATCGAAGTCGCCGTTGGCAAAAAGCATCTGCATAGCCTGCGTGTCCTCAAGATTCATACGTATGAAGCTGAAATTATGATGACTTACAGAGTCTGCAAACTTATACCATGTTACATCTTCTTTGCGGATACCGAGCAGATTTATGCGGGCATATTTCAGCTCCGGGTCATAGTAATCGTTGATATTATCAAGTCCCACAACCGTCACACCCTGCTTAAGCAATCTCCGGCATACTGCCGCACCTATAAAACCGGCAGCGCCGGTGACCAGTACTCTCATTTGTTCAAAACTTTTTTACGTAAGGAACTTCCATAAATTGTCTTAACAAGGGAAGTCGGCATGATACGGAAGAAATACCTCATAAGAGGATAAATATATCTCCATGAAAACAATCCGTGTAATTTCCTGATTCCGTTGAGATAAATAAATAGTTCGTCTTTAGCTTTTTCAGTGCTGCGACGCTTGAACACATCATCTTCACGACGAAACTTCAACGTTATATAATCTATGTTGGCTATTTTATATCCCTTGCTTACCAGCTCATACCATAAAGCAATATCCTGACTGGTTCTGAACTTCTCATTATACCGGTTGCCGGCATCGAATACACGGCGCCGTATCATGACTGTCGGATGGGCTACAGGACAGGCTTTACATATATATCTGCGTACCTCCTGTGCCTCAAGGGGGAATTTACGTATAAAAATATTATCGTTGTTATGATTAAATTCCTGAATACTTCCTCCCACCACATCTATGTCGCTATGTTGATCCAAAAAAGTAGCCTGACGATAAAATCTTTCCGGGTTTGATATATCGTCACTGTCCATACGGGCAATATAATCACCTTTGGCTATTTCTATCCCCTTGTTAAGAGATTTGGTAAGTCCGAGGTTCGCCTCATTCATCAGCAGAACCAGTCTTTCACCAAGAACTTTTTTCCATTCATCAATGACACCATATAGGTCCTTAGTCAGAGGACCATCTTCAATCAGAATAATCTCTACAGGTTTAAGACTCTGGTCTGACCAAACGCTGCGAAGAGATTGGTTAAGATTTGTCGCTTTTTCAAATTTGTAAACCGACATTAATACAGAGATGGTAGCCATATATGAATTTGGTGATTACTTAGAGTGGGTGAATTGAACTTCTATTCATTCAAAGAACGTCAGAGTTTTAAGATGATTGTAGAAGTAAGAGATTTCTCTTATCACTCAGGTGGACCAAGAGGCGGGAATAAATACGTAAAGTATTACTCCTTAATTATATTCTTGGTGGGAATGCAAAATTACTATTTTTTTAGAAAACAACAAAGCAGGTGTCATGCTACTTGTCTGACCGGTGGTTCCGTTCAGTCCATGAACACGAAGTAAACAGCTAATATAAGACAGACGAAAGCTGCAAAATGGTTCCAGTGCAGAGTTTCGTTCTTGAAAAAGAAGATAGTAAACACAGTGAATATCGTCAGTGTTATAGCCTCCTGTATGACTTTTAGCTGCATGAGTGAGAAGTGGCCTCCGTTGCCGTGATAGCCCATACGGTTGGCGGGTATCATAAATAGGTATTCAAGCAGAGCAATGCCCCACGATATGAATATGACGATATATAATGGGGTGTTGGAGGTGATTACTTTCATCTCCTGTAGTTTAAGATGGCCGTACCATGCCAATGTCATGAAAATATTGGATATTATCAGTAGGACGATTGTAATCCACGCGCTCATGATGTCAGGTTGATATTATTAAAGTTCCGGTGATTATATCATACGGGGTATAAGAAAGTGTCTGAGAGGCGTACAATAACAATGGCCCGCAGTGGTGAGACCGCCGGCCATTATGCCCGCACTCTCTCTGAGAGAGTGTTATTTAACTGTATGCCGTGACATTTACAAATGTCACGGCATACATGGTACAGAAAGTGGGACTCGAACCCACACAGCCGGTAAAGGCCAAAGGATTTTAAGTCCTTCGTGTCTACCATTCCACCATTTCTGCATCAGTTTTACCGAGACCCGTGAGGGTGATGGTTATACACTGCAAAGTTAACTGTTTTTTTTGTATCTGACATTATCGGAGAGATAATTTTTTTATGTTTAATATCATATATTCCCGTCAGAACTTGCCGACGGGGATATATTGACGGGGATTTATCCCTGTATCTGAGGCGTTAGGGATTGTAGAGGTCTTTATTATAATAATTCAGTATATCGTATGACGCACGTATGGCCATTGCCGCCTTGCTCGACGGATTAAGACGGACAGCTGCCATATAGTCTTTAAGGGCGTCCGCACGGCGACCCATGCTGAAATATCGCATACCCCGCATAGTCAGAGCTTCGTCGTCTTCGGGGTGTGCGGCTATATAAGTGTTAAGAAGTTCTATCGCTTCTTCGGAAGTGGCTGTATGACGGATACGTTCACGTATCTGGTCGAGGGTGAGGTCGTTGTTCATTATTCGATAATTGTAAAATCGCCTAAAGCAAAATAGGCCGGTGTGTTCATACCCCATTCACCTGTGTCTGACGAACTGAGGGTAAAATATATTCCGGTTACTTTACCAAGCGGAGTGAGGTCAAAATAGGCCCAGCGGTTGACTATACCATCGGCAACTTTCTGTGAAGTACAGTAAGCAAGGAAGAAGTCGGCTGTGCTTTCACTACCGTCTGCATGGATACCGTGAGCTGTGAGTTTGAACCAGTCGCCGTCTGAGAAGGGATGTGTGAAGTCGTTGCCTTTCTCCATCGTATAGTAGGCATAGCTGGTGTTGGTGACCAGAAAATGTTCGGGAGTGAAAGGTTCGCCGTCTGTACGGGCTACCGAGCATGAACGTTCGGCAAAAGAATCACCTTCACGGCTTGACCAGAATCCTACCAGATAGGGTGTACCCGGTCCTGTGGGGCCTTCTCCTGTTATGACACGGTATGAATCAGTGTAGGTGGCTGTGCCTTCGCCGCTCTGACATGCAGGGGTAAAACCTTCTACAGTATCCCATTCGGAGATAGAGTGTGAAAATACGAAATCTCCTACTTTCACCTTTACATCTGTATTATTGTCTGACCAGATGTTGTCCGAGTCAAAAGTCAGAGTGCCTAAGGAGATTGTTACTGACTGAGGTTCATCAGGCGTAGGTTCGTCTGATTTGTCATCTCCGCAGGCAGTCAGAAGTGCGACTGCCGGCAGGAAGAAAGCGTAAACTGAAAGGTAGCGTTTTGTCATATCTATTGTGAAAAAACTCTGTTTCGGTTGGTTGCAAAATTCTGGAGGGTTGTTACTTGTCAGCCTCCGCACACGCAAATATCTGTACGTTGTGCTGTAACGGAACGTCCCATAAATATGGAAGCGAGGCTTTCAAACTTACGTGGATTTTCGGAAGTGAGAAAGCGTGTCTCGCTCCCTTTGGAGCAATAGCATTCTATATCCGGATGACGGTCAAGATAGAGTGCCAGAGCGTCAGCCACGGTCTCACCCTGAGTCATGATACGAACATGCGGAGGAGTATATCGGCGTATCTTGTCATAGAGCAACGGATAATGCGTGCAGGCCAGTACGATTAAATCTATCAACGGGTCTGTTTTAAGCAGGTTGCTGACGTATTTCCTTACGAAGTAATCAGCTCCGGGACCATCGGACTCACCGTTTTCGACAAGAGGCACCCACATCGGAGCCGGATGTTCGGTAACATGCATTTCCGGAAACAGCTTGGCTATTTCAAGACTGTAGGAGTGGCTCTGCACTGTGCCCTGTGTGGCGAGAATACCGATATGGCCGTTGTGTGAGTATGCACCAATGCTTTCGACTGTGGGCCTGATGACTCCTAATACACGTCTGTCCGGGTCTATATGCGGCAGATCATTCTGCTGTATAGTACGCAGGGCTTTGGCTGAAGCAGTGTTGCAGGCCAGAACTACGAGATTACAGCCGTAGCTGAAGAGCTTGCGCACACATGCCAGCGTGAAATCATATACTACGTCAAACGAGCGTGTGCCGTATGGAGCGCGTGCATTATCTCCCAGATAGATATAATCATACTTTGGAAGCCTGCGTTCTATGTCACGCAGTATTGTCAGGCCACCGTAGCCCGAATCGAATATTCCTATTGGTGCCTCTGTCATTTGGCGTTATTGGTACGGCAGCTTCGGAAAGGAGCCGTAGTATGGATAAATGGTGAAATTGCAATATCAAGCAAAGCGGAGAGCGCCGCCCCGGCGCCACTCCGCTTTGTATTGTATCATAATAAATCAGATGGCGTACAGGGCTATTACTTTATGCCCAGTTTAGCCTTTACCTCATTGGTTATGTCTACAGTGGGGGCTGCCATGTAGAGCACCAGCTGGGGTGTGTAAGTCTGCACCAGTGAGTAGTTGCCTTCCATACCTACGGCTTCGATAGCTGTACGTATCTTCTGCATGATGGGCTGGATAAGGTCATTCTGCAGTTTCTGCAGATCCTGTGTTGCTGACTGCTGAAACTGATCAATTTTCTGCTGATACTCATTGAAGTCACGTGTCTTACGCTCGCGAATGCCGGCGGGAGTGTTTTCGTCAAGGTTAGCCAGCTCATCGTACATACGCTTCATTTCCTCAAGGAGCTTGCGGTTTTCCTCGTCATACTTGCCTGACACTTCCTGCAGCTTGTTATTTGCCTCAGTAGTTTCGGGCATGGCTGCCAGAATGGCGTCAACATCTGCCAGACCAAGCTTGAAGGTCTGGGCGGAGGCCAGCATGGGCAGAACCACGGCGGCCATAAGAAGTATTTTCTTGAACATTACAGTTATGGGGTGTTTGATTTGTTGTTACACGCTTCAGTAGCCCGACGCAGTACCGGAGAGTATTGCGGCTTGGCTGTCAGGGTGCAAAATTACTCAAATTATTTGGAATAACCCAATTTTGCCAATACTTCGTTGCTTACATCTATACGTGGTGAGGCAAAAACTATGCTTTGTGACGATGCACGGTCGAAAATTGTCTGGTAACCTTTCTCTTCGGCTATTGCTTTGACAGCGTTATAGACGTCTTCCTGTATAGGTTTCATCAGTGACTGACGCTTCTTGTAGAGTTCACCTTCGGGACCAAAATACTTATATCGTGCGTCGGTGACTTCCTTCTCTTTGGCTACGATTTCTTCTTCGCGTTTTTTCTTCTGGTCATCAGTCAGGAATACCATTTCAGCCTGATAATTCTTATACATGGTTTCGGCTTCCTTAGCCAGTTCGTTAACTTCTTTCTCCCAACGTAGCGATACCTGATTGAGCTGTTCGTTAGCCATTTCATACGAAGGTACATTGCGCAGGATATAATCCATGTCCACAAGAGCGAATTTCTGTGCCGATGCAGCACCGATGGCACTGAGAGTAATGATAAGACCTATTATAAGTTTCTTCATCTGTGAGGTTATTTTGGTTTGTTTGCTTATAGCGGTCTGCAGTGATGCCGCTGCATCTCACTGAACAGTCCCGCTATCTGCATAGACTCCCGCGGAGGTCAAGGGTTTAAGCTGAAAGCAATAGTTGAGGTTCAGAACAGTCTACCATTCGAAACTTATGTTGGCGCCTAATGCACTTATCGCCACATTCCGGTTCCATGAATCCCAATAGTTGTTTGTCAGCAGCTGATAGGACACACCTATGTCTAAAGCCTGTTTCGGGTGCTTGGAACTTACCGGCAGGCGCACTCCGATTGAAGGGCGCAGATAGAAATATTCGTTGCCGTTGATATAGCCGTTATTGATACGAAGGTAATTGTTACCTATAAGGAAAGATGCACCCACACGTATGTCAGCGAAGAAAGCGGCTCCTGTGGCTCCGCCTATGTTGAACCGGAAATCGGTAAAGACCGGTATCATCACACCGTTGGTCGAAGTGCTGTGAGCGGCATATCCGACCGGCCAATTCTGACTCCAGTTGTCGGCAGGAGTGGTATGCACATACTGTGCCCCCAGACCCGCGCCCATAAAGAACCAGCTGGAGTAACGGAAGCCCTGTACAGTAGACAGACCTACAAAATCACAGTTATACTCTCCCAGACCGTGCAGATACTCGGTTTCAATGAAACCCTTATAATTCAGTCCGCCTGAGAGAGCCGGTTGGATAAGTGACGGTATTGAATTGGCTATCTGATAATACTGTGCGTTAGCGGCGTCGGCGCAACCTATGGCCATTAAAACCGCAAGAGTGGTAGTCTTGAATGACATAATGGAATTTTTCTGAGTTATTGTCCATTTGGACATATATTGTAATAACACACTGTTATACTTCAGGTTCGAAGCATAACAGTGTGTTATTACAATATATGTCCTTAAAAGACGATATTTTAGAATTCCTGTCCTAAGATGAAGTGAAGCTGGCTGCCGCCGCGGCGTCCCCATACTTCGTCAAATCCGTAACCCCAGTCGATACCGAGCATACCGAGCATCGATAGGAATACGCGAACACCGACACCGGCGCTACGCTTGAGGTTGAAGGGTGCGAAGTCACGTACCTCGGTCCAGCAGTTACCGGCTTCAGCGAAGGCAAGAGCATAGATTGTAGTGGCCGGTTGAAGCAGGAAGGGGAAGTGAAGTTCGACACCGAAACGACCGTAGGCATAGCCTTCGTAGCCGAAAGGAGTGAACTGACCGTTTTCGTAACCGCGCATGGCGACAGTTTCAGTAGCGTAGGTGTAAGAACCCGTCATACCGTCACCTCCGAAATAGAATGTCTCAAAGGGCGATTTCACATTCTTGTTGTAAGAACCTAACAGAGCAAAATCGGCACGTGTCATAAGCACCAGTGTCCAGTTTCCTTCCGGGTCGGTCAGGGGGGTATAGGTGCGGCTCTTCCAACGTAGTTTCCAGTACTCTATCCAACGGTAAAGCTCTTTACGTGCCTGCGCATCGCGCAGAGTAACAGCTTCGTATGAAAGCTGTGCCCAATCTTTGTGACGGCTGAATAGAGAAGCCGGCGGGGTAAAGGTAGCATCAATCGAGAATGTCGAACCCCGGCGTGTGTAGAGCGGGTTGTCTATGCTTGAGCGTGACAGTGTCAGACCCAGAGTAAGCGAATTTGAAGTACCGGTATTCATGTAATACATGTAGTCCCAGTTCTTCAGATAATACCAGCGGTAAGCCAGAGTAGCCTGAAACTGGAAGTAGTCGTCGGGCCATGTCAGACGTGTGCCGAAGCCGATTGACACACCGGCCATCTGAAGCACTTTATTGGGGTCGTAGGCATTCTGATAGTAGTAATTGCTGTAATTCGAGCCGTATGAACCCTGATAGTAAAGTGCGTTTGCTATAGAGCTATAATAGTTGTTGTTGTAGTAGTCGTAGTTGACACCGGTAGCACGGCTGTAATCTAATGATACGGAGAAGGCGTTAGGACGCTTCCCGCCGAACCACGGGTCATAGAACGAGATATTATAGCTCTGATAATACTTTGCGTTGGTCTGTGCCGAGATAGAGAAGGTCTGTCCTTCACCGCGCGGTATGATACCCTTATATGCCGATGGGTTGAACAGATTGCGCATCGAGAAGTTTGAGAACGATAGCGCGAGCTGTCCCGTTACACCTGTCTGACCCCAACCGAACGACAGCTGTACTTTGTCATTAGCTTTCGACTCAAGATTAAGCACAATGTCGACAGTGCCGTCACCTTCGTTGGGTTCGGGGTGTATATCTATGGTCTCGGGGTTGAAGTGTTCTGAAGAGGCTATCTCACGGTACGAACGTATGAGGTCTTGTTTTGAGAACAGGTCTCCGGGGCGCATATTCAGGCTACGGCGTATGACCTTCTCATAAAGCTGGTCATTACCGTTGATGATAACACGGTTGATTTTAGCCGGCTGTCCTTCATAGACACGAAGTTGCAGCGAGATGCTGTCACCCTTTACAT
Organism: Bacteroides sp.; assembly: GCA_014801815.1. Classification (GTDB taxonomy): domain Bacteria; phylum Bacteroidota; class Bacteroidia; order Bacteroidales; family Muribaculaceae; genus Lepagella. The sequence continues at coordinate 124,547 of JAAVDM010000010.1, read as the reverse complement.
TCTGTTCGATAGGTACTATTGACGAGAATAGATAGCCCTGATCCAGGTAAACGTTATGCACGGCATCGTCATCAAGTTCCAAACGCTTGTTGAGCAGCTTCTGATTATAGACATCGCCGGGGTATATGCCTAAAAGGTTCTGGAGGTTATCAGTCGGATATACCGTATTGCCTACCCACGTTATATCATTAAGATAATATTTGTTACCCTCTTCGACAGAGAGAAAGACATCGATGGTATTATCGTCATAGCGCGCAATGGAGTCATGCGTTATTATAGCGTCACGATAACCAAGCTCATTGTATTTCTCAATGATACGCTTCTTGTCATCGGCATAGTCGGAGTCTACAAACTTCTTCTGTTTAAACAGATTGAGAAGATTACCTTTCTCGTTGGTTTTCTTCATTGCCGACTTAATCTTGTTGTCGGAGAGAACCTCATTGCCGTCAATGTAGATTTTGTGTACCTTCACTTTGTTGTGACGGTCTACCGCTACATCGAGAATAACCTGATTGTCATTTGACAGGTCAGGCTGCTGTGTGATTGTCACCGAAGCGTTCTTAAAACCCTTGTCGGCATAATATTTCTGAATCACCTGCTTCATACGCGCCACGATATTGGGCGTAATCTGCTGTCCCGGTACCATAGCCAGGCGTTCGTCAATATCTTTCTTCTCACCACCCTTAGTGCCCTGATAACGTATTTCCGACATGCGAGGCTGCTGGCGCAGAGAGATTTCGAGCCATGCTTTGTCACCGACTGTTTTCTCGACCTTGATCTGTACCTTAGAATACAGACCCTGACGATAAAAACGTTTTACGGCATTAGTGATGGCATCACCGGGCAGCTCTATACGGTCGCCGACAGCCAGGCCCGAGTAGCCTGTGATGACATAATCCTCGACATTAGGTACGCCTGTTACTTTAATGCCCGCTATCTCGTAGGTGCGGGGCATGGGCGAATATATTATGTCGGGGTTGTATATGGTGTCGGCCGGCAGTGTCGTCATGACCTCACCGGTGTCCTGTGCTTTCAGTGACAGTGGCAGCAGCGAAGCGGCGGCTATGCCCAGAGGCAGATATGTTTTATATATACGGTTCATGTCGTGGTTAGACTCCGTGCGCGGCCCGTGGCGGCGCTACGGTGATATTTTGTATGGCTTTGGGAAAGATTATGTATAGGCTCTCTATAGACTGCGGAGGCAGTGTCACAGTGAGCCTGGATTCTGCTGTACTTGTTCGCTGGTCTTACCGAAGCGGCGTTCGCGCTGCTGGTAGTCGATTATGGCACGTGCGTATGCTTCCTTGCCGAAATCGGGCCATAGCGTTGGAGTGAAGTAAAGCTCGCTGTAGGCTATCTGCCAGAGCAGATAGTTGGATATGCGCTGTTCGCCTCCTGTACGTATCAGCAAATCCGGGTCAGGTACTCCCGCTGTAGCCAGATATCCGGCAAATACCGACTCATCAATACTGTCGGGGTCAAGTGAGCCGTCAGCGGCCGCACGGGCCAGTTTGCGGGCCGCGTCGGCTATCTCCCAGCGTGACGAATAGCTGAGACACATGAGCAGCTGCAGGCCGGTGCAGTGAGCCGTAGCGTCGCGGCAGTCGAAAAGCCGCTTGCGCGGTCCCTCGGGTATGCGTTCCATATCGCCTATGAGGTGAATACGGACATTATTACGCAGCAGTTCCGGCAGCTCGCGTTCGATGGCCCAGCCTATGAGGTACATCAGTGTCTCCACCTCCTCGGTGGGGCGGTTCCAGTTCTCGGTTGAGAAGGCGTAGAGTGTAAGGTACTTTATGCCGAGGTCAGAAGAGAACTCCGTGACATTGTGCACGCTGGTGATGCCGGCATAGTGACCGTCAGAACGTTGCTGTGAGCGGTTCTTGGCCCAGCGTCCGTTACCGTCCATTATCATTGCCACATGGCGCGGCAGGCGTGTCATGTCGATCTGTGCAAGCAGTTGGTCGAGATTGTGTTCCTCCATATCGCTTATACGTGGTTGTGTCAGTCTTTATAGTTGCATACGGCACAGCGCTTGCTGAACTCGTAGCTTATTGTGAGCGTCAGTGTGGAATACCAATCGGTATTCTTCATCATTGAGCTCTTGAAGGCGTACGGGTCCTTGAGAGCCGGCCCGTCGAGTCGGTCGGTGAAGGTTTTCTTCATCAGAAACTCAAGTCCCAGATTCCAGCGGCGCGAGAGCTTGTATTTTACTCCCACTCCGAAGGGTATTGTAAATGCAGCTCCGAATCCCGAAGCGTTCCATGCTGTCACACCTAATCCACCGCATATATAAGGTGTCCAGCGTTTTAGTTTACGGTAACTTTCGCCCATACCGTAATTAAAGAAGTTGAACTCGAACAGTTCGGACAGTTCGAAAAATGTGGTTGAAAACTTCAGCGGCTGTGCTTCGGGGGGAAGTACGTTTTCTATTGACGATGAATCTCCACTCAGTCCGCCGACAAAGAGATTTGTCTTGAAGGCTATACGCGGATTGGCTATGTAACGCAACATTGCTTCTACGTCCCAACCTGGGTGTGAATAGAGATTACCATCGTTTGCATCGCCGAGATAACCGGTCATGCCTATACCGCCGCCAACATCGAACCGGAAATCCTCCTGTGCCTGTGCTGTGGTGCCGTTAAGAAGAAACCATGTCAGTACAACCGCTGTTTTCAGCCATAGCTGTAGTGTATGCCACGGGCTTTTCAGAACGCCCTTCATCATAGCAACGGAGTATAGGTGAGACGTGCCAGCACACCACGCCAGATGACGTCGTTTATATAGCCGGTGGTATCATAGCCTCCGAAAAGGTAGATATAAGGACACTCCCAGTTTATCTGATAACCGTCTATATCATAGGCTATACGCATGGGGCCGTGTAGCGATGGGTTAGCGCGTGTAATCCATGCGTCTGCAAGATTGGCATCGCGCGGCGAGTTCATCACTATGCCGTCAGCATCATAGCCGGGTTGCATGAAGTCGGGCAGCTGCATCAGGTCCGGTGCCTTGCTCCAGTTGACGCCATTGGTATAGCTGACGTATACCGAACTGTTCAGACTTCCGTCGCTGAGACGTCCGCCGAAAAGAAGCCAGACATCAAACTCTGTCTGTATCCATGTTGTCGAAGTCTGACGGTATATGTAATAGGGTACTACCGTCGCTCCTTCGATAGCGGGAGGTGAACTTATGTCAAGACGTGTCCATGTATCACCGTCAAAACCCCATGTGGCAGCTGTCAGAGTACCGTCGGCCAGACGTCCGCCGGTCATAACTCCTACGGGTTTATCTGACCAATCTGAGGTCACGGCTGCGAAAGCTGAATAACCGTCTATAGGGAAATCATTCTCAAGTACCGTTTCAGGTAGACTACCGGCAGGATAATTCACATGTCGCAGGCCACTGACAGCGTTACCACCGATTCCTAAAAGCACATCGCCGTAAGCGCCGATTGTATTGAGCCATGTCTCTCCGGTAGAAGTCCACTCTGAGCCGTCGGACGAACTGAACAGTTCGCCGTTTTCAGACAGGATATAAAGAGCCGAAGGGGTAACTGCTAAGGTAGATACACGTATTTTCGCGTCTGTTGACACCTCTGTGCGTGTCCAGTTGGCTGTCGTGAGGTCTTCGGTAGTTGCAGCGGTATATGTACCGTCACTTTCCTCTATCATAGTGAGCACCGAATCGTGCCATTTTACAGTCTTCTGGGCTATCGGGTTTTCAAGACGCGACGGTAGAGAAGTACCGGCGATACGATCCCATATCACAGAATCAGGGTCATTGGTATGGACGTTTATCTTTATGGTGTATACGCTCTTAGTCACACCGTCACCACCGGTGAGAGTGAGTTGCACCGGCCGAGTGAAGTCAATCGAATCTGTCGGATTACTCTTATAGTCTATAGTCGTGACTTCCGTACCGTCATCAATCCGGAGTTCGGCAGCCGACACATCGGAGGGATAGGTAATTACGGGTATGAGTTTTGTGACTTTGGTACCTACGGGCAGTGAGTCGGCATTGAAGATGACTCCGTGTGTGAGGTCAATAGAGAAAAACACCTGATCGAGGTTGTCCATCACCTTCGTGTCGGCTGTTAGTGTAAATTTGGTCACTGCCACGCTGACGGCTGTCTCATACTCCGTGATGGAGCTCCCGCTATCTTTATTGCATGATGCTGCACCTCCCAGCATTGTCGCTGTGAGTGTAAGAGGCAGTATGTGGCGTACGATTAAATCTTTGTTCACGTGCTGTGTTAGCTGCTTTTGGTTTATGTGAAATCGTGTGTCAGAACACTACTATCTGAGGGTGTGAAACGACACCGATTTCGGTTACAACTTGCAAAATTAGCATTTCTCGGAAAAAAAGAAGCTATAAAAAACGTGCTTTTTGAACTTGACACGTTTTTTATAGCTTTTTAACAAGTATTTGCCTTCCTTATTACTGCTGTTTAGGATTAGTTTTTGTTATCCAGTGACATTCTCTTCGGGTAGATGAGGTGCTTTGACTCCTTCTCCGATCACTATGTCGGAAGTTTCAACACGGATACGATCGTATAGCCCTGCGTCTATGAATGAATTTAGCAATTTGGCTCCTCCTTCCACCATAAGCGATGATATACCGTAGTCAGTCCATAGCGAACGCATATTGTCAGCTAAAGGACGCGCAGGGTCAAGCAGTATGGGATCTCGTTGCATCACGGCAGAGTCTTCCGGCAGACGTTCGGAGGCAAACAGTACGGGACGCGGCGAGCGTCCGGGCCACAGTCGTGTGTCAAGGCGGGGATTGTCGGTAATTACAGTGTCAGTGCCTACCACTATGGCATCGCAGACAGAACGCAGACGATGTACATCGAGCGCTGTTACAGGTGTTGACAGCCGTACCGGACGCTGTTTGCCGTTACTGTCGTAGGCAGCCATATAGCCATCAGCGCTTTGAGCCCATTTCAGTGTGATATGGGGTCTGCCTAACGTCTGAGCCGTCATGAAACGTGAATTTAGGGCGTGACATTCATCAGCCAGTACACCTTCTGTGACTTCTATACCTACCTCGCGCAACATTCTTATACCCCTGCCGCTCACAAGCGGGTTAGGGTCGGAAGCCCCTACCACTACACGGTGCAGACGATTATCTATCAGAAGTTTTGCGCAGGGCGGAGTCTTGCCATAATGCGAACAGGGTTCGAGAGTGACATAGATAGTAGACTGTGGCAGCAGATGACGGTCGACTTCACTGACCGAAGCTACGGCATTGACTTCGGCATGACCCGACCCGTAACGTCGGTGCCAACCTTCGCCGATGATGCGGCCGTCAGGAGCAGTGATAACGGCGCCGACCATGGGATTTGGTGACACATGGCCGGCGCCGAGACGTGCCAGCTGCAGAGCGCGTCGCATCATTGCGCTGTCAGTGGCGTTTACGGACATATTATATTTTTATTTCTTTTTGGATTTTTTTGCGTTCTTTGCAGGCTGTTTTTCCTCAAAGCCACGCAGACGCAGCAGAGCATGTACGTCAGGCTCATGACCACGGAAACGCTTGAAGAGCACCATAGCGTCTTCGGTGTCACCGCTTTCAAGTATGTTTTTCTTGAATGAAGCTGCTGTCTTGGGGTCGAACACGCCGTTTTCTTCAAACATCTCCCAACCGTCGGCTTCGAGTACCTGAGCCCAGAGATAGGTATAATAACCTGAAGCATAGCCGTCATCACCGAAGATATGCTTGAAGTAGGGTGAACGGTAACGGAAGGTTATCTCCTCGGGCATACCGATACGATTGGCTACTTTCTCTTCAAAGCCGGCGACATCGGTATCTGTTCCGTCATTTTCACCCCAGTACATGTCGAGCAGAGCGGCACCGGCAAGTTCTGTTGTTGTGAAGCCTTGGTTGAATTTGCCTGCAGCGTCAAGCTTGGCTATAATTTCGTCAGGAATAACCTCACCTGTCTTGTAGTGACGTGCGTATTCTTTAAGCAGCTCGGGTGTGAAAGCCCAGTGTTCGTTAATTTGTGAGCACATTTCCACATAGTCACGGTCTACGTTGGTGCCTGCAATGCTCTTGTAGGGAGCGCGGCTCAGCATACCTTGCAGAGCGTGTCCGAACTCGTGGAATGTCGTTTCCACTTCGTCGACAGTCAGAAGGGCAGGTGTGTCGCCTGCCGGACGTGTGAAGTTACCGATGTTATAGACGATAGGACGCTTCATTGTGCCGTCGCCATAGAGACCTGCACTCTGCATCTGTTCCATCCATGCACCCTGACGCTTGGAATCGCGGGGGAAATAGTCGGTCATGAATACCGAAATGTGTTCGCCTGTCTTGGCGTCCTGAACGTCATAGACCGTAACTTCGTCCATATACTTGGGAGCATCGGGAAGTTCGACCATCTTGATACCGTACAGACGTTCGGCAGCGAGGAAGAGACCTTTGATTACATTGTCAAGAGCGAAATACGGACGTATTTCATTCTCATCGAGATCGTATTTCTGTTTCTTTACCTTACCGGCATAATAGTAATAATCCCACGGAGCAATCTTGATACCTGCACCTTCGGCGTCGGCAAGTGCCTGCATGTCGGCTACTTCTTCGGCCGAACGTTTTACAGCCGGTTCGAACACCTGCAGGAGAAGCTGTTCAGCTGCTTCAGGTGTCTTGGCCATTACACGCGATGTCATCATCTGGGCAAAGTTGTCGAAGCCCATAATGCGGGCTTTCTCGGCACGCAGCTTGACTATCTGCTCTATGACGGGATAGTTGTTGTTGACACCATAGGAAGCGAGAGTGGTATAACCTTTGTATATTGCCTCGCGCAGACCACGATTGTCAGCACTCTGGAGCACCGGCAGACGGCTGGGAGCGTGCAGTGTGAATACCCAAAGACCGTCGAGGCCGCGAGCTTTGGCTTCCTCAGCAGCCTGAGCTATGGAAGATTCGGGCAGACCTGCAAGGTCGGCTTTGTCATAGACTGTGACAAAGAACGAATTGGTGGCATTCAGAAGGTTCTTGTTGAACTGTATGAAGAGTTTCGACAGTTCGTCGTTGACACGTACCAGCTCAGCCTTCTTGTCGGCCGGAAGTGCTGCACCCTGTTCGGCAAACTGGCGGTAGTACTTTTCGACTACACGTTTCTGAACCGGTGTCAGACCAAGACGGTCACGGCTGTCATAGACCTGCTTGATACGCTGGAACAGCATGTCGTCCAGTATAAGTTGGTTCTGTGCCTCGTTAAGCAAAGGTATAGCTTCCTCTGCCATTGCAGCGAACTCATCGGTTGAGAGGGCACTGTCATAGTGGTAGAATACTGCTGCCACACGCTCCAGTATGGGGCTGAGATTTTCGAGCGGCAGAATGGTATTGTCGAAGTCGGGTACGGCGCGGTTGCGAACTATGTTGAAAATGTTCTGCTTCTGTTCTTCTATGCCGTCCTTGATGGCGGGTATGAAGTCGGAAGTCTTGATTTCGCTGAAAGGCGGAATCTCGTACTGTGTGTTGTAGGGCTGCAGAAACGGGTTTGTGTCAGCCATGGCATTCGTGATTGGGGCCGCCAGCATCAGTGCAGATGCGGCCAGGGTGAGCAAACTTTTTTTAGTCATATCATTTAGTTAGGTAAAGTCCCGGATTGTTCGGTAAAGGCGAAGTGGCCCATCAGTGGATAATGGTCGGAAGCGTCAAACGAACTGCGCTTCATTTTCAGTGCCTCAATCGGGCCACGGTACAGCATCTGGTCTATATGGAACAAGAAGAGATGTTCGTTGTAGGTGTATGTCGGACCGAGATTGGTTTCGGCATAGGCATCACGCAGGTCTTCACCCCGTAATGTGCGGTAAGACCATGATTCGGGCACATCATTAAAGTCACCACACACTATGAGTGGCCCCTTTATAGTATCTATACATTCCCGAATCACTGAGGCACGTTCGGCGCGCTTACGGAATGATTCCGAAAGTTTGCCGCGTATTGACCCTTTGAGTTCGGCCAGACTGCGTTTAGCTGACTTTACACCACGAATCTCGGTCACTACCTCTCTTTCGTCTTCGGAGAGATCATAGGAGTCAAGATGTACGTTGATGATATTCAGAGCGTGGCTTTTAATATTGACGCGGTACAACTCCATACGAGCCCGTCCGCCCGAGTCGTAGGCACCTCGACCTACCAGACTGACCGGATATTTGGATATGATTTTCAGGTCTGCACCTGCACGTTCTTCGCCGGCATGGTAAGGATAGACACTGAACAGACTGTCACGTAGCGCAGGGGTGAAATTAGGCAGTTCCTTCTCACTCCATCTCTCTAACTCCTGCATACAAATGATGTCAGCTCCCGAGTCAATGAGAAAATTGATCGAACGGTTACCGGGAGCTTCAGGCTGACGGGTATCATAAGTATGGATTATATTGAAAGTCATAACTGAGAAGGTTGTGCTTCCTGCCGGAGCATCTTTAGCCGAACCTATGGGAAAGGCATGACTCAGCGGACTCAGACATGCCAGTATGGTGAGTACACCTAAGGCAGTGAACACAAAGCGTGATGCCAGTGCCCACAGAATTGTGCAGACTATGGTAGCCCCGGCAAAGTAAGGTAGAGCCAGAGTCAGTATTGATGGCATGGCGAAAAAACGCGGATTGAGATGGCCACCGTAGGCTGAGACTATGGTCAGCAGGAACAGTGCTATCGACAATATGCGGAATGCAATGCTCAACAGTGGGCTTATTATAGGTAGTTTCATAGTCGTTTTCAGAAATACCCTCCTCGGAGTATACCTTTCTTACGCCAATAGAGCAATATGATAAGACCGAATATCAAACCTCCGAGGTGAGCGAAGTGAGCTACCGTGCTGGCTGAATTAGTCACACCGAGGAAAAATTCAAGTACACCGTATCCCAGCACCATGTATTTGGCTTTGATAGGGATAGGAATGAAGAAAAGATACATGGGCATGTCAGGAAAGACGAAGGCGAAACCCAGAAGAAGTCCGAAAACGGCTCCTGAGGCACCTATGGTCACCAGCATGTTCTGATACTGTTCCATACCGTTCTGGAAGTGAGCCGTATTCATTGTCACTGCCTCACGCATATTGTCATAGCTCAGACCGTTCAGGGCGGCTATGCCTGAAATGTAGTCATGCTCCCATGTCAGTGCCCATACGCCTTCCTGTACAAGAGCGGCACCTACACCACATACCATGTAGTATATAAGAAAACGTCTGGACCCCCACACCTGTTCGAGAATACGTCCGAACATCCAGAGTGTGAACATGTTGAACAGTATGTGTGTCAACGTGGTGCGTGAGTGCATGAACATGTAGGTCACTAACTGTGCCGGGTTGAAATCGGGGGCACCGACATAATGAAGACCGGCATAACGCACGAGGGTGTTGCTGAAGCCTGGCATACAAACCTCAACCAGCCACACCAGAAAATTGATGATGATCAGATTTTTTGTAACCGGGGGCATTGAGCTCCACCAGCCGTTGAATGATTGTCTAAACATGGCGCAAATTTAACAAAAACACTTTGTATAGCCCACACTCGGAATGGGAAATAAGCATTTTTTTAATTATCTTGAGGAATATTCGCCTCTTTCGTTTGTTGTTCTATTAACATCGGGTTTGTAAGCTATGTCGGTGCCCTGCGCTGACTTATGTTTGTGTAGCACCGGCTATATGGCTGACAGACTCGGAGAGCAAATTATAAACCGCAGTATATTCAGGATTGAAATTATGAACAGAACAGATCTTGTAAATGAAATCGCCGCTAAGGCCGGCCTTAACAAAGTAGCTGCCAAAGCAGCTCTGGACGCAACTCTCGAATCTATCGAGCAGGCACTTGCTAACGATGACAAGGTACAGCTTATCGGTTTCGGTACATTCTCTGTACAGGAGAAGGAAGCCCGTACAGGTGTCAATCCCCGTACTAAGGAGCAGATTCAGATACCGGCCCGTAAGGTAGTGAAGTTCAAACCTGCCGACCAGCTGGCTAAATAAGGAAGTACGGTCATAAAGGCAAAAGACTTATAGAGACGTCCACAGGCAGCCGTTATAATATACGGTTGCCTGTGGACGTTTTATAGTCCGCCTGTAGGTTGAAATGAGTGGGTGTACAGGATTTTTATTAACTTTGCAGTTTAAAACAATTAGCTGACGTCTTTTTTCAGAAGATTTATCATCAGATGACAATAGAACATATCATAGCACAGGGCGTAGCCGATGCCCTTAAAGCTCTGTACGGTGTCGAAATCGACCCTGCTGCCGTACAGGTACAGGCCACACGTAAAGAGTTCGAGGGTAATCTTACTGTGGTGGTATTCCCATATCTTAAAGCTTCACACAAGGGTCCCGAACCGACGGCAGTCGAAATAGGTGAGTGGCTTGTGGCTAATGTTGATGCCGTTTCGGCTTTCAATGCCGTGAAAGGCTTCCTCAATATTACTGTCAATCCAGCTTTCTGGCTTGAGCGTCTGCACGCTATAGCTGCTGACTCTCGTTTCGGTTTTAAGGAAATGACAGATAAATCTCCGCTTGTGATGGTGGAATATTCCTCGCCAAACACCAACAAGCCGCTGCATCTGGGTCATATACGTAACAATCTGCTCGGATATTCGCTTGCTTCTATACTGGCAGCCGACGGTATGCGTGTTGTTAAGACCAATATCGTTAATGACCGAGGCATACATATTTGTAAGTCAATGCTTGCATGGCAGAAATGGGGTGACGGTATCACTCCTGAGAAAGCCGGTAAGAAAGGCGACCATCTTATAGGTGATTTCTATGTGCTCTTCGACAAACATTACAAAGAAGAGGTGCGCCAGCTCATGGAGCAGGGTATAACTGAAGATGAAGCAAAAGCCGAGGCTCCTCTTATCAAAGAGGCTCGTGAGATGTTGCGTGCATGGGAGGCAGGTGACCCTGAAGTACGTCGTCTTTGGGAGATGATGAATTCATGGGTGTATGCCGGTTTTGATGAGACTTACCGTCGTCTTGGTGTTGATTTCGATAAGATATATTATGAATCAGATACCTATCTTGAGGGTAAGGATCTTGTGCTGAAAGGTCTCGACGAGGGTAAGATGTACCGTAAAGAGGACGGCTCCGTATGGGCTGACCTTACGGGTGAGGGTCTTGACCACAAACTTCTGCTTCGTGCTGACGGAACTTCGGTCTATATGACTCAAGATATAGGCACTGCCAAGCTCCGTTATCGTGATTATCCCGATATAAGCAAGATGATTTATGTGGTAGGTAACGAGCAGAACTATCATTTTCAGGTGCTGTCGTTGCTTCTTGACCGTCTCGGCTTCGAGTGGGGTAAGGGTCTGACTCATTTTTCTTACGGTATGGTTGAACTTCCGGAGGGCAAGATGAAGAGCCGAGAGGGTACAGTGGTCGATGCTGATGACCTTATGGATACCATGATAGCCGACGCAGCCGAAACTTCGGCAGAGCGTTATGCCGACATGGATGCAACCGAAGCTGCTGAAATTGCCCGTAAGGTGGGTATGGGAGCGCTTAAATACTTCCTGCTTAAGGTTGACCCGCGTAAGAATATGCTCTTCAATCCTAAGGAGTCAATAGACTTTAACGGTAATACCGGTCCCTTTCTGCAGTACACATACGCACGTATTCAGTCTGTTTTGCGTCGTGTCCCGGATTTCGATATGAACAGCTGTCCCGCTGCCGTGCCCGGTGAGAAAGAATCGGTACTCATACAGAAAGTGGCTGATTTCCCTTCGGTTATAGATGAGGCTGCCCGCAATTACTCGCCGGCTATAATAGCCAACTACTGTTATGACCTCGCCAAAGAGTATAATCAGTTCTATCACGACTACCCCATACTGAAGGAAGAGAATAAAGATACACGCGAAATGCGTCTTCTTCTTTCAGCCGTTGTCGCCCGTACACTCAAGGCTGCGGCCGGCTTGCTCGGAATAGAGATGCCTGAGCGTATGTGATACCCTTCGGTATAAAGATACTATTTACAACCGACATAGGCGTATGAATAAACCAAGCGCCTGTGTCGGTTGTCTAATATATAGATAAACAGAAATTTTTTCCACACATAATAATTGCTATGGATTTCAGAAATTCAAACATGACCACACCCCCGCCTTATTATGGTGAGCGTGCTGTGAGTCAGCTTAATTCGGTGATGAAGCGCGTATATGTGCGCATGTTCATCGGTCTTCTTATTTCGGCCTTCTGTGCCCTCGGCGTGGCAAGCAGTCCCGCTGCCATGCAGTTTATTTTCGGTAACCAGATAGTCTTCTGGGGCATGTTCATCGCTATGCTGGCTATGGCTTTCCTGATTCCGGCACGTCTCAACAAGATGTCGAGTGCCACAGTGCTGATTCTGTTCTGCGTCTATGCCGCCCTGATGGGGTGCTGGCTATCATCTGTATTCTATGCTTACCGCATGGGTACTATTGTAACCACGTTCTTCATCACAGCCGGTACATTCGGTGCAATGTCAGTATACGGTTACTTCACGAAGTCTAATCTGGCCAAGATGGGCAGCTATCTGACGATGGCACTTATCGGAATGATTATCGCTATGGTAGTCAATATCTTCCTCAAGAGCTCGGCTTTAGAGTGGATTGTTTCGATAGTAGGTGTGCTTATCTTTGTGGGTCTGACTGCGTGGGACACTCAGCAGATCAAACAACTTGCAGGTGCTAACCTTGAACCTGCTCTGACTGACAAACTGGCCACAATGGGCGCAATGAATCTTTACCTTGATTTCATCAACCTCTTCCTCTTCATACTCCGCATCTTCGGCGGCGGTCGTGACTGATATGACTCTGCCTTTCAGTTAAGATAAGGCTCTGTGAAATAATTAAATAAATGGACTGCATCCCAAAAGTTTTATGTCTAACTTTTGGGATGCAGTCCATTTATTATACACTCTTTATGAGGAATATAGTCTGATGAAGAAAGTTTTTACTTAAATGGAAGGTGATAGCTTTATAAGCCAGTCGGTGATACGTCGTTCCTTTGAGGAATAGGACGCACCGATGCAAATGACTTTTCTGCTATCAGTTTCAAAAGGAATCGTATAACCCTTGTGTTCAATCTGATCAAGTGCCTTATGTGCGGATCCATCATATTTCAACTCAATAACATAGATATATCGGTCTGTTTCACAGAGAATATCAATTCTCCCTGATGATATTTTCAGTTCAGCATGGACTTTCATACCCAACAGAGTCATGAATACATACAAGGCATTATGAAAATTACGCTCATTTTCCATCTCCATGTCGTATGGTATGGCGGCAAAGAAACTGCGTAACCGTTCCATAAATTGTTCAGGCCGTCTATATAACAGGTCTTTAATAAACCGATTGATGTAAACATGACTGTCTTGATTGGTCACCTTAACATACTCCGGAAGCAACATACTGAAAAGACCTTCTTTAACCTCCTTATTGGGTACACCGAGAGTATATTCCTCAAGAAACGGGTCATAACTTTTGATAGTCAGATAACCGGTTTGATAAAGAAGTGCGACGGGACGTGGTGACTGGAGGTCAAGCCCCATAAGCTCATTGAGTGTACATTCTGTATTCAGAAACTGTTCAAGGTCGGTATCTATTCGTTTAAGTGACTCTACGATAAGGGTAGGTAAACCGGTACGGTTCCAGTAGTTGGCAATTTTCTCATCTTCCATAGCGTTGAGTACTGACCAAGGATTATACATATCAGAGCCGTTTTCGGCAAACCTGTATCCGTCGTAATTTTCTTTGAGTCTTTTTATTGTCTCATCATAATCCCAGCCGTTTTTTTCAGATAGTTCTGCAATACCCTGACTGAAATTATCTTTCAATTCCTTTTCCGATATACCGCAAATATCGGCGTACTCATTCTCAAAAGAGATGTCCCTAAGATTATTAATGTCAGAAAATACACTCAACTTACTGAACCGACTCACCCCTGTCAGAAACACGAAGCGTATATGGTCTGCACAACTCTTGAAATTGGAGTAGAGTGCAGCCAATTTAGCACGGTAATGCCTGAAGTTGTCTTCGTTGTTAAGATTACTGACAAGCGGCTTGTCGTATTCGTCGACAAGGATTACCACCTGTTTGCCCGTGATTCTATGGGCTGCCTCGATAATTGCCTCAAATCTTTGGGTGTAATTAGTATAGATTGTATCTACACTATATTTTTTCTCCCATTGGGTGAATACCTTGTCCAAAACATCTTCAAGTTTATTAACTTCGGCATAACGTTCCTTATTAAGATCGAGTCTCAACACAGGATATTTCTCCCATTTCCAATCGGTAAAGTCAATATAAAGTTCCTTGAAGAGCCCCCTCTTACCCTCGAAAAAACTTTTGAGGGTTGAAAGAAACAGGCTCTTGCCAAACCGCCTCGGTCTGGCAAGAAAATAGTACTTACTCTTTGACGACACAAGTTTATAGATGTATATTGTCTTGTCAACATAAAGAGCCCCGGCATCACGTAATGACGGGAATGACTGCTCACCAATCGCATATATTTTTCCGGTCCTTTCCATTCCCATATCTGTCTATTTTGATGCAAACATAGCAATAATTTCCTTAATATCCAATAAGTACATTTATTGATACTTACGGTAATTTATCTTTCCCCTCTTCTTACTTTACATGTATATGAAATGGATTATGGTCAAAAGCAGAAATATAAATAAAAATAGAGCACGTAAAATACATACGTGCTCTCGACAGAAATATCTTTAAGGGTTTAACGGCGGCTGTATTTTGCACACATAGGGCTGTAAGCGATAGTGACGAAACAGTTCTCAGAAGTATAAGTGTACAGTTCCATAGGGTGGGGTGCCTCTTCCGGAGAACGTACTATCTCAGCAAGGCCCGCAGGGTCTTCGCGAGTCGGCAGTTTCAGCAGACGCAGACCTTCGCGGATGTCAATACCGGGCACAAAGGCAGCTTTATAGAGAGCTTCTTTAGCAGTCCAGGCGATAACGTTGGCCGCGACATCGTCGGGTGCAATCATAGTTAGTTCTTGGGGCGACAGGAAGCGTTCACGGACTTTGAGCACCTGGCTGCGGTCACAGTGTTCGGCATCAACTCCCATAGCTGTCCGCACGCTGAACTCCGAGAGGTTGGCTTCCGGGGTTTTCGGTAATGACGCCACTACCAGCAGATGACCGGTGTGTGTGATAGAAATGCGTGTTTCCTCGTTATGAAGCAGTGGTGCGCCGTTAGGCAGATGCCCGACCTCGCGGTAGCCGTCACGGCCGTTCTCACAATATATCTGCATGGCCATCGTGCGCCATACTTCACCGTGTTTCTGTTCGCAGCCGCTCACTTCCTCTACCTTGATACCGACTGGTGTCGGGTGGCGCCAGTATATGAATTCAGTCTCCATCGTTTTCCTTTTTATGAGTTAATGTGACTTTGACCTTGACTATGCGGTGACGTTCCATTTTGACCACCTGACATAGACACGGTCCGCACTCGATCTCCTCTTTGAGAGTTGGGAAGTCGCCCTTGACCTCAAGCAGCAGACCTGCCAGGGTTTCGGCCTCGCCTACATGACCCAGACTCTCCTCGCTGATACCTAATGCATCGCAGAAGTCTCCCAGAGGTATACGGGCTTCAAAAATGTACGTGTCAGGCCCGATACGGCGATAGAGTGCTTTGGTATCATCATATTCATCGTCTATTTCGCCTACTATCTCCTCGATAATGTCTTCCATAGTGACGATACCCTCAGTTCCGCCATATTCATCTATGACTATGGCAATGTGCATCTTACGTTTGCGGAAATCTTCAAGCAGATCATCTATCATACGGCTGCCGGGCACGAAATAGGCTTTACGCAGCAGTTTCTGCCACTCAAATCCGGAGTCACGGCGTCCGAGGTAGGGCAGGAGGTCCTTACTGTACAAGATACCTTCGATTTTATCCTGCGACGTGTCGTAGACCGGTATGCGTGAATAGCCTGTTTCCAATATGATGTGCATAACCTGTTCCCATGAATCATGATATTCAATAGCCGTCACATCGACACGGGAAATCATTATGTCACTGACTTCCTTCTCTCCGAATGACAGTATGCCTTCGAGCATATCTTTATCCTGTCCCTCTTTAAGGTCTGAAATTTCAAGAGCCGCTTCAAGTTGGTCGGTTGAGATATTCTCCTGTTTTTTGGCTACCAGACGAGTGACTATAGTTGTTGAGCGCACCATAAGGCGTGTCAGCGGTGAAAGAGTGGTATAGATTGTGTGCATGATGCCCACTGTGGCATTAATCCAGCGGCGGGCGTTACCGCGTGCCACTAATTTCGGAAAAATTTCTCCGAACAGCAACAGAAGAAAAGTCAGGAATACGGTCTGTACCAGAAAGTCGGCCACAGGACTGTCGAACGAAACAGTCTGGTTAATAGCGAAAGTCAGCAGCACAACCATAGTGATGTTTACCAGATTGTTGCCTACAAGTACGGTGGCAAGCAGTTGTTCGCTGTGACGCAGCATTGCGTAGGCTTTCTTTGCCCCGGGTTCATCACATTCGCTCAACTCGTCAATGTCGGCCGGAGTAAGGCCGAAGTAGGCTATCTCGCTTCCTGACATGAAAGCGGATGCCAGCAGGCAGAAGCAAGCTATAGCGACAATTACACTCCACGCCGCCCACGACGGCGGAGCCTGAAAACTGACCATTGAAGTCAGTATAATATTTAGCAAGCCCGCACAGGGCGTTGCCGGTAAAGGGTCTATGTCCAAGTTGGATTTTGGTGTTGGTTTTACATCTGCAAATTTACAAAATCTTCTAAAGTCAGCCAAATTCCGCAGCTTACTCTACAAATTATTCAATCCCGAACATAGTTCGGAAAAGTGTCGTAGAGCGTTGCTATTAAGTGCTACTTGTTACCTTCGGTTGGACTTTAGGGGAATGCTGACCGGGTCGGAGTAAGGAACGTGCCAGAGCCACGCTTCAACGGTAGAGTAGAGGCCGGTCGAGGCGAGCAGACGGGCGTATCGGGTGACCTGATTACGGTATGACTGCAGAGTGGCATCGGAAGCACCGCCGGGTAAGCCGAATTTGTAATCGACCACAATGCAGCGGTGGTCAGAAGTAACCATGATACGGTCGGGGCGGTATTCCGGACGACCACCTGTGATTAGCGGGCGTTCGTTCATGACACGCATAGAACCGTCAAACCATTCGATAGGAGCACGCTCTATAGCTGCGCTCAGTATCTCGCGGACATGGGTAACGTTACGGCTGTCAATAAGCCCCTTGACTTTGAGGCGGCGTAAAGCTGTGTCGAGGTCTTCTGCACGTATGATTTCAGCCATTACAGTATGCATCAGGTTGCCGAGAGAACGCGGGTCGGAGTCAGCATCCGGATTATCTGCATTGTCGGTGACACTTACTTTCGGCTCACTGTACTGCAACACAACCGGCTCACTGTTGACACGATAATCTTCTATCGGGAGATTTTCTTTTTTATTCTTATCTTCGTCTTTATTCTCGTTGTTACCGACGTTCTTTTCCGGAATCGCCGGGGAAGTCTGTTCACCGAAACGGTACGTTCTTATTGCAGGCACGTTATTGCCCTCGCTGTCGGTCATACCGGCAGCGACTGTTCCTTCGTCAGTAATTTCAAGCGAGAGGTCAGCCTTGAGTCCGGTAGCTTCTTGTAGTTCATTAATACAGGTATCGAAATTGTCACAAATATCAATAAGGTATCTGGCGAGCGACGAAGCGTTTTTCCCTGAGGTGCTTTTCTTGAGTGTGCCATCGTTAATCTTATAGTCGCAGGCCGCGAGTATATAGAGTTCTCTGACAGCACGTGTGAATGCCACGTAACCCATGTTAATGGCATCGAGTACTGTGAGGTCACAAAGACGGTCATAAATACCTGATGTATCTACGTCTGTGAGAGATCTGTTTATCGTAACCGGAAGACGGGGAGGAAGTTTGATACCATCAAGGTGAATATTGAGAGGCTGAAGCCACACAGTGCCGGAATTTGGACGCATGGATAGAGCTATTTCCGGTTCAGGCATTATGACACAAGGAAACTCAAGACCTTTAGCCTTGTGCAACGTCATTATCTGCACGGCATCAACGCCGTCAGGCGAGGAGATGGACTTTCGGGAGCCTTCCTTATTCCACCATCCGAGAAATGAGGTGATGTCGGCAGGGAAGCGCTGGCAATAGTCGGTGACCATATCCTGAAGAGCGGCGAGGAAAGGCGTGTGCGAACGGCGCAGTGACGGCTCGACAAAATTTTCTATCAGAGCCTCAATAAGTGCCGGTAAGGCCACTGCCTGCATCTTTGCTATAATTTCATCTGTCGGACGCTCGGTACGTTCGATATTCAGAAAAGACTGAAGTCGGTTGGCCGGAGTCATTTCGGGATGCTGAAGAGTGTATAATGCAAAGTCCGCTTTTATTTCCTGCCATGAAACTCCACGCTCGTTATTCTTCTTTTTGTCAGTCTGCTCATCTGTATTGTCAGTCTCATCTGAAGCCTGCGGCATGACATCTGTTTTACAGTTGTCAGCAGTCGTAGTACCCCGGGCTATACTTTCCAGAGCCGAGATAACCACACGCACGGCTTTGGAGTTGCCTACCAGCAGCGACTGTTCGCTTATAAACTCGATAGGGGGAAGTTCCTGATGCGCACTATTATCGGAAATCAGCTGTTCTATCACTTCCTGACCGGTCTTATTGCCACGTACCAGCACCGCAATATCTCGCTGTCGGTAGCCGCTTGACATCAGTGAACGTATAAGCGAAGGTATATGTGTCAGTACGGTCGGTATGGTATCACTGTCACTATCGGCATCATCTGCAGCAGTATTGTCAGCCGAAGAGATTGTATTGAATACTCTGAGTTCTATGTATCCGGCGGGATTATCAGCTTTTTTAGGAGATACCGGCTGAGCCACGTTGCGGTAGATGTCGATAAGGTCTACTTCTGTGCTTTTTATACGATCCTGCAGACGGTTGGCCAGAGCATTGAATACGACATTGTTCCACATTACTATGCGGTATTCTGAGCGCCAGTTGGTATTTTCCGCAAGCTCCATACCGCTCAGATACACACTTACAGGGTCGAATTCAGATGGCACTTTATCGGTAATAAGTGAATAGTCGGCATTACGGAAACGGTATATACTTTGTTTGGCATCTCCGATTATGAGATTGTCGAAACCCTTGTCGTGGCTTTCGTGTACAAGAGGCGACAGCAACTGCCACTGCATGGCGGAAGTGTCCTGGAACTCGTCGATGAGGTAATGCTCAAGCCGTGTGCCGAGACGCTCGTAGATGAAAGGAGTATCATCATCACCTATTATGCGGCTCAGTATGGTGGTAGTGTCACCGAGCTGCATCAGATTGTTGGCTTCAAGAAAATCTTTCTTTTTTAGTCCCACACGCTGCAGCAGACCGAGATATGGGAAATTGATACGGTATATATCCCAGAAAACTCTGAATGAAGATGTCAGCAGACTGTTATATTCCACTACAGTGTCATATATGACCTGTACCATATCGCCTATATGATTGTCCTGTGACAAGTCAGCCGCCTTACGGGCTCCCTTTTTTGTGTCCATGACACGCGGCCAACCTTTCTCCGGATTATATCCGCTGAGTTTAATTTTGGCAGGAGTCGCTTTATCATTTATGCCGCTTATGGCTCCGAGAGAGTTGAGCAGAGAAGTTTTAAGTTTGCCAAGTGTGTCAGCCGGTAGACTGTCGAGTAAGTCGGTTGCCTCGTTACGGGCCTTTGCACGAATCTGTATCAGCTCTGCATTTATGTCATTGTAGTGTTTTTCAAGACTTGTGTAAACTGAACGCAGGTCAGGATTCTGCTCGAAATAGTTATCCAGTTTATCCTTTATGTTACGGAAATCCTCACTGTCGAGTTCTTTCATCATGTTGAGGATACTGGTATATATGGAACGTTTTGCATCGCTGCGCTGAAATACGTTCCACTGATTGCCTTTATCCGAACCCCGGTTCATAAGCACACGTATCCAGAACTCCGCCTCCGGGTCACTGCCCTGTGAATTGTTGACCTGTTCGAGCACTGCATCTATAGCAGCGCGGTCTACGTAGTCAGTATCAATTTCGACCTGATAAGATTCGTTGAGGTCTGTTTCGTAGGCAAATGTGCGCAGTACCGACTGAAAGAAAGAGTCGATAGTCGAAATATGTAAATCGGAATAATTGTTGAGCATTATGCCGAGCGCCTTGGCACAAGTCTCGGCGAGTTGTTTACGGCTGACATTTAATTCTCTTGTCAGTTCCTTCAGATACGCCACCTTATCGGCCGGTAGTGAAGTATCGGCCAGCGCTGCCAGACTTTCGACTATACGTATCTTCATCTCGTTGGTTGCCTTGTTTGTGAAGGTTATAGCGAGAATGTGAGTCAGTGAATCGGCCAGACGACGTTCGGAACGTATCAGTACACGCTTTCCATTGTCGAAAGCAGTGATAAAATCACGTATGAATGTATAGGCGAGGGTATATGTTTTGCCGGAACCTGCAGAGGCACGTTGTAGGTGGAGCATCTGTATGTATAGAAAATTAGGTATGGAAAACTAAGAGAGTGTCTGGATTTAACACGAAATAAAAGTAGGATTATCTCAAATTAAATCGTTAAATTCAGACACTCTCTAAATATCAGCGCGTACGCACTTTGTAGCCCATATCACGCAACAGCGTTGCGGCACGTTCTCTCCAGTCGCCCTGCAGCAGTATCTCGCCGCCTCGTGACGAGCCTCCGGTACCGATTTTCTGTTTCAGTGTACGGGCTGTTTCAGCTACTGTATCATCATCAGTTTCGAAGCCCTCTATTATTGTAGCGGTCTTGCCCTTACGACCCTTACAGTCAAGCAGCACAGTCAAGGGTACTTGTTGAGGTACCTCCTGACTGTGTGAATTATCAGTAGCGGGTTTTACACTGCTTTCGGGTGTGTCATCATGCGGCATACTTCCTTTGAGGGCCGCTAATGCGTCTTTCCAGTCTGAACTCATTTCTATAGGGTTTGTAAGTAGCTCTTAATATATATTTTCAGGTAAAGTCTTTGAATCTTGAACCATAAAACTTGTTATTTTTGGTTACTTCGTACTTGTCACTCAGTCGAATACTTCAGTAGTCGCCCTCGCTCCGTGTCTGAATCACCTCAAAAATATCTGCGTTTTATACGTTCGTCAATGTTTAATGAGCTACTTAAAGACGCAAAAGTAATTAATAATTGTTGAAACTGCAAGTCAGAAGCTATAGGTATTCAGTGAGAATACTGAGGATATACGGGGGTCAGTAGGACTCTGTCGGTGTCACACACTGATGGCGCCCCGGGGCTATCTTACCTGCTTTTTTTAGTCGGGCAAATTCTTTTTTTGCCTTGTTGAGCTGTTTGATAAATCCCGGGTCGGCGTGCAGTCGTGCTACTGCACCTGCGGCCGTAAGACGTCCGGCATCCACATCGCTCTGAAAGTGATAGCCGCATATCACACGACTCTCACCCATATCGAAGCCGCGTTTCAGTATCTCGTTCTGACGGTCGGGATTGATTTCGGCAAGTACGAGAGCGGTAGCCCAGCCTATGGCGGTGTGTCCCGATGGGTATGAACCGTTGGTGGACAGTTCCGCCTGCTGTTCCGGATTACATGTATCTTCACCGAAGAAATGAGTAAGGACGCTGGCGGTTATAGTGTTCTTTAGCATCGCGTGTGGACAAATCTCCTGCATCTTCACGCATACCGACTATAAGACGATATATTTCCGGTGTTTCCTTTTCTGTTATTGTGATACCGAACGCTTCGGAGAAGGCACGCGGTACTCCCGAACCTGAAAGACGTGCGTCCTGAAAAGCCTGTTCTCCGCGCTCGGTATTACGTAATGACTTGCCCCAGTCGTAACGGGCACGGTCGTAGAGAAACTGTACCGATTCGCTGCTCGGTGGTCCCGGAAGCAATTCGAGACTGTTCGGCAGGTCACCTTCCTGCAGGAAGTAAACGTCGGGGTCAGTATTATGGTTACGGGCGACTACATCGGCTGCGCCGACAGTCAGAACCGAACATAATATGGAGATGGTAAGGAAACGATATTTCATCATATCAAGTTTAAGGATAGATTATACTGTCTGTTGTACAAAAAACGTTCCGCCCGGCGGTGCATTTTCTGATATATTGTCGCAGGGTCTTTGTCAGCGCAGTTTACGTTGTAGTTCGTCGAGATCGGCGGCGCGGTCGGTAAGCTCGCCCTTACTGTTGTAGATGAAGAAGGCGGGAAGCTGACTGACGTTGTATTCCGTAAGGCTGTTGCTCTGCAGGCCTGCCGGTTCAAAGACGGTAGTCCACGGGAGATTACGGGCTGCGTCACGCCATGCATATTGGTCGACGTCTACCGATACCTGATAGATGTTGATTCCGCCACGATTGTGTATATTGCGCAGACGGGCATTTATGGCCGGTGATTCCGGTTCGTTCATAAACGAGAATACCAGTACGGTAGGACGTCCCTGAGAGGCTACGGAACTAAGCGAAACATTTTTGCCGTCCTCATCGGGAAGATCCATGTCAAGGAGTGCAATTTCAGAGCCTTCGAGCACTTGTTGCCTTCCGAGATTGACGTTGTGGCGGCGCATGGCTTCAAGTGTGGTCTGTTCGAGCAGAGTGGTATGCGGGTCATTTGGGCGGAAGTGACGGAAAGAGGTGGCGACGGCTGCGTAGTATTTGTAGTCTTTGACAGGGTCAAAGAGAAAATGATCACCCAAAGTCTTGGTCAGCACATAGTAGCTGACAATCGAGCCGTTAGCTTCGCGAAGATATTCCATATATACACGGCGTTTGAAAGCAGCCAGAGAGTCGGGCGATACATTGGCCGGGAGGGCGATTAGGTCTTTTTCAAAACGCTCCATACGCTCGGCCTGCGGAGTGCCGGAGAGAGAGAAGGCTGTATCGAAGGCGTCGAGTGAGGTGTTAACGGTTATGGTTTCAGTCGAATCGACAGGCAGATATACATAGCGTCCGTCAAGATCGAGACGGAAAATCTCCGGAGAACCGGGCGCAGGACGCGAAAGCGAGAAGCTTCCCGAGCTGCTGGTGCGGGTGGAGTCAATGACTATCCAGCGGCCGTGAAAGTCAGGCTTTTCAAGCAGTACCGATACATTGTCGGCACCCTTGATGTCGCCTTTGACAGTAAATGATGGCTTTGAACAGGATACCATGCCGGCAAGCAGCATAGCGCTCAGAGAATATGACAGTATATGTGAAATTGACTTCATGATGCGTGGTTGAGGTGAATGAAAGTGTGTGCGGACCCAAAAAAATAGCACTCACAGAGCCTGCGACACGTGAAATGCAACTGCAAAGATACTAACTATCTCAGATAAATGTAGTAACTTTGCATAAAATTTTACGGACCGCGCCGCGTGGCCGTCAGGACACAATGTGGCACGGACCCGGCAATCCGCGAAGAAATACAATAACGAACTTTTATGCTACACCCAATCAAGAAGACCATTGAGCTGGGCGACGGCCGTGTCATCACCATAGAGACCGGTAAGCTCGCCAAGCAGGCCGATGGCGCGGTAGAGGTGCGTATGGGCAACACCATGCTCCTCGCCACAGTATGCTCGGCTCAGGAGGCCGGCGAGGGCGTTGACTTCATGCCCCTCACAGTCGAGTACAAAGAGAAATATGCCTCTATCGGCCGCTATCCCGGTGGCTTCCTTAAGCGCGAGGGCCGAGCCAGCGATTACGAAATTCTGACCTCACGTCTGGTAGACCGCGTGCTTCGTCCGCTCTTCCCCGACAACTATCACGCCGAAACTTTTGTAAACGTCACCCTTTATTCGGCTGATGAGAACGATGCTCCCGATGCCCTTGCCGGTATCGCTGCTTCGGCTGCTCTGGCTGTCAGTGACGTGCCTTTCAACGGGCCTATTTCCGAAGTGCGCGTTGCGCGTGTTGACGGAGAATGGGTCATCAATCCCACTTTCGACCAGATGGAGCGTGCCGACATCGAACTGATGGTAGGCGCCACATACGACAATATCATGATGGTCGAAGGCGAAATGAACGAGGTCAGCGAGGCTGAGCTGCTTGAGGCTCTCAAGGTGGCTCACGAGGCCATAAAGAAACAGTGTCTGGTCCAGATCGAGCTTATGAAGGAAGCCGGTAAGGAGACCAAGCGCGAATACTGCCACGAAATCAACGACGATGAACTTCGCGCTGACGTGGCTGCTAAATGCTATGATAAGGCTTACGCCATAGCCCGTGCCGGCAATGCCGACAAGCACTGGCGTAACGACAGCTTCAAGGCTATACGCGACGAGTATATTGAGAATCTGCCTCCTATGACTGAGGAGCAGCTTGAGAAATACACCGAGGAACAGCGTATCGCTATGGTGAAGCGCTATTATCATGATGTAGAGAAAGAGGCTATGCGCCGTTGTGTGCTCGATGAGGGCATACGTCTTGACGGCCGTAAGACCACCGATATACGCCCGATATGGTGTGAAGTGGATTATTTGCCCGGCCCTCATGGTACGGCTATATTCACACGTGGAGAGACTCAGGCTCTTGTGACCGCCACACTCGGCACCACACTCGATGAGAAGATTATCGACGATGTACTCAATCAGGGCAAGGAGAGATTTCTGCTGCATTACAATTTCCCTCCCTTCTCGACAGGTGAGGCACGTCCGCAGCGTGGCGTAGGACGCCGCGAGGTAGGACACGGTAATCTGGCACACCGCGCTCTGAAGCGTATGTTCCCCGACGGATTCCCTTACACCTGCCGTATCGTCAGCGATATTCTTGAGAGTAACGGTTCGTCATCAATGGCTACTGTCTGTGGCGGTACACTCGCACTGCTTGACGCCGGTGTCAAGATGAAGCGTCCCGTAGCAGGCGTGGCAATGGGTCTGATATCAGATACCGATAATGTCAAATATGCTGTTCTTTCCGACATACTCGGTGACGAGGATCACCTCGGCGACATGGACTTCAAAGTGACCGGTACCGAGAAGGGTATCACCGCCACTCAGATGGACATAAAGGTAGACGGCCTCAGTTATGAAGTTCTTGAGCGTGCTCTTGAGCAGGCCCGCGAGGGACGTATGCACATACTCAATATTATCTCCGAGACCATACCTCAGGCCCGCGAGGACTACAAGCCTCATGTGCCGCGTCTTGTGACTATCGAGATACCGAAGGAGATGATTGGTGCCGTTATCGGCCCGCAGGGTAAGGTGATACAGGGTATACAGGAGGAAACCGGAACCACTATCTCTATCGACGAGGACGAAAAGACCGGCGTAGGACGTGTGGAGATAGCTTCGAAAGACAAGACCGGTATCGACGCGGCTCTCGCTAAGATAAAGGCCATAGTCGCTCAGCCTGAAGAGGGTGAGGTATACGATGGTACGGTACGTTCTATCCTTGATTTCGGTGCTTTCGTAGAGTTTATGCCCGGTCGCGACGGTCTGCTACATATCAGCGAGATTTCCTGGAACCGTCTTGACACAATGGACCAGAGTGGTCTGAAAGAGGGTGACAAGGTGAAAGTCAAGCTCATCGAAATTGATAAGAAGACTGGCAAATACCGTCTGTCAATGCGTGTGCTTACGGAGAAACCCGATGGCTATGTTGAGCGTGAAGCTCGTCCGCGTCGTGAGAACAACGAACGTAGCCCGCGCCGTGAGGGTGGCAATGACCGTCCGCAGCGTCACGACAATGGTGGTGAGCGCGGTCCCCGTCGCGAAGGTAACGAACGTGGTGAACGCGGCCCGCGTCGTGAAAGCGGCAATGATCGTGGTCCGCGTGGCCCGCGCCGTAACTGACGAAAATCAGATTTATGACATAGAATGACATCACCCCGTGTTCTCTATCCGGAGAACACGGGGTGATGTCATTCTATAAGTTGTCTGAAAGTAGCCGGAAGTATTTAGAAACGTATGCCGACGTTGGCTTGTAGGGTTTCGATAGAGGAGAAAAAAGAGTAATGGTGCGATTTGTACCAGTTGCCGTCAAATTTCGCAATGAGGCAGACAAAGAAGTCTCCTATATTATAGGTGAGCGAACTCATGGCACGGCCCGACATAGCCGTCATCATACCTGTACCTTCAAGCGAGTCCTCATAACAGTGGGACAGACCTATTGTGGGCATGGCGGTAAAGTTGAGCAGCAGATGTGGATTGAGTACCCAGTTGTAGGCGTAACCTCCCATAAGACAATAAGAGTTGTAATGAAAACGGTAGTCGGCTGCGAGTACATTAAGATAGGGTATGAGGCGGGCATCAAGCTTACGCAGGTCAAGATTGACATTGAGGTCACTGTATGCCACACCGATTATCCACGAACCGGCACTACGTTTCTGAAATTTCGAGAAATTATAGGCCGCTCCTTGCGCATAACGACGGTTATTGCCGAAATAATAGGCATTGACACCGAATTTGTAAAGACTGAGACCGGGAAAAGAGAGTTTGAAAAGTTTGCCGTCGTTATAACGACCGAATTTACGCATGAAAGTACCTCCCGTATTCTCGTTGTAATACAGGTCTATATTAAACCGCGCACAGTTAAATCCGAATTCAAACTTCTTATGGTCAATCGGTTTGTTGGTGAGGAGATGGGTCATGTCTATGGAATAACCCACACTTATGGCCATATACTGCAGATAGGCTCCGAGCGAACTGTAGATGTCTCCCATCATGCGTATGGGCATGTCCTTACCTATGTGCATGGCGTATGAGTCAGCCCAGTTCTCACTGGTGAGACGTGCTTTCCAGCGACGTCCCGTACCGACAACGTATGTGGTATCGTATGAATTGAAAGCCTTATCAGCCCAATTATAGACACCGAGACAGAAGCGCATGAATTTCGGCCACTCTACGGTAGAGTCATTGAGATTAAGCTGATTTCGTTTAAACAGCTCCCACCAGTTGCGCGAATCGAAAGGCTCCGGTTCGGTAATATACTCTTCAGCATAGTGATCCGGCATAAGGTCAAAGTGTGAGGCTGTGCCGGGGTCATGTTCGAAGATTGTTTCGTGGGTCACTGTGTCAGTGGCAAGAGCTGTCAGAATCTCGTCGGGTAAGATGAGATGTATGTTGGCTCTTACGAGGGTACATAGAAATATTAAAAGAAGTGTGGCTGTCAGTCTGGCCGTGAAAGCGTCAGGACATGACAACAGACTTCTACTATTGACAGCGGAGTTCATCACATAGCAGAATGGAGTGGTTTAAGTGTTGCCGCTCACGCGGTTTGGAGGTGATTTTAACGTTATTCGTCACCGTGATTTCGCAACAGACGTTCAGCCTGCGCCACCTGCGGTGTGGGTACGTAGAGAGCAACTCCGCCGACTAAAGTGCCGGGGTAGATACCTGACAGACCGTTGGTTTCGATGTGGGCATCAATTCCGTAGGCCCGAAGCATACCTGCGTCGATACTGGCCTCAATTTCGGTCAGGTACTGATTTATGAGAGTTAGTTCCATATAGAGGGAGTGGAAATTGGTTATTTTATACCGCGGGCGTTGAGGGCCTTGTGATAACGACGTGCATTTTCCTGATGCTCTGAATATGTGGACGCAAAATCATGGTAGCCGGAGAAGTCCGAACGGGCACACATGTAGAGAGCGTCGGTGTCGGGAGCATCGAGAACAAGATCAACGGTTTTCGGAGCGCCGGTGCGTATTGGACCCGGCGGAAGTCCTTTGTTAAGATAGGTATTATAAGGCGATTGTGTTTTGAGGTGCACACCCTGTATACGGCGTATGGTGAAGTCACCTGTGGCGTAACGTACCGTAGGGTCGGCCTGCAATTTCATACCTTGGTTGAGACGGTTGATGTAGAGACGTCCGATTGTACCTTTTTCGTCAGCTTTGTTACTTTCTTCATCGACGATAGAGCATAGGGTCAGAATTTCGGCCGGGGTAAGACCTAATTCCTTAGCTTTAGCAAGCCTTTTGTCATTCCAGAAGCGGCTGTAATTGGCTCCTATCTTGTCAAGCAATTCAGCGGGTGACACTGTCCAGTAGACTTCGTATGTATCATTCAGAAACAGTGCCATAGCCTGTTGAGGAGTGAGATCATATTTTGCCAGCATCGCCGGGTCGATAGCGGCATTGATAAGTGAGTCGGCCGAAAAGTCGAGTCGTGCCGAAAGATAATCGGCCAGCTGAGCCAGTGTGCGCTGTCCGTTGATAGTGATGTCGAGAGGCTGTTGGGCACCGCGTGTCAGACGACGTGCGGCACGAGCCGGAGTGGTACCGGCCGGTATGTTGTAAGCACCGTGACGCGAAGCCGGCGATACACCGCTCAATTTTATGAGACTTATAGTCTTATCTGTATATGACTCTCCGAAATATTTGTTCAGTGTGTCCGCTACAATCTGAATGTCTGCATTGGCGGGTATTCGTATTATAGCACTGTGGCGTGTGCCGTTGAGCAACATCGGTGCTATCCATAAAGCAGCTATAATAAATACTGCCGCCACACATATCAACATGAGTGTACGGCCCCGGCGACGCCTTTTCGGCGGCTTCGGCAGCATGGTAGAGGTTGAGTCGGCCCATACGGGGGATTCTTGTCGGGGCTGCCCTACAGGACTATCGTCGGAGGGCAGATTAGGGTAGATATTCTCCGGTGAGGAGCCGGAAATGTGGAGGTTCTCTTCTGACGAGAGTGGGTCGGTGTTTTTATTCTGGTCGTTGATCACGGTGATGTATTTGAAGAAAATTATAAGGAGAAAGCGTTGACAGCTTCGGCTACCTCGGCTGCCTCGGCATCATTGAGGTCGGCTATGGGCAGACTTAACAGCTGTCCGGCTATACGGTCGGTGAGAGGATAGAGTCGCCGGGAGAGACCTGTGTGAGTATCGGAGTAACAGGGTTGGCGGTGAGGAGGTACGGCGTAATGTATATCGGTGGCTATGCCGCACTGGTCAAGCCACTCTTTCAGTTGGTCACGTTTCGGTGAGCGTAGGGGATACTGATGCCACACCTGCACACAACCCGACATCATGACGGGTGTCTTTATCAGCGGATTGTTGATTGTAGCACTGTATATACGCGCTACTGTCCGTCTGCGAGCTGTCACCTCGTCGAGATGACGCAGCTTGACACGCAGCATGGCGGCCTGCAGCTCGTCAAGGCGGCAGTTGTAGCCTGTGTATATATTGTGGTATCGTCGGTCGGAACCATAATTGGCGAGTGCGCGTATGGTATCGGCCAGTTTGTGGTCATCTGTAGTGACGGCACCGGCGTCACCGATGGCTCCGAGATTCTTTGTAGGATAGAAGCTATGGGCAGCGGCGTGGCCCAGACCGCCGGTGAAGTGGCTGCCACCCAGACCCGGTGTGGCGGCACGGGCACCGATAGCCTGAGCATTATCTTCTATTATCATTATCCCCCTCTCAGCCAGCATACGGGCCGCTTCGTAGTCCCAGCAAGGATTACCGTAAAGATGTACGGCCATTACTGCCCGTGTACGTTCGGTAATCAAAGCCGGCAGTGAGGTCATATCAAGATTGAATGTAACCGGGTCAGGGTCGATACCTACGGGTATAAGGCCAAATTCAGTTAGCGGCAGCACCGATGCTATGTAGGTGTTGGCAGGATATATCACTTCATCGCCGGGATTCAGACGACCCAATTCGATAGCCGCACGCACTATCAGGCGTAAGGCGTCAAGACCGTTGCTGACTCCGATACCACAACTCACACCGCAGAAAGCAGCCAGCTCACTCTCAAACGCTTCGGTTTCCGGCCCGTGCAGATAGCGTCCGGAGTCGATGACCCGGCACGCCGCTTCGTGCAATTCGTCGGTATAAGGAGCATTGCTGCGAGCCAGTGACACAAAAGGCCGGCGCACCTTACTGTTTGAGGTGGCGCACATAATCGTGATATTCGTCAAAGTCACGTATGTAGTCACTCTCTTCGTAATGATGCGAACAGAGTGCCAGACAGACGGTACCTGTGGTGAAATTGTGCATTGAGTCCCATACACCCGGAGGAATCAGAACTCCTTTGTTGGCACGGTTGAGTGTCACCACTATCTCGTCATGTCCGTCGGTGAGATGCAGGTCAAGTGAGCCTGAGACGGCTATCAGCACAGTGGAGTTCTCTTTA
The DNA here is from genome assembly GCA_014801815.1 of Bacteroides sp. Classification (GTDB taxonomy): domain Bacteria; phylum Bacteroidota; class Bacteroidia; order Bacteroidales; family Muribaculaceae; genus Lepagella. The sequence goes on along the minus strand of JAAVDM010000010.1, from coordinate 94,463 downwards.
TGGGCATGTCCGCCGCGCGTCTCGCCGCCGGGCACGTCGTAGATGTAGAAGACACGTTTTATGGCGAACGGCACATGACAGCCCTCCTCTATAAAGGAGAGATTGCCGCGCGGGTCGCACACTTTCGAGAATTCGTAGACCTTGACTCGGTCAAGCAGTCGGGACATCGTGTGTGGGTTGCTTGGTGATTGTGTTGATAAACCGCAGGCCGTGTGCGCGAGCGCCACAAACCTGCGGTGATGAGAAAAGAGACACGGCACTGCGGTCAGTGCGCGTTGTCAACGGTTTTTGATTTTTTCGAGCTGAGGTTCCAGAGCGTTGAGACACAGGTCGATGGCCTCCTCGAATGTGTCAGCTGTCTTCGAAGCGAAAAGTTCGGGTGCCTGGGGCACGGTGATTCTTATACCGGCCTCTTTGTTCATGGCGGTTTCGGGCTTCACTACACGCAGAGTCACCTCTACCTCAGCCACAGCTTCGTTGCGGCGGCCCATCTTGTCGACTTTCTTGTTGATGAAGGCTACGAGCTTATCGGTGATGTCGAAGTGGATTGCTTTGATTTTGACTTCCATAGCAGTGATTTTATTGGGTTGGTTATTTTTAATGACGGCCGTGTGTCAGACCGTAGGGTCGCCCGGCGGCCGGAGGCCGCGGAGAGCCGGGAAATAAGACCGTTTACAAAGATAACACAAAATTATGACATTTCGGACAAGCACACGGATATTTAGCTGTTATTTTTTCAGTTTTTATCTTTGTTGCTGTCCTTGTCGGTATTGTTTCCGACTTTACCGGCAGTGATGTCGCGCAGAGGTTCACGGGCGCGGGGATGTGCGTCCAGATAATTGTCACGTAGCTGTGCGAATGAGAGGTGAGTATAAATCTGTGTGGTGGCAAGCGAGGTATGACCCAGCATCTCGCGAACAGTATTAAGGTCGGCACCATCGTTGAGCATGGCGGTGGCGAAGGAATGGCGTAATACGTGAGGTGACCGTTTGGGACATGAGGTGTCTCCGAGCATCCGTTTTACTGCTCCCGCTATAGCGGAATATGTGACGGGACCACGCGGCCCGGCTATGAGCGGACGTGGTGCCGCAAGATCAGTCCATGTCCTGTCACGTAATGCCTGCCATGCTTTTATGCGTTCGAGTAACGGTTCGGGCAGCGGCATCATTCGCTGTTTGCGTCGTTTTCCGGTGATACGCAGCTGTCGGCTTGTATAGTCTACATCATCGTCTGTGAGAGCCAGTATCTCGGCACGTCTCATACCGGTGCTGTAGAGTAAGTCGACTATGATATAGTCACGCATCTGATAGACGTCATCTTCAGCGGGTGTATCGGCGAGAGCATGTTCGAGCTCTTCCTCGCGCATAAAGTTTGGCAATGGTTTGCCTATTTTGGCCAGTTTGAGGTCGGCTGCCGGATTGGTCGGGATAATGCCACGTTTACGCAGAAACAGAAAGAATGCACGCAGACTCTGTGTCTTGCGTCTGATAGTGCGCGGTGTGTCGCCGCCGGCCGCCAGTGTGGTCAGCCATGCCCGTACGTCGGCTACGGTCACTGAAGCGGGGTCGAAAGCGACCGGGTGACTGTCGGTCAGCCACATGACAAACTGGCGGGTGTCGTGACCGTAAGCCTCGACGGTGAGAGTGGAGCGGTTAAGCTCAAGAGCAAGGTACTGCAGAAAGGCGGCTATCATAGGCATAGTGTATTTAGAAGAGTTGACGACAAAGCATGAAACCACGACAGGCATGGAGCGCTTGATGAGCGCCATGTCTGCCGTGGCATGGGAACGGGGAGATGACAGTATGTCAAGAAAAAGCCGACGTCATCAGCCAGCGGCCGCCGTGGCGGCATGGAGAAATAAGGCCGGTAATGCTTTGATTACTGCTCGGCCTGGCGAAGCTGCTGAACGTAGATGGCCTTGATCATTTTCTTGCGGTTAGTCACCGAAGGCTTCTCAAAAGCCTGGCGGCTACGCAGTTCCTTCACAATGCCTGTTCTCTCAAATTTGCGTTTGAATTTCTTCAGCGCCTTCTCGATGTTTTCGCCTTCTTTTACTTGTACGATAATCATGTTGTTGTTTTAGCTTTTTATTTATTTTTGTTATTTTTTGCTGTGTGGTTTTCATGCCGGAGAGCTATGGCTCAGAGCCGCGCATGAAATTTGCGGTTGCAAAATTACACATTATTAAATTGACAACAAAATTTTAGCGCAATTTTTTGACATACAACATTTCCAAGTCTTGTGTTCCGAGGGGATTGTTTATTTGTGTCCGTTGTCTTCAGTTGGCTGTTCTTCTTGCGGGTCGGTATACCAGCGCGAGTACATAAGATAGTTGTGTGCTATCTTGATATTCATCTCTTTAGCTTTCTCCGGCTCGACCATCTTGATGAACTTGGCAGGTGCACCGGCCCACATTTCATGAGCGCCGATTTTTGTACGGCTCAGTACCACCGCGCCTGCTGCCACCAAAGCGCCTTCTCCGACTTCGGCATCGTCCATTACTATGGCGCCCATACCGATGAGAGCGTAATCGTGTATTTTGGCACCGTGTATCACTACGTTATGACCTATCGAGACATCGTTGCCGATTTCTATTGTCGATTTCTGATAGAGAGTGTGCAGTACACTGCCGTCCTGTATGTTGACACGATCTCCGATGCGGATAGAATTGACGTCGCCGCGCAGTACTGTGCTGAACCATATACTGCACTCGTCGCCCATTATTACGTCGCCTACTACCACTGCGTTGTCAGCCAGAAAGCAGTCACGGCCTATACGGGGAGTGAATCCCCTTACTTCTCTTATTATAGCCATTTGTTATTGTGTCGGTTTCTTTATTTGCTGATGGGTTGAGTCTTGTTTTTGAGCCAGGCAGCTTCGTCGGCACTGAGCAGCGGTGTGAGAGCGTTGCATACCTGAGCATGATAATCGTTGAGCCACTTAATTTCGTCGTCGGTCATTATCGAAGTGTCGACTAACGTGGTGTCGATGGGGAAGAGAGTGACGGTATCGAAACGGTAGAAAGCACCGAAGTCGGTAGTCATTGCCGGAACGGTGACTATCAGGTTTTCGATACGTATGCCGTACTGACCTTCAAGATACAGGCCCGGTTCGTTGCTTGTGACCATACCCGGTTCAAGCGGAGTGGGCACGTCGTTGAGACGTATGCTTTGGGGACCCTCATGACAGTTGATAAAGAACCCTACACCGTGACCTGTACCGTGATAGTATGCTTTGCCTTCTCGCCACAGATACTGGCGGGCCAGCACGTCGAGTTGTCCGCCGCGTGTGCCCTGCGGGAAGATAGCGCGTGCGAGAGCTATATGACCCTTCAGTACAAGTGTGAAGTCGTGACGCTGCTCTGCGGTGGGGGCGCCTAAAGCAATGGTGCGTGTAATATCGGTAGTACCGTATTTATACTGACCGCCGCTATCTACGAGCAGCAGGCCATCACCTACGATAGCTACGTCAGACTCATCGGTAGGCTCATAGTGTACGATGGCGCCGTGACCGTTCCAGCCTATTATTGAGGCGAAACTTTCGTCCACACAGTCAGGGTCGGCCATACGCATGTCGCGCAGACGACGCGCAAGCACCATCTCGGTGAGTGTGCCTTTCGGATAATCGGCTTCGACCGACATGAAGAAACGTGTCAGTGCCACACCGTCTTTGAGCATAGCGAGATTGAGCGCTGTCAGCATGGCTTCGTTCTTGATGCTCTTGAGCTTGGCTACGCCCGATCCGCCGAATACTGTGGTGCAACCTACGTGATCATACACTCCGCGTGAAGTCTTGGTGGGGTCAAGCAGCAGACGGGTCTCCTTAGGCAGTGCAGCGGCGAAAGTGAGTACGGCATCGTAGGGCTGTACTTCGATATTATATTTTTTAAGATGTGCGCTGACTTCATCAGTGAGTTTGTCGGCATCAATGAAGAGTACACGGCGAGTGGCGTCAATATACAGGAAGGCGACAAAGATTGGCGAGAAAGCGATGTCGTTGGCTGTACGCAGATTGGTCGCCCATGCTATGTCATCGAGTGAAGAGAGAAGAATAGCGTTCGCCAGTTCTCCCTTTACTTGTTCTAAGAGTCGCTGTATTTTGGAATCAACGGTTTCGCCTACGATTTTCTCGTCATGTACGAACAGTTTGTTTTTGGGACGTTCCGGACGGTCGGGATAAATCTCGTCGAAAGGTGCGAATGAAGTATCAAGTTTTATGCCGTTATCGTTAAGTTCCTGCTGCAACTGCTGGGCCATAGACACAGAGAAAGTCATGCCGTCAATGCCGACAGTCTTACCGGCGGCGGTATTCTCAGTCACCCAGTCTATTAGGTTCACGGCCTCGGGACCGTCTTCCTTCATCATTTCGAATCCGGTACCTTCGAGCTGCATGGTGGCCTGAATGAAATAACGTGAGTCAGTCCAGCAGAGTGCTTTGTCCGGTGTCACTACGGCAGTACCGTTGGTGCCGTTGACAGACGAGAAGCCTGTCAGCCATTCACGGCAACGCCAATGGAGTGGGGGAAGTTCGCTCTGATGGGGGTCAGTACCAGAGATTATGACGGTGTCGATGCCGTGTTCGGCCATGACCTTGCGCAGAGCGGCAAGATATTCCTGATTTTTCTTTGTCATGGTATTTATTAATGTATGTGCCGCCGTCTTGTCGTCCGGAGGCATAAAGTTGTGTTGTGGCGGTAAAGTTAATAAAAAAACTCCGACCGTGTGCGTTAATGCCGGTTAAAGCTTGCTGTCAGTAGGGTATATAAGTAGCTCTTAAAAATTGAACGATATATGTTTTCAGGTAAAGTCTTTGAATCTTGAACAATAGGACTTGTTATTTTTGGCCGCTTCAGACTTGTCACTCAGTCGGATACTGACGTGTTCTGCTTGGTTTTGTGTCCAAATCGTCTCAGAAATAACAAGTTTTATGTGTCTGTTAATTTTTTAAGAGCCACTCAGTGTGAGAAAGGGTAGATGCGCTGAGAAGTAAAAAATTGTTGATAAGACGCAAAAATTGGAACCAAGAGGAATATTTTGGTATAATATGAGAATTGAAATATTGGTCATATTGGCGTATTTTTGTACTTATAGGGACAAAATAGAGGTGTAATTAAAATTTCTTATAGATAAATTTGGTGGGTATTTCTAAAAGTACTATATTTGCACTGTTTTTCGGAGGCAGGGAGTAACAAGCGCTGAAAATAGGTTTGTTCGCCACCCACCCCGGAAGCTTGATGTTCATAGCGCGGGTCGCTGATAGAAGCTGACCCACGGTTAAAGTACGTAACAACTCAGTTTAGAAAGTATAGGCAAGTCAAAAAGCTTTTAAGTAATAGTGATATATAATTTGTAAGTTAGTGGTTGAGTAGGAGGTTCGTTAGCTTGTGAAAGTAGGCGGATATCTAAAAAATCACAGAACGGTGGCCGGCTTGTGAAAGTCGCTGCCGTTTTTGTTTTTTTATACCTCTTATAAAAATTTCAGATTGGAAAATAAAATTTTGGATAAAAAAATAAAAAGTAGTAGATTTGCACACAATTGGCAAAAGTGAGTAATTTTTCGGTTCTTGCTTATGTCTTTTCATTGCCCTCACTCCTTATTAATGAATGTTAGCCTCGGCTGTATCCGGCCTGCGGACCGTCTGCCTGCGGCACATCAACACTACGCCACAAATCATGTATACCCAACGCCACATCATACTCTTCGACACCGAAGAGAGTCATTCCAATCTGCTGCCGCTTTCGTTTACACGTCCGGTAGCCGAGTTCAGAATCGGTATTACAACTCTGCGCGAGAAGTGGGAAAGTCTGCTTCCGGGCTGCTATTCCTATAGGCCGGCCGGCTATCTGCGCGATAAGTTCGGCGACGGCCCTGAAGAGGACTGTGATGACTGTCTTTTTGTGTCGGGCAGTATTCTCCCTGACAGCCATGTGGCGTGTCTGCTGGAGGGTCTTGAATCGGGCGAGGCGCTGACTGATACGGCCGGTGTGCTGAGAGGGTGTCGCGGAACAACGCAACAGTGCCGCAAGGCTGTGGACATGGGCCCTGAGGCGGCCGGATTCAGAACGTCAAGTGCCGGCAGTCTGCGTGTGATACGCTATGTGTTTGATATATTTCTGCGTAATGCCGAGATGATTGCCGAGGATTTCGAGCGTCTGACAGCAGGACGCCGTAGCGCTCAGCTGAGTGATACGGTGAGAGTCATAGGTGCCGGACGTCGTGCCGACTCGAAGATATTCGTAGAGGAGGGTGCCTCGCTTGAGTGTGTGACTGTAAATCTCAAAGACGGCCCTGTATATATAGGACGCGGTGTGCAGATAATGGAGGGTGCTTCGCTGCGCGGACCGCTGGCCGTATGCGACAATTCAAAAGTGAAGATGGGAGCGCGGATATACGGCGGCACTACTTTCGGCCCATACTGTAAGGTGGGTGGCGAGGTAGACAATACGGTTATATTCGGTTACAGTAACAAGGCTCATGATGGTTATCTCGGAAACGCCGTGATAGGGGAGTGGTGCAATATAGGTGCCGGCACCAATGCTTCGAATCTTAAGAATGATTACAGCAAGATACGTATCTGGAATTACGCCACACATTCGTTTATGCGCACCGATCTGCAGTTCTGCGGTCTTATAATGGGCGACCATTCCAAGGCCGGTATCAACTGTATGTTCAACACGGCTACGGTTGTGGGGGTGGGCTGTAATATTCACGGCGCAGGTTTCCCGCGTGTGTTCATACCCAGTTTTTCGGAAGGTTCGGCTACGGCAGGCTTCAGTGATGTGCCCATGAAGAAATTCTGTGACATTGCCGAGCGTGTGATGCAGCGCCGCAACAAGCATCTCAACGAACTCGACCGGCACATATTAGAGTGCATACGGGAGGCCGCCAGTAAGTTCAAATAATGGATATGTTGGTAAAAATCGTTAATACGATATAAAAAATGTTCGGGAGTATTGTGTAAAACCCTAAGATTTAGTAACTTTGCAGTGCCTTAAAAAGAGACTTTCTCCGGCGGAGTGGCTAAGTGACTGTATGGCAGTAACTTAGTTTGCTTTGCGGTGCTTATGGAAGATGCTGTTTGAGGCTCGTCGAGAGGCCCTGAGGCCCGACGGAAATAACCCAGGCAAAAGAATTGAACCAAATAAAGTAACAAACAAAACTAAGAATGCCTACAATTCAGCAGTTAGTAAGAAAAGGACGCGTGGCTCTTAAAGACAAGAGCAAGTCGCCGGCTCTGGACTCATGTCCTCAGCGCCGTGGCGTGTGTGTGCGTGTCTACACGACAACCCCCAAGAAGCCTAATTCGGCAATGCGTAAGGTTGCCCGTGTACGCCTCACCAACGGCAAGGAGGTGAACTCCTACATACCCGGCGAGGGCCACAACCTGCAGGAGCACTCGATTGTGATGGTACGCGGCGGCCGTGTTAAGGACCTCCCCGGTGTACGTTATCACATCGTGCGCGGCACACTTGACACCGCCGGTGTACAGGGCCGCACGCAGCGTCGCTCCAAATACGGAGCTAAGCGTCCCAAGGCAGCCAAGAAGAAATAAGGGTCTGCCGCAAGAGAGTAAAATCAAAATAAAGGCTGCGCGTGTCGCGGCCGTCAAGTAACACAATTAAAAGTACACTTGTTTTTGATTTCACTGGCTGACCCAAGGTTGAGTAAACGCGAGGCGAGAGCGCCGGGCGTTGAAGAGCAGAGCACGGCACGCCGGCCCTGAGCGCCGGGCGCCACGGGGAGCGGAGCCGTCCAAGTGCAGCCGAGACAAAAACATTAAACAAACAGCAATGAGAAAAGCTAAGCCAAAGAAGCACGTCATACTGCCTGATCCCGTCTTTCATGACGTAAAGGTGACCAAATTTGTGAATCACCTGATGTATGACGGCAAGAAAAATACAGCTTACACTATCTTCTACACGGCCCTTGAGACTGTGAAGTCCAAGTTGCCCAACGAGGAGAAGAGCGCACTCGAGATCTGGAAGAAGGCTCTCGAAAATGTGACACCTCAGGTTGAGGTGAAGTCGCGTCGCGTAGGTGGTGCTACCTTCCAGGTGCCGACCGAAATCCGCGCCGACCGCAAGGAATCAATATCAATGAAAAATCTCATCATCTACGCCCGTAAGCGCGGCGGCAAGACAATGGCTGACAAACTAGCCGCAGAAATTGTCGATGCCTTCAATGACCAGGGTGGAGCCTTCAAGCGTAAAGAGGACATGCACCGCATGGCTGAGGCCAACCGTGCTTTCGCACACTTCAGATTCTAATTTTGAGATTTCAACACTACAATGGCAAAACACGACGATCTTAAGCTCACCAGAAATATTGGCATCATGGCTCACATTGATGCCGGCAAGACCACCACTTCGGAGCGTATTCTGTTCTACACCGGCCTGACTCACAAAATCGGCGAGGTGCATGACGGTGCCGCTACCATGGACTGGATGGAGCAGGAGCAGGAGCGTGGCATTACTATCACTTCGGCTGCCACCACCACGTTCTGGAACTATGATGGCAACAAATACAAAATCAACCTTATTGACACTCCGGGACACGTTGACTTCACTGTCGAGGTAGAACGTTCGCTGCGTGTGCTCGACGGCGCTGTGGCTACATTCTGCGCTGTAGGCGGTGTAGAGCCCCAGAGTGAGACTGTATGGCGTCAGGCTGACAAGTACAACGTACCCCGTATCGGTTATGTAAATAAGATGGACCGTTCGGGCGCAAACTTCTTCGAGGTTGTGCGTCAGGTACGCGAAGTGCTCGGTGCCAACCCGCTGCCTATCCAGATACCTATCGGTGCCGAGGAGACTTTCAAGGGTGTGGTTGACCTTATCACTATGAAAGCCCTCTTCTGGCATGACGAAAGCATGGGCGCCGAGTACAGCGTGGCTGAGATTCCTGCCAACCTGCGTGAAGAAGCCGAGGAGTACCGCGACAAAATGCTTGAGTCTCTGGCTGAGTATGACGACGTGCTGATGGAGAAATATTTCGACGACCCCGACACCATCACCGAGGAGGAAATCCGCAAGGCTATCCGCAAGGCCACTCTGGCTATGGAGGTGAACCCGATGATCTGTGGTTCGTCGTTCAAGAATAAGGGTGTTCAGACTCTGCTTGATGCTGTCTGCGCCTATCTGCCTTCACCGCTTGACGCCGGTGCTGTTGAAGGTCACGCTATGGGTGACCCCGACACCATCGAGACCCGCGAACCCAGCCCCGAGGCTCCGATGTCGGCTCTTGCGTTCAAGATTGCTACCGACCCCTATGTAGGCCGTCTGTGCTTCTTCCGCGTTTACTCTGGCGAGATACCTGCCGGCAGCTACGTGCTCAACAGCCGTTCGGGCAAGAAGGAGCGTATTTCGCGTCTGTTCCAGATGCACTCCAACAAGCAGAATCCTAAAGATTTTATCGGTTGCGGCGATATAGGTGCCGGCGTAGGCTTCAAGGATATCCGTACAGGTGATACACTCTGTGCCGAGGACGCACCCATCGTACTTGAGGCTATGGAGTTCCCCGATCCCGTTATCGGTATCGCCGTAGAGCCCAAGACTCAGAAAGACCTCGACAAACTCGGCGTCGGCCTTCAGAAACTGGCCGAGGAGGATCCTACCTTCCGTGTGGAGACCAACGAGGAGACAGGTCAGACTGTCATCAGCGGTATGGGCGAGCTTCACCTCGACATCATTATCGACCGTCTGCGCCGCGAGTTCAAGGTAGAGTGTAACCAGGGCCGTCCGCAGGTTACTTACAAAGAAGCTATCACCAAGCCTGTCGAGCTGCGTGAGGTATTCAAGAAGCAGACCGGTGGTCGTGGTAAATTCGCTGACATCATCGTACGTGTTGAACCCGTCGATGAGGGCTTCGAGGGTAGCCTCCAGTTTGTTGATGAGGTTAAGGGCGGTAATGTGCCTAAGGAGTATATCCCTGCCGTACAGAAGGGCTTCCAGACTGCCATGAAGAACGGTGTGCTCGCCGGCTATCCTGTAGAGCAGCTTAAGGTTACTCTGCTTGACGGTAGCTTCCACCCCGTCGATTCAGACCAGCTGTCGTTTGAGCTCTGTGCAATCCAGGCCTTCAAGAAGGCATCGGAAAAGGCAGGTCCCGTTCTGCTTGAGCCTATCATGAAGATAGAGGTAGTGACTCCCGAGGAGAGCATGGGTGATGTTATCGGCGACCTTAACAAGCGCCGTGGCCAGGTAGAGGGTATGGAGACAAGCCGTAGCGGCGCCCGTATCGTCAAGGCTAAGGCTCCCCTGGCAGAGATGTTCGGTTATGTGACCGCACTTCGTACCATCACTTCGGGTCGTGCCACCTCGACCATGAGCTTCAGCCACTATGCAGAAGTGAGCAGCTCGATAGCCCGCAACGTACTCACCGAGTGCCAGGGCCGCGTTGATCTACTGAAATAAAATACGAAACAACAATATGGACCACAAAATCAGAATCAAACTCAAATCTTACGATCACAATCTGGTCGACAAGTCGGCTGAGAAGATCGTCAAGACAGTGAAGGCCACCGGCGCGGTGGTGAGCGGCCCGATACCCCTGCCCACTCATAAGCGTATCTTCACCGTCAACCGTTCGACATTCGTCAACAAGAAGTCGCGCGAGCAGTTCCAGCTGTCATCGTTCCAGCGTCTGATAGACATCTACAGCAGCAGCTCAAAGACTGTAGACGCTCTGATGAAGCTTGAGCTTCCCAGCGGTGTAGATGTGTCGATCAAGGTCTGACCTCTAACTCTCAACTCAACCCCAATACAAACTCAAAGAGCCGGCGCCGCGTGCGCGGTGCGTATGCAGCGCCGGCCAACAGATAAACACAGAAGTAAGAAATGCCAGGATTATTAGGAAAGAAAATCGGAATGACATCCGTTTTCAGTGCCGACGGAAAGAATGTTCCGTGCACTGTTATCGAAGTAGGTCCTTGTGTGGTTACTCAGATCAAGACTGTGGACAAAGACGGCTATAACGCCGTTCAGGTAGGCTTCCAGGAGCAAAAAGAGAAGCACACCAACAAGCCCATGGCCGGCCATTTCGAGAAGGCCGGAGTAGCCCCCCAGCGCCACTTGGCCGAGTTCAAGTCGTTTGAGACCATGCCCGCCTTAGGTGAGACACTCACTGTCGAGCTGTTCCAGGAGGGTGGCTTTGTCGATGTTGTCGGCACCAGCAAGGGTAAAGGCTTCCAGGGCGTCGTTAAGCGTCACGGCTTCGGCGGTGTAGGCCAGAGCACTCACGGTCAGCACAACCGTCTGCGTGCCCCCGGTTCGATCGGCGCCTGTTCGTATCCCGCAAAGGTATTCAAGGGCCTCCGCATGGCCGGCCAGATGGGCAACGAGCGCGTAACGGTGCAGAATCTTCAGGTTATCAAGGTACTGCCCGAACACAATTTGTTAGTTATCAAGGGTTCTATTCCCGGATCTAAAGGTTCAATCGTTTTAGTAGAGAAATAATGGAAGTAGCAGTTTACAACATCAAGGGAGAAGATACCGGCCGTAAGGTCGAACTCAACGATGCGGTGTTCTGCCGCGACCTGAGCGAGGGCAATGCTGATCATACCCTCTATCTCGACATCAAACAATATCTTGGCAATCAGCGCCAGGGCACACACAAGAGCAAAGAGCGTAGCGAAGTGAGCGGTTCTACCCGCAAGCTCGGTCGTCAGAAAGGTGGCGGCGGCGCTCGTCGCGGTGACATCAACTCGCCCCTGCTTCGCGGCGGCGGCACAGTGTTCGGTCCGCGTCCCCGTGACTACCGCACCAAGCTCAACAAGAAGATGAAAGCTCTGGCACGCCGTATAGCTCTGACCTCGAAAGCAGCCGACCAGAAGATAATCGTGGTCGAGAACTTCACTTTCGACGCACCCCGCACCAAGAGCTACATGGAAATGGCCAAGAGCCTCAAGGTGGCTGACAAGCGCGTTCTGCTCGTGCTCAACAACGTAGACGACAATGTTCTGCTGTCGGTACGCAATGTCCCCAACGCACTGATGATGCAGGCCATCGACCTTAACGCATACGCAGTACTCAACAACGATGCTCTCGTTGTGACTGAAGACAGCGTAAAGGTTATCAATGAGCAGTTTTAACCAGTAACCGGAGATAAAAGAAATGAACATAGATATCAAACCCCTCGTTACAGAGAAGGCAAACGCCTACAGCGAGAAGGAAAATTGCTACACATTTGCTGTGTCTCCCGACGCCAACAAGTTCCAGATCAAGGATCTCGTTGAGAAGCTCTACAATGTGCGCGTCGTACGGGTTAACACAGCCAACTATGCCGGCAAGCGCAAACAGCGCTACACCAAGAGCGGCATCCTGCGCGGTCAGAAGCCTGCCTATAAGAAAGCTTACGTGACTGTGGCAGAAGGACAGAAGATTGACTATTATAGCAACATTTAACCGATGGCAGTTAAGAAATTCAAGCCCACAACCCCGGGCCAGAGACATAAGATTATTGGTGTATTTAAACGCGAGGAGTTTGTCGGCTTCGATAAAGATGGCAACAAACTGGTTCGCAAGTCAACTGCTAACGCACCAGAAAAGACTCTCGTGGTCGGCAAGCGCTCGACAGGCGGCCGTAACTCATCGGGTCAGCTTTCGACCCGCTACCGCGGCGGCGGCCACAAGAGGAAACTCCGTCTCATCGACTTCAAGAGAAACTTTGACGACGTTCCGGCCGTAGTCAAGAGCATCGAGTACGATCCCAATCGTTCGGCTCACATCGCTCTGCTCTACTACAAAGATGGCCAGAAGGCTTACATCATCGCCCCCAACGGCCTTGAGGTAGGTCAGGAAGTAATCAGCGGCGAAAACGTCGCACCCGAGGTAGGTAACACACTGCCTCTGGCCAAGATTCCCGTCGGTACCCTTATCCATTGTATCGAACTTCGTCCCGGACAGGGAGCCGTGATGGCTCGTTCAGCCGGTACGTTCGCTCAGTTGACTTCGCGTGAAGGCGACTACGCGATTATCAAATTGCCTTCGGGTGAGACCCGTAAGGTGCTTCTTGCCTGCCGTGCCACTGTAGGTGTGGTAGGAAATTCCGACCACGCTCTTGAGCAGAGCGGTAAAGCCGGCCGCAGCCGCTGGCTGGGCCGCCGCCCGCACAACCGTGGTGTGGTAATGAACCCAGTCGATCACCCCATGGGTGGTGGCGAGGGCCGTCAGTCGGGTGGTCATCCCCGTTCGCGTACAGGTCTGTATGCTAAGGGCTTGAAGACTCGCTCGCCCAAGAAGCACTCTTCGAAGTATATCATTGAAAGAAGGAAAAAATAAAATTTGATAAAAGAAGACAACTATGAGTCGTTCGCTTAAAAAAGGACCCTTTATCAGCGTGAAGCTGGAGAAGAAGGTAGCCGCCATGGACGCCACAGGCAAGAAATCGGTCATCAAGACCTGGAGCCGTGCGTCGATGATCTCTCCCGACTTTGTCGGCCACACCTTCGCCGTACACAATGGTAATAAGTTCATTCCTGTCTATGTGACCGAGAACATGGTGGGCCACAAACTCGGTGAGTTTGCTCCCACTCGTACTTTCCGCGGTCACGGCGGCAATAAGAAGAAGTAACACCAGGAGTCCCTGACCGGGATAGAGGGGCACAGGTGTCCGACACTGACCGCCGGCGCCTGAGCCACCCGTTATCCCGACACTAACAAACGAAAAAAAGAACACATATACAATGGGTGTAAGAAAAAGAAAAATGGCCGACGGCTTGAAGGAAGCTCGCAAGAGCGAGTACTTCGCCAAGCTCCACAATGAATCGTCGTCGCCCCGTAAGATGCGCCTGGTGGTTGATATGATCCGCGGCCAGGAGGCTTTCAAAGCCCTCGGCATCCTCAAATTCTCGAACAAGCTGGCCTCGAACAAGGTAGAAAAATTGCTTCGCTCGGCCATCGCCAACTGGGAACAGAAGAATGAGCGCAAGGCACAGGCCGGCGAGCTCTACGTCAAGACAGTATTCGTTGACGCCGCTCCCATGCTGAAGCGTCTGCGTCCGGCCCCGCAGGGTCGCGGCTATCGCATCCGCAAGCGCTCGAACCACGTGACTATCTACGTCGATACGATTAATAACGAAAAAGCTTAATTTTAAAGATGGGACAGAAAGTTAATCCGATCAGCAACCGTCTCGGTGTTATCCGCGGTTGGGACTCCAACTGGTACGGTGGCAAAAAGTACGGTGACACACTGCTCGAGGACTCGAAAATACGTGAGTACCTTCGCACCCGTCACGCCAAAGCAAGCGTTTCGCGCATCATTATCGAGCGTACTCTGAAGATGGTCACTGTGACTATCTGCACTTCGCGCCCCGGCATGATAATCGGCCCCGGCGGACAGAAGGTTGACGGACTTAAGGAGGAGCTCAAGAAGCTCACCGACAAGGATGTTCAGATCAATATCCATGAGATCAAGCGTCCGGAGCTCGACGCCGAAATCGTGGCAAGCAACATCGCTCGCCAGATAGAGAACAAGGTGGCCTACCGCCGTGCCGTTAAGATGGCTATTGCCTCGACAATGCGCATGGGCGCCGAGGGCATCAAGGTGCAGGTCAGCGGCCGTCTCAACGGCGCCGAAATGGCTCGCAGCGAGATGTTCAAGGAAGGTCGTACTCCGCTGCATACACTGCGTGCCGACATTGACTACGCATTGGTAGAGGCTCTCACCAAGGTTGGTATCATCGGTATCAAGGTGTGGATCTGCCGCGGCGAAATCTACGGCAAGAAGGAGCTTACCCCCTCTTACGCTATTGGCGTCAAGGAGCAGGCCCAGGGCGGCGGTCGTCCGCAGGGTGGCCGTAAGGGCGGTTTCCGCAACAAGAGAAACAACAACCGCTAAAAAAGTCCGTTAACTAAACAACGCAGACCAAATGTTACAACCGAAAAAGACAAAATTCCGCAGGTCGCAGAAGGGCCGCATGAAGGGCGAGGCCCAGCGCGGCAACCAGCTCGCCTTCGGCAGCTTCGGCATAAAGACTCTTGAGTCGAAATGGATTACCGGCCGCCAGATTGAGGCCGCCCGTGTGGCCGTGACACGTTACATGCAGCGTCAGGGTCAGATATGGATCCGCATTTTCCCCGATAAGCCTATAACCAAGAAGCCCGCTGAGGTGCGAATGGGTAAAGGTAAGGGTAACCCCGAGGGCTTCGTTGCGCCTGTGACTCCGGGACGTATCCTCATCGAAGTTGAGGGCGTAAGCTACGATGTGGCTAAGGAGGCACTCCGTCTTGCCGCTCAGAAACTTCCGGTGATCACCAAGTTTGTGGTTCGCCGCGACTACGATCCCTCTCAGAACGTCTGAGTCCCGTGACTCTCCCCTCATCCCCCACCTGAAACACACGAGGGCCCCGGCCGAGCATACAATAATCCGGCCGGTGCCTGCGTTATACAACAGAGATAGACAACCAAAAAATGAAAAAGGAAGAAATCAAGGAATTAAGCATTCAGGAGCTGCAGGCCCGTATTGAGGCCGCAGAGAAGGCTTATCGTGAATTGAAAGTAACGCACGCGATATCTCCCATCGACAATCCCGCCAAGATCACTAAAGATCGTCGCGAGATTGCCCGCTTGAAGACCGTGCTGCGTCAGAAGGAGCTTGCCGCTCAGGCTGCTCCTGCCAATGACTAACCCCCAAACAATTTTTTAAGAAAATGGAAGAGAAAAGACATTTGAGAAAAGAAAGAATCGGGGTTGTTTCCAGCAACAAGTGCGACAAGACCATCACTGTCGAGATCAAGTGGAAAGAGAAGCACCCCATTTATGGTAAGTTTGTCAATAAGACAAAGAAGTATCATGCTCATGACGAGAACAACGAGTGCTCGATAGGCGATACCGTACGCCTCATGGAGACACGTCCTCTGAGCAAGACCAAGAGATGGAGACTTGTAGAAATCATCGAAAAAGTTAAGTAATCATGATACAGACCGAATCACGTTTGACAGTAGCCGACAACAGCGGCGCAAAGGAAGCCCTCTGTATCCATGTACTTGGCGGTACAGGTCGCAGATACGCTTCTGTAGGTGACATCATCGTTGTCACTATCAAGAGCACCATCCCTTCGTCGGATGTAAAGAAAGGTACAGTCACTAAGGCTGTGGTAGTGCGCACCAAGAAGGAGATACGCCGTCCCGACGGTAGCTATATCCGCTTCGATGACAATGCCTGCGTACTGCTCAACAACGCCGGTGAGATACGTGGCACACGTATCTTCGGCCCCGTGGCCCGCGAGCTGCGTGCCACTAACATGAAGATTGTGTCGCTTGCACCCGAGGTGCTTTAATGTCTTTAAAGATTTAGAAAAATGGCAAAATTCCATATCAAAAAGGGCGACATCGTCTATGTCAACGCCGGTGACGACAAAGGTAAGACCGGTCGTGTGCTTGAAGTGATTCCTAAGAAGGGCCGCGCTCTTGTAGAAGGCGTCAACATGGTGTCTAAGAGCACTAAGCCCACAGCCAAATATCCCCAGGGCGGTATTATCAAGATGGAGGCTCCCATCTCTATCTCGAACATCAACCCCCTTGACCCCAAGACAGGCAAGCCCTGCCGTGTGGGACGTCGCAAGAATGAGGAGGGCAAAACCGTACGTTATTCTAAACAGTCAAACGAGGAGATTAAATAATGAGCGAGACGACATTAGCCAAGGACTATAAGGAACGTATAGTCCCCGAACTCACCAAGGAGTTCAACTACAGCACTGTTATGCAGGTGCCCCGTCTGGAGAAGATCGTCATCAACCAGGGCCTCGGCGGTGCCACCCAGGACAAGAAGCTCATCGAGACTGCCATCAACGAGCTTACAGCCATCACCGGTCAGAAAGCCGTGCCTACACTCTCGAAGAAGGACATCTCCAACTTTAAGCTCCGTAAGAAGATGCCTATCGGCGCTATGGTGACACTGCGCCGCGACAAGATGTACGAGTTCCTTGAGCGTCTGATTCGTGTGGCTCTGCCCCGTATCCGCGACTTCAAGGGCATCAATGCCAAGCTTGACGGCCGTGGCAACTATACCTTAGGTATCACAGAGCAGATCATCTTCCCCGAAATCAACATTGATAACGTGCCTAAGCTGCAGGGTATGAACATTACCTTCGTGACTTCGGCCGATACCGACGAGGAAGGTTTCGCACTGCTTAAGAAATTTGGACTTCCCTTCAAAAAATAAGACGTAATGGCAAAAGAATCAATGAAGGCCCGTGAGGTTAAGCGCCAGCGCCTGGTGGAGAAGTATGCCGCCAAGAAGGCTGCCCTCAAGAAGGCTGCCCTTGCTGACGCTGAGGGCAATATCGACTATGAGGCTCTCACCAAGCTGCAGAAGCTCCCGAAGAACGCTTCGCGTGTGCGTCTGCACAACCGTTGCGAGCTCACCGGTCGTCCCAAAGGATATATGCGCCAGTTCGGCATTTCGCGTATCCAGTTCCGCGAGATGGCCTCTGCCGGCCTTATCCCGGGTGTGAAGAAAGCCAGCTGGTAAGCCCCTTTGCCTGTACAGGCAGCCTCAGCCGGCTCCACGATAAGAAGATATACCCGGCCAATGACGCCGGGAGTCACAAATACATACTGAAAAGCATCCCGCACCGTTTCCCATTATCGGAGACAGGTGCGGGACGCTTTTTTTACTAAAAAAAAGTATAATTTACCCTCCGAAAGAGTTAAAAACATAAAAAAACAGCAATATCGTGAGGAAAGTTTGGTGTAACTCTTTGTGCTGTCGGAGAAAATAGCTAATTTTGTGAGTTTTTATTTCGGAGGTATTCCAAGCTGACAGTTTTTAAGGCCGGAATTCGATGCTTCACCCACTCCTGAGATAGGGAGATAGCATAGGAAGACGACCCTGAAAGACTGCCCGTGCATGTAGGTGGCCGGCGCTCCCTGCTGTGCGGCCGAGTACGGAACGCCGTTTGAAGTAAGGACAAAATTTGAGAGTAATTAAATATTGTTCAGGACTGCTGAATCAATTTAACAAACACCAAAATGACTGATCCAATAGCAGATTATTTGACCAGACTGAGGAACGCCATCCGTGCGGGCCACCGCGTGGTGGAAATTCCCTCGTCTAAGATGAAAAGGGAAATCACCAAGATCCTTTTCGATCAGGGCTACATCCTTAACTACAAGTTTGTAGAAGGGCCTACCCCTGCGGGCACTATCAAAATCGCCCTCAAGTACGACCCCGTAGAGAAAGTGAGCGCCATCAAGAACCTCCACCGTGTGTCACGTCCGGGTCTGCGCCAGTACACCGGCTACAAAGACATGCCCCGCGTGCTCAACGGACTGGGCATCGCCATTCTTTCAACATCACACGGAGTGATGACCAACAAAGAAGCCAAAGACCGTAAGATCGGCGGCGAGGTATTATGCTATGTATACTAATCACAAAGGAGGTATTAAGACATGTCAAGAATAGGTAAAACACCCATCGAGATACCCGCCGGCGTGACTGTGACAGTTGCAGGCGACGTAGTAACAGTAAAAGGCCCCAAGGGCGAACTTGTCCAGGAGGTCAACCCCGATATCAAAGTAGAAGTAGAAGGCAACCACGTACACGTGACTCGTCCTACCGACGACCGTGAGCATCGTGCGCTGCACGGCCTGTACCGCGCTCTTATCCACAACATGGTGGTAGGTGTGTCACAGGGCTACAAGAAAGAGATGGAACTCGTAGGTGTAGGCTACCGTGCCACATCTAACGGTCAGGTACTTGAGCTTTCGCTCGGTTTCTCACATGCCATCTACATCAAACTTCCTAAGGAGATTAAGGTAGAAGCCAAGACAGAGCGTAACAAAAACCCGCTGATTATCCTCGAATCGAGCGACAAGCAGCTTCTCGGTCAGGTATGCGCCAAAATCCGCTCGCTGCGTAAGCCTGAGCCTTACAAGGGCAAGGGTATTAAGTTCGTCGGCGAGATCATCCGTCGTAAGTCGGGTAAGTCGGCCAACGCTAAATAATTAAATTAGGAAATCATGGTATCTAAAATAGCAAGAAGAAATAAAATCAAGACCCGCATCCGCGGCAAGATTTCAGGTACCGCCCAGCGTCCCCGCATGAGCGTGTTCCGCAGCAATAAAGCCATCTACGTACAGCTCATTGACGACCTCGCCGGCCGCACACTGGTATCGGCTTCGTCAAAGGGTATCACAGAAGGCACCAAGAGCGAGGTTTCGGCCAAGGTAGGCCAGGAGATTGCCAAGAAGGCTCTCGAAGCAGGTATCGACAGCGTAGTGTTCGACCGTAACGGCTACCTTTTCCACGGACGAGTAAAATCATTGGCCGACGCAGCTCGCGAGGCCGGTCTTAAATTTTAACAGAAGTCATGGCTAAGAAGAACAACAGAGTAAAATCTACCAACGATTTAGAATTGAAAGACCGTCTGGTGGCCATCAACCGTGTTACCAAGGTGACCAAGGGTGGCCGCGCCTTCAGCTTCGCCGCTATTGTAGTGGTAGGCAACGAGAACGGTGTCATCGGCTGGGGTCTGGGTAAGGCCAACGAGGTTCAGGCTGCTATCGCCAAGGGCGTTGAGACAGCTAAGAAGAACCTTATCAAGGTGCCTGTACACAAGGGCACAATACCCCACGAGCAGTTCGCCAAATTCGGCGGCTCGCGTATTTTCCTGAAGCCCGCTTCCGAGGGTACCGGTGTTAAGGCCGGTGGCGCTATGCGTGCCGTGCTTGAAAGCGTAGGTATCACCGACGTGCTGGCCAAGTCGAAAGGCTCGTCCAACCCCCACAACCTCGTTAAGGCTACTATCGAGGCCCTCAGCGAGCTCCGTAGCCCCGCCGAGGTGGCTCAGAATCGTGGTGTGAGCGTCGAGAAAGTGTTCACAGGCAAATAAGTAAAAGAGAAATGGCAAAGATTCAGATAAAGCAGATAAAGAGCCGCATCAACTGCCCCAAGGTGCAGAAGCGCACACTTGACGCACTCGGCCTGCACAAGATGAACCACACAGTGGTTAAGGAGGACAATGCCTCGATCCGCGGCATGGTCAACGCCGTACGCCACTTGGTAGAAGTCACAAACCTCTAAAGCGAATTTCAAGAAAGAATATGGAACTTCATAATCTCAAACCGGCCGTAGGCAGCAACAAGAAGAACAAACGCGTAGGACGCGGTACAGGCTCGGGCTACGGCGGTACCTCTACACGTGGCCACAAGGGCGCCAAGTCGCGTTCGGGCTACTCGCACAAGATTGGCTTCGAGGGCGGTCAGATGCCTCTGCAGCGCCGTCTTCCCAAGTTCGGCTTCAAGAATATCAACCGCGTCGAGTACAAGGCGGTCAATCTTGATGTACTTGAGGCTCTGGCAGCAGCCAAGGAGCTGACTAAGATAACGGTTGCCGATCTGCGCGCCGCCGGTCTGGTGCCCAAGAAGTGTCTTGTAAAGATACTGGGCAACGGAGCCGTGACCCGCGCTATCGAAGTCGAGGCCGACGCTTTCTCGGGCAAAGCCGAGGAGGCTATCAAGGCCGCCGGCGGTACAACCGTAATCAAAAAATAACTAACCGACAATGGGATTTACAAAGACGATTAAAAATATCTGGAGTGTAGAGGATCTGCGCCACCGCATCGGTATCACGCTGCTGCTGGTCATCATCTACCGCTTCGGATGCTATGTGGTCCTGCCGGGTATTAACCCCGACGACCTGATGGCACTTAAGAACTTCACCTCCGACGGCCTGATGCAGCTGCTCGACATGTTCTCGGGCGGTGCTTTCTCGCAGGCGTCGATCTTCGCTCTGGGTATCATGCCCTATATCACGGCGTCGATCGTAATACAGCTGCTGGGCATGGTGCTTCCCGCCTTCCAGAAGATGCAGCGCGACGGCGAGAGTGGACGAATGAAGCTCAATCAGTACACACGCTATCTTACAGTGGCGATACTGGTGTTTCAGGGTCCGGCCTATCTGCTCAACCTCAAATATCAGGTGCAGGCAGCCGGCGGCCATGTAGAGATGACCTTCTGGACCATAGCGTTCATGACAATAGTGCTCGCCGCAGGCTCCATGTTTATAATGTGGCTGGGTGAGCGAATCGACCAGAAGGGTATCGGCAACGGTATCTCCTTCATAATTCTGATCGGTATCATCGCTCGTCTTCCGGAAGCGTTCATTCAGGAGTTCACCGGCAGGCTGATGAATTCGGCCGGCGGCGGCCTGGTGCTGTTCCTCGTCGAGATCGTAATTCTGCTCGCCGTTATCGCCGGTGCCGTGCTGTTGGTACAGGGTACACGTAAGGTGCCCGTGCAGTACGCCAAGAAGATAGTCGGCAACAAGCAGTATGGCGGCGCCCGCCAGTACATCCCCTTGAAGGTCAATGCCGCCGGTGTGATGCCTATAATCTTCGCACAGGCCATCATGTTCATTCCTATCACTCTGGTGGGCTTCTCCAAGAGCCAGACAGGCTTCTTCGGTGCTCTTACCGACATGTATGGATGGGTATATAATGTGGTCTACTTCGTGCTGATTGTGGCGTTCACTTATTTCTACACCGCCATAACGGTGCGTCCCGCACAGATGGCTGAGGACATGAAGCGCAACAATGGTTTCATACCGGGTATCAAGCCCGGCAAACCTACTGTCGAATATCTTGACTCGATTATGTCGCGCATTACATTGCCCGGTTCTATCTTCCTGGGTATCGTGGCCATTATGCCGGCCATAGCCCATGTGTGCGGTCTTAACCGCAGCTTTGCCTCGTTCTTCGGCGGCACATCGCTGCTGATTCTTGTAGGTGTCATACTTGACACACTGCGCATCATCGAGGGCCACCTGCTGATGCGTCACTATGACGGCCTTATGAAAGACGGCCGTATCAAAGGACGCACCACCGGCAGCGGCGCTTTCTGAGATGTTTGAACCGACTTTTCTGAATTGAGAAGAATCTGATGATATACATCAAGACAGCTGAAGAGATTGAGCTCATGCGTGGTGCCTGCGACCTTGTGAGCCGCACACTCGGCGAAGTTGCCAAGTGGATACGGCCGGGCATCACCACCCTGCAGCTCGACACCATAGCCAGGGAGTTTATCCTCGATAACGGGGGTAAACCCTCCTGCCTTGGTTATCACGGTTTTCCCGGCACCCTCTGTATCGAGGTCAATGAGACGGTGGTGCACGGCTTCCCCTCGCAGCAGACCCTGCGCGAGGGCGACATCATCGGCACCGACTGCGTTGTCGAACTGAACGGTTATTGCGGAGACAGCTGCTATACATTTGCTGTCGGCGAGATAGACCCTGCCGTGAAGGCACTGCTCGACACCACCTATCAGTCACTCTATAAAGGTATAGAAGCAGCCCGTGCCGGCAAACGCATCGGCGATATAGCCAATGCGGTGCAGACTTACTGCGAAGCCCGCGGCTACAGCGTGGTGCGCGAGATGTGCGGCCACGGTATAGGACGCTCAATGCACGAGGCTCCCGAGGTGCCTAATTTCGGACGTCGTGGCACCGGCCCGCTGCTCAAGCCGGGTATGTGCATAGCCATAGAGCCGATGATAAACCTCGGCAGCAAGAATATCGTCATCGAGCGTGACGGCTGGACCTGCCGTACCCGCGACCGCAAACCCTCGGCCCACTACGAGCACACCATAGCGGTGACTGCCGGCGAGCCTGAGATAATGACGACTTTCCGCTATATCGAAGAGGCGCTTGAGTCGAAACAGTCATCATAACAACCCAAAAGAAAAGCAATGGCAAAACAGGCAGCAATAGAGCAAGACGGTGTTATACTTGAGGCCCTCTCGAACGCCATGTTCAAGGTGGAACTGGAGAACGGCCACGAGATTACGGCCCACATATCGGGCAAGATGAGAATGCACTACATCAAGATACTCCCCGGTGATAAGGTGAGAGTAGAGATGTCACCATACGATCTCAGCAAGGGACGCATAGCATTCAGATACAAATAAAAAAAGCAAACCCTATATATGAAAGTAAGAGCATCAATCAAGAAGCGCACTCCCGACAGCAAGATAGTTCGCCGCAAGGGAAGGCTGTATGTCATCAATAAGAAGAACCCCAAGTACAAGACCCGTCAGGGTTGAGACACGGCCGGGCTGTGAGGCGGGTGTAAGGCAGAATACACCGTGTGCCGCACGACATACGCCGGGATACAAAACCGAAACATTAACTTTGCAAAAAAATTCAAACGAACTATCTATATGGCAGTACGAATAGTCGGCGTTGATTTGCCGCAGAACAAAAGGGGTGAGATCGCCCTGACCTACATCTTCGGCATCGGCCGAAGTGCAGCTAACACTATCCTTGAGAAGGCCGGTGTTAACCGCGACATCAAAGTACAGGACTGGACCGACGCACAGGCAGCCGCCGTGCGTGAGGTGATCCAGCAGAACTATAAGGTAGAGGGTGACCTCCGCTCAGAGATACAGCTCAACATCAAGCGTCTGATGGATATCGGTTGCTACCGTGGTATCCGCCACCGTATCGGCCTCCCCGTGCGCGGACAGAGCACTAAGAACAATGCCCGTACCCGCAAGGGCCGCAAGAAAACAGTCGCCAACAAGAAGAAAGCTACTAAATAATATAGAACAATGGCAAAAAAGACAGTCGCAGCTAAGAAGAGAAATGTCAAGGTTGACGCAATGGGTCAGCTTCATGTACATAGCTCCTTCAACAACATTATCGTCTGCCTGGCCAACAGCGAGGGACAGGTTATCTCGTGGTCGTCGGCAGGCAAAATGGGCTTCCGTGGTTCA
The DNA here is from genome assembly GCA_014801815.1 of Bacteroides sp. Classification (GTDB taxonomy): domain Bacteria; phylum Bacteroidota; class Bacteroidia; order Bacteroidales; family Muribaculaceae; genus Lepagella. The sequence continues at coordinate 70,755 of JAAVDM010000010.1, read as the reverse complement.
AAGAAGAACACTCCTTACGCTGCTCAGATGGCAGCTCAGGATTGTGCCAAGGTAGCATACGACCTCGGCCTGCGCAAGGTCAAGGCTTATGTCAAAGGCCCGGGTAACGGCCGTGAGTCGGCCATCCGTACCGTACACGGTGCCGGTATCGAGGTCACTGAAATCGTCGACGTGACTCCGCTGCCGCACAACGGTTGCCGTCCTCCCAAGAGAAGAAGGGTATAATCGGCAACGCCAGCGTTGACAGTAGCAAAGACAGCAAGAAGACAAACATACATTTTCTTCACATCGCTGCGGGCCGGCGCCATGCCGCCCGCCGTGGTGAGGCTGAATGCGAAAAAGACCGTCTCCGGACACTGCCCGCCTTCAGGCGTCTCCCTTATGAAAGGCGTACTGACACAGAGAGCGGGTCATTTCGGAAAGAAGCTTTTCTCTCGACGGTCGCGGCTGCGCTAAGGCATCACCTGAAGGCGGGGCCATGCCACGACGGCGGCCCACATCAACAATTTCCAACAGACAAAGAAAAATGGCAAGATATACAGGTCCAAAGACAAAAATCGCCCGTAAGTTCGGCGAGCCTATTTTCGGCGAGGATAAAGTGCTCTCAAAGAAGAATTATCCCCCGGGCCAGCACGGCGTAAATCGCCGCCGCAAGACATCGGAGTATGGTATCCAGCTCAAAGAGAAGCAGAAAGCCAAATACACCTACGGTGTGCTTGAGCGTCAGTTCCGCAATCTCTTCGACAAGGCAGCCCGTACTAAGGGTATCACCGGTGAGGTTCTTCTGCAGCTGCTCGAAAGCCGTCTCGATAACATCGTTTACCGTCTGGGTCTGGCTCCCAGCCGTCCGGCTGCCCGCCAGCTCGTGCTTCACAAGCACATCACAGTTAACGGTGACGTTGTTAACATTCCTTCGTACCATGTACGCCCCGGCGACGTTGTTGCCGTGCGCGAGAAGTCGAAGTCGCTTGAAGTCATCGCCGACTGCTTGGCAGGATTCAACCACAGCAAATATCCCTGGATTGAGTGGGACGAGAGCGTAAAGGGTGGCCGCTTCCTGCATGTGCCCGCACGCGAGGATATCCCCGAGACAATCAAGGAACAGTTGATCGTCGAGTTGTATTCTAAATAATAAACCGTAGAGACCCATGTCAATCTTAGCATTTCAAAAGCCCGAGAAGGTCATAATGCTTGAGGATAGCGAGCGCTTCGGAAAGTTTGAGTTCCGTCCGCTTGAGCCCGGCTATGGCCAGACCATAGGCAACGCCCTGCGCCGCATACTGCTGTCGAGCCTGGGTGGTTTTGCCATCTGCAACATCCGTATCGACGGTGTGGCACATGAGCTTGACACCATACCGGGGGTTAAAGAGGATGTGACAAATATCATTCTCAACCTCAAGCAGGTGCGCTTCAAGCAGCTTGCCGAGGACATCGACACCGAGAAGGGTGTGCTGACGGTCTCGGGTACAGATGAGTTGAAGGCCGGCGACTTGGGTAAAGTGCTTTCAGGTTTCGAGGTTCTGAATCCTGAACTCGTTATTTGCCGTCTCGACCCATCGGCAAGTTTCCAGATGGAGTACACCATCAATAAGGGACGCGGTTGGGTCCCGGCTGATGAGAACCGTGAGATGCTCGATGGAGCAGATCCCAGTGTCATCGCCATCGACTCGATCTACACCCCCATCAAGAATGTTAAGTACTCTGTCGAGAACTATCGCGTGGAGCAGAAGACCGACTACGAGAAACTCGTGCTTGAAGTCACTACCGACGGCTCCATACTTCCAAAAGATGCTCTCAAAGAGGCCAGCAAGATTCTGATACACCACTTCATGCTCTTCAGCGATGAGAAGATCACGCTTGAGGCTCCTGTTGAGGAAGGTGAGGAAGAGTTTGATGAAGATGTGCTTCACATGCGTCAGCTGCTCAAATCCAAACTGGTCGATTTGGGTCTGACCGTGCGTGCGCTCAACTGCCTTAAGAGTGCTGAAGTCGAGACATTGGGTGAGCTCGTTGTCTTCAACAGAAATGACCTGTTGAAGTTCCGCAACTTCGGTAAGAAGTCGCTCTCCGAGCTTGACACTCTTCTCAGCAATAACAACCTCTCTTTTGGAATGGATATCTCTAAATACAAATTAGACAAAGACTAAACAACGATGAGACATAATAAAAAATTCAACCACCTCAGCCGTAAGAAAGGGCATCGCGAAGCTCTGCTGCAGAACCTTGCCATCGCTCTTATCCAGCATAAGCGCATCTTCACGACTCTGGCTAAGGCAAAGGCGTTGCGTGTTTTTGCCGAACCCATCATAACACGCTCAAAAACCGACGATACCGCCAACCGCCGTCTCGTCTTCAGCTACCTTCAGAATAAGGAGGCTGTCAAAGAACTTTTCGGCGTGGTTGCCGAGAAAGTCGCCGACCGTCCCGGTGGATACCTGCGCATCCTCAAGACCGGTCACCGTCTGGGCGACAACGCCGAGATGTGTATGATCGAGTTTGTGGACTTCAACGAGAACGCACTGCCCGACAAGTCTGCCAAGAAGGCTAAGGCTACTCGTCGCTCGCGTCGCGGTGGCAAGAAGGCTGCCGACGATGCTGCTGCAGCTCCCCAGGCCGTTGCCGAAGCTCCTGCCGAGGCTCCCGCTGCTGAGTGATCGCCGCTCTTACCGGTCACTGCCGCCTGAGGCGGACAGTCGGTTATAATGTATAAAAGCCGTTCGGTCGGATGCTTCCCGACCGAACGGCTTTTTTTGTGAGCCGGCGCTGTGTATTATAAATCTTATAAGTCTTATAAATCTTATAAATGCTATAAATCTTATAAAACTTATAAATTAAGAATTATAAAACATAAGACTTATATGACTTATATCTTAGCTGAAGTCTATCAGCAGCGGCGTCATGGTCAGCGTGTCTATCTGCAGCAGGCGTCCGGCGAGCGGGCGGCCGATTCCGGTGAGCAGTTTGATGGCTTCGGTGGCCTGCAGCGAGGCTACGAGACCCGGCACCGGACCAAGTACGCCGGCGGTGGAGCAGGGGGTGAGTCCGCATGTCTCGGGCAGGTCAGGGAAGATGTTGCGGTATGCCGGTCCTTCGGCCAACTGAGTAGTGAGCTGTCCGGTAAAGCCGCGTACACCTCCGATTATGCAGGGACGCCGCAGGGTGCGTGCCGTGTCGCTGACAAGGTATTTGGTGGCCGGATTATCGCTGCCTTCGATACTGAGGTCGTAACGCGACAGCAACTCGGAGGCATTGGTGCGTGTCAGCATGGCGTTGTGGCTTTCGACATAGGTATCGGGGTTTATAGCGCGGAGTTTTGCTTCCAGAGCCTGTACCTTTGGCACTCCGAGGTCAGCTTCAGTGTAGGCTAACTGGCGCTGAAGGTTACTGAGGCCAACTGTGTCAAAATCTATTATACCTATACGCCCCACGCCGGCGGCGGCAAGATACATGGCCGCAATACAACCCAAAGCCCCTGCGCCGACCACAAGCACGGACGCCTCTGTAAGTCGCACAATACCTTCGGCACCTATCTCGGGCAACACGATAGTGCGTGAGTGGCGTATGAGCTGTTCGTTGGTAAGTTGAGAGGGCATATTCAGTCAAAAATTGAATCCCAGTCCTTCCATACAGGTTCGTAACCTCCGGCACGTATATCGGCCGCCACTGCCTCCGGACTGCGGCTGTCGGTGATTGCAAACTGTTCGAGTGCATCGGGTATCGAAGCATAGCCACCGGGCTCGGTACGGCTTCCGGCGCTCATTGAAGTCACACCTAAGGGCATCATATTGCGGCGGAAACTGTCGCTCTCGCGTGTCGAATAGCTTATGTCTACATCGTGGTCAAAGAGTCGGAAAGCCATTGTCAGCTGTGCTAATTGGCGGTCTGTGACAACTGTACGCGGCTGAAAACCGCTCTCAGAGGGGCACAGGCGGGGGAAATTGATACTGTATCGCGTGCGCCAGTACAAGCGCTGCAGATAGCGCAGATGCGTAGCCATCATGACAGCATCGGTACGCCAGTCGGGTTGCAGACCTAACAGTACCCCCATTCCTATCTTGTGCAGACCGGCGCGTCCCATACGGTCGTAACCGTTCAGACGCCAGCGGAATATCGACTTCATGCCACGCGGATGACACTCGCGGTAAGCGTCTTCACGGTAAGTCTCCTGAAAACACACCACTCCGTTCAGACCGGCTTCAATGAGCTGTTCATATTCCTTCTGTCGCATAGGCTGTACTTCCATAGTGAGATTATGGAAATAAGGACGGCACACTCCGAGCACGTCACGGAAATAGCCGACTCCGCACAGCGCGGGATATTCGCCGCTGACTATCAGGAGATTTTCAAACGGTCCGAGTTTTTTAATGGCTTCACATTCGGCACGCACCTGCTCAAGTGTCAGAATGGTGCGCTGCATGGGATTATCGTGATTGAAACCGCAGTAGACGCACTTGTTGGTACAGGCGTTTGACACGTACATCGGTATGTACATCGAAATAGTACGCCCGAAACGTTCCAGTGTGAAATGTCTTGCAAGCCGGGCCATCTGTTCCAGATAAGGTTCAGCGGCTTCTGAGACAAGCACCATGAAGTCAGACGTGTTCAGTTGCCTGCCTGCAGCTGCTTTTGCCAGCACGCGACGTACATCGGTCTCGCCGGTAGCCGCTACTCTGTCGGCTGTGGCGTCCCAGTCGAGCGTACTCAAGACATCGGCAAATCCCTCGCCTGTTACCGTATCATTTATTTGTCGCATTGGTCGGCTATGTTTTGAGATATACGCATGGCGCAGAAGTTCGGACCGCACATTGTACAGAAGCGGTCGTCTGCATCGGGAGCGTTGCGGCGTGATTCAAGATAGTAATCACGTGCGCGTTCAGGGTCGAGAGAAAGTGCGAACTGGTCTTTCCAGCGGAATTCATAACGTGCCAGTGACAGCGCATAGTCACGTACTTCTGCACCCGGGTGACCCTTTGCTATGTCGGCTGCATGAGCGGCTATCTTATATGTTATCACACCTTCGCGCACGTCTTCGAGTGTGGGCAGTGACAGGTGTTCTTTCGGAGTCACATAGCAGAGCATAGCTGTGCCGAGAGCCGCTATGTTGGCGGCGCCTATGGCCGAAGTTATGTGGTCATATCCCGGAGCTATGTCAGTGGTCAGAGGGCCGAGTGTGTAGAAAGGCGCCTCGTGACACGAACGTATCTCACGTTCCATATTCTCGGCTATTTTGTGCATAGGTACATGGCCGGGGCCTTCTATCATGACCTGTACGTCGTGTTCCCAGGCGCGTTGTGCGAGTTGGCCGAGTATGTCGAGTTCGAGGAACTGGCTACGGTCATTGGCGTCATTGATTGAGCCGGGACGCATACCGTCACCGAGTGATATGGCCACATCGTAGCGGTTCAGTATCTCGCATATTTCATCGAAGTGAGTGTAGAGGAAGTTATCGGCGTTGTGTATCACACACCATTGTGTCATGATTGAGCCTCCGCGTGAAACGCAGCCTGTCAGACGTTCTCCGATGAGTTCGGCATGTTCGCGTCTTACACCGGCATGTATTGTGAAATAGTCCACACCCTGTTCGCATTGCTCTATGAGTGTGTCGCGGTATATCTCCCATGAGAGGTCGGTCACACGACCGCCTACTTTCTCAAGAGCCTGATAGATAGGCACAGTGCCTACGGGTACAGGGCAGTTACGTACTATCCATTCGCGTGTCTCGTGTATATTGTCGCCTGTACTGAGGTCCATGAGGGTATCACCTCCCCAGTAGCAGCTCCACACGGCTTTGGCCACTTCTTCCTCAATACCCGATGACAGCGCCGAATTACCGATGTTGGTATTTATCTTGACACTGAAAGCACGTCCTATTATCATGGGTTCGGCTTCAGGGTGATTGATGTTGGCCGCTATCACGGCACGTCCGGCCGCTATCTCGTCACGTACAAACTCCGGTGTGATATGTGATTTGATACCCCGAGCCTCGTTATCGAGGTTCTCACGTATGGCGACATACTCCATTTCAGGGGTTATGATACCCTTGCGGGCATAGTGCATCTGAGTGACACGTTTGCCGGGTAACGCCACACGCGGACGGTGACGTGCGGGAAAACGGATTGCATCAAGAGTAGTGTCGGCCTCACGCATACGTCCGTAGGCGCTCGACAGCTGTTCAAGCTGCATTGTGTCCTCACGGTTTTCCACCCAGCTCTGGCGATGGCGGGGCAGACCGGCTTTTATATCGTGCTTATAAGTCGGGTCGGTATAGGGGCCGCTGGTATCGTAGAGAGTTACAGGCTCGTTGGGGCGCTCTATACGCTGACCGTCTGTTATGGTGACTGTGGGGTGCTGAGAGACACGGCGCATGGCCACACGCAGCTCAGGGTAAATACTGCCCGGGAGGTATATCTTTTCAGAGGACGGGTAGGAGGTGATGGTTTTCATTGGGAGATATAGGAATTATGTTGTTTACGGAAAGTGTGGAAAACATCAGAGAAAGGCAGTGAGAGGACTGCTGGCGTTGGCTGCATCACTTACTGCACCGGGACCGGCGAGGAATGCACGGCGTCCCGCTATTGTGGCGAGGCGGAAAGCGTCTGCCATTGCTACGGGGTCGGCAGCTACGGCTATGGCAGTGTTGACGAGCACGGCATCGGCACCCATTTCCATAGCGGCTGCTGCATGAGAGGGCACACCGAGTCCGGCATCGACCACCACCGGTACGCAGCTCTGGTCTATGATAATCTGTAGGAAATCGGCTGTGCGCAGACCTTTGTTAGTGCCTATGGGTGCGCCGAGGGGCATTACAGCGGCCGCTCCGGCTTCTTCAAGACGTTTGCACAGCACCGGGTCAGCCTGTACGTATGGAAGCACCGTAAAGCCGAGTTTGGCTAATTCTTCTGTAGCCTTGAGTGTTTCTACCGGGTCAGGCAGAAGGTATTTCGGGTCGGGGTGAATTTCGAGCTTTATGAAGTCGGTATGGAATATCTCACGGCTCATCTGTGCAGCCAGTACTGCTTCGCGGGCGTCGCGTACGCCGGAGGTATTGGGCAGGAGCTGTACATGTTCGCGGTTGATGTGGGTGAGCATGTCATCGGTAGCTTCGTTGAGAAGGTTGACACGCTTCATAGCTACGGTTATCATCTGCGACTGTGAGGCGAGAACGGCTTTGAGCATGATGTCGGGTGAGGCAAACTTGCCGGTGCCTACGAATAGGCGCGAGGAGAACTCCCGGTTGCCGATTTTAAGGATGTCTTGCATCTGAATTGGAGTTAAGTGGGAAATGGAATATTGAGTGGCGAGTTTCACTCATTCACAGAGCCGGAAGGTACTGTGGAGGGAACAGGAGGAAGAGAAGTGGTTATGGTTGAGCAGTCGGGAAAGAAGGGCGAGGAATAGGCGGGTGGCTTCTATCGGGTTATCCGTGCGGCTTATCGCACCGCTGACAGCTATGCCGTCGATTCCGGTGTCGAGGAGAGCGGGTACATCAGCCTGCGTGATGCCGCCTATGGCCACCACAGGTCGGGTGATACCTGCTTCACGCAGACTCCGGATAAGTTGCCGGTAACCCTCGGTACCCAGTACGGGCGCAAGGCGTTGTTTTGTAGTGGTGAAGCGGAAAGGGCCGGCTCCGTAATAGTCAGCACCCTGCAGCCGGCGTTCGGATATATCCTCAAAGCGATTGATTGTAGCGCCGATTATTGTGCCCGGTGGCAAGAGTTGGCGGGCTGTGTCCGGTGCCATATCGCCTTTTCCTAAATGCACTCCGTCTGCTCCCGAGGGTGCTACGAGATGAACACGGTCGTCGATAATGACTTTGGCACCGTAGGCAGCCGCCATATTTTTTATTTCGGTGGCAGCTTCCAGCACTTCGCTGTCAGTGGCGTTCTTCATGCGCACCTGTACCCAGCGGCAACCACCTTCGAGGGCATCACGTGCCTGTGCTACGGTTCCTGCTACGGTGGGTGAATCGGTTATGAATTGTAACATTTCAGCTGATTTAGAAATTCCTGTAACGGTGTGGTCCATGCATGGCCTAACATTGCGGCTCCGCGATAGCCCCGGCTCCGCAGTTCTCCGAAGTGTTCGGGTTTCACACCCCCTAAGGCTACTGTCAGAGCTGTCCGGGTGGCAGCGTATTCTTTACGTATATCAAACACAGCGGCTCTGTAACCGTGCTTTGATATAGAGTCGAATACAGGAGATAGAGTTACGTAGTCACACTCCGCTCCGGTCAGGCATACTTCCTCCGGTGTATGGCACGAACGGGACAGCACTGCAGGACGCTGCACCGGTGCCGGTCGTGAGGCGGAGAAATGGTAGCCTACACCCGGATATGCTTCGAGTAATTCGGGACATGAATGTATGCTCAGGCACCTGTACATTTCCGGGCCGACAGCACGGATAAGTGCTCCGATACGTTCGGCAGACCAGTCCGGTTTACGTATATGCACACGGTCTATCATACCGCTTCCCAGCATGAGGCGTATGCGTTCCGCTTCGTCACCGGGCGCATTGTCAGGCATTGTGATGACTACGGTCAGCAGTTTATCCGCCATAAGCGGCACTGATGATTACCACTTCGTCGCCTTCATGCAGAGGGGTAGAGTCCCAGTCCTGACGCCGTACTAAATGCCCGTTGACAGCTATGGCGGTGCCCTGAGCCGGACGCTCGCCGAGCAGAGAGATTACAGTTGAGGTGTCGGCCACGCTGTGTGGCTGACTGTTGACGGTAATATTCATAGATATTTGTGTTGTGAAGGTGATGGAAATCGGTAATGGGCATAACGGCGTAACTCGGACTCAAGCCATTGCTTCGCATCCTTTATCGCCTCGGTTATGGGTCTGCCGCAGGCCAGCCCGCAGGCTATGGCGGTCGAAAGTCTGCACCCCGTCCCATGAGAGTTGAGGGTATCAATACGTTCACCTGTAAATGTATGGAAAGTGTCTGAATCGGCCTTATAGAGTGTGTCGGTTGTGTTTTGGCCGTTGATATGTCCCCCTTTTATCAGTACGGCTCTGCAGCCGTATCGTCTTGCTATCAGCACGGCCGCATGGCGGCAGTCTTCGGTAGTGTTGATAGAGATGCCGGCTAACAGTTCGGCTTCCGGTACATTCGGTGTCACTACGGTGGCGCGTGGCAGCAGTAGACCCGTGAGAGCCTCGATGCAGGAATCATCGGTGAGGGCATGACCGGAGGTAGACACCATTACAGGGTCTACCGTCACATTATCGAGTCCGTAAGTGTCTATGGCTTCTGCCACAGATTTGACAGCTTTCACGTCAGGCAACATTCCCGTCTTGACAGCGGCCGGACGTATATCATCGAGCAGGGTCGTCAGCTGTGCTGTCATGAAATCCGACACGGAGCGTACTGCCGTGACACGTCGTGGACTCTGAGCCGTAAGTCCGCTCACTACGGCCATGCCGTAGCAGCCGAAAGCCTCACAGGTCTTCAGGTCTACTTGTAGTCCGGCTCCGCCTGACGGGTCACTTCCCGCCACGCACAGCACCGGAATATAATAATCAGATGTAGAAGTGTTATCGGTGTTCATGCGTCGTTGTGTATAGTCGGTATCATCGGACACCATACGGGTGTCCGGAAACAACGACGCGAGGTCTCGGAATCTCCCTACGGCAGCATTATCTGCGTCAGGTCAAAGGGTATAATCTCAGCACAGCACCGTGACGGCACAGGCACCCCTGTCGGTTTCCGCCGCAAATATAACAACAAATCTCCGACCGGCAAAATAATAAGTGGCTCTTAACACCTCATAATTAGTTCTTAAAAATTAATGAACATATAAAACGCAGTTATTTTTGAGGCGATTCGGGTGCGGAGCTTTAATTTTTAAGAGCTACTTATCTCAAACACCGCATTTATGCGGTGAATATTTGTCCGTTTCTCCGCGAGTCACTATATTTGCAGTATGGGAAGGACACAGAAATATAGTGCCTATATTTGGCAGAGGAAAGACTGGCCGGATTTCAGATGGGATTCCGAAGCATTGCTTGAGCCAATTAGTCGGCTAAGTCAGTTGCATGGACTTTTGAATGGAAGGATGTCGATGCTTGGCTTTAATGAGAAAAGCCGGTCATTGTTGTCGTCAATGACCGAGGAGTTGATTAGTTCATCTGAGATCGAGGGTGTGATTCTTAATCCTAATTCGGTGAGAAGCAGCATTGCTCGTCGTCTTGGTATTGAAGATGACGGGTTGCTTGTTGAAGACCATTATGTAGAAGGTCTGGTCAATGTGATGCTTGATGCTGTACGTAACTGTCGGGAACCACTGACAGATGAACGGCTGTTCGGGTGGCATACGGCTCTTTTCCCTTTGGGAAGAAGTGGAATGCACCGCATTACTGTTGCCGACTGGCGAAAGGTGGAAGACCCCATGCAGGTCGTTTCCGGAGCATTCGGACATGAAAAGGTACATTATGAGGCTCCGGCATCCGCTGATGTTCCGGCTGAAATGGAACGGTTGATTAGTTGGTGTAATAATGCTGATATGTCGCCATTTATCATGGCGGCTGTAGCGCATCTTTGGTTTGTTACGATTCATCCGTTCGATGACGGCAATGGCCGTATAAGCCGCACGCTCGCCGATATGCTGTTGGCTCGACTCGACGTAGATTCGGCCCGTTATTACAGTATGTCGGCTGAAATCAACCGAAACAAGAAAGCCTACTACGAAATACTGGAACGGACTCAGAAAGGAGACGTTGATATTACCGAATGGCTCCTGTGGTTTTTCGATTGCCTTGAAAAATCCATTATGCGAGCATCCGTTATTATCGAACGTACACTGCAAAAGATGGCTTATTGGGAGACCTTCCGGGAAGTTGATATAAATGAGCGACAGCGCAAAGTTATCAACCGTCTATGGGATGGCTTTGAGGGGAAACTGACCTCTTCCAAGTGGGCTAAAATGTGCCGTTGCTCTCAGGATACAGCCCTGCGCGACATCAACGACCTTATCTCAAAAGGTATGCTTCGAAATAGCGGAGAAGGTGGCCGCAGTTCCAACTATCTTCTCCCGGAATAATCAATTCGGAGTTCGACAATAAGTAAGAACTATTTAAAGATTAAACGATACATGCTTTCATGTAAAGTTTTTGAATCTTGAACAATAAAACTTATTATTTTTTTAGTCGCTTATAGCTTGTCACTCAGTCGAATATTGAAGTATTCTCCTTTGTTTCGTGTCTGAATCGCCTCAAAAATATCTGCGTTTTAGATGTTCGTTAATTTTTGAAAGCTACTTACGTTAGTGATTATTATATTAAAATTTTGTATAATTTTGCAGTCTGATAGAGAACGCGGGAAACATGGAACGATTAACCTACATCTTGCAACGGTATTCAGCAGAGTTGTCACTAAGTGTCATATACCGGTTTAAAAACATCGCAGTTGCTTTGTTTTGCATTCTCTATGTCCATGTATGTAGTGCCAAAACTATACAGAGTAAATATCATTTTCAGACAGAAGATGCTGTTTTCGATTCAATAGCCGGTCTAGTATTTGCTGATGAAGTCAACAGAACCAACGATTCCCGTGTGCCCGGCTGGATTGAGAAAATGAAAGAAATAGCTTCACGCTCGCATAATCCGGTGCTTGAAGCGAGGTCTGTATTATGGCAGATACGTTCCACACAGCTTAACGCGAGTCCTGACAGCTGTATAGTCATACTTGAACAGGCACGTGGCAAGATACCGAAAAGCTATGAATATGATTATGCCTGTCTGTCATATCAGCTCGCCGGCAATCATGACCGTATCGGTAATTATTTCAATACTTATCAGCTGCTGCAGGAAGCCATACCTATCTTTGAAAAATATGGAGACGACTACTTTCTCGGCAATGCTCACCTGCTGTTAGGACTTATGTATTCCAGTATAGCCGATTATGATCAGGCTGTAGAAGAAATAAATCTCGCTGATCGGCATTACAGCGCCTACGGATACCCGGCCAACAGAATAGCATACTTCAAAGCGACTCTGTCTAAAGACGAGAAGGAGAAAGTGAGACTCTACAAGGAGGCGGTAGAGCAGGGGAGCGATGATCCCGGCATGACGATACAGGCTTATGAACAGTTGGCTACAATCTATAACGCCCGGAAGGAGTCAGACTCCGCAATGTATTATCTTCAGCTTGGAAAAAGTATGAGGGCTGAGATGGTACCTGACAATATCCTTCTCAAAATCATTCTGAACATTCAGGAAGCGGAAGTACTCTACTCCCGGAAGGAATATGATAAGGCACTCGCACTTCTGAAAGAAACTGAGGCTATAGCACCGTATTATCGCAATGAATACTGGGAGCCCGCCATTTATAAGTATATGGCGCGTATCTACGAAAACAAAGGCGATAATCAACAGGCGTTCAGCTATCTCAAAAAATATCTGAACGCCTATGAACGCCAGATTAACACTTTCCGGGGGCAGGAGGTTCCCAAAGCTAAAGCGAGAGAAGCTATACAGCGTCAGAAGGTGCTCATAACCAATATGGAACAGGAGACAAGAAATGCCCGTAACAGATTTATAATAATACTCCTTGTGCTTATTGCCGTTATAATTCTAGCCGCTGCGGTATTTCTGTATTTCCAGCAGCGTATAAAGATGAAGCGTATGGAGAACAGAGAATTACGCACCAATCTTGAACAGGAGATGATTATAAAGCGCCTGAATCTGGAGAATTTTGAACGCGATATAAAACAGAAAGACTGTGAGATAAGCTCTTCCGTACTGTTGCTTTCCAATAAGAACGACGTGCTTCAGCAGATTAGGGTCATTACGAAAAGATATTCCGACGATGGCAGAATCCCACGTGAATTTGTCGATCAGGTAAATTCTCTGGTGAGCGACAGTCTTAAAGGTGATGACGAATGGTCAAGATTCAAGATACATTTCGATTCGGTACACCCTGACTTCTTTACCAAGCTTAAAAAAGCCTCCGATGAACTTACGGAAAACGATTTGCGCCTTTGCGCTTACATCAAGATAGGGATGAGGGCAAAAGACATAGCCTCGATGCTTTCGGTATCTCCGGCAAGTGTCAATACCAACAGATATAGAATACGCCGTAAACTTAACCTGTCAAAAGAAGATTCACTTGACGATTACATACGCAAGATTTAATCACTTGCCTGCTGTCGTTATCTTACCGTTTCTTGAGAGTGTCTGAATGAAAAGATTTAGTTTGAGACACTCGTACCTTATATATTTGTTAACTCAGGACACTCTCTATGTTTGGGCTGTCCCCGTGTGCCGGTTGCATATCAGATGTGACCGCATGGAATTTGTATGGTTTTTATTACTCTGTTTATTTTCCCGAGTGCATATAACGTCTCTTATACGGATAATAGAAGAGATAGGAATTAAGGCATAATATGGACTTTTTGCTATAACAAACTGCTAAAAATATATAGATAAAAAATAACACAGGGAATATTGGTGTATTTTATTAATCATAATGTCATTCTTGTTTATTTACTTTGCGATGCAGAAACAACATCTATAAACCATAATATATGAGATTAACTTTACTCATGACTGCGTGCGTGGCTACCTGCCTGACCGCCGCAGCACAACAGAATTTTTTTAGCTGTGACTTCTCTGAGGGCTTCCCCGAGGGCATGTCCTTATTTGATGTTGACGGTAACGAACCGTCGACTGATATGAAAAATGTGGGATTTGATATAGGTACCCCCTGGGTAATCACACAGGAGAAAGACGGTAATTTCTCCGCTTGCAGTACTTCGTGGTACAAAGTCCCGGGTCGTTCAGATGACTGGTTGGTGACTCCTCCTATTGAGATCACTTCTTCAGGCGTTTTGCTGCGCTGGAAAGGTATGGCAGGAGATAAAGATTATAAGGACGGTTATTCAGTTTATATTTCCGAGACCGGTCCCGACCCTGAATTATTCGATAAGACAGAGCCTATATTCAGTACGAAAGCTCAAAAGGCTTCATGGACTTCTCACGAAATATCGTTAGAAGAATATCAGGGTAAAACTGTCTGGCTGGCGTTTGTAAACGATTCGGAAGATAAGGCTACCTTGTATATTGACGATATATTTGTCGGTGTGCCCTCCTGCCTTGAAGTTGAGTCTATTATTCCGAGAGTAATGGAACAGCCGGGAAGTATAACCGTTTCGGGCAATGTCTTCAATACCTCTGACAAAGATATTCAGAACTTCACACTGAAGTATAGATTCGGCGATGGCGAGATTCACACCGAGGAACTCAACAAGAGTGTGAAGGCCGGCGCCAGCAATTCATTCCGTATAGAGACAGATGAGAGTATAGCTAAAAACGAGACTCTTGACTACACTCTGTGGGTAGAATGTGAGGGAGACATAGCGTCTGTTTCCGGAAAAGTATCGGTTTATCAGAGAAGAATTGTGGCCGAGGAGGTTACAGGTACATGGTGTGGCTACTGCGTCAGAGGTATAGTATCTATGCGCGACATGAAGGAGTATTACGGTGATTCGTTCCTCGGCATAGCTGTACATGCAGGTTCGGTAAACTGGGCAGACCCTATGGAGATGGCTGAATATACGGACTGGCTCTTCAGCAGGTTCAATATGAGCGGTTATCCTCACGTCACGGTCAACCGTTCGCTGACTACCACAGGTGATCCGGCTAACATCTATTCATATTACAGAAGCCTTACTGCCGAGGATAATGTTACCGGTCTTTGCCTGTCAGCTGATGTCGATACTGACACAAGAACGGTTAAGGCTGCTACTACGCTCTACACGGCACAGGATTTCGAAGATGTTGATTTCAGACTGGCATACGTTGTGGTTGAGAATGATGTGCACGGCGAAGGTATGGAATGGGCACAGAGTAATTACTACGCTGACAACGCAATGGGTGAGATGGGTGGTTTCGAGGATCTCCCGGCTGTAGTGACAGGTGACCAGATGTATTATCAGGACGTAGCCAGATATATCTCTCCCGATTTCGGCGGTATCGAGGGCAGTATTCTTTCATCTGTTAAAGAGGGTACAGGTGTAACACACAATTACGAATTTGAGCTTCCCGACAACATCATGAACGATGAAAATACGGAACTGGCAGTTCTTCTGATTAATGGTAAGAACGGCACGATAATGAATGCCGAGGTACTTCCGCTGAGAGATATTTTCAGAGAGAACGGTATTGACAATACCTCAGTTCCCGAACGTCTTACAATGAGCAGAAACGGCTCTGTCCTAAATCTTTTCTCTCCCGACCGTATAGCAGGTGTCGAGGTTATGACAGCAAGCGGTGCAAGAGTACTTTCGCAGAAAGTG
Source organism: Bacteroides sp. (assembly GCA_014801815.1). Taxonomy (GTDB): domain Bacteria; phylum Bacteroidota; class Bacteroidia; order Bacteroidales; family Muribaculaceae; genus Lepagella. The sequence goes on along the minus strand of JAAVDM010000010.1, from coordinate 55,456 downwards.
TCCGGAGACTCGGCGCAGGTCGGGCTTCCTGCCTCAGACGGAGTTTTCATAGTAAGAATTGTGCTTGAAAACGGCAGTAGTGTGATCAGAAAAATAATCCTATAAAATAACCTAACATTCACTTTATGATGAAGTTCAGACATCGGATTCAAGCCGGTTTTACGGGTGCCTTATGCGTGGGTATCACGACTGTGGCATTCGCAGCTCCGGACGATTCCAAACAGGTTTGGTCTCTCCTTACGGGACAGTTAGATAATCAGGAACAGACCACAGGTATCGTCAATTATAGTCTCGATGCTCCCGAGACATACGAGATGGTACATGAGATTTCCAGCGGTAACTCACTCGGAGCCGGAGTGATGGTGGACGGTGTTTTCTATTGGTTCGAGTATCTGCAGCAATACTATGGCTATGACTCAATAGCTCTGTATGCCTACGATACCGAGGACGAATCCGTATCGCTTGTCAAGAGTTACGGAGGTGAGAAGCAGGGAGTATGTTTCAGTTCTCCGACATACGACTATCAGACTAAGACCGTATATGCCCTCAGCGGCCTGATGGGTGGAGGAGACCTCGTTTCTGTTGATCTTGAGACAGGTGAGGTAACTAATCTGATGTCCTTTACCGGAATGGTAAAGAATGAGGAGTATAATTCCGAAGACTCTCTGAAGGCTATCGCCATTAATTATGACGGCGATATGTATGGTGTGTCTTACTGGGGACGTCTGTATAAGGTTAATAAAGTAAGCGGTGAGTGTACTCTTATAGCTGATCTGGATTTCAATCCTGAGAAAGCTATTATGTATGATACCTCACTTGCCTTTGATAATGATACCAATGAACTTTACTGGCATGTATATACTTGGGTGAATCTTTACAAAGAGGTTCGTAAAATAGATATACATGACGGCACTACCACTCAGATAAGTATCTTCGGAGACAGAAATCTTCTGGGAGATTTCTATATTCCTTTCACCGTGGCTTCAGCAGGTGCCCCGGCCAAAGTGGCTGATCTGACAGTTATTCCCGATGCCGAGGGTGCGCTCGGTGCTACTTTGACATGGACAAACCCCACAAGAACCTACGGCCGAGGCGGTACTCTTGAGTCTCTTCAGAGAATAGAGATTTACAGAAATGACGCACTGGTTGCTACTCTTGATAATCCCGGTATCGGAGAGGATATGACCTGGCATGATGATAATGTGCCGTCAAGCGATCTCTATGCCTATAAAGTTGTTCCTTTCAACGAAGGCGGCCAGGGAGACCGTACTGCTGTGACGATGTTCGTAGGTCAGGGTATTCCGATGCCTGTGACTGACCTCACTCTCACTGCCGTAGGGCCGGATGCTCTCCTTGAATGGACAGCACCGGAGCATGGTAAATTTGATGCCTATCTTGATCTGGAGTCTCTTTGCTACGAGATTACGAGGTCGGACGGTGTGACTGTAGCTACAGACTGTAAAGAGACTACTTTTCTCGATAAAAACGTGAAAAAACTCGCACGCTACACTTACTATGTGACGGCTAAGAATGTCGGTGGCGAATCTGTTCAGATTTTCTCTGACGCTGTGGTTTGTGGGCCTGCTGTGGAAATTCCTGCTGTTTTTGCATTTGAGAACGCTGACGAATTCAGTCTTTGGACTGCAATAGACGGTAACGGCGACCAGTCTACATGGTACTATAACACATGGCCGGTAAAAGGTGCAAAATCCGATTACAGTTCCATTTATCAATACCCGGCTCATGAGTATTTCATTTCTCCCAAGGTATCTATGAAAGCAGGTCAGCATTATAAAGTGACTTTTGATGCTCTTCCTGCTAACAAGAATGTGACTGAGATTATAGCCGTCAGCTTCGGTCCCGAAGCCTTACCTGCCGTTCAGGACAGTGTTACTCAGTATGAGTTCAGAAGTGCTTCTGCCAAAACTTTAAGAGCCTCTCTTCCTATAGTGAAAGAGGACGGCGGCTATAACGTTGGCTTTGTGCATCGTTCCGTTGAACCTCAGTTCGGTCTTACCATAAGTAATATCAGAGTTGAGGAAGATCACGACGGTAGTGTTGAGGGTAAAGTGACCTATATGGGCACTCCGGTTGCCAACGCCGTGATTTCGACCGAGGATGGTCTTTATACCGCCACCAGCGATAACGAGGGTCACTATCTGCTTTCATATCTGCCTGCCGGCAGCCATCGTCTGCTTGTTTCGGCTTTAGGCTATGACGATACGGAAGTGAATGCAGAGGTTACCGAACTTTCTACAGCCGGATATGATTTTGAACTTCAGGCTCTGCCGCAGTATGTTGTATCTGGTTCTGTAATAGACGCCGTCGGTGAGCCGGTAGAAGGTGCCACAGTCTTTATAGGCGGTTATAACTCGTACGAGACCGTTACCGGTAGCGAAGGTGAGTTTATTATCCCCGAAGTTTATGCCCACACTGCTTACAGTCTGGTGATTGAGAAGAACAATCTTCTCGCATACAACGCTGTGATGGATATTGACAGTGATGTTGACTGTGGTCAGATTACTCTTCAGGATAATTTGAAATCGCCTTACAAAGTCTCTGTTGAAGATATAGGTACAAGTGCTTCCGTAAAATGGCAGTCTCCGCTTGGCGATCCTAAAGAGTGCCGTTATGACGATGGTGTGTTTGATAAGTCACTTGGCCTGTCCGTGGGCTCAAGTATGGGCATATTCGGTCATGTCAATCGCACTCCTTCAGTGCTGTACGGAGTCTCGTTCTACGTTATGTCAACAGTTGAGATTCAGCAGCATTACAGCGTGCAGATACATGTGTTTGACCTTGATGAGTATGGCAATCCTACCGGTAATCCCGTTTACAGCAATACTTATGTGCCTGTGACAGATGATGCATGGACTGAGTACACATTCCCGGCTCCGATAGATTGTCCTAACGGTTACATGGTAGGTATCAGCCATTGGGAATTTGTCAGTCTTGCTATTGACGGCGACGGTGACAAAGATCGCTGGCCCTTCGTACCGTATGTGAACTGTTTCTGTTCTGACTACACCACCGGTGACTGGGCTTATCTTGATCAGACCGATTTCAACAACAACTTCGCTTTCCGCTCTGTAGCTGCTCCTTACGGTAATAATGGCCGTAATATACGCTGGGCCAAGTCTGCCGCACAGCCGCTGACTCCCGCAGTCATGCCGAAGCTCTATACCGCTCCCGAAGGTTATGTACAGGGCACTCGTACACAGCCTATGAAGGCAGTGGAGGACAGAATCAGATACAACGTTTATCGTGGAGTAAATAATCCTGAGGTTGAGGCTGTCGAATGGGAAGAATTGGCTTCCGGTCTCAGAGGTAATAACTATGAGGACGAGCAGTGGGCTACTCTGCCGCAGGGTGTATATCGTTACGGTGTGAAAGCTGTTTACGCTAATGATGACCTGTCTCCTGTCGCCACATGTGACAGTATCGGCAAGAATATGATAACAGTTCTGAAAGCAACTGTTACGACTGACACGCCCGACAACGAGGCTGAGGGAGCTGTATTAGCTCTGTTCTCTAATGACGGTGTATTCAGCTACTCCGGTACGTTCGATGAGAATGGTGAGTGTGCTATCGAGAATATCTGGAAAAACTCTTACAGAGTGATAATCTCGAAGGACGGCTTTAATACAATCGAGGAGTTTGTTGATATGACTTCAGACAATCTCTACTCACTCTCATACTCTATGTATGAAGACCGTGTGGCTCCCAAGAACTTAAGGGCTGTGTATGAAACCGATGACAGTGCAAGCCCGTTGGTAATCTGGAACTTCCCCGACCTTATAAGTGAGGATTTCGAGGGTCATGAAGATTTTGCTGTCAATTCTCCCGGTGAGATTGGCTGGCAGTATATCGACGGTGACGGCGGTGAGACAGGTGGCTTTATGGGTTACGAATGGCCCGGTATTTTCGAGCCGATGGCTTTCATGGTATTTAATCCTTATGCTACTACTCCGGATTGTACTGAGTTAGGTATCTATCCTTATCAGGGACAGAAGATGTTAACTGACTTTGCTACTTACGAAACAGCTAACGATGACTGGATTATCTCGCCGAAACTCTACTTTGAGGAAGACTTCAAGTTTAACTTCTTTGCTTCATGTTTCCTCTACACCAATCCTGAGGTTATTCAGGTAGGTTATTCTGAGACAGGCTGCGAACCGGAAGACTTCATCTGGCTTGATGACAATAAGATTATAAGTAACTCCTACTGGTCAGAATTCTCTTACGATGTTCCTAAGTCTGCGAAGTATGTGACCATACATTGCATCTCTAATCAGTGCTCGATTCTTATGCTTGATAACCTGCGTATCGGTCTGCCTTCGGCATTCAATCAGGGTTATTATGCACCGAAGAAGAAACCGTGTCTTGATTCGCTCTATGAGGTTTACCTTGATGATGACAAGGTTGCCGATACCAACGCTGCCGAGTATCAGTTCAACGCTCTCCCGCTTGGAAAACATACCGTCGGTGTCCGTACATCTTACACTTCAGGCTACTCGCCCATGTCTGTTCTCGAACTTGAGGTGACTGAGGGTGGCGTTGTAAGTATCGGTAAGGTTAACAATAACCTCTCAGGCATCGAACTGAAGGGCCGCACTCTGACAGTCAACGGCGATTATGAGTCAATATCTATCTATACCGTAGACGGCCTGACTCTGAAGAGCAATGTCAAGGAAGCTGTCTATGACCTGTCGGCACTTGAAAGCGGAGTTTACGTTATCAGTGTTAAAACAGGCACAGGCAATCGTCAGTACAAACTTCAGCTCAAATAAAACGATTCCCGTGAGTCTGTGACAGACTCTCCCTTTAACGAAGACCGTCCCGGCAGCACTGTGCTGCTGGGACGGTCTGTTATTTATATTTCTGTCATTTATATTGTTGAATGTCGGTCAGAGTATCGGGGCGAGGAGGCGGACGAGCGATTCGAGGGCGCGCTGGAGGCGCGGACGGCGCTGCCAGTCGGTGAGGGTGATTTTGCGGCAGTGGGCGAGGTCGGTGAAGAAGATGTCGCGCATACGGGCGTTGAAGGCCGGGTCGTAGACTACGAGGTTACATTCGAAGTTGTTTTCGAGGCTGCGGAAGTCGAAGTTGGTTGAGCCGGCGGTAACGAGGTCGTTGTCGATGACTATCACTTTGGCGTGCAGCATACCGGGTTCGTAGAAGTAGACTTTTATACCGGCTCGGAGACACTGCGTGACGTAGGAGTAGGAGGCTAACTGGAGCATGTGCGAGTCGCTGCGTTCCGGTATCATCACTCGCACGTCAACCTGACTCATAGCGGCGATTTCAAGTGCCCGCAGCAGACTTTCGGTAGGCAGGAAGTAGGGTGTCTGTATGTAGACGGAGCGGCGCGCACATGTGATAGCCTTGAGAAACATCATTGAGAGATTGTCGTATGGTTCCATAGGGCCGCTGGCCACCATCTGCACCCCTACGTTGTTGCGGTGGGGTGAAGGTTTGCAGTGAGGCGCTACGAAGCGCGGAGTCTTCTTCATGAAGTTCCAGTCGATTGCAAACGAGTAGACAAGCGTTTCGACAATATCGCCGGTAAGGCGGAAATGTGTGTCGCGCCATACACCCCCTTCGGCACGTCGTTTCTCCTCGCGGCGCCGTTTCAGTCCCTTTGGAATGGGGGTACCCAGATAGCGGTCGGCTATATTCATACCGCCGATGTAGCCTATGGTGCCGTCTATGACGACGAGTTTACGGTGGTTGCGCCAGTTTATGCGGTTGGCTAACTGTGGGAATGTTACACGGAAGAAAGGATGGGTGTCTATTCCGGCCGCTTTCATACGTTTGAAGAATGCACGGCTCGCCCCGAATGAACCTACATGGTCGTAGATGACCTTGACCATGACACCGGCCCGGGCACGTTCTATGAGTATGTCGGCTATTTCGTTACCTAGTTTATCGTCCTGAAATATGTAGTATTGCAGCAGTATCGACTGGCGGGCGTTTCTGAGATCGCGTTTCAGACTGTCGAATTTTGCCACACCGTCTGTAAAGACTTCGATTGTGTTGTTGAGTGTCAGGGGTGCATGACACAGCTGACGGGCCATTTTTACCAGTTGTCGCCGTGAGGGTGGAAGGTCAAGCGCATTGAGATCTACCGGTGGCGACAGGTGATGTCGCATCAGTTTGCGCTTATTGTGGCGTGAAATCATGTGGCGTCCTTTCATGCTGCGTCCGAAGAACAGATAGAACAGCAGACCTACTCCCGGAAGGAACGCAAGAGCCAGCACCCAGGCCAATGACCGGATGGGATTACGGTTTTCTGACAGCACTACGATTATAAGTGTGAGTATAGTCAGTCCGTAGAGGGCCGTAAATGTGATGGACAACCAGAATGGCATAGATTCGGATATTGACAGGGAAGAACGTCGCGTGGATCGTGACAGTCAGCTTAGAGCCTCTAAGTTAGGTATAAATTATGAGATTACCAATATTTCTATGCTCAAAGGGCACGCCGATGTTTCACAACATCAGCGTGCCCCTGTTGGCTTAACTAAATAAATTCTTACATGTTAGGAATATAAAACTATCGCAAAGGTAACTATAATGCTCAGGGAGCGCGATAGTAATAATGTTAAAAAAACAAAATGCGCTCCAAAAAAATCTCTTTTCCCGGTTTTACCGGCGTGGAGAGACAGGATATTGTTTGAGATATTCGCGTGCCGTGAGGTCGAGTTCGTCATACCATTCCTGTCCGAAACGGCGTATCAGCGGTTCTTTCAGAAATTCGTAGACACGCAGTCCGCGTGAGCGTCCGCATGTCACGGCACTGCGGCATATCTTCCAGCGGTGATAGTTGACGGCTGTAAAGCCTCCGTAGTCTTTAAGACGCACCGGATAGAGATGACAGGATATGGGTTTGAGCGGTGGCAGTTTTCCGGCACGCGAGGCGGCTTCGAGGGCACAGAGGCATTTGCCGCCGGGGGCGTATGTGGTGAACACACAGTCGCGGCCTCCGACTATCGAGGTGACGAGGTCGCCTTCGGAGTCGACGTAGGCAGGCCCCTGTTCGTCGACGACACGCTGTGCCGCCGGTGTGAGCAGAGGACGAATGAGGTGCATGTTCTCGCGCAGCCGTTCCACTTCTTCGGCAGTGACCGGAGCGCCGGCATCACCTTCGATACAACATTCACCGAGACAACGGTCAAGGTCGCAGCAGAAAAATTCTTCGATGAGGTCGAGAGAGACGAGAGTATCTTTAATCTGTAACATAAATTTTAAGTCTTTGATTCCGCCTCACGGCGTGGCCATCATCTGAGCGTGACCTATGAGCCGGTCGGCCCGCGCACCCGGCGGACGGTAGTACACCTTTATGAGATATTCGTTGAGCGTTTCAAAGTGGTTGCCCTCTATCGGTGCCGGAACCGCTTCTTTGCCTCCGGGAGGTATCACGGTGTAACGGTAGTTGTACGAACCCTGTTTCAGCGGTAGTTGGAGAGTGTATGCTCCCGCAGCGCGGTCGTATTCCATGCGGTAGGCATCATCGGTGAGGTGATGTGTCATGTCGCCGTCAACGTACACACGCGCACCCGGCATCTCCGGCGTTTCGAGAGTGAAGTGTACTGTCACATAGTCTGCACCGAGGTCGGAGTCAGTCGAATTATATTCGCGTATCTTGAAGCGTCCGTGCTGAGTCTCATCATACTTATAGTCACGCCACACACGCGGAATGTCGTGCATCAGATAGGCGTGATAATTCGAGCCGCCGTAGCGCATAGAGTCTACGTGCATACCCGGATAGTTGGTACGTATTGTCTCGAAGCGTCTGAACTCGTTGCCTGAGTCAAAAATCAGTTCGGGCGAATGTGCGAATATCACGTTCGAACCCTCGACACGCAGCGGGTGTGTTATGGTGCGTGTGGTGGAGGGGGTGTTGTTCTGGGTGACGGTCACTATAAGGTCCTGAAAGGGATTACCTACGTTGATTTCCGCCGTATTGACCAGAAATTCGAGCTGTTGCCACTCGGTATTGTGTCCTCGGTCGGTACGTCCCGAGGCTTCGCCTGATATGCCTGTACGTGCTTCGGAGACGGCGAAACGGGCCTGAAGGAGCGTGTTTTCGGGTTCGTCGCGGTCATAGACACGCAGCAGGTAGTTGCCTGACACCAGCGGCTGCATATACTCGTTGGGTACCTCGATACGATAGTTTACGAAATGTATGAAGGTGTTGGTCGAGAAGGCGTAATCATCTACGTCCGCTACGTTGAAACCGTCGAGATATTCCGATTCAAGCAGCCGTGAGGGTTGCCAGTCGGCGTTGCAGTGCAGCAGTGAGTATTGCAGTTGTGAGAAGTCGTCGCCTATTTCGTCAAACGACACGATTATTTTGTCTCCGCTGTTGAGGCGTATTACCGGTGCCTGCATGAAACCCATCGACGACTCTATTCTAAGGGTGCGGAAAGCCGGGTCAAAGATACGTGTGGCTGTGTCAGTGGCGCCTGTGACCGAGTGTATTGCTATAATCATGCAGAGCAACGCCACAGTGCGTTGCCACATAGCACGGAATCGGTACCACCTCATTCGGCCTGTCGCTGCTGAAGAGCCTCGTGCAGCATTTCGACGCCCTCGGTTATCAGTTGGTTACAGCTCTTTGGTGCGCCGGGATGCTTGAGGTCACAGCAGCGCAGACAGCCGCCGTTTGCATCGGCGAAGCGGGCTATCACTTTCTGGGCACGTGCCATAGCAGGTACCTTGTCGGCTGGAGCGTCACCCCCCGTCATACCCTCAACGAGAGCTATGGCGTTGGCTACGCCGCATATTTCACGTGTGCCGCCTACGCCGCTGCCGAGCGCAGCTGTAAGACGGGCGGAAGTGGCCTGATCGAGGCCGGTTATGTCATCGAAGGCCATGAACATACTCTGTGCGCAGTTATAGCCTTGGGCACGCAGCTCGTTGACGCGGGCCTTGCGTTGGGATAGTTGTTGCATAAGAGTAAGGATTAAAATATGAGAGTTGGAGTGTGTATAAGTCTTATATGATTATAAGATTTATAAGACTTATAAATCTTATAAGAGCTTATAAATCATATAAAACTTATAAGACTTATAGATCTTATAAAAACTTATAAATCATATAAATTTTATAAGTCTTATAAGAATTATACCTCTCCCCGACGTCCTCCTACCAGACGATAGGCGTCAGCCCGTGTTCCTGCAGGTAGGCGTTAGCCTGGCTGAAGTGGTGGTTGCCGAAGAAGCCGCGATGTGCCGAGAGAGGCGAAGGGTGCGGTGAGGTCAGCACAAGGTGACGCGAACGGTCTATGTGTGCGCCTTTACGTATGGCATCGCTACCCCAGAGCATGAACACAAGGTGTTCTTTCTGTTCGGCTAATGCACGCACAGCAGCGTCAGTAAACGTCTCCCAGCCGAGTCCGGAGTGTGATTTGGGCTGATGTTCGCGCACGGTGAGCGATGAGTTGAGCAGAAGCACACCCTGTTCAGCCCAGCGTGACAGATCACCGTTAGCGGGCATCGGCGCACCGGTATCGGCCGATACCTCTTTGAAAATATTGACCAGCGAAGGCGGTATCTGTACCCCCGGTGCCACCGAGAAGCACAGCCCGTTTGCCTGTCCCGGTCCGTGATAGGGGTCCTGACCGATAATGACCACCTTAGTGCTGTCGAAAGGCGAGCGGTCGAAAGCCGCAAATATATCGCGAGCCGGCGGATATACACGCACAGCCGGGTCGGTGTAGTCGGCACGCACACGGTCGGTCAGCGCTTTGAAATAAGGTTTGTCGAATTCCTCGCGCAGAGCCTCATGCCACTGAGGTTCGATTTTAACATTCATAACACTCGAAATTTTTCCCAAAGATAATAAGAAAACTCCGAAAAAAGCATTAACTTTGCAAATATAAAATGACATCGTTTCCACAGGCAGGAAAGTGTCACATTTAGAGTTCCCATAGTTCAATGGATAGAATATCGGATTCCGGTTCCGACGATTGGGGTTCGACTCCCCATGGGAACACTGCTTAAAGCGTAGTCGCTCTGTATTACAGAAGATTACGCTTTTGTTTTTTACTTGATTTTAGTATGAAATCTATTGAGAGAGCTGCCGTTGCTCGTGTTTTAGTTGATCTGATTCAAGCAGATAAGGTTATTGACAGACGTGAGATAGAAATGTATATAACATTAAAAGAAACGTATAATATATCCAGACAAGATGAGATATTAGCTTATGAGATGTCCTTATCTAAAGCTATAGAAATATTAAGAAATTGTGATAAAGATACATTATATCAGTTTCTTGATACTTGTAGTAATATGACTCTGAGTGATGGTTTATGTGCCCGTGAAGAAGCTCTGTTACTTACAGGTCTTAAATACTGCCTATTTTCAGAAACTACAAAATGTAATATCATATCAGAAGCTATTGACCCTATATGGTTTGAAGATAATCAGGTACTGTATATAGAATCACGCTATAACAAACAAGTAAATCATGCTATAAAAGAAAGTTACAGAGCAATAACTAATGAATTTAAATTATGCGGCTTTGAGTTTGTTTTTATTCCTTTAGTGGCACAGAATTATATTGATACTTCTCCTGATTTATTAGGGGAAGTAGTGGCTATGCTACGTCCATCTATGACGACAGAAGCTATACGCAACCTTATAAAGACTATAAAATTACTTAAAACAGACTCGTTCTGTATTGAACAATTACATCATAAATTAGGGTTTACCGATCTGATGTCTGTACCCCCTTCTTTTCTGATAAAGATAGGACAGTCACGTGTTGGAGAGCAAGTATTGGCTAATTATTTATGTTTGCATATCAATTTGGATGTAATTGATATATCAGGTGAAATCCAGAAATTTACGGATATGTTCCTTAAATTGCATAGTACCGATAATATCAATCTGTCATTAAAACGTAACGAACAGGGACGATTCCTATACATGGGCTTCTATCGTCAGTTGTTTGAGATTCTGACTTTTCAGAAAGCTGTGACATGTCATTTATTAGTAGATTTTATACATGGCAGTATATGTTTCCCGGAAGTTGAAGTTGAACTGTCTACACTTCATAGACAAGAAAAAGCTCTCTATACCTTGTTTATTTATGAAAGTCGGGTAGGAGGCATAAACTTTACTCCTCCGGTAACTGCATCACAATTTAGCTCATTTAATAAATATCTTAAATTGATACAGCGTAAATATGCCTTAATATATCGGGCTTTTGGAGGTGAGACTGAGAAAGCGCCTGACATAACCGATATAGACAAACGAAGTCCTATGATTACCCGAATTAAGAAGGCTATTATCGCTCAGCGTGATAAGATATATGAGGCAGATAGATTTATAATTACACGAAATAGGGAGGGAGTTTATAGTATTAAAGCCGCTCAATCTGCATTTTTAATTCGGGATTTTCAGAATACCGCTGTCCCGATTAATATATTTGGTTCAGAACTATTCCTTAATTTAGGCACTATTGGTTAAAGTTGCAAACTTGCAACTTTAACTCTTCCTCTATTATATCTATTTTTTATAAACTTGTCTATTTTGCTTACCTACGGGAGCTGTATACTAATTTTGCAATGTCAAATGATTGACACTTTACATATCAAAATAAATTTATACAGCTTCATAATATAAAATTCTTTATCTTATAATATTTACCATTTTATTTATAGAGGTATATAAGAATAAGAAAAAGAATACTAAAAAGTATGAGACACATAATAAATAGAATACATAAGAGGACTACAGAATACTCTCATCCGTCTCAAGCTACTACTATTGCCAATTCGCTTGAACTGCTTTCTTCAGGAATATATACTGAAGAAGAACGCTTCGTTTTTGAATTGCTCCAAAATGCTGTAGATAGTTATGATGAGGCCACAGCAGGGTTAAATGTAAAGATCGTTGTTGGCAATGGGCGGCTAATTTTTATGCATAATGGTAGCCCATTTTCCGAGCGAGATTTAGAGGGCTTGTGTGATATAGGCAATGGAAATAAAATGTCCGATGCTAAAAAGATTGGATATAAAGGTATCGGCTTTAAATCTGTTTTCATGCACTCTAAGCGAGTAACAGTTATTACAGATGGTACTTGTTTTCGCTTTGACGAGGAAGCTTGCCGAGAATTAGCTGTTTCACGAGGGAAGGAATATAAGGATGTAAAAATGCCTTGGCAGATTATACCTATTATTTCCGAAATACCTGTAGGTATGAATTATGATGGGTATAGTGTTATTACGATACTTGAAGTCTCTAATACAGAAAAACTTTTAAAGAAAGTTGAAAAGCTGCTCTCAGATGCACGCTTTCTGCTCTTTTTAAAGGTTGCTAATCTACGTGTCTCTTTGTTTGATGGCGAGACTGAGATTCTTTCTCTATCTAAAACTCAGGAGAAAAATATCTTGACTCTCGCAAAAAATAATGTTGCACAGAGTCATTGGTTGATGTTTGCAAAAGATGTAAAAATACCTTCAGATGTAAAAGAGGATCTTATTCATGACACAAAAACACCAACCAAACTGAAAGATTCTGATTCTGTCGAAATTTCGTTTGCTATAGCTCTTGACGATGAAGGACATATCCTCCCTCTTAAAGATGCCGTAGTATATACCTATCTTCCCACCTCATTTTCCTTCGGTTTTGAATTTGTTGTTAATGCTAATTTCATTACCGATGCCGGTCGTCAGCAGCTTATCAAGGACTGTGAATGGAATAAATTTATCTTTTCACAAATTCCGAGTCTGTTTCTTAATTGGATTAAAGATGAAGTAGCTCCTAATCATAGTGACTGGTATAAGGTACTTCTTCCTATTAAGTCAGGGACTAATGATCTAACCATATCTTACGCTATTGCTTTAGATACTGCTATCTCTAAGATTCCATTTATTCGGACATTATCTAAGAAGCAAATATTCGTAGAGCAAGCATTATTTGATAAGATAGGTTTTGTAGAAGCTGTTCCCACTAATACTTTTGATAAATTTGTAGAAGATAATATTTCTGATAAGGCTTCTTCAGATACATTGGTAGATATTGAGGCTTATCCTTTTTTAAAGAAGTATGGTGTTAAAAGTCTTTCCCTCTCTATTGTAAATCAATTTTTAGAGGAGACTTCAATATATCTCAGTAATTTATCTGATAATGAAGTAATTGTTTTTCTGGAATGGTTGTATAATTTTTCCAAAGTCAACAGTAATGAATTATCTTTATTTCTTAAACAAGTTGAATTTATACCAGATGAAGATAATGTCTTACAGTCTCCTGAGAAACTATTTTTTCCATCAGAATATAGGAATCAGATAGATCTTGCCGAGAATGCTAAAGTAATAAAGGAAAGTATATATGAAGATTTATCAGATGAAATTTTAAATTGGCTGGAATCATTGGGTATAAAGGAAATCTCACCTCTTACAATTATTGATAAAGTAATCTGTGACAAGAATTTTATCACCAAAGATAATGCGATAGAAGTAATTCGATATATATTTACTCATAATAAGGATAATGAGGTATTTAAGCTTCCAAAATCGCGATTGAAAGAACTAAGATTTCTAACATCCCAGGGAACTTTAAAAACTATTTCCCACCTTTATTTAAGTAATGCTTATCGCCCTCACTTGCAGATTGAAAATCTTCTTGATCGAGATATATTTATTAGCGATTTATATATCAAGAAATCTTCAGAGATTGCTGATTGGTCCTTTTTCTTTCAAAAGTTAGGTATTAATGTTGATTTTTCCTTAAATATTAAGGAAATCAGTTTGGATACGGTTAGAAATAAAAACATTAGTTTTTTATCAAAGACTATTGAGCCTTCAAAAAAGATTGGGTATGAATCGTACAATGGTAATACTTATTACTTTTATCCATCCTATTTTGAGGTTAACCACTATCCTCTAATGCCTGAACATCCGGCAGTGACAATGTGGGCTTTCTCAAAATGTTTTTGGTCTGAAATTCTTTCAAAGCCAAAACCCAAATATAAAAGTGAATCTATTGAAGGAGCCTCTGGATTCATATCCAGAAGTCTGGATCTTTCCTACTTTACTGATGGTAAGTATTACTTTGATTGGGTATTGAAAAATAGACAGTATTTCCCTACCTCTATGGGTAATTTACTACCTTGTTCTCAAATATTAGAGAATACAGAATCGAATATTGCTATATTCGGTAAGTATTTCCCTGTATTAGATATCAGTGATAAGATAAATCAAACTTGGAAATCTGTCTTGCCGTTTAAGAAAACACTTACGTTATTAGACTATTTAGACGTTTTAGAAAGAATATCAGAAGACGATTCTAAGGAACAAATAAGCGATAATATTGATCGTATTTGTAAAATAATAGATCGTATTGCTGACGGTGGATATAATTTCACTGTGGGTTCTTCCGATTTCAACACACTTCGTAGTTGGGGAAAAACTCATAAGATTCTTTCTGCGGATAAGAAATTTGAGTATCCGTGTGATTTGTGTCTGATCTCGTCTCGTCTTTCAGGAGTAGAACTTGATAATCAGGTATATCATAGAAAGAATCAGGAGAACAACCGTTTTGCTGATTTGATGATTGCTCTTGGGGTAAATATGATCAATGATCATCGTGTCGAAGGACTGGATGATGCTATACCTCAAAATTCAATCAAAGAAGAATTGCAAAAGAAATTAGATTTCTTCACGGCATTATCCTTGGGAGATAAATATACGTTAAGCGATTGGACTGAGGCTAAGGATAAAATGCGTGAAGCAATTGTAAAGATTAACTTCTATAATGTGCCTTCTATCCATGTTATTTATGGAACACAGAGCATAGAGAAACCTGTGTACGTCCGTGACACAAATCTATACTTTGTTGGAAAATTTGGATTGGCTATTCAGGAACTACTTCATGTAGATATTGTAAGATTACTTGGCCTTCATGCAAATGATCGCTCAATGTTTCTTACCCTTTTGAGAATGTCTGATTATGATGAAATGATCGAATATCTGCAACTGAAAGGATACGACACTGAGCTTATTACCAAACCGCAACTTCCTGAAGAAGTTGAAGCCAATCCGGCTCCAATCATGCAAGGTGAAGATGCTCCGTATGGAGGATTAACTACGGAACAAATGAGAGATGCTTTAATAGAAGCTAAAGAGGCCGTACTTAGTCAGTTAGAAATAGATGGTTACGACATTTCCAATTATCATTGGGATGGTTGGACATGTATTGATGGAGTTAAAAAAGGAGATATAGAATATCCTCTTGTTATTCGTAGCAATAGAAGTGGGTCAAATATAAGATTGAATCCTAATGACTGGAATCAATTGATGAGACCTAATGCAATGTTTGCGATGAATACATCAGATGGTATAGGAACTCTTCGTCTTAAAGATATTTTAAAGAGTCGTGAGAATATTACTATCCGATTTAAGTCAGATAACCTTGATAACATGGATCATATATCCAAAATAGCAGATCTTCTTGCTTATTTCCGAGGTATTCAATTCGATTTTGAAAGTTATGTTAGACCTACGATTTCTCGTTGGCAAAGTTTCATGGCTCCCGAGCTTGAGACCGGGGAGCAAGCTGTAGCGAATACGTCCATTCCTCTTCCTGAATAAAACATGGAACAACGAAATAAGATTCGTAAGTTTCTGAATATGGAATTAAATGCCGTAACGGAGGACTTCAATAAGAAGTTCTCCGCTACAGCACTCCATTTGCTCAATGAGAGCGAGGAACTTTTTATAGGGAATTTCCTGAAATTCGATAATGGTGAAATGATTGTCAAGTTCAGAGCTTCACGAGCTTTCCCTCGGAAGAGAGAATATATGCAAGCAATGTATTTGTCGGTCAGATTACAGGATTATAGATTATGGGGTAGTTTAACATACGAATATCTGTACAAAAACAGGTTAAAGGGTTCGGAAGCTGTTTGTATATGGCAATCTAAATCGACTGAAGATGGTTTTGTCTTACTTGGGTTCCGAGGAATTGAACTTCCGTTTGCAGAGTATGTTTCGAAAGCTCCCGGGGCACTTATTATTTTCGGTCCTCATCGACCCCCTATTGATTATTTGGCCAATCTCTATCGTCTGTCTCAAGATCAGAGTAGCCGAAGCGTAGCCGATATTCTGGATTATTCATATACGCCTATATTGAATAATCCGTTGCTTATCAAGGATAATAATGCCGTAGAGTTTATATATCGTCAGATAGATTCGTCTCCGGTAACAATACTTCAAGGCCCACCCGGAACAGGTAAGACACAACTGATAGCAGAATTGTGTACGAGACTGTGTAAGGAAGGTAAGTCCGTACTTGTGACTGCCTTGACGAACCGGGCTCTTATTGAGATTGCCGCAAAACCTGCCGGTAGAAAGTTACTTGAAGAAAATAGGATCTTCAAGACTAATCTTACTGTTGACGAACAGAAAGAATTACCTCAGATAGAATTAATGAGGCAGCTTACACCTATTCAGGGCGGATTAGTTTTATCAACGTATTACATTGTCAGTGGGTTTGCAGCTGACTTGGCCGGTGAAGATGCTTTTGATGTGGTAATTATGGACGAAGCAAGTCAAGCCATATTACCGATGTTTGCAGCTTCTTGTAAAATTGGCAAGACAAATCTATGGGTTGGTGATAACGCCCAGTTAGGCCCGGTGATTACCTTAAATGACGATAGAGTTAAAACAAGTGGCTTCTCGGATTTCGTAGAGGGTATGCTTACTCTGACAACAAAGCGTCAATATCCTTTATATCAGTTGACTAAAACATATAGATTGCCACAAAGAAGTGCAGACTATACAGGTATATTCTATCGCGGAACGTTGGTCTCCGGCAAAAAGGATTCAATTTCGAGATTAAACTCTCTTAATAGAATCCTTAATCCGAACGGCGGCCCGACATTAGTCCTTACGGATATGGCAATTTCTGATACCTCTCCTGTTTTTGCAATTGACATGGCGACTTATCTTGTATATTCAATCTTACAAGAGCAGCCCAAAACAGATATTGCAGTGCTGACATGTCTTCGTAAAACTACACGAGCCTTACAAAAGGCGATTGCGCTTCGTCTCGGCCTCGGCAATAAAGTCTTGATTGAGACTATTGCAAGAGTTCAGGGATTGACAACTGATATAACAATATTCTTCATTCCCAATACCTCACTAATTCGTTCGCTGGAGTCACGTCTCTTTAATGTGGCAACCAGTAGAGCAAAAAGTCATACTATAATTATTGCCGACAAAAACATCTTGAGCTTTGCTTGCATGAATAGAAATGTAAGAACTTTTTTAGAAAAACTATCAAAGGAAAGCTGCATGTATATTCCGGCGAGAGATATGCGAAACTCGTTACATCTTGCAGATTTCTCGGAAACTAAGGATTATGGAATATAATCCGGCCGGTTGGATGTTATCTGCTTAAATGTACAGTTTTTGTGTTTTGTCTTGAACCGTCTTCTGGCTTTCTCAAATTCGGTATCAGCTTTATTAGCCGGAAAGGCTCTTGCAACAATTCTTGCATGAACCTCATTGACGGAAGAGTGCTTGAAAAGTTTGTTGTCTAACGTGGCATCGAGTTGTTTCAGAGCATGAAGCACATCTTTACCTTTTAATTCCACGAAAATGGATTTCCACTTCTCATCATCGTTTCCGGCAGTATCCTGTTTGGCAAGAATGAGATAATCGCATTTATTCCCTTCGGTTATTATGTTACCGTCAATTTGATATACGACAGACTGACGACGTATGCCGAAGCTGAGTTTATACGTTGTTTTTGTCTCTTTGATAGATAGATTTTCCCGGCTTGCCAATGACTGTGCGGGAGAATAACGTCCGGAAAGGACAGTATGTAATGACTCAGCCATATTATTGACAAATAATATCGTTCAGTTTGTCAAGGTTATCTTCGACAGTCTGAGATATACTGTCAAGATTCATTCCGCTGACCATGTAGAAATCAGGATCTATGATATTGATGGCCGTACCCTCCGGTGTGAGATAGTATGCCGAGATACTGTCTTTGGGTAAGATATACTTCTCAGCAACAATTTCAGTTGTGGCAGCCGCATCAATTTCATAGGCTTCTGATGCAGCCATAAGAACATTCAGAGCTGAAAGGATGTATGGACTGTGAGTGGTCATGAACACTTTTGAGTGAGTGCCGCTATATTTGATATTGGCCGATTTGATTGCAGCCACAATGTGTCTCAGTAGTCTGGACTGCGACTCAGGGAAAAGATTCTGCTCAACTTCCTCTATAAAAAAGATTGCACCCTGATAGGTCATTAGGTTTTTGCTCAATTTACTTTCAGTTACAATCTTGTTGATATCGGAATCATTTTCTAAAAGAGAACTGACAATATCCATAAGGTCACTCTTGCTCATATTCGCTTTTGTCCCCACAGCGTTTGTCAGTGCATTGATCATGACCTCAAGCGGAAGCGCCGACTGTACTCCGCTTGATGCATAGAAAGGTGAAAATTCCTTCTGTTGGTTGGTGAGTCGTATCTGTTCTCCTTTAGATTTGTCATAGAAGAACTCCATGTTAGGAGTGACAACAAGTGGGAGTGGATTTGTCGGACTATATGATTCCCGGACTTCATCCCACTCGAAAATAAAGTTGAAAAGTAAATCAAAATCTTTGGGACGATACCATGACTCAATTCCTTTTATAGCCGATATGAGATTTCTTTCAGACGGAATGAAACTTAATCTTGCATTATAGGGAGTACCGCCGGGAATCGGTTCTATTTTAGCGTTGGACTTATGATTCCCTTTGAATTCTATCTTATAGGTATCACCAAAATATATTATTTCGCTGTTGTTAGAGAAGAATTTAGGGTCGAATCTATAAAATTTAATCAGTTCTTGTACGAAACGATAATAGTGGGTATAAAGATATAGGCTTGATGTACCGTTCTTATGTTTTCCTATGGAAAGCATTTTCTCGACCCAACGACAATGACTACAGATCTTTAACAGAGTACTTTTGCCGGTACTCTGTTTGCCTATGAATAGATTAACTGTCTTCAATTCAATAACTCCGGTGTCAAAAATCGGACCAATTGATTTTATCTGTATCGATGCCATCTGAATATATTTATTGCAGAGTGAAAGCTGAATATAATTCATACTTTAGAATCTTTCTGCATAAGTTTAGCCTAAAGGGGATATAGTCTTGAAACAGTTGATACCTCACACGTTAAGACATACTGTCTCAATTCACAAAATTAGCAATAAATTCCTGCTTGATAAAATATATTATTAATTCTACAGAGACTATCGTTCCAAAGCGCTGATTACACAAGCTGAAAGCTACTGTGCTCCCCGCCCGACGGATTTATCCGTCGGGCGGGGAGCACAGTAGCTTTCAGCTTTATTTATCGGTTGTACGGTTGCAGATAAATGTGTGCAGCCTTATGTTTCGTTTGGGAGGGGGTCAGGGGCGGGCGAGGATGAGGGCGGAGTAGGGGGCGACGGTGAGTTTGCCGCCGGTGGTGGCACCGAGGGCGCCGTCGGGAGAGATGCGGCCGTCCTTAGCCACGATGAGCCAGTTGCCTTTCTTGATGTCGACGGTCCGGGGGATGGAAGCGCCGTTGAAGACGACTTTGATTTCCTTCCACGAGTCGCCGTTGGCGTTATCGCGCAGAGAGTAGGAGATGAGGTTGGGGTTCTTTACGGAGTCGATTTTGTCGAAGACAAGGTGTTTGGCGATATCCTGTGCCGAAGTCATGCGGAAGGCAGGGTGGGCCTTGCGCAGGGCTATCAGTCCCTTGTAGTACTCAAACTGGTCGTTGTAGCGAGCCTTGTTGCTCCAGTCGATAGCGTTGATAGAGTCGGGGCTTTTGTAGGAATTGTGTACCCCCTTCTTATCGCGCCATACCTCCTCGCCGGCGAAAATGAAGGGAGTGCCCTGCGAAGTCATGACGATGGTCTGTGCCAGTTTTGCGGCAGCCAACTGGTTGGCCTCGGGTTCGCCGGCCATAGAGCGTTTCAGTTTGTCGGTGAGGGTGAGGTCGTCGTGACAGGAAACGTAGTTGACTATCATTTCGGGCGACTCGGCATAGGCGAACTTGGAATTGTTGCCCTTGCTGAAATCTACCTGCGGGTGAGCGGTGGCAGCCACGATACCGATTTTGACAGTCTCCTCCAGACCCGGCTTGCCTGTGGCGAAACCACGATCGGAAGCATCAGTGTAATGTCCTTTGACAGCATCGCGGAGGTCATCGGAGAAGACGGCAATGTCGGTCATCTTCGATACATTCTCCTTGAGCGCACGGCGTTCTACGGCAAGGGGAGAGTCACCCGCAGTCCAGCCCTCGCCATAGACGAAGATGTCGGGCCGCACGGTCTTGAGTTCGGCAGCTACCTCGTTCATGGTGTCTATGTCATGTATGGCCATGAGGTCAAAGCGGAAACCGTCGATATGATATTCGTCAGCCCAGTATTTTACCGAATTGACGATATAGTCGCGCATCTGCTGACGGTCGGAAGCCGTCTCATTGCCGCAGCCAGAAGCGTCGGAATAGCGGCCGTCGTCCCAGTGACGGTGATAATAGCCGGGAGCGGTAAGTTCGAAATTAGAGCCGTCGTTCTCGGCAGTATGGTTATATACGACGTCCATTATCACACCTATGCCGGCATCGTGCAGAGCCTTGACCATCTGCTTCATCTCGCGCACACGGGTCGAAGGGTCGGAAGGATTGGTAGAGTATGAACCCTCGGGAGCGTTATAGTTGAGCGGGTCATAACCCCAGTTGTAGGTATTATCCTGCAGATTGAGTTCGTCAACCGAATTATAATCGTAAGAGGGGAGTATGTGTACATGAGTGACACCGAGTTCCTTCAGGTGGTCGATGCCTGTGGCCAGACCCTCGGGTGATGTTGTGCCCGACTCGGTGAGCGCGAGAAACTTGCCTTTGTTAGCGATACCCGATGAAGGGTGCATCGACATGTCGCGGTGGTGCATCTCATAGATAATGACATCGGAGAAATTCTCTACCTTCGGACCTCGGTCGGCGTTCCAGCCGGTGGGGTCGGTGCCGGCGAAATCTATTATAGCCGCTCTCTCGCCGTTGACACCGACAGCCTTTGCCCACACACCGGGAGTTTCGTCAAGCCAGCGGCCGTCATGCTTCACTTGAAAAGTATAGAATTTGCCGTAGAGCTGTCCCGGCAGTGAGGCAGTCCAAGTGCCGTTGGCCTTGTCAGCTGTCATTTCAATGGTCTGTTCGGGTTTGCCGGTATGTCCGTCGGCATATATATTAAGGCGTACAGCCTGAGCCTTGGGACTCCACAGACGGAAACTTGTAGCAGCCGGTGACACCGACAGTTCGAGGTCTGTGCCGTTGTAAGTGGGATAGTCGTTAAACTGAGCATCGAATGAGCTCTGAGCTTTGGCCGGCATAAGATTGCCGGCGAGGAGCATGGCTGCTGCAAGGCAGCCTGTGAGGTGTTGGGTTTTCATCCTTCAGTAAGAATTGTCTGTTAGTTATTGGGCCATGACCGCCGGGATAAGAGGGCGGATAGAGATATCTATAAATATAGATATTTATAATAAGTAGAATAGAAAAAAAGTAGCCGGACCGGATACCGGTTATTGAAAAAACGCAGGGCTGTGAAATGTTATTGTAAAAGTGGACATTAAAAATTGTGAAACCTTTATTAAAGATGTTTCCTTAGTATCAGATGTGCTGCCGGTATAATCAGCCGGATTTACCCTGTGTCTGTGTGAAGGAATTATCTGTTATAGAACATAATTAGCCGGCAGTCGGAGATTCACTTTTTCAAAATGACTTTATGAATAGCTAAAAAGAGTTAAATATTACAAAAGTTTTTAATGCCGGATAGATGTACAATGAGAAAAAAGATATATATTTGCAGTCGATAATAAGGAGTTCATCTGAAGTGTTCTGTCATAATGTCAGCGACTGAGACCTATAACTAAGTAGTAATCTGTGGATGACCGGCAGAAAATTATGAAAGTTTCTTAAAATACTCTTTAGCTGAAGTCCGTCCGCATGTACCATTTCGTTAACAGCCGTGTTTCCACGACCGGCGATTACCATAGAAAAACAAATACGTTTTCAACCATACATTAAACTCTATGACTCATCAACGATTACTTCTTCTCGCAGCAGGCGGGACGATGACCTTCGGAGCGATAGCCGCCGATGCGCCTACCTTCTACCTGCCTGGAGGCAACGGCTCTCTTCTTATTGAAGCGATGTCGGACAACGGTAAATGGCTCCTTGCTGAAGACAAGGGTGTCCAGAACGGTGATATAAATACTGCCGGCGGTACTCTTATCAACTTCGACACTAAGGAGGAAATCCAGATCTCCCACCCGTTAGGCTGGGCAGGTGTGGCTGACGTCACTAACGACGGTAACATCGTAGTAGGCGAACTTCTCGGTCAGGCTGCCTATTACAATGTCTCGAAAGGTGAATGGGTATACCTCGAACAGCCTGAGGGTTCTACAGGCGGTCGTGTTCTGAGTGTGACTCCCGACGGTACACGTGCCTGCGGTTACACACAGCCTCAACCGACGGAGGCTGCTCCGTCTTCCTATGTTTACCGAGGTGCAGTTTGGGATCTGTCAACCGGTAAACTTATCGATACCTCAGACGCTATACGTATCGACCTCAGTGGTACAGACCAGATAGCCGGTAAATTTTCAAGTATATCTCCTGACGGTAAATTTGTAGTGGGGCAGAACGGCTGGTTTTATGCCTCAACGCTATATGGCGCGGAAAGTCTGATTTTTATCTATAATATTGAAGAGAAGACCAATACTTGTTTGGGTTTCGATTATGTGGATGGTCAGTTTATAGCACAGAACAATAAACTGGGCAGTCTCTCTGAACCGTCACTGAGCGCCAACGGTGAATGGCTCACCGGATTAGCTACTATGATTGATGGAGAAATTGAAATGTCCAGTTCGTTCCGTTACAGTACTTCTACAGGAGAACTTGAGATATACTATGATGGTCCGTCTGATGAGGAAATAGGTGCTTTTGCCGTGCTTGACGACGGTACTCTATTGGCAGCTGCCCCAATTATGGCTCCTATTCGTTACGCTAAGATACGTCATAATGGCTATTGGTATGATCTTGAGTCATTGCTTACGCAGTTATATAATATTGATATAGAGGAGGCCGTTGGATTTATATGTACTGGCTCCCCCCTTTCTTGTAGTGGTGATGGTAGAGAGATCGCGTATATGGTACCGAATGGCGATACCTTCTATAACTATGTCATTACATTACCCGAGCCGATTGTAGATCTTTGCGACCGTGTCGATTTGCTTGGCAACTGGACTGTGCTTCCGGCAGAAGGTAGTATATTCAGCACTCTCAGCACAGTGACTGTAAACTTCGACCGTACTGTCGGTCTGCGCGGTGCCGGACGTAATGTACAAGTGCTTGATGCCGAAGGCAACTCATTAGCCACTGCTACTAACGCTTCAGTTGATGGTTCGCGTCTTACTATTACATTCCGCAGCATGCAGCTTGCCGAGGGTGAGAAGTACACGGTGCGTATACCGGCCGGCTTTGTAAGCATACCTAACGATCCCAATGTACTCTCGAAGGAGATCAGTGTTACCTATACAGGCCGTCGCGACGGTGCTATACAGGTGACAGAGATATATCCGGCTGACGGTTCTTATCTTGCTCGTCTCGATATGACCACTGACCCGATTCTTGTGAACTTCGATGCAAATGTATCTCTTGCCGACGATGCTTACGCAAGCCTGTACCGCAATGACGAGACCGAGCCTTTCTGCTCGATGGGTCTGCTCTACGGTCAGAATCAGATACTTGTTTATCCCGTAGTGGGTCAGAATCTCTTCCTTGATTCCGATTATCGTGTTGTGATACCCGCAGGTGCGATTACCGACCTTTCGGGAGCCGGTGCGAATGAGGAAATCGTTATCACATATCACGGTACATATCAGCGTTCGGTGGATGGTCCCGATATTTTCTTCAGCGCTTGTGGCGACTATGATGATTTCATGTTCTATGAGGGTGATAATCTCCAGCCGTCATCTATACCTGCCGACTGGGGCTTCACACAGTCTACTACTCCCTGGTATGTGGTAAGAGGTAGCGAAGAGTCAACCGATATGGCACTTGCCGCACACTCTATGTTCACACCGGCCGGAACTTCCAATGACTGGATGGTGACTCCGCAGCTTTATATCCCCGATACCAACTGCTTCCTGAGCTTTGATGCTCAGTCATATCTGTTCGGTAAGGAAGACCGCCTCACAGTGTATGCTTATGCTTCTGAAAATGTTTACAACACACTGACTACACCTGTCATCGACGAGATGCGTGCCAACGGCGTGCTGATTGTTGACAAGATTCTCAGTCCCGGTGCTACCGAAGAGGGTCTTGAGGGTGAATGGGAAGCTGTCAAGGTATCTCTTGCGAAGTTTGCCGGCAAGAGCATCTATATCGCCTTTGCCAACGAGAACACCAACCAGAGTGCTATATTTATCGACAACGTGCTTGTACGTCAGGACACCAAGTTCGGTGTGATACTGGATACTCCCAATTATGTTGAGAATCTTGACGAAGTAGCTATTCAGGTTACTGTAGTCGGCACTTCCGAGAATGATGTATTCAACAGCCTTGAGGCCAGACTGCTTGATGCCGCCGGCGAAACTGTCAGCACAAAGACTATGACCGGCCTTGAGCTCGGCAAGGACAAACGTGTGGAGTTCACATTTGACAAGGCTCTGCCTCTGCAGCACGGTATTGAGAATAAGTATTCGGTTGAGTTCACACTCGTTACTGCTGAAGGCGAAAAAGCCGAGTCTACTATGGTAGGCAGCATCAAGAATCTTGCTTTCACTCCCGTACGCCGCGTAGTGCTTGAAGAGTTCACCGGTAAGGACTGCGGCAACTGTCCGCAGGGTATCGTGGCTATAGAAAACCTGAGCAAGATATATGGCGACCGTTTCATACCTATCGCCGTGAAGGGTTACGGTGGCAATGACCCGCTTGGTATGCCTGTGCTCGATTATTCAGATTTCCTTGGTATGAGCGCTGCGCCTTCTGGCCGTCTGAATCGTGGCTCTATCGAATATCCTATGGTTTCGGTCAACGGTGTCTACAGCTTCTCGGGTGCCGGTGTCTATGATGAGGCCGGTGTAGAGCAGAAAGTATGGCTCGACTATGCTAACGAGATGTTTGCTGAGCTTGCCGAGGCTGATGTTAAGGCTACCGCCGTATATGCTGATGACAGCAGCGATCTGACTATCACTGCCAATGTACGTTGGGCTCTTAATACTGACAACCAGAGTATCAGTGTCTTCGCAGTGCTGACTGAAGATGACCTCGTAGGTGTGCAGCAGAACTATATGTACACCATCGACGATCCTATCTTCGGTGAGTGGGGTAAAGGCGGTATCTACGGTCAGGCATGGGTGGTCAATGCACCTAATAATCATGTTGCCCGCGCTACTTATGGCCGTACCTATAACGGCACAGCCGGTCTGATACCTTCTACTCTTGAGGCCGGTGTGGCATACGAGGCTGTGCTGACAGGTTCGATACCCGACTATGTACAGGACCGCGACAAGTGTCACGTAGTTGTAATGCTTATCGACAATGTGATCGGTCAGGTAGTTAACTCTGTTTCGGTGCCTCTGGTAAGCGCATCGGGTGTTAAGGGTGTGAACGCAGCCGCCGACATCAAGGTGAGCGCAGCCGCCGGTTGTGTGATTGTTGAGGCAGCCGCCGGTTCGAAAGCCGAGCTTTATGATGCAGCCGGTCGTCTTGTGGGCCGTGCCGCTGTCGATGGCCGCACAGTTATCCCGACTTCTCTCAAGGGAGTTGCTCTTGTACGTGTCATCAATGACAATAATGCCGTTACACGTAAGGTAATCCTGAAGTAACGTCTGTCCGAATTATAATCTGCGGGGGTGGTAAGCCGCTTGGAGATACTACCTCCGCATTTATAAAAATACGAGAATTTCTGTAATCACAATTTTATTATTTTATTATCCATTTTTTTAATACCTACATTTATGAAGAGTAGTTTTTCTCACTACTTCTTAGGTGCCGCTGTCGTAGCCGTTATGGGTACGACAACCGTTTCGGCAGCTGAGATGATTGAGATGGGAGGTCAGGTCTTTGCCAATGTGGAGTATGAAGTGCCCGCTGAAAACGGGCTTTACTTCTACTTTGATGCTCCCGAGAGCGGTGTCGCCCGTTTCTGGTTGGCCAATACCTTCATTCCTTATTATGATGCTGAATTTACAAATCAAGTATCTTTCGACCATTACAGTTATGATCATAGTGGCGTAGGCTCTTTCGATGTTCAGGAGGGTGAACGCATCTACTTCTATGACCGTTGGGGTTGGGGTGCTTCGCAGGCCGGCGGTCAGATGTTCAAGATTGCGATGAATGAGGGTCTTGAAATTGTTAGGGTTAATCCTGTCGCCGGTAGTCAGCTTTCTATCTCCGGTTATGGTACAGTGGATCTTTGGTTCAATCAGCCTGCAAAAGCTGAATCACTCACTGTATCGGCCAATGGTAAGAGTGCGAATATTTCCGTACCTTCCGTAGCTGCAGAATTTATTTCGAGCAATTTTACAAATGTATTCAATACATGGTATTCCGACGGTACGCTTAATGGTGGCGAGACTGTAACCTTTACTTACTCAGGTCTTCAGACACAGGACGGCCAGCTGTATAACGGCGACGGTAAGTATGAGGTAGAGTACACTGCCGCTCCCGAGGCTGCAGTTCTTGTCAACGCAGAGATGGGCGACACATTCAAGTCATTCTATCTTCCCGGTGATGCCGAGGGTATCTTAACCTTCAAGTTCAGCAAAGAGATGGGCTCGGGTGAGATGGTTATCGGCTACGGTGATACTGAGAGTGAGACAGGTGACTTTTACTATGAGACAATTAACGGTATTGTCGATGGTGAGACTGTTACATTTGACCTCACCGGTGTGCAGCGTCGTCCGCAGGATATGCTTGCAAGCGGTAGGTTATATGACATTGTTACAGCTGATTTCCACTTTACTGACGCTCATGGTCAGTTTGTGGCTTCACCCGGTCAGGGTACTACCGGCACCTACTCTTATTATCTGACATATAAGTATATTGAGCCTGTAGTTTATGCTCCCAGCTTCACTCCCGAACCAGGTAGCCAGCTCACGGAGGATAAGATCGAAATCGAATTGTCAAATTACAATCAGCTGACTTATAGCGGTGTCAATTTCACTGTTGAGGGAACTCAGACTACTACCTACAATGTTCCGTTAGCTGATATTACAGTCAATACCAATGGTAACGTCACCACACTGAGTGTGCCCGTGCCTGAGGCTGTATGTAACATCAGTGACCGTGTGGTTGTGACTTTCGCGGATGTTCTTAGCGCTGACGGTGTTGACCATACAACTGATTTCCGTGTTGTTTATAATAGCTTTACTCTGACCAGCTTCGAGCTTTTCAACGCTGCCGGTAATGTTATCGCCGACCGTGCGCTGACTGAGTTTGCTGCTGACGATGTAATTCAGGTTACTACCAACATCGAGTCAGAAGAACTCTATATGCGGTATCAGATTGTTGACTTTACCACCAATGAGATTGTCAAGTCGACGTCTTATATGGTGCGTACTGTAGATCTGTTCGGTTCGCCGGTTTATCAGGCAACTCTGCCGATGGCTGTCAAGCTGATTATGGGTCATGAGTACCGTATCCAATTCTACGCTTATGCCGATGAGATGTCCTACAATTACGGTGTCGATCCTATTGGTGAGGAATATGTTGTATTCGAGGGTCTGACACCTCCGTTCAACTTCTCAAGCGTACAGTTTGTAGGCGCTGACCCGGCTGTCGGCACTGAGATACAACCTACTCAGAACGTATTCACAGTTGAGTTCGACGGTCTTGTATCTATAGTTGAGGAAAACAGCTGTATCAACTACGGTATGGGTCTTACTTTCCCCTTCGAGTCGATAGAGCCTGTAAATCCTGAAGAGGGTTATGCCAACACTTGGACTCTTACAATTCCTGAAAACTATATTGTAAATTACAGTGTCAGCGAGCTTGAGCTTATCATAGCTGCCGTAGATATGGATGGTAATGTAGTTGAAGGTACACGTGGTGAGGAAGAGAACAGCCGTATCGAGCTTATCTATCCGGTTGCGGCAGCTGCCTTCGATAACTTTACCGTGACTCCGACTGACGGAAGTACCGTAGAGGAAATCAGCGTAATCGAAATCTTCAGCGCATCTTATCCTGTAAGCATTAACTGGAACATGAACGGTACTTCAATTCCTGTTTACAGCAATCTGCAGGGTGAGGCCGGTGTCATTCCGTTTGACAATATCGAAATCGTCGATATACCCAAACCCGGTATTGAGATTCCTGAGGATGCCGATCCGTTTGATGACCGTTACTTCACCACTAAGGCTGTCCTGACTCTTGAAGAGCCAATCACTGCCGCCGGTTCTTATAGAGTTATTATACCTGCCGGTCTGCTGACCTTCGGTTCTCAGTTTACAACTTACTCTATCCCCGAGACTACTGTCACTTATGTGATAGAGGATAGCAATATTGAGCCGTCTGAGGTTGACATCACTCCGGCTGCCGGTACTATCGACGAACTTTCAGGCTTCACTATCAACTATGAATGGCTGACACCGACTTGGAATGTCAATGTCGGTACGCTGACTCTGCCTGACGGCGAGGTTATCGACATAGTTGCTGACAACTTCGTTGAGGTTCTTTCTGATCCTAATGACTGGTGGTCTGACGTTCTCGGCCAGAGCTATGACCTCGGTACTACTTACACTGAGACAGGTAACTATGTACTGAATCTCCCCGCCGGTATGTTCTACCTTGGTGATAATGGTGGTGAGAGCCCCGAATGGACAGTTATCTGGACTATCGGTCAGACAGGTGTAAGCAGCGTCTTCGGTGATGTTGACAGCTTCGATGTTTACACTATCAACGGTATGACAGTTCTCAAGGGTGGTAACGCCGCTCAGCTTGACGAACTCCCCGCCGGTCTCTACATCATCAACGGCAAGAAGGTTATGCTTAACAAGTAATTCCTTTAACAGTAAGTAATTCCCCCGACGGTAAGTAAGGACAGTATCCGCTTCTTTACTTCCGCATAAAAATAGGCTCGCTCCATGGAGCGAGCCTATTTTTATGTACCTCCGCGGTAGCATAAGTTTAATCTTTCAAACATGCGAGAGGAACAACATGAACACCATCGGGACGTGTGTACGCCATAGAACCGGCGGTTATTACCATTAGTAAGTCAGGTTCTCGTAAACGAACTTGCTTCTCCTTTTCATTATATTCATTAACGAGTTTTTTAATTTCTAATAGATGATTTGCACCTTTTTCAATTTCATCGCTTCCAAGCTTAAATTCCAAAAGGGCATATCTGCCATCGTAAAGATGTAAGACTGCATCTGCTTCCAAATCGTATCGATCATGGTAATATGATAGTTTCCCACCGAGGGCTTGTGAGTACACTCTTAAATCCCGCATACACATACATTCAAATAGAAATCCAAAAGTCTTCAGATCTATCTCCAGATACTCCGGAGACAGTCCGAGTATCGCAATGGGAATAGATGGATCAATGAATCCTCTTTTTTTCCCTTTACGAAGTGATGTCGCAGACCTTACTGCCGGCGACCATGCGTCAATATCCTGAATAATGAACAGTTTGGTAAGTGCGGTTACATAATCGTCAAACGTATTTTGAGAGCAAGATTCCATAATCGCTACCACATCTTTTATCATTGAAGATTTTTTAGCCAATGTCGACACATTACGAGAATAAGAGCGTAGGATAGCTTCTGCAAGGAGTGGTTCTCTTTTTACGTTGTCTATCCGTGAAATATCTTCGTTTAGAACGCCCTCAATGTATACTTGTGCCACACTTAGCTGCGCTATTCTGTCTTGGGGAATAAGAGATGCAGGCCACCCACCTCTACAGGCTGCAAAAATGATATCGTTGACAGTCATTTTTGAAAATTCTCCACCTAATTCATATTGTTTATCATCGAATAACTTTCTTAGTGAGACCTCTCCTGTGGATTCTTGTGATTCATACAGACTCATCGGTTGCATTGTGATTCGTGCAATTCTTCCGGTTCCACTGTGATGAATTTTCTCCTTATCAACTGCATTACTACCCGTTAGAATAAACTGACCGTTCTTCTGTCGATTATCAACTGCAACTCGTACAGCATCCCATAAAACCGGGGCATCCTGCCATTCGTCAATTAGTCGTGGAGTTGCTCCTTTCAATAGATTTGAGGGTCGGGCCTGAGCAGTTGCAAGATAGCCGTCTCTCATGTCCGGATCTTGCAGTCGGATGATACTTTTAGCTTGTTGGGAAGCTGTTGTTGTTTTACCACACCATTTCGGGCCTTCTATAAGTACTGCTCCAAAGGCATTGAGCCTATCATTTAAGATTTTATCCGTTATTCTGGGAAGGTATTTCATATCTGCTTTTTTTGCAAAGATAACAAAATTTTAACTTCACTCGAAGTCGTTGAACAAATTTGAGGCATTTCGTTGAGTATTTTTGAGGCAATCTGTTGAACAAATTTGGGGCAATTTACTGAACAAATTTGAGGTATTTCGTTGAGTATTTTTGGGGTAATATTTATAACTAATTGATACATTTGTAATTTTATGAATTGCGTCCCTACTTTTTNAGCGGCAGGAAGGTGATATTTAACAAGTAATTTCCTCGGCGGCAAGTAGGGACAGTCATTTTTTCGATGACAGGTGTTCCGGGTGATAGAACTTTTCTCTATTTTTGTAGTCTGAATTGTATAGTCGGTGAGATATAGAGAATTTCACCGACTTGTAAGATAGGGATTGGCCTATAATTAGCACTTAAAAATTAAACGATACATATTTTGAGGTAAAGTCTTTGAGTCNTGAACCATAAAACTTGTTATTTTTGGCCGCTTAGGACGTGGAGCGCCTCAAAAATAACGGCGTTTTAGATGTTCGTTAATTTTTGAAAGCTACTTAGGATGGCACACTAAATACTTTATTGATATGACTACAATTTCCAATATGATAGGCCCACCGGTGACAGGTGCGGACTTCTTCGGACGCCATAAAGAACTTGAGCGTGCCCGGCGATTGCTGTCGACGGGACATTCGTTAGCTATGTCGGCGCCGCGCCGTGTCGGTAAGTCATCTATGGCTCACAAGCTTCTTGAACTTTATAAGGCAGATGGGTGGCGGTGTGTGTATATAGATCTTGAAGGATTATCATCGGCTGAGGATTTTCTACGTCTGTTGATACAGAAGTTCAGCAGTTCAAATCTATGGAAACGTGCGGNACGTAATACTAAAGATAGTGTAGCACAAATATTAGAATCTCTTAAGAGTATCGGGCCGCTGACGTGGGATTTCAAGGCGTGGGAGCATAATATTTATGAGCAGCCGGGAGAACTGTTGGATACCGCTCAAGATACNCTGATAGTGATAGATGAACTGACGTTGTTCCTGAACTCTATGGAATCAGAGAGTGATTGTGCCGTTTCATCACGGTTACTTAACTGGCTCAGAAGTCTGCGNCAGATAGAGAATACACGTATAAGATGNATATTCTGCGGTTCTGTCGGTGTGCATAATTTCACCCGTATGCGAAATCTGACCCATACAGTCAATGACATGGTGACTTTCGACTTTGATGCTATGACGGCTGATGAGGCTCCCGGTCTGATACGGNCTTTGTTTGCCTCAGACGGTATACAGGTGGAGGAAATGATAGTAGAGCGNATGCTGANGGCTGTGGAATGGTGGGTGCCGTATTTCATACAGCTTCAGTACTCCTATATACGGGAGACGTTGAGTGCTTCGCGGGCTCTGACTCCGGAATTGGTTGATGAAATGACACGGAATATAGCACGTTCCGAGGCTCTGACGACATGGTCCGAGCGTCTGCGGGAATATAACGGTTATGAGGAGGGAGCGCGTGCCGTGCTGCGCTGGACCTGTGAGACACCGGAAGGACTGTCGAAGGCTGAATTGCTCACAAGATATGCAGATATTTCGGAGTTTAAGTCCTCTTTTGAAGCTGAAACACATCTCAGTAATGTTCTCAACATGCTTGAGCATGACGGCTATATAGTGCGCCGTGACGGTAAACGGGCTTTTCGTTCGCGTCTGCTCCGTGACTGGTGGTACTGGCACTATGTGGAGTAACGTTTTTACAACATTGTGACTTTGCCGAGTGTGGGAAAATGCGTAACTTTGCAACTTAAAACACAAGAGAAACAAACAGCACAAGCATTATGCAGGATATAAGAAATGTCGCCATCATCGCGCACGTCGACCATGGCAAGACCACACTCGTAGACAAGATGTTGCTTGCAGGCCATCTTTTCCGCGACAATCAGAACACCGGGGAATTAATACTTGACAATAATGACCTTGAACGCGAACGCGGCATAACAATCCTGTCGAAGAACGTATCAATTAACTATAAAGGTACGAAAATCAATATTATAGACACTCCGGGACACGCCGACTTCGGCGGCGAAGTGGAGCGTGTGCTCAACATGGCTGACGGCTGTCTGCTGTTGGTGGACGCTTTTGAAGGGCCGATGCCTCAGACACGTTTCGTGCTTCAGAAAGCCATACAGATGGGGTTGAAGCCTGTAGTGGTGGTCAATAAGGTTGACAAACCAAACTGCCGTCCAGATGAGGTGAACGAAATGGTGTTCGACCTTATGTTCAATCTGAATGCTACGGAAGACCAGCTTGACTTCCCGACTGTCTACGGTTCGGCCAAGCAGAACTGGATGTCGGACGACTGGCGTAAGCCGAAAGAGGATATAACCGCTGTGCTTGATGCCATAATTGAGCATATCCCGGCGCCTACACGTCTTGAGGGTGAGCCGCAGATGCTTATCACGAGCCTTGATTACAGTAATTACGTAGGCCGTATAGCCGTAGGCCGTGTGCATCGCGGCACTCTGCGCGAGGGCATGGAGATAGCGCTGTGCAAGAAAGACGGCAGTGTGTCGAAACAGAAGATAAAGGAACTTCATACCTTCGAGGGTATGACACGCAAGAGAGTCAGCGAGGTGAGCAGCGGCGATATATGCGCCATTGTCGGTCTGGAGAATTTCGAGATAGGTGATACTGTTTCGACAATAGAAAATCCCGAACCGCTGCCGCGTATAGCTATCGACGAACCTACGATGTCGATGACTTTCACCATCAATGATTCACCTTTCTTCGGCAAAGACGGCAAGTATGTGACCTCGCGTCACATAGCCGAGCGTCTGGAGCGTGAGCTTGACCGAAATCTGGCTCTGCGTGTGGAGAAAGATGCCAATGAGGATAAATGGACCGTCTATGGCCGTGGTGTGCTGCATCTGTCGATACTTATCGAGACCATGCGCCGTGAAGGATACGAACTGCAGGTGGGACAGCCGCAGGTTATCATAAAGGAGATAGACGGTGTGAAGTGCGAGCCTATCGAGGTGCTTACCATAAATGTGCCTGAGGAGTATTCTTCGAAGGTAGTGGATATGGTCACCCGCCGCAAGGGTGAGATAGTGCTGATGGAAACACAGAATGACCGTCTGAACATAGAGTTCCACATACCTTCGCGCGGTATCATAGGTCTGCGTAACAATGTGCTTACCGCCACAGCAGGTGAGGCTATCATGGCTCACCGCTTCCTTGAGTATCAGCCCTGGAAGGGTGATATAGAGCGCCGTGTCAACGGTTCGCTGATAGCTATGGAGGCCGGTACGGCATACGCCTACGCCATAGACAAGCTGCAGGATCGCGGACGCTTCTTCATCTTCCCGCAGGAGGAGGTGTATGCCGGGCAGGTAGTCGGCGAGAACGCCAAGGACAGCGACATAGTGGTAAATGTCACAAAATCGAAGAAACTTACCAATATGCGTGCTTCGGGTGCTGACGACAAGGCCCGTATCGTGCCGCCGATAGTCTTTTCGCTTGAAGAGGCGCTGGAGTATATTAAGGAGGACGAGTATGTGGAGGTAACTCCCAATCATCTGCGCCTGCGTAAAATCATACTTGACGAGAATGAGCGTAAACGGGCCAATCGTCAGGCGTAAATGCCGGTATAGTGACAAAAATTAAAGTCATAACCCCGCTGACCGAACTTTTAGTCAGCGGGGTTTGTTGTAGTATATATGAAAGGACATTCCAGTTCTGCAGAGCCGGCGATGTCGTCCGTATAAGCTTCTCCCACGGTGCGAGACCGTCAGCAGAAGGATATAAACAAATATTGTCAGACGGTCATTCCCTCCGGAGGGTTGGCCGTCTTTGCTATTCTGTGGCTACAGGTTCGTCAAGATGCTGCCGGGGGCTGTAGGCCGGTGCGGGACGTCCGGAACGCCGACGGGATTCCGTCGGCGTCCGGCGTGTTTTGGGGCGTGGTGCCGAATCGTTGCTCAGGGAGTCGCGGTGCGCTTTGCGTACGGTGTTGTGTCCGGCAGCCGCTTCGTGCGGCACTTCGGTAGGGAGCGGTGTCACGGTTACGGCCAAAGCCCTCGCCTCGGCCTCGGAGCGTGTGCGCCACCACCAGCCTGCACCGGTCAGCAGTAATGAGATGCCGAGTACCATAATAGCGCCGAGGCGTTCGCGTGAGGTAAGTGAGAGCGACATGGGCAAGGGGTGTGACAGGCGTCAGAAGGGATAACCTATACCGAGATGAAACGCAAAGGCTTTCTTGAAGGCTACGTTGAAGTAGTGGTCGGTACCGTTGCTGTAGGGGGTGTGGAGTCCGTAACCCAAGTCTCCGCGAAGCACCATCATGCCCAGATCCACACGCAGACCTACGCCTGTGCCTAAAGCTATGTCGCGCAGGAATGTCGCACCGCGCAGCTGACCGCCGGGGCGCAGGGGGTCATTACGCAACAGCCAGATGTTGCCGGCGTCGATGAATGCCGCACCGTGCAGTATGCTTACTATCGGGAAACGGTATTCGGTGTTGAGTTCGAGCTTGAATGTACCTGTCTGATCGAAGTACCCGTTTACCTGACTCTGTGGCGGCCGGTAACTGCCGGGGCCTAACGAGCGCACCGTAAAGGCGCGTATGGAGTTGGCACCGCCGATGTAGAACTGCTCGGAGTAGGGCACTTCCTTTGAGTTGCCGTAGGCGTGTTCGGCACCGATGAGCACACGTGATACAAGCCACTGGTCGGTGCCGCGTATCAGACGGCGTGAGTAGACCACCTGTGCCTGCCCCTTGACAAACTGCGAGAAGGGTGTGCCGAACAGACGTTTCTCACCTTTGACACCGCATAGGCGGTAAATGGCATCAAATATGTTACCGGCTTCGGTGACTGTGAAGGTGAAGTTTATACCGTTGATACGTGCCCGCTCGAAAAAGCGGTCGTATGTATAAGTGTAGCTCATCTGCGGTATGTACTGACTCCTGAAACTGAGTGCTACAGCCGGGTTGAGCGCCATTATGGAGTCGAAGTCATGTGTGGTTTTGAGCAGTTTGGTGTAGCTGATCTTGAAGGGCGTGAACGAGTTGAGCACATGACGTGAGTAACGCCACTCATAGTTGATACCGGCGTTGAACTGAGCCATCTTGAAGTAATGGGGACGGTTGAGCAGGTCGGCACTCAGTGTGATAGTGGTCCAGTTGATGTCGCGTTTCATACGGTGTATGAAATTGGGCGCCAACAGACGCGGGAAGGCGAGTGAGGCCGTCAGACCGACTTCGTAGCTGTTGAAGATGCTGCCGCCTTTCTTACCTGTCTGCCACTCGTATGAACCGGTGAGCTGGAGATTCAGTTTCTCACCGCCGCCGAAGAGGTTGTGGTGGGTCAGGCCGAGTGTCAGACCCGGACCGAGGTAACTGTTGCTCTTGGAGGTGACGTTAGCCTGTATGGAGGCTTCCATCGGGCGGTCGAACCTACAGGTGATGTAGAGGTCGAGCACGGGATTGGCTGACGAGGTGTCGGCCGGTATGGGCTGAAGCTCTATGTCGCTGAATATGCCGAGGCGTGCCAGACGGGTCTGGGTACGGTCCATATCGGCCACCGAGAATAAACGACCCTTTCGCAGAGTGACACAGGAGGGTATCAGATTCTTGCGCAGATGTGAGGGGCGCATCACAATCACGTCACCCCGGTTGGTGGGAATGGTGTCGGGGGTGCCGGGATTACGTGTGCTGCG
Source organism: Bacteroides sp. (assembly GCA_014801815.1). Taxonomy (GTDB): domain Bacteria; phylum Bacteroidota; class Bacteroidia; order Bacteroidales; family Muribaculaceae; genus Lepagella. Next base: position 19,279 of record JAAVDM010000010.1, on the reverse strand, counting down.
TCTCATTACTATGGTCGTGACCTTGCCGGTGCGGTACTGCCGTAAAGCCATGTGCGGTATGTTGGAGGCCATAGTCATCTTGAGCGCTATGTGGTGCGGGTTGATGAGACTATCGGCCAGAAACTCTATATATTCGGGACGCATATAGTAGTAGCCGCGATTACGCATACGGTTGACTATACGTGTGCGCACGGCTTCAAGACTGTCGACACAGAAGCGTTCACCCTTACGCAGATATTCACTTCTTCTGGCAAGAGAGTCGATATAATCGTAGACACCCCGGTCATGACGGTCGAGCAGCATCACAGTGTCGATAAGGTAGGGACTGGATACGGCTACGTTATAGCTGATCAGGGCCTTGCGGTTGTTTTTCTTGTTCGGCAGAATGTTGTAGGTGGCTGTCGAACCGTAGTAGCCGTTGCGTCCGAGAATGTCTTCGACCATCTTCACACGCAGCGGAGCGCGCACGTCGCTGATGAGCACGGGGTCTTTGGCCAGCTTACGGTATATCCACCCTTTGAGACCTTTGGCCGAGTCGCTCATGTGGTTGTATGCCCACAGACCGGGCTGCCAGGGCATGGAGCGCGGCGGCGAGAGGAAAGGCCAGGGTCTGTTAGGCTTCACACTCAGGGCGGCGTCTATATCGCTCACCATTTCGGCAGGCAGCTTCTCATTGTCGGTAGGGACATACTTTATTGATTTGACACCGGTGTAGAGCACTTCACCTTCGGCAAGGCGCGAGGTGGTGGAACAGGCCGTGAGCAGCCCGAGGGCTGCGGCCAGGCCCGCGAAGAGCCATAAGGATAATGTGTCAGTTCTTTTCATCGTCTTTGAGAGGTGTTGCGGTGATCTTGGTGATGGAGTCCGGTTGCTGCTTCTGCTCTTCCTCCTTCTCTTTCTCTTCTTTCTGCATCTGCTCCTCTTTCTGTGCCTGTTCCTCCCGGCTGACTTCCTCAGGAGTGAGGGCCTGGCCTATCGGTGCGCGGCGGCGTCCGAAACGGAACAGCGAGCGCAGATTGGAGAGACGGCGGCGCATCACGAAGCCGACACCGGTCTCGGTGACTTCGCCTTCGAGTATGCTCTCGTAGTCGTTGCGGCGGAAGAGTGAGACGTACATCGACAGGTTGTTGGTCTGGCGCAGCATGTACTCGAACGAGATGTCGTTGATAAGATTTTCCGAGAAATTCTCGTCGGCCGAGGCGTCGGTCGAGTAGTTACCGCCTACATTGATTTTGAAACGGTTGTTGAACAGAGATTTCGACACCTGATATGAATAGCTCGTTGTGGTCGAGGTCTGACCGTTGCGGGTTTCGTCATATTGGTCGACACCGAACGAGAGGTTAACTCCCTTAATGTTGTTGGCCGCCCAGTTGTTAAGCGTAGAGGCAAGGAAACCGTTGAGCAGATTGTTGGCCATATTGCCGCTGACGTTGCTCACGCCCGGACCGCTGTACTGACCCGTAAGTAGCAGGTTCATGGCCTGTGTGGCGCGTTGGTCAGCCGACATGGAGGCGAGTTCGTTCTGCAGCGTCATGTCGTCGTCGGTCGAGAGGTCGAACGTGATTTTTGGAGCCGACAGATTGTTGGTGACCTTGAGGCCGACTATGAAGTTGACCAGCCGTGCGTTGCCACCCGAATCCTTGATGTTAACCTTCATGAGGTCAGTGGCGCTGAGGTTGAGTGTGGGGTTCATCAGGTCACCGGTCCACGCTACATAGCTGGACGGGTCTATCTTGAATTCCTTCTTACCCATTATAGGCACCTGATAGTTGGCCAGACCTTCGCCGAGGTTCAGCTGTCCGGTAAGCTTCATGTCGCCCATGAAGTTCTGGAAGTAGTTCAGAGTGCCTGAGGGGGATATCTCCACCTTGCCGCTTCCGGCACTGGCAGTGATGACGTTGACCGCCACCTGAGTACCCGGGCTGATAGTCAGACCGGCATTGACACGCATGGCCATAGAGGGCTGTATGGTGTCGGCGACGGCCACCTGCAGAGTATCGTTGAAGTTGACGAATTTCACCACGTCGCCTTCTCCCTGCTGGCCGATGGCTGTGGTACCTAAATCGGCGATGTAGGTAACATCTGTTGTGCCAAGCACTGTGGCATTGGCGTTGACATCGAAGTGCTGCATGACACCCTTCACAGTGGCGTCAAGGTTCATGAACAGTTTGCCGTAGAGCATGGCTCCCGAGCGCTTTTCACTGCCGATGACCTGCATGTTGCGTGCCGTACTCTTAATATCGAGATATATCTTGTCTAAGTTACGGGCATCAACCGTACCCCTGACAGTGAGAGGATTGTTGTTGCTGCCGAAAATATCGAATTTATTGAAGGCAAGCACATTACTGTTGATTGTAATCGGTTCGCTGTCAAGACGCAGTGAACTGCCTATCATCGGCAGGTAGACACCTACCGAGTCGCAGGCGAGGTAGCCGTCGAGTATCGGAGCGGTAAAGGTGCCTGTCATGTCGACACGGCCGTTGAGCATACCGCTGAGTTTGGCCACATCAGGCCCGAGGAAGGGGTTGACGGTCTTTAGCGGGAAGTTGTGGAGAGCAAGCCAGAGAGAGTCGGACTTCATTGTGCCTACAGAGTCGGGACTCAGCAGGGCATGAGCCGTGAGCACCTGTGTGGTGTCTACTCTGAGGGCCACCTGAGCCATAGTAAGTTCGTGTTCGAGGCGGGCGATCAGGGCAAGATCCAAATCGCCGACGGCGGTATGGCCATAGGTGAAATTAGTGATGCCGAGGTTACCGTCGCCTTCAAATCCGCGTCCGTTATAGTAGATGTTGAAGTCACTGTTGATGCAGGCCGTAAGCGGCGGAGCGAATATGGAGAGTTTCAGGAAGTCTTGGACATTGATATTGGTCAGGTTGAAATGCAGCTGTTCACCTCCCTTAGGAGCGGGCATGGTCTTGATTGTGATGCTGCTTGTCTCGGAGTTGGCCTGCAGGTTGGCGTCGAGTGTCTTGTTTTCGAAGTTGAAATCAACGTGGTTGTCGGCGTTGAATGTCCAGGGCAGATAGGCGATAGTGGCCTTCAGAGGGGTAAAGTGCACGGACACGGTCGAGTCGCCGAGAGCGGCAGTGAAACCGAGACGGTAGCCCATTTCGCCCTTGGTGTTGCGCTGCACGGCGTATGCCGCCAGACGGTTTGAGCCGAGATAACCGTTGAGGTTGACGTTGGAGAACTCGTCGAGATTACCGCTACGGTTGCCGAGATGCAGACCGTAGTCAAGCAGACTGCCGCGTTCACGTGCCTTGAAGGTTATAGTGTCGAGCAGAGTGCCGTTGGTATTGAAATGAAGCATCATAGCGTCAGCCCACAGCAGTGAGTCGACACCTAAAGCCAAACTAACGGTGTCAAGAGCCAGACCTGATGAATTCAGCAGGCCCGATATAGCACCCGCACCCGAGGCATTGGCCTGCAGACGCATGTGGGGCAGCATCATACGCAGACTGTCTACACAGAGGTCACGTGCGGCTATCTGTTTGTCGGCTCTTACGGCTACCGCACTCATACAGTCTATAAGACGGCTGAGACCGCTGCGTGCCTCAAAGTCGATGTTGGTGCGTTTGGCGTCAGCCTTGAGCCACACGGTGGTGTCGGTCGATACGAAATGAGCTTTCAGACCGCCGGGTAATGACAGGTTCCGTTCGTCGGCCATTTCGAGATGCAGTGTGTCGACGTCGAGAGTGGCGTCGTAGAGCCAGCGAGCCGGACTGGCATTGCCGGCAGCGGCAAAACCGCCGCATATACTGAATGGAGTGGTGCTGAAGCCGAGTTTATAGAGGTCGACGTCACTGAGGTCGGCGTGAAGGTCAAATGTGTACAGGTCGGGGTCAATAGTGCCGTGACCGGCTATATTGAAGCGTGCGCCTGCATTGTGCGAAGTGGCATCGACTGTAAATATGCCGTCCAGCAGTGACACAATGGCTGTGATGTTGGTGAGTGTGTTGTCGCGGTAGCGCAGTGAGGCGAGGTCGATTGAGACGTCGGTGTGAGTGCCCCGGCGTTCGGGGTCGAAGCTCTGTCCGCGTGCTTTCAGGCGTGCCGTTAGCGCACCGAGACCCATGCCGGGTACGAAACGTCCTATATTTATATTATTGACAGCTATGTTGGCGGCGTAGTTCTCGGAAGTCATACTGACGTTACCGGCGCCGGCTACAGTGCCTTCGGGAAGAATCAGGTCGAAATCGGCGCCGTAGGTCTGGGCATTTGCCGTAGCGCGGCCTTTGAGTGTGAGGCGGGGTATCTCGAAGCCCATTTTGCCGATGAGTGATTCTACTGTGGCGGGATTCTGTAATGAGGCGGTGAAGTCAATGTCGGCTATAAGACGCTTGAAATCAAGGGCGTTGCGGGCATGGCCGTCAGCGCTCAGTGAGAAGACTCCGGGCAGGTTGGCTTCGAATGCCTTTATTCCGGCATTGTCTAACGTGCCGTCGGCATCAAGACGCAGTGCGAGCGGTTCACGCCGAGGCACTTTAGAGGTGTATGTGCTGAGTGAGGGCATGAAGGCGTCAACGTCCGGCATACCTATCGAGGCATCGGCACTAACATTGAGCGGTGCCTGGGGTTGCAGCGCCATGAGCGAGAAGGGCAGACCGGCTGTGGCCTGCAGACGGCTGTATGGTGTCTGCACACGCAAATTGTCAAGGGCAAGCCCGGTAGAGTCGACCAGCACCGTGCCTTGTGCGCCTGTGATACGGAGGCCGGAACGCTCTATGCCTGTGACTCTTGTCAGCGGCAGTCGCACTGTGGAAGTCTGATTGTAGAAGTTGCGTATGCCTATGCCGACCTCACTCATTTCGATGTAGGAGGCGTCAAAGCCCGGCAGCGGCTTGGCGTCTTTCACTGCATACAGCGCCCGGCAGTTGTCGAGACTGATGCTGTCGGCTGTTATGGTGATGGGTTCTGAGGCTACTGCCGTACTGTCGGCTACGGGAGCGGGGTGTGCGGCTATGTATTCGGGGGTAGGGGTCAGATAGCATATATCGCCTCCGTTCAGGGTGAGCAGGGAGGCTGTGATATTGTTGGTGCGCAGATCCACAACGCCGTTGTCGAGATGAAGCGAGCGGCTCACCAGCGTGAGGGTGTCTATGGTCGGCAGCATCGACATGCCGAACTCAAAGTTGTCGAGGTCTATGACGCCGGCTTTGATTAGGAACGGGGTAGTGGTGGTGTCTTTAGGTGTGTTCTGCTGTTTCCATACGTCCATGAAGAGCGACAGGCGGCCATCGGTGAGGCGGGCGGTGGTGAGGTCAAGTTCACTGTTCTTAATGTCGAACGAACTGTTGGGACCTACTTCGAGTTTGCCGGCACGCACGGCGAGAATCATCGATGAGTCGGGGCTTACCATACGGTAATAGCCGTCGTTGAGCTGCACTCGTTTGAGTTGCACATCGAGTTTAAGCAGGGGCATGAATTTCACGTCAGCTATGGCGTTGCGTGCGCTTACCATTGTGTCGCCTGTGGCTTCCACAACCGATACTCCTCCTAATTCGACATCGAGCGGGAAACGTATTCTCAGTTTGTCTATGCCTATGTCCATGCCGGTGGATTTGCGCACCATGTTGCAGGCCACGTTCTTAACCATATTCTGCACGGGGGGTATATAGAGCAGAACCGGGATAAGTAATATAACCACTACGAGCCAGAACAGTATTTTGAGGGGTATACGCAGCCACGGGCTCCTGATGAGGTGCCTGCGCGACTCCTTGGGGTTTTCGGGGGCCGGTGCTGCCGATGTTTCGGGATTGTCCTCCGGAACCTTCTGTTGATTTTTGTCAGGTTGGCTGGTCATGGTGTGGAAGTATTAGAAGCGGTAGACGATAGGAAGTTATCTTATTTAGGGAATGTCAGGTCTCAATGTTTTGACCTGTGTCGGTGCCGGTTATATTTCTGCCACCAGAGTATGGCTTGGGCTGTCAGGCACGCGCCTAACAGGTCGGCATAGATGTCGAGCCGGTCAAAACCGCGTCCGAGAGCCATGAGGTGCTGCGCCACTTCGATAAGCGCTCCGAGCAGTGCCGAGGCAGCTGCTGCCCTCCATGCGAAAAGCGACGTCACAGGTTGCCAATGATTGCGGCGCACGCGGTCGAGTATCAGCATTGCGGTCAGACCTCCGAACATAATGGCGTGTACCACTTTGTCGGCTCCTTCAAACAGGGGCGGGTCAATGTCGCCTAACGGCTTTGGTGCGAGTGTGAGCCATAGAATGGCTATAAGACACAGAATACTCAGACACCAAGGGGGAAGTTTGGCGAGATATGAACGGAAGTCGGATATTGTCACTTTTAACAGGCTTCTGAGGATAGAGGAGGGTTGAAATATTATTTATGTGACAAGACCGCCCCACTACATCTGGAAGTACGGGCGGTCTTGAGTGTGTCGGGCGCGGTCGCGCCGCCTTCTGAAAGAGGGTTGGCTGCTTACTTGCGGATACCCAGTTCTTTCTTGGCGATGATGGCGCGATAGCGGTTGATATCCTTGCGGATCAGATAGTCGAGAAGGCTACGACGCTGGCCTACGAGCATCTTAAGGGCACGCTCGGTAGCGTGGTCTTTGTGATTCTGCTTGAGGTGCTCGGTGAGGTGCTTGATACGTACCGAGAACAGAGCTATCTGGCTTTCGGGGCTGCCGGTGTCATTCTTGCCCTGGCCGTAGGTTTCGAAAATCTGCTGCTTTTCTTCTGCTGAAAGATGCATTTTGTCTGAGATTTAATATGGTTAAACGTTGGTGCTTTTATCTGAAAAGCCTTTCCGGCCCCACTCAGCTGGGTTATCGCCGGCTTACCTTTCGGTCAAAAAGCACGCAAAGTTACTAATAATCTGTTACACCGCAAAGTTTCCGAACAAGTTTTTTCAGTCGGGGGGTATAAACCGGCTTAGATAAACAGAAGATTTCGATGTTTCAATCTATCTTTTCGGATTCGACTTCCACATTTGCAAAAAAACTAACCTCTCAAAGGAAAATTTATGTCTTGCGATAAGCTTATTCGTCATAGTTGAATTATTTGATGCAAAATTACGAAATAAAAATTTGGAACCGGCAAATGAGTTTTACCCAAATATATGTTTTTAATACTACATTTGGGTATAACTCGATAGCAATAACTCAAAGAATATGCCTATACAATAGCTGTGAAATAATACAGCATACGGAAACAGAAAATATGCCTCAGGCACCACCTGACAGAAACTTCAGCTGATTATCCAACTGTCGATGTTTCGGGTTTTGTGTGAGAATGAAATTCCGATTTTGAACAGTTTTCGCGGGTCATGTGCAAATGGCAGGGTATATTGCTTGTCATTGATTTGTGCTAAAGCATCTTCAGCAGTGCCATTGAGTTTTAATTCAATTACATAAATAAAATCTCGCGTTTTGACAAGGAGGTCGATCCGTCCCGATGATGTACGGTATTCCGTTTCAACTGTAAAACCCATGAGACTGAATATAATATAGATATTATTCTCAAAATATATCTCAGGTTTGTTTGCAGACAGGTCATAAGGAATTGCGGCAAGAAAAGATTGTAGCTGATTGATAAACTTTTCGGGGTTGCCTTCCATTACCGTACGGCAGAATTCCCTGACTGAACGTTGGGCAGTGTCGTACTGTTCATCCATGAATATAGGCAGCAGATCATTGAAGAAACCCTGTACTACCTCCCGGTTGGGAAATCCGAGTATGTAGGTATTGAAAACCTTGTCATATCCCTTGATTGTGAGATAACCGGTCTGAAATAGGAGGGATATCGGTGCGAACCCGTATGAATCAATGTCTCCGAGTTCAGCTTCAGTAGCCTCAGAGTTAAGTAGCTCAGGCAGATATCTACCTGTAGCCCGCAAGGACTTTATCAGAAATGTGGGCGTGCCTGTAGCGAACCAGTAGCTACCTGTTTCACCCCGTTCAAATGCAGACATCAGGCTGAAGGGATTGTATATGTCGGGACAACGGCTTGTGAAATGATAACCGTCATAGTCCTTTTTTAGGGCTTCGACAGCTTCGTCAAATGTCAGGTGGTTATTTAGGGCTATATAGTTGATTCCGTTGTTGCAGTCGCGCAGCATCTCCTCTTCGGTAATACCGCAGATTGCATTGAAATTATTGTCAAAGGATATGTCACGAAGATTGTTTATGTCGCTGAATATGCTGAGGCGTGAAAATCTTGATACGCCGGTAAGCAATGCAAGCCGGATATAGCGGTCGGCTGCTTTCAGTGTGCCATATAGCGGCTTCAGTATAGTCCGGAATTTATTGTTCAGCACTGAGTCTTCAAGTGTACCTATAAGCGGTTTATCATACTCATCAATCAGCACTATAGCCTGCCTGCCGGTCTGCTTTACGGCCTTCTCGATAACTCCGAAGAATCGTTGGGCATAAGGAAGGCTCTTGTCAGACGCGCCATATTTTTCTTCCCATAAGGAGATATGTTGCTCAAGAAGAGCGTTCACTCCGTTGGCTGAGGAGGTATCGCAGTTTACAAAATTAAATCTGAAAATCGGGTGTGGCTCCCACGAATAGCCATATCTTGTTATGTCAAGTCCTTTGAAAAGCTCTTTTTTCCCCTCGTAGAATGCTTCAAGCGTAGACAGAAGAAGACTCTTCCCGAACCGTCGTGGACGGCTCAGGAAATAAAATCCGCCATTTTTGGTGAGACGGTGTATATATTCTGTTTTGTCGATATATACCAAACCGGTCTCTCGGATTTTTTCGAATGTTTCAATCCCGACCGGGAAATGCTTTCTTTCCATATTGCCTCTTTCTCTTAGCAAGCTACTAAGTTAGAGATTTATTTTAATACCACCAAAATGTATCTTTCTGCTTTAGTCTGAATGTAAGCCATTCGGTCAAGTTGAATACATAAAGTTCTGTAAACTTAATTTATCCCGAGCATTTACATTGGTAAATGTAATAGTTATCAATATTTGTAGATCTTATAATTTAAGAGCTACTTATCTTATTCTAACATTAATCTCTTCAACATGCTATTGAATCGGCTCGTTGTCTTATATTGAAAAGACTGGAACCAGCCTGCTTTTAGGGTCTTATATTCATCTAAAATCTCTTCTTTAATACTATCTTGAATTGTTTTGTTGATATCTTCTTCTTTGGTTTCAAGCCTTCTGTTTATTTTAGACTGAATCTTAATCAATAGCTTCTTGGGTAAATCATCAATATTCTTGGATTTTATCATTACCTCAGCAAGAAGAGTGCAGTTGTCATTCAGTTGTTTTAGCGATTGACGTTTACTATTTAGGTTTAACCATATCATAAACAGTCTTAATAATATTACGGCCAATCCGGAAAAGAGTGTGACCAATGTAAATACCGAGATAGCCGATACAGACCAGTAATTGCCAATAAGCAATTTATGATTTGCAAGGAATGAGTTTATACAATCGAATTTGTGGAAGTATCCAATTATTATAATAATACCGATTATAGGTGTCCAATAGGTATGAAAAATCTTTGATTTAACAAATACTGCGGCAGCTAAAATATAGATCAGTACCATAACATTTATCGGTTGAAGGGCGTAGATGTATATGTTACCAATACCATCTACATTCTCAATACCTATAAATATCAATATAAAAACAGAATAGAAGAAAGTGAGTGATGCCAGATTCTTTATTGTGGGTAGGAAATGCTCTTCCCAATTATCTTTTGCATATTTATCGACATCCATAATTTCATTCCGAGGTATGAAATCAATATACTCCATCTCAAACTCCTTATGGAGATTCTTCAATCCTGTTGTCAAGTCGGCGAGGGGGGAATGTTTGAAAAGAGTTTCATAGAAGAATAGCAAACAAAATCCGGCCCATAATTGTATAAGCGGAGCAAAATTTGTTAATGTTACGGCTCCGGTTTCAGAATTCATGTTTTACGTACTGATCGGTATTTGAGGCAGTAATGAAGTGGCTCTGTCAAAGGCATTATCAAAAAGTGTTGTTAACCTTGTACAGATACCGGTATCATTGAAAGAGCCGAAAGCCTTGAAGTCCTCCGGGTCATACTCCATACGATATTTATTATTATCAAAGATAGCGAAATTACGATGACCCCCTCCAAGTTGATTTATAATCTCTTCTTTATCTTCTGAAGTTATTAGTTTCAGAGATACCAGTTTATTCCCGTTCTGATAAGCTTCTTGCAACATTCTAATGGGTTCATCTTTGACGGCAATGTCCGATTCTACCATAACACGTAATTCTTTATGCGGAGTGGTTAGAAATCTCTCTAAAGCTTCTTTATATTTGGGAGCTAATACAAGATTGGGCCTGAAACCGTAAGAAAAAATTCTGGCAATAGAATTAGTATAATCAAGCAATACAGACATAAGTATAGATGCATACTCTTTACCTCCATTGGTAAAAAGTTTTGAAGAACCGGTCGAGGCCAGAGTCTCTAAGAAATTCTTATAATCTTCAAAGATGTCTTGGTGTCTGTACATAAGATATAAATTAATATAAGAAACCTTATTTATGATTAAGTAAGTAGCTCTTAAAAATAAACGATATGTATTTTTACACTCTCTGAATCTTGAACTAAAACTTGATATTTTTTGCCGCTTCGGGCTTGTCATTCAGTCGAATACTGAAGTATTCTCCATCACTCTGCGTCCGAATCAACTCAAAAATATCTGCGTTTTATATGTCCATTAATTTTTAAGAGCTACTTAATCATTCATGCAACTGTTATTCTTTGGCAAAGATAACTCTTCTTCTTTTAAGAACAAAGAAACAGTAAGAAATATTTGATATTTCGGTAGTTGCTACTAAATAGTGGTATATCATCAATAACGCCGTTAGTGGAGATGGGAAGTTATGGTGGCGTCATCGGTTCGGGGATCAGATAAAACTTTATCAGGGAAATGACCATTTTTTTGCATATTTTTTGGTACTACTAAATATTATTGAGTAATTTCGCAATTCTGACAGTCGCTATCAATGTGACTTTATGATTATTATTTTATTACCACTTTTTTTATGAATGACTTTTTCAAACTGACCATGACAGCCGCTGTGGGCCTGTCGGTGGCGGTCGGAGCATCGGCTCAGATAGCGAGCCGTGCCTACGGTATTCAGGTGTACTCCGAAACCGAGCCGGAAGCAGCTCAGAAGCTGGTGTCCTTCTCTGTCGATGATCCGAAAAATGTAGCTGTAGAAGCTGATTTCAGCGGCTATTATATCTTGGCTGCCGCATGTCACAACGGAAAGTACTACATGCTTCACAGCGACGATACATTCACTCCGTCAAAATTGGTGACGTATGATATGGCTACTCACGATATAAGTGATGTGGCAAATTATGGAACGAATGATATTGCTTCCGGTCTTGTGGTGCTCGACATGACTTATGACCCCGTGACCGACTATCTGTATGCCGTGGCTGCCGACCTCTCACAGGCCGAGATTATCGGAGGAGTTGTTGACGCGCCCTTCGGTCTCTACAACATCAATCCAGAAACGGGCGATGCCGAGCTGATAGGTCTGCAGGATTATGCGGTAATCATGTCTCTGGCCTCGAACGGCGAGGAACTCTGGGGTATAGATGAAGACGGCAACGTATGGCTGCTGAACAGAAATAACGGACGTCTGGAAGACATCATAACAAGTACCGGAATTTCTGCCGTAGGCTCACAGTCGATGAGTTATGATTTCGGTCACGGTGTTTTCTACTGGGCTTCCTACACTATGGACGTCAGCACGGAGAAAGGCGTGTCCAATCTGTTGGCTTTAAGTGTCAATGATTATTGGGAGGTAGATGTGCAGGAACATGGCGCTATCGGTGATAACGCTGAGTTGATAGGTCTGTACATAGATGATAACCCGATTGACCGTAATGCTCCTATGGGTGTCAGTTCGCTTACAGTGACTCCGGCCAATAACGGCCTCGGTGAGGCTGTGCTCTCGTGGACTAATCCTGCCAAGACCCTTAACGGTGCCGAACTCGACGGCATTCTTACCGTAACGGTATATCGCGACGGAGATGTAGCGGGCACCGTAGAAGGTACGCCCGGCGAGTCTATGACGTGGACAGACACAAATGTGACGTCGGCTCTTTACACTTACAGTGTGACTGTGTCGGCCAACGGTATCACCGGTCCGACCGTATATGCCTCACCTCTGTTTGTGGGGACGGATATTCCGGGTGTTCCAGCTTCCGTATCAGCTGCCCGCGATGGCGAGGGATTTGATATAACTGTCAGCTGGACAGCGCCTGAGAAGGGTGCCTACGGAGGTTGGTTTGATGCTTCAGACCTTCATTATTGTGTGACCCGCTTCCCTGACAACAAAGTGATAGCCGCCGACACACAGGAACTTTCGCTCACAGACAGCGACATCACGACACAGGCCGGTTACAGCTATGGTGTAAAAGTGCTGCATGGCGACGGTTACGGCCCTGAGGCGGTAAGTAACATTGTTGTCAGCGGCCCTGCGCTTAGTGTGCCCTACACAATGACACTCACTTCGGAGGACGAAAGTCTTTGGACTGTATATGATAGCGATAATGACGGTTACAAGTGGTATGTGTTCCACGGAATGTGGGGTGGTACCACTGATCCGTTCTTCCACTATTATCCCGAAAACAAGCTTAATCCTAACGGGGAAGCCGATGACTGGATTATTTCGCCTTCATTCGCTCTTGAGGCCGGTAAGAAGTATCTGATTTCATACGAATTGCGTCTGCTCGGTGCGCTCTTCCCCACCAATACAAGTGTGTGGGCGGGTAAGGACGCCACTCCGACTGCCATGACTAAGGAACTTGCCTCAAACGAGGGTGAAGTGAATGAAATCGAATGGGTTGAACAGACGGTGCCGCTCATGGTAGATGAGGCAGGTGCATACAATATAGGTTTCCACGTCACTAACCTTGTGCCCGTTCAGTTCTGTAAATTCTATCTTCGCGAAGTCGCTGATGTTGATCTTACCGCCACATCGCTGACCGGCCCGCTGACAGCTTCTGTCGGTATGGAGCTACCTTACAGGGTGACTGTCAGAAATCTCGGCTTCGATACGGTAGATAATTTCAATGTCTCGCTTACCGACGCTGACGGTACCGTACTCGCTGAGGCTAACATTAAGGAAAGTTTGGTGAGCGGCGCTTCGACTGTAGCCGAACTGACATGGGTGCCTGATAAGGAGGGTAATTTCAATGTTTCGGCCCACGTTTCGGCTTCCGGTGACGCAATCACTGACAACGATACCACAGACTCAATCAAGGTCAATGTCATAGGTGAGGGCACATGGGCAAATATTATAGTCGGTGATGATGAGAGCTTCCGTATGCCTTTCGATACTGCCTTTGAATACAGCGTGGGCGAGTATATATACACTGCGGAACAGATTGGTTACGGCGAAGGCGCCGAGATAAAGGCTCTGAATTATTATATCTCTTACTATAACGGCGTGGCAAGTTCCGAGTTTGATGTTGAGGTATGGCTCGGCAACACAGACACTGATGACTTTGACGAGGAGAATCCTGTTCCGGTGAGTCTTGAAAACATGACTAAAGTGTTTGACGGCAGTGTATGGGTGAATCCCGGTGATGAGGTTCTTACTATTGCCTTTGACAATAGGTTTGAATACACCGGCGGCAATCTTGTGGTCTACACCCGCAAGAAATCACCGCTGGAGAGAAGAGTGTTCCTCAGCTTCACGGTAGGAAAGAACAAAGAGGCTCCTTTCCGCTCTGTTGCGGTACACAGCGAGGCTGACGATCCGCAGCCGGTTTCTCTCAGTGACCCGATGACAGCTTATCGTGAGGTGCCTGACATAAGTTTCCTGATGGGAGAACTCTCTTCTGTAGACACCAACCTGCGTGACGGACTGGCTGAACCGGCCGTAACCTACGACCGTCAGGCAGGCCGCCTCGTTGTGAATGGTGAATACAGCCTCTGTCGTGTTTACACTGCCGACGGTTCGCTTGTGGCAACCTTCCGTCAGGGCGCCGAGATGATACTGCCTGCTACGGCTGAAGGTATAGGTCTCGTAGAACTGACCTCAGCTGCCGGACGTACTGTCCGTAAGATAGTATTCTGATTTGCAGAATAGAATTGAGTGAGTGAGGCCGCAATGACATCTCGGTGTCATTGCGGCCTCACTCACTCAACCTTCTTCTAAATCTGTATCTGTTAATCTTCAGTAACTATAACTTTGCTATGCTGTACGGTGCCGTCACTGAAGCGTAGCACTCGTATCGCAAGACTGCCTGCGGCAGGCTGTACGAGCCGATAACCGTGAACGTCATACCACTCCGTGCTTACGACTTCACGAGAGTCGGCTATGGTCTTGACGGCACTTGTCTGAGCCAGCGGCTGTGACTTGTTGGAATTGAGGGCTGCGCCGGTCTTACCGTCAAGCAGAATGCCTACGGCACGCAGAGTAGCCTCCGGATTGATAAACTCCTGTCCCAGTACGTTGACAATGTCTTTCAGAGCGACTTCCAGACTTACCGAGGGGTGAGAATCGAAAGTGATTTCGGCCGGTACACTGCCCTCGATACCGTCTGTCTGCGGGAAGTAGACCACCACATCGTTGAAGGTCAGACCGCCTACGAGTGATGAACCCTTAGTAAATATATCCCACAGCGGCCCTTCGAGACCTTCCTCGCCGCTGTAATAGTTGCTCTGACGCCATGCCGGATTTTGGAGTCCGTCGGCGATAAGGCCGATAGCTATTCGCATGTCGGCATCATTATATTCGCGTGCGAAGTCAAGTGTGGCTGTGGCCTGCAGCACTGTGCAGTCTTCGTCAGTCCATGTCAGGCTGACATCAATGTCGGCGGGAGCGGTCATGGCAGCATATTTTTCCCAATAATCGGGAAGTTCGGATGGATCCATGCCTTCGGTACGGCTTATGGTACCGTATGGGTAGCCGGATACCGTAACCGGGAAGTCTTCGTAAGGCATCACAACCATACAGCCGCGTTCGTATCCTTCGGAGTGATAGGCCAGTCCGACAAATCTGTCCTGATACTCCTCGCTCATCTCCTCCATAGCAACATAGCCGCGCGGACAATAGCCGCATTGCAGACCGGTGTACTCCTCGATAAGAGGACGGGTGACGGGGTGGAACGGCATCACTATCAGTGTGCCTTGTGCGGTGCGGCGGCTGTCACCGTTCTCTGAGCCGTTGAAGTGGGTGGCGGTAACGGTCAGTGGCAGATTACCTATCGAACCACATGGGCCGACTTCGATATCGGTTGTAGTGCGTTCGCCGGGAGCTAACGGAGTCTCAAGCTGACATTTTCCCGTACCGGAGTATGAACCGGCTGTCCATGTATAGTCGAAGTCCGTAAGATTCACAGCGCCGTAATTGGTCAGAGAAAGAGTTATCGGCTCGACCTTATCCACGACTACACTCTGTTCCTGAACGGGCATACCTATGGCGAGATCAGTTTCTCCGCTGTCGGTAAGCAGGGTTATAACCATAGCCGAAACCAATCCCGACTCGGCGTGCTCGTCAGTCCATTTGAGTCTGGTGCGGCTGGTGTGCAGATAGAATCCTCCTTCCGCCTCGCCTGTGACACAGGCTATGGGATAGGTGCTGTAATCTTCCAGTTCGGTCACTGTCAGAGAATAACCTACATATATTCCCTCTGCCGGCACTTCATAAGGCTCCGTGAAGGTGGCGGTAAGGCAGCGGTCACTCACTGTGGCACTGACTGAGGCAATATCCGGGCGGTTGACTTTGTTTTCGAGTATGAGTTCGGACGAGAGCCATGCCGTTGCATTTTCGAGCCATTCGGCTTCAGCCGGTACACTGACACTGAGCGCCGTGATACGGCTGCCGACCATTGTGGCATCGTTAATATATATTGCCACATCGTAGGTTTCACGTTTACTGAATCCGTAGGCTGTATAGTCCGGACTGTCGGGATTCGGATTGTAAGTGAAATCGACCGTAGCGGCGCCGGCAGTTAAGGTGACACCTGCCAGCAGGGTAAGCAATGAATTGCGTATCATGATAGCTGTCGGCGGGAATTATCGGCGAACTACTTTCTCAGTTCTGACTGTGCCGTCGGTCATAACGGTGCGTTTCAGCCACAGACCGTTGCCGGGACGCTCTACGCGCATACCTGTCATATCGTACCACTGTACGTCGGCTACGCCGGCAGCTTCGACAGCGTTTATAGATTCGACCCCTGAACCTCCGATTACCGGTACGATGTCAGAGTAGTAAACTTCTTCGCCGTCACGGTAGAGAGTCTGAATGTCTATTGACTCATAACCGGTGAAAGAGAAGTAGAAGAAGTGGGTGATACCGCATGTGCCGTAATAGCCCAGAGTCTCCATATTGGAGAAGAGGAAGGGAATTTCCTCGGTATCATCCGGCAGACCTACGTATTCATCGGTGTAGAAAGTGAAAGGCTCTTTATCTACATAGATACGATAATAGAGTTTGGAGGTGTCAAGAAGCTGACCTTCTTTATTGATAATGGGGAAGCTGAAATATTCCGAACCCATGTAATAACCCGGCTCGGAGAAGTAGCCGGCGATGGGATTGATGGGGCGGAAATCTGTGATTTCACCCTGCGGATGTATACGTGGAGCGGTGAAACTCTCGTCCATGCTCACCTCCCAGTCGCCACGGTTGATGAGGAGTGTTCCCTCGGTGGTCATGCTTTGTGTCTCGGGGTCATAATTCATGCTGAGGTTGTCTGCGAAGTGTGTCTCGTTGTAGTAGAAATCCCACTCCTCGTTATAGACCTCTTCTTCAGTGGCACCGTAGAAATAGCCGAATGTGTTGGACATTTCATTGGCACCGAGATACTGGCGCGAGGGGAATATAATTTTGCTATTGTTATCCGAGACAGAACCCTTTACCCATGCATCGGGGAACATGTTTGAGAAGCCCTGCACATATACATCGTCACCATCGAAACCGACATTGACCGGCTTACCGGCTACATATTCGCCTTCGACGGGCACGATCATTGCCCACTGCCGGGTCTCAAGGCCGGCAGGAGGTGTGACAGTTTCACCTTCAAAAGGTGTGAGAGTGATGTCCCAGTCACTGTAGGCACACCATGAGCCGTCGTCGGCAGCCACAAGACCTATGATAAGAGGATGATCGTTGACTGTTGTTTCCTCCATAACCCATGAATTACCTTCACGATGGAATATAACTTCGGTTTCTCCGGTTTCCGTATAGTACAGACCCTCGCCTGCTTCAGGGTCGGTGGTTTCGTAGTGGCAGAGCTGGGCTACATACACAAACTGTTCATCATCTGTGCCGTCGGCATAGATAGCCTGAGGCAGATGTATGGTCATACGGTCGCCGTCAATGTCACCTTTCAGCCATGACTTTGTATCAATTCCTGAAAACGGATTGTAAATATAGAACTCATTATTATCGTTCTCCACTACGGTACAGGGCATACCCTTTGAGCTGCCCTGACCGATGCCGAATAATGACATTGTGTAATAGTCACAGCTTTTGGAATAGAGCGAGCTTACGCCTGCGGGAGTGTCGCGTATGATGTCAGATTCGTCAACCCGGAACATCCAGTTTTCCGGGGCTTTGACCGGGCTTCCTTGCTTGATACGGGCCGGGAGGGAGTTGCTGCGTGAAATCGCGTTGTCGTCAGCCTGTATGACAGATGGGACTGCTATGGCCGTCAGCAGGACGGAGTACAGAGGTAAAGTTCTTTTCATAAATTAAGAAAGCTATAAGATATGGTAACTATTCAGCGAATAGCGAGTAATGATTATTTCTGTTGCCAGAGCTGAAATAACCTGTTGATTTATATGAAAATAATAGCGATTTTATTTGCGCATGTCAGATAAAACCGCTATCTTTGTATCTGTGAAACAGCAGGTTAACGACATATCCGAGACACTTGCGGGGCTTTTGTGCGAGCTTCAATCGTTGAGAAAAACGGTCGATTCTTTATATGCGGAGAATCGTTCGCTTAATCGTAATGTCGACAGACTGCTGAAAGAAAACCGCGAGTTGCGTAAGCGTCTGGAGAAGTATGAGAAGCCTCCGAAAGACTCCGGCAACAGCAGTACACCGCCGTCCAAGGAGCCGATAAGGGCAGAGATAGAACGCAGAACAAAATCATTGCGGGCGAAGTCTGATAAACCGGTCGGTGGTCAGATAGGACATGAAGGAACCACACGCAAAATGGTGGATACTCCTGATGAAATCGAGGAGGTGTCATCACAATATTGCCGCGAATGCGGACGCGACCTGTCGGAGATAGAAGGAGTTCTTGATTATGTGAGGCAAGAGATAGACCTGCCTCCTATTATGCCGGTTTATCGCGAGCGCAGATTCTATAGGAAGGTCTGTACATGCGGATGCTGCAACCGTGATTATGCTCCTCGTCGCAGGGGAGGTAACGCTATTACCTTCGGTAAAAACATCCGTGCCATCACGACATATCTGAGTGTAGTTCAGTGTATACCTTACGAGCGGTTGCAATCACTGTTCGCCACCATGTTCAACGTCAGCATCAGTCAGGGAACACTTGCCAATATCGTCCGTGAGATGCTTGACAAATCGCGCCCGGCAATTGAACTTATAGAGCGACTTATCAGGAAATCTGCTGTAGTCGGCTTTGACGAATCGGGATGCTATGTAAATGGAAAACTCAACTGGTCGTGGATAGCGCAGACCGCGTATCTGACTCTCGTGTTCCGTGGTGCCGGACGAGGGGCAAGAGTGCTCGAAGAGCGTTTTGGGGAGTCCCTGAAGAATATGATTGCCGTAACAGACCGTCACAGCGCATACTTCGTCATCGACTTCCTTAATAATCAGATATGTCTTGCCCATCTGCTGAGAAATCTGGAATATCTTAATGATATTGATAAGGAACAGATGTGGGCGAAGGAGGTTCAGACGCTACTGCAAGAAGCAATCCATCTGCGAAACGAAAAACCGGACGATGTTATCCCTAAAGAAATTTGGCTCACAAGGCTTGATAGCTTACTCAAACAGAACCTTGATAATCTGCGAAATGAGTTCAACGAACTCAAAAGGGGAATAATCAAATGCAGGGACTACATCTTCAACTTCCTTGACAATCCCGCAATTCCATCAGACAACAACGGCTCGGAACGTGGAATCCGAAAACTCAAGGTCAAGCTGAAAATCTCCGGTTGCTTCCGCTCCGAAACCGGTGCTGATGCCTTCCATGCGCTACATTCAATAGCAGATACAGCATGGAAGAACGGGCAATCTCCACTCCACGCAATACTGACCCTCGTCTAATCTGATGGGGTGCCTCCTTACGCTTTGCTCTTTCGCTGAATAGTTAC
>JAAVDM010000009.1 GCA_014801815.1 Bacteroides sp. | reverse complement strand
TGTTCCGGCAATTCCGGCTCAACGGCGACAGTGGAAAGTTCCTTACGGCAACTCTCAACTGCAGGGCACTGC
Source organism: Bacteroides sp. (assembly GCA_014801815.1). GTDB lineage: Bacteria > Bacteroidota > Bacteroidia > Bacteroidales > Muribaculaceae > Lepagella. The sequence continues at coordinate 4,974 of JAAVDM010000009.1, read as the reverse complement.
ACAGAAACGTCGTGGCTGTAATATATTATCCACAGCACGGAGCACCTGAGATATATTTCTCCACCGACCTCTCCCTGAGCGGAGAACAGGTTGTGGAGTTCTACAGACTGAGATTTCAGATTGAGTTCTGCATACGCGATGCAAAGCAGTACGCAGGTCTCGGTGATTCCCGGTTCCGAAAAAGCAGAGCTCCTGAATTCTCCGTAAACCTCTCATCTGCCGCCCTGAATATGGCGAAGCTCGTAATCCATAAGGAGAATCTCGGTATTTCTGTGGGACAGTTTCATCTCATAATGATGATGGCTGCTCTGGCATTCCGATTTAATTCGAGGTATGCTGATGCGCCAACATTAAGAAAATTGGCCTGCTGGGAGCAAGCATTGCGTAAATTGGCCGGAGTCAAGGCTATCTCAGCTTGATNTTAACTTAAAATTTACCCAACCATTGCAATAAGTAGCTCTTAAAAATTAATGGACATATATTGATTTTGTAAACTACATCATGCTGTTATATCCTCCACTCTGTTTGGTATGATTTTTGTTAGCAACCCTTTCATACCCTTTCGGTGTTTACATCTGTGAGAGGTCTAACATTTTATTAAGTTCCGGTACGTATGCTACTGTGATTCCGTCTATGGACGAATACGGTTTATATGTTCCGGCAAATATTAAAATTATTGATAACTGTTTATTAAAATGCCAAATAATAAAACCAATAATCCTTACCAGCAGATTGTAGATTTCGTCCGGGCTTCACGTCTCAAGGAGGCTTTGGACGTATTACATTCTCTCTGCAAATCGCCTGCTGATTTTTCAGAAGTTGACAGACTCAGGCAGACTTACCGATATATGTCCGAATATATGTTAGCCGGTGTCCCGGATGAACATCGCAATCAGCTTTATTCCTCGATTAAGGAAGATATATACGCTTTGTGTGACCGCTTACGTCGTGACCGTGTAGCAGTTGATAATTCTTCTTTGTATTATTCTACTCTAAGATTCCATACAGTACAGGATAATTCGCTTGACAATGCACTGGATCGTTACCGTGATACATTTGCAAAATTCACACTGTGTAATGAGTCATTGGGTAGTACATCGGAAGCTACTCTACAGTGTCTGCGTGAGAAGGAAGAAGCACTTGACTCTGTTTTTGACCTACTCTGGACTGCAGGCCCTCTTAATGCCTCTATTACATCACGACTATCCAATATTCTGTCGTCTGATGAATTTTCTTTCGAGCTAAAAGCACAGATTATTTCAGCTCTTACCCTCTCACTGCTTCAGTTTTATGACAAAACTAAACTCATGCTGCTTATTGATGTGGCTGAAAATACAGTTTCGTCAAAATTGGCTGCCAGAGCTCTACCCGGTGTGATTTTTGTGCTCCGCAAATATGCCGGACGCCTCTCTACCGATATAACACTGGNGCAGCGTCTGGTGCTCTGGAACGATTCGCTCATTATGTTCTGTCGTTTGCGTTCTCTTGTAAAAGCTTTGTTGCGCACACGTGATACAGATCGTGTGGCCGATAAGATGCGTCAGGAGCTTATACCTGAAATAATGAAACTGAGCCCTGAGATAATGCGACGTATGCGCGATTTCTCGGCTGATGCTGATATTTATCAGTTTGAGGAAAATCCTGAATGGCATGATGCCCTCAGCAAGTCCGGTATAACCAAACAGCTTGAGGAACTCAGCGAAATGCAGTCCGAAGGTGCTGATGTCATGATGGTTGCTTTCTCCAATCTAAAGGGTTTTTCGTTTTTCCGTAAGGTTAGCCATTGGCTCCTACCGTTTACAGAAGACAATTCTGTCGCTGTACCTGTTATAAACTCTCTGCCTGAAATAATGCGTCTGACTCTGCTATCACAAAAGATGATTTGTAATTCCGATAAATTCTCTTTTGTACTTTCACTCCAGCAGATGCCCGAAGCTCAGAAATCAGTCATATTCTCACAATTAGGTAGTCAGTTTGAGCAACTGAAAGACCAGCTTGACGAAGTAGCTTCACCTTTTGTCACAGATGCTGATTTTGATTCTGAACTCAGCGTATTCTTACGCGACATGTATCGTCTTTATAAACTCTTTCCGCGTCACAAAGAGTTTTATGACCCGTTTGCATCTCCNCTCTCATTTCTTCAGTTACCATTTATCGGTGAACTGCTGAAAAATGATGAGATTGTAGAGCTTGCTGCCGAATTTTATTTCGCTCACGGTTATTATAAAGATGCGCTTCAGTACCTTCTTGCTCTTTATGATACAGATCCCAACCGCAGTGCCGTCCTCGAAAAAATAGGCTTCTCTTACCAGTCTTTATCACAACTTGATAATGCCNTGCTTTGGTATGAGCGTGCACTTCTGACAAACGGAGAGTCTCTTTGGTTACTGAAAAAGCTGGCCCATTGTTATAAATCCTTAGGAGATTTTGATAAGGCTGCTTCTTATTATTCGCGTGCGCTCGAAAAACAGCCCGATGACATGACTCTGTTACTGAATACAGGCCATGCCTTATATGAGACCGGGAAACTGGACGAAGCTCTTAAACTTTACTATAAGGCTCTCTATCTCCATCCCGACAGTCTTAATCCTCTGCGTGCTATTGCATGGTGTGAGATGGCTTTAGGTAAATTTGACAAAGCTCTGCCTCATTTTGACCGCATTCTGGCTGCACAGCCTAAGGAATCTGACTTTATCAATGCCGGTCATCTGCATACGCTTATGGAAGAATATGCTGTGGCCAGACAACACTATGCTAAAGCTCTTCAGCTTAAAAATAATGATCTTGCCGACCTGCGTGCTGATATTGAAGCTGACTTAAAGCAATTACCCATTCTGGGCAATAAGACTGACGAACTGCATATCATGATGGATTCATTTGTAACAGAATCTGAAAAGAAAAAATAGGTTATTCCGATAGACTGAGAGGGCAGCCATTGAATCTATAGATTCAATGGCTGCCCTCTCAGTCTATCGGAATAACCTAAAACCCATTTATTTAAGTGAACTTTCTATCGTATCGATAGCTATCGAAATCTCCTTAGCGTATGCCTTCCGGTCTTCAACAGCTGTTATCCCGTGCAGTACTGTGGCATGACGGCGATTGAGTTTCTGACCTATTGCCGATGAGGATAGCTTGGTCAATTTATGACACAGATACATTATTATCTGACGGGCGTCTGCCACATCTCTCACTCTGCTTTTTGAAAAGATTGCCTCCGAGTCTATATGATAATATTCGGCCGTAGCTTCTACTATCATCTCAAAGTTTATCTTACTGTTAGGTTGATCATCTTGGCGTACGGTATTCCTCATAACATCACGTGCAAGATCTATTGTAATAGGACAATTCAATGTAATTGAACGGTTAAGTATAGCGTTAACTATACCTTCCAACTCCCTTACAGACGATGTGGCACACTCGGAAACAAAGTCTATAACGTCTTTGGGAAGATTTAATCCGTTCTTTGAAGCCTTAAAACTTAATATCTTCTTTCTGAGGGCCAAATCCGGCTTTGGTAACTGTTCGGTTATTCCCCACATGAAACGGTCTATCAGTCGATCGGCTATACCGTCCAATTCCATCGGAGGCCGGTCACATGTGAATATCAACTGTTTGTTATTCTGATGAAGATGATTGAAAATAGGAAAAAGAGCATCGTCCGTAGTACGTATTTTTCCCGAGAGTTCCTGAAGGTCGTCAAGCAGAAGTACATCTATCTGTTGAAACCAGTTGATAAAACTTGGTATGGTTTTCTGCATAGCAGCATGTGCATACAGATTCTGAAACAGACGGGCGGTAGTAAAAAGTACCCGCGCTTTAGGGTTACGTTCTTTTATACGTATGCCTATAGCCTGTATCAGATGAGTCTTTCCTACTCCGACACTACCATAGAGAAAGAAAGGATTAAATTTCGGATTATTCGGATTGTTGGCTATAAAGTCGGCTATCGTATATGGCAGACGGTTACTGTCTCCCAGACAGTAATTCTCAAAATTAAGAGTAGAGTTAAGCTGCGAATCAAACGGTGCCGGACTCTTCTGATTACTTTTAGGAGCAACAGGATTTTCAGCGGCTGTCTGCGAAGCTGTTTTATTACGTTTCCCAACCGCCGCACTCTGCACAGGACTCTGCACCGTAACATGCGACTGTTCATCACCGGCTATCAAACCGATTTCATATTCCAGCTTGATATCGCTTCCGTAAACACGTCTCAACACATAGCTTAGAAGATTCAGAAAATGGTCTTCTATCTTCTCATAATAAAAATGAGAAGGTATTAGAAGAGTCAGACGATTATCTACAAATTTTATGGCCTCAACACGTGAGAACCACGTATCAAAGCGGGCAGTACCGATATTATCTCGGATAATATCGAGACATTCCTTCCATTTTTCTTTGTATTCTTCTGCCATCTGTCGGAATTCCTTTCTCTACCTACTCCTGCCTCGTCCATACATCAGGACCTATTAATTGCATTCAAGCGGATTTGGCGAAATTGTTTGCAAATTAACTATAAATTTTTCAAATAAAAAATTCTTCTTACTATTGCTTTTTTAATTATTTCTTTAATCATTTATCCCTCAACCCCATATAACAATGTTAAAATCTCCATACCACAAAAACACGTAGGTACTACCACCCCTCCTACAGCCTCCACCTCAGTATCATCCCTCGCACCTTTCTCCGTGCGTCAGCTTTTTGTCCCGGCTCTCCTCCCCCTCGCACCTCAACTTCCTTGTTTCTGTCTACGTGCATCAGCCTTTTGTCTCAGCTCTCCAAGAATTTTGAGGCTGTCTTACTCAACCCTTTTAGGGGTAAAGGCGTTTTCTTTTTAGAAGACTTTCAATATAGTTATTGAAGTCATCTAAACTTTTTTGATTTGTGAATTTTTTTAAGGAATATCACAGCGAACGCCAGATAGTTCCAACCCTTCCAACTGGAAACGGTTGTGTCAAATCTGCACAGAATGGA
>JAAVDM010000008.1 GCA_014801815.1 Bacteroides sp. | reverse complement strand
CTTCGGTTCGCTCAAAGCGGACCATCTCAAATAGTTCGTCCAGACCTTGCGGGAGGAACATCCAAAATGCTTCACTGGTTTTCATTCCTCAAATTTAACACTTTTCCCGCAAACTCATGCACTGAATTTTCGGCTTGAGCCACTTTTCTCTTATGATGNACTATGGCATAGTCGGAGCGGCTCTCGCTTCAATCTGTATTTTCCTCTATGACGGAACACGTGGAAACATCAAAGGCGCAGTTGCCAAATACAGCTTCTACGCTTTCTATCCCATTCACTTAATAATATTACATCTTATTAGTTACTGAGTCTGGATAACATCATCACCACGTTAAGTTATCCTTTTACCATCAAATCATGATTCAACAGGAAATCATACAGTCCAATGACCAAAATTCCTTCATCATTACGATACGGTGTTGTATCATCCTTGACAATAAGTACTCGTTTGAAGGAGTCATCTATATTGCGGAATGAGTTGGTTTCTTGAATCATTTTCTCTTCATCCGGAATCGCGTATGCCGATTGTATGTAATATCTGGAATCCGTATCGTTGGCTACAAAATCCACTTCAAACTGTTTTCTTATGGATTTCCCATTTTCATCTTTCTTAACCGTCTCCACCACTCCTACATCTACTGAATATCCTCTGTAAAGCAANTCATTGTAGATAATATTTTCCATCAAATGAGTCGGTTCCAACTGTCGAAACTCAAGTAATGCATTCCGGATACCCATATCTGTAAAATAGTATTTTGCAAGAGTGTTGATATATTTTTTCCCCTTGATATTNTACCTCAACGCCTTCTCTATAAGAAAAGCATCACAGAAATAACCGAGATACTTGGTTATTGTCTTGTTGGATATNGTGACTTTCTTAAGACTCTTGAATNTGTTGGCCAATTTCAACGGATTACAGGGAGANCCAATAGCCGAAGCCAGTATTTGTAACAATTCATCGAGTTCAGGCTTATTCCTTACTTTATGTCTCTCAACAACATCCGCAATATACACTGTATCGGCAAGATGTGNCAGATAATCACGTATTGCCTTTGCATCAGGAAGNAAAAGTGTCTGAGGNAATCCTCCGTAGGTGGAATAATCCCGCCAACATCTGGACACGTCTCCACCGACAGCCGAATAATATTCCGAGAATGANAACGGATACATGTGTATATCCTGACCTCTTCCTCGGAACTCNGTTACAACATCTTTCGATAAGAACNGAGAATTGCTCCCAGTCACATATGTATCTACATTACGTAGGTGAAGAAGACTGTTCATCACCCCGGGAAAATCCTCAATCATTTGTACTTCATCCAGAAGGATAAAGTATTGACCGGAATCCTTTATACGATCCTTTATAAAANGAAGTATCTTATCAGGGTCACGCAACTCTGCATTGGNACGGTCATCAAGAGCCACCTCTATGATATGGTCTTCTTCCACTCCGTTTGAAATGAGATATTCATAGAAGAGATCAAATAACAGAAAGGANTTTCCACAACGACGAATACCCGTGATGATCTTTATCATACGGTTTCCTTTNGAAGCAATCAACTGCTGAAGATANGTAGGGCGAGGTATAATCATATTACNAAAAATTGTAGATTTCTACATTTTTTGGTAATANAAAATTATAAATAAATTTTTGTATNGGCAAATAATGAGTAAAAAAATTGCTATAACTGTTTGAGAACCTTGATAAGTGCCCGGACATAGGTTTTTTCTTCTGCGTAGCCAATCTTATCAAGCCACAGTAAGTAATTTCCACCGGAGTATTTATATTGCACTTTCGATTTATATGCTGACACTGATTCGGTCCAATGGTTGAACTCGTAGTATTTGCCGGTACGTGGATTGGTCAGACCGAAGAGATTATGTTTGTTGCGGCACACAGATGACTTGAACCATCCGGTTTCAAGTATTGCCTGCGCCAGTACTATCTTCGGATATTTGATATTGTTCCTTTTTATCTCCGCGATCAGATTGGGAATGGTAAGTTCNGGCAGATCCTTTCGGAGACTTTCATCATCTGCTTCTTCTGTTTGGTGTGGCAACCTGTATCCCTGACTTTTTTGGTCTTTTAGACTATCAGACGCCAAATTTTTTTTCGGATTCAATTTAACTTCAACTGTATCTTCGGCATAAGNAACCATTAAGCTATCTTGTTTGATTTNAGCAGTGTATTGAATCATATGCCTCTCCGGACTTGATATTTCACTCTCTCTGGTGATCGTATAGAACTNAGCTGANGCCACNAAGTGAGAGAAAACGAGCATCAGCATTGCAAGTTTGATGTTGCACATTTCTTTNTAAGGGTTATTGTGGTAATAATTTTGTGNTGTTCAAGCGGTCAGACACNGCAAAGTTAAACTTACAATCTCAGATTATGGAATTAAGCAACAACAAACCGCCCGAAAAACTGCTCTACGAAAAGCTGGCACTTCTGGGTCTTGACCGCGAAAAGGNAGACAAACTGCCNCANGAGGTANAGGAAAAGCTGATTNCAGGGGAAGTCACACCACTGATGCAGGTTTCCTTAAATGCCAAAAATGGTCACATCATCACGTTGCCACTCAAACTCCAGATGGTTGCCGACAGGAACGGAGATCCAATGCTTGTAGCATATCCCTTTAAAGCAGCTTTCGATGAGAAGCAGGACAATATCCTGAAACTCTCACCTCAGGAGGCAGAGCGTCTACGACACGGAGACGTCATTCAGAAATCCATTGACATCAACGGGGAGAAGACACGCCAATATCTCCAGCTTGATCCGGAAACCAAATCCGAACAGAAACAGGAAGTCAAGTCCGAGTAGAAATCTGAGGCACAGCAGGAACGCAAGCCCCGTGAGCCTCAGATGGTGACTGTGAACGGCAACAAGGTCACACACGGCCACGCCTTTCAGGGCAAGGACTCGCAGGACTGGTATTTCACCGCCAAAATCAACGGCGAGCAGCTGAAGCCGCAGAAGATGGATCCGGCTGACCTCGCTGCCTATCAGAAGAAGGAGATGACTGTGCCACAGCTCATGGAACGCTACTACCCGACAAAGCTCATGCCGAAAGTTCCGGAGGTCTCTTTCAAGACACCCAATGTCGTCGCCGGTCCGGAGGGAATATGACAATCGACAAGTTCAACGTCTACAAGGAGAAGGACGAGACACGCGCCGACTATGGCAAATACAAGTTCTTCGCCCAGATAGGTGACAAGAAGATGTCAGCAATCCCCTCCCGTCAGGACCTGAACGCCTACTTCGACCGGGTGATGACTCCCGGCCAGCTCGTGGAGAAGAACTTTGGCGAACGTCTGCACCTGTCTTCCCACTACCAGCAGTTCCGTCTGCCGGAGGGAGTCGAGAATGAGCAGATTCGTATCGCCAAAGACCGCTCAGACGGCAAGTGGAAGGTTTCTGTTGATCTCGGCGAGCGTGGAAAGACAGATAAGAAGGAGTTGTCTTTCGATGACGGCTATTCCCTCTATAAGACTAAGACTGCCACACGCGAGTAGATCGCAGCCAAGTATGTCGGCAATGAGGTCAGGACTCTTCTTGCAGCCCCTGCCATGAAGATGGAGAAGTCAGCCTCCGTGAAAATGTGATCTCCCATATAAACAATCATCCAATCACAGACCATTCAGTGATGCTGACTCAGTTTTCGGACGTGAGTATATTACTCTTGACGAGCGTGTGGTCATTACCACTTCCATGATGAAGATAAGCTCCCGTGTGATGGAGCGGACCGACAATATGGATAACATCGACTTTAACGACACGGAACTTGCCGGGCTTATGGAACGTCAGATGTCGGCTATGGTCGCTCTGAGAAGTCTGACGGGAATGATTCCCGAAGAATCCGATAAGCCGAAGCCATTTACCGGCTGGAAAGTAAAGGTAGAGTACGAGGCTAAGACAGTTGACGGCAAGCCGTATCATTCCGAATACTGGGTCATCATTGACAAGAACGCCGACTGTGTTATCAAGTCTTTTGAAATCCCTCTTTTATAAACCATTCAACCACTGACTTCAATGAAAGAACTTTTAGAAGAAATCTCCGCCCATATGGAGACATTCCGTGAAAATGCCAAGTCACAGCTCGACAAGGGCAACAAGTCCGCCGGACTCCGTGCCCGTCGTGCCTCGCTTGATCTCGAACCACTACTTAAACGCTTCCGCAAGCTGTCGCTGGAGGCCTCAAATCCAAACCTCGCTAATTGATACGTATATGAAAACGATACCACTTCAGGAGACGGTGAAGGGTCTTGACAGCACGCTTTCCTCCAAAGACAGTGAGATCGCCCGTTGGGTGATTGANCATGCACGTCCTCATATCGCCATAAGGCAGAACAATCTGGTGACAGTCTGCTTCTGCTGTGGGAACACTATGGTGTATGCCGGAAAAGATAAATACGTCAAGTGTGTTGACTGTGGACGCACCGTGGAGATTATCGAGGAACAGGACTGGCTTGCCTCCAAGCGTATGATGTCCCGATACTTTGCCTCTCTTGAAGTGGTCGATGGAATACAGCTTATGCGGACTTACGAGGTGATTCTGCGATACTCGGCTATAAACCGGCTGAAGGATGCTTCGGCGCGTGAGGTATGCCGACACTGGCTAACTTCCGACGGACGTTGCGTAGTGACCTCTCTCCGAAAATTCACAGGTTTTATGATACCGAAAGCCAAGTCGATGAAGCTCCGGAGAGGCTTGACAGAAACAGAAGATCATATCGCTAACCATGCGGTTATTCTTCCCGGTGTAAAGCTACTGCCCGAACTTATGTCTAAACTTGCCTCTGTCGAAAGGATTATGCCGGGAAATACCCTGACAAACATCAGGAACTTGCTTGAATCTGATTATTCAACCATCTAACTTACTGCTTTTCTTACTGCCATAATAATAAGACAGCTTTTCTCATTGCTATCTAAAACGTGACTGTCCTGACTCGTGAGAGCCGGGGCTTGTCTTTTCTGATTGTCCCCTTGAATNGCNGGCTNTNCGCNTCCGTGAGTTTTTCGCTACAAAGTTACGGAGGCGGATGCCGACGGCAAGCGATCGCCTCCGGCTTGNCTGCATGAAAAAATNCNGNAGCCTTCCACAANTNTTATGCTANANTTGGGTATTCCGTATTTTTNCANTTGCCANGCTTGCCNTACGCCACCTTNGTCCTCCGTNNTTGNATGCAGCGAAAAAACAACCCGGACGCGAGAAGCCANNNGGCTTCAAACCAAAGGGNNNAAAATTTGANTNGCTTATGAAACGGACAAAGGNAAAGGTNACGATNAAGGAATTNAGGGTNTTAGGCTCTTANGGAAAGATGTANCACNANNCAGAGGTNTATCCCCANTCNTTGAGGAAACTATCNAAGGACGTNAAGANAAACGATACTACNGCNATTGCAATCGCNGCCCTCNTTCTCTNCCAAATNCTCACCCCNCCCCCCCCCCAACGCAGTNTTGATACCNGTNCCGCANTCNTCNGGCAAAGCGGACTATACTCTTGAACTCGCCAACACCATCAGGATTATACGTCAGGATTGTGAGGTAATGGACATTCTTTCGGGCACACCTCGCAAGAAGTTATATGACATCAAGAAATGCAGAACTTCCCTCAAAGGAGTTAGGACGGGATTGAAGGTCAAGGAGAGTGCCGACTGTAAGGAGGCCCTGCAAGCTCATTCCGACATTTTCCTGTTGGATAACGTGGTGAACACCGGCTTCACTTTCGCAAGGGCAAGAAAGGCATTGAGAAAATATATCAAGATTGAACCGTCGCTATTGGCTATCAGTGCCACAAGCAACTGGCTGAACTAATGAAAAATCAATATGAATAAGAGATTGGCTATCGTAGGCAGTCGCAGCTGCCCACCCGTTGACATCGCTTCCTTTCTCCCTTTTGTTCCCGACACTATAGTTAGTGGCGGAGCGGACACTTATGCAAAGGAATATGCAATCAAGAACAATATCCCCATTGTGGAGTTTCTTCCGGACTATAAGCGATACGGCAGGAACGCACCGCTGATGAGGAATATCCAAATAGTGGAGAATTGCGATTTCCTTCTTGCTTTCTGGAACGGCAAGAGCCGGGGTACCAAGTTCACAACGGACTATGCAGAGAAACACGGAGTGCCATATAAGGTAATCAGAGTATAATAATGCGCTGTGACCTAACAATATGTTTCCCGACTTCTATTGATAGAAGTCGGGCGGTTTGCTTCGTTACCTCGCAAAACCGCCTGTATGGAATACCGGCCCGGCTGTTTCAGACGCAGGTTGTCACTTGCCACTGAAATAGCCGGAATCTACGAATACTATGGCTGCGCATTTACAACACACGTCCCCGACGAGCCAGGTATGGCGCCGGGAACCGGTGTGCCGACTTCGGGAAACTAAGCCGTCTGACTAACTCCGTGTCGCTGACACCGAGTTAGATTCAGCCGATGGTATTATGTAAGCATCGACGGCGGTGCCTATGAGGGCACAAACGCCAGAGCCATTGAAGAGCAGGCGTAGGCAAACCTCGATGGCTCACGCGTCCGTGCCTATCCCCGAAAACTAATCTGAAAACGATGACTTGCCCGGTCTTGACAACCTTAGACTGCGTTTAAGGCTGATCGACCAAAATTTCTTAATACTTCAGCTACGCATTACGGCACACGCTTACACGACGAGCCATATTTCATGTGGCCCTGCGTAAGCACATGAGCCTATCATCGGAAATCTTACCGTCTGACTAACTCCGTGTCGCTGACACCGAGTAAACTTCAGTCGAGGAACTATGCAAGCATCGACGGCTGCGCCTATTACGACACAAACGCCAGATCCATCGAGGTTTGCCTGCGGCTGCTCTTCAATGGCTCACGCGTCTGTGGCTATCCCTGAAACCTAATCTGAAAGCGGTGACTTACTCGGTCTTGACAGCCTTAGACTGCGTTTAAGGCTGATCGACCGAAATTTCTTACCGCTTCGGTTACTCATTACGGCACACACTTACACGACGTGACATATTCCATGTGTCACTGCATAAGCGTATGAGCCTATCTTTGGGAACCTTTCCGACAGACCTACTCCATGGTTTGCCAGTCGATTATTAGATAGTATTTCTTATAATTGATCTTAATATAGAACTTAGACACGAACTATATCATACTTGTTATTTAACACACCGTTGGTTATTTTAATGAAGTTTAATTTTTTCAAAATTATACATAAAGTCGTTCAATGAATAAAATTATTCAAGTGTAAACTCTGTCATTAACCAAACGTATTTTTTATTGTTCCCTAATCGTATTTGTTTGTATAATCTATATATTCCAGGTTTATTGTTGTTAAGTCTTGGATGCAGGGCGGCTTCAAAAGTATAATTACCTGTAGGTTTCAACTCTATTCCAATATCATCACATATTCCGGTTTGTGGAAGCTCATACCAATTGCCATCGGCATCTTTGAACCCTATTATGTATTTTTCTCCAAATTTAATATCATCATCACTATTATTCGATAGAATGAACGAAACAAATTCAGAATCAAAGGTGAATGATGGTCTTTCCGGATTCAATTTTATACTTGAATATTCGACTATGGAATCAACCAATTCTTCTATCTTTATTTTGAAGTTGTTTCTACTTTTGTGAATTGTGAAATTTTTTAAGGAATATAACAAGAAAAGCAAGGAAGTTCCACCCCTTCCAACTCGATATGGTTGTGTCGAAGCGAACAAGTACCGCTCT
>JAAVDM010000007.1 GCA_014801815.1 Bacteroides sp. | reverse complement strand
ATATACTTGTGCGCGAAGACGGCTCACCCGTCCTCGTCGACTACGACGGTATGTTCGTCCCCTCAATGCAGGGCGAAAAAGCACGAGAAGCCGAAAGCCCCGACTACCGTCACCCGATGCGCACCGACGCCGACTTCAACGAACACATCGACGACTTCTCTGTCGCCGTCATAGCTCTTTCGCTGAAAGCTCTCGCTCTCAACCCCGCCATCAGAAACTCCGCCTCTGCCGATACTCTCCTGCTTTCCGAAACCGACTTCTGCAACCCCGCCAACTCCCGTCTGCTGCAATCAATCGCCATCCTCACCACCGACCCTGACCTCACCCTCCTCTTAGGCACCTTCTACATCGCCTTAGCAAAAAAATCCCTCGACTTGGTTTCGTTCCGACTCTTCATGACTCAAAAACCGAAACTAACCGAGAAATTATCCACTGTTGTTACAGACGAAGATATAGCTAACGGAGTCGAAGATGAGTATGGTGTCGTTTACAGTAAAGACAGTAAACGGTTACTGCGGTGTAAAAATAGGAAATTAACTGAATATACTATAAAAGATGGTACAAAAGTAATTTGCAATTCAGCTTTTTATTATGTTCTCTTTGGTCTCCCACTCCAAAGCATAAATATTCCGTCGTCGGTAACTGCTATCGGTGACTCAGCGTTCAATAGGTGTAAGGCTTTGCAGAGTGTCAACATTCCGTCGTCGGTGACTACTATCGGTATAAATCCGTTCAGTGGATGTAAAAATTTACAGATTAATCTATCACATAATAGTCACTTTAGAATTATAGATAATCTTCTAATTTCTGACAACGGTAATCTTATCTCCTGCCTGAATACTACATCACACGTCAATATTCCGTCATCAGTAACTGCTATCGGGGACTCGGCGTTCTGCGAGTGTTCTGCCTTGCAGAGTGTCAACATTCCGTCGTCGGTGACTGCTGTCGGGGACTCGGCGTTCTGCGGGTGTTCTGCCTTGCAGAGTATCAACATTCCTTCATCAGTGACCACTATCGGGGACTCGGCGTTCTGCGGATGTGAGACTTTGAAGAGTATAAATATTCCGTCATCGGTAACTGCTGTCGGTAACTCGGCATTCAGAGGGTGTTCTGCCTTGCAGAGTATCAACATTCCGTCATCGGTGACTGCTATCGGTAACTCGGCATTCAGNGGGNGTTCTGCNTTGNAGAGTATNNATATTCCTTCATCAGTNACNNCTATCGGTNACTCGGCATTCNAGNANGTGTNNNNCTTTGNAAAGTATNAANATTCCNTCNTCNGTGACCACTATNGGTNACTCGGCATTCAGNGGGNGTTCTGCTTTGAAGANTATAAACATTCCTTCATCAGTNANNNNTATCGGNNACTCGNCNTTCNNGNNNTGTANNGCTTTNCANAGTNTCANNATTCCNTCNTCNGTGACNACTATCGGTAANTCGGCATTCAGNNNGANTGTNNGACTTTNNANAGTATNAATATTCCNTCATCNGTAACTGCTATCGGTAACTCGGCGTTCTGCGAGTGTTCTGCTTTACAGAGTGTCAACATTCCTTCATCAGTAACTGTTATCGGCGACTCGGTATTCTGGGGGTGTACGGCCTTACAGAGTGTCAGCATTCCCTCTTCAGTGACTACTATCGGTAACGAAGCGTTCTCCGGGTGTTTGGCCTTACAGAGTGTCAGCATTCCCTCTTCAGTGACTACTATCGGTGACTCGGCATTCGAATACTGTAGGACTTTACAAAGTATCAATATTCCGTCATCGGTAACTGCTATCGGTGACTATGCTTTCTATGAATGTAATTCCTTGAAGCGTATAAATATACCAAGAGCAACTTCGATAGGAAAAGAATGTTTTCCCATCAATTGTAAAGTAACTATATCACAATAAATTTAAAACTATAGCTATTCAATTACCTTCTGTTGTCAATGAATACTCTCCTTCATACAGCAGAGATATTTCATTTTCTATTTCGGCGAATGATATTAGCCCATTCTCCAACATAGCTCTGTTAATAAGTACATAAATAAAATTTTTCAGATCATAACCCTGTACAAATGTTTGAGTACCAAAAACAGAAAGCATAAGACTTCTATAAAAACGGAAGCGCTTATTGGGAACTGACTGTCTGGCCAAAACATTGATGTCATTGGCAGCCACAAAGCCGAATGAACAGCAATTATCACGTTTATAATACTCCAGCATCACATGAATACATGACATTACTATTCTACGCGGTTCATAGTCATTAGTCAGCAATGAATAACGTTTTTCACTATTGGCGACCCCTTTCCAATAAAATTTAATACCGAGAAATTTATTTGAAAATTTTTCTATCTCTATGATATAACGCTTATTACTTTTAGCCGATTTAAAAGTCCATAAATCAATAATGCGAAGCGTATCAGGGTCTTGGCTCCGCATTATAAATAAAGATTTATAATAATTTGGCAATTTACTCACGGTAACAGATACTCGTACGACGGTACTCGATATATTTCACGTTCCTTTTCAGAAACTATAGTAAGATGTACCTTAGTAGATGTCGTTCTATCATTAGAACTACTCTGTACCTGCTTTTTTACAGTTGGTTTTTTAAACGGTTTCATAAGGTTTGTTGATGAATTTATACTTACTAAGATTGTAGAACAGATGGCTCTTTAAGATAAGACGCAAAGTAAATAAATATAGTTGACAAGAGCAAATATTTTAAATAATTATATTTTGGTCAAAATATGATTATTTATGCGTATATTTGCAGAAATGCTGACCAAGCGCTATGAATTAATAATATGGAAGACTATCCTTTGATTTCGGAATACAGGGAGGCGATTATGTCGCCTGAGGACAATTTCAGCGAACTCACTTCGCTGCGGCCCGTGCTTGACAGTCGCGGCGAACCGGTGATGTCGAGCGGTAATTTCGCTGTCGTGTTCAAGATGCGCGATGAGAAGACGGGTAAGCTCTACGCCGTCAAGTGCTTCACGCGTCCGCAGGAGGGACGTGCNGAGAGCTACCGCAGAATCACCGAGGAATTGGAGAGTGTTTCTTCGGCNTATATGGTNCCGATGCGNTGGCTCGACAANGANCTGTTTGTCGACACNACNCAGTGTGACCGNGAGGAATTTNCCGTCGTNGTNATGGAGTGGGTNGAGGGTGAACCNCTCGACCTCTATGTCAGCCGTCACCTNNNNGANNCCGATGCGCTGTCGATGCTGAGTTACCGCTTCAACCGTATGGNNGCGTGGCTGCTNGCNCAGCCCTTCGCNCACGGNGACCTCAAACCCGACAATATCCTTGTGCGCGANGANGGCTCACCNGTCCTNGTCGATTACGACGGTATGTTCGTCCCCTCAATGCAGGGCGANAAAGCACGCGAAGCCGGAAGTCCCGACTACCGTCACCCGCTNCGNACCGANNCCGACTTCAACGAACACATCGACGANTTCTCNGTCGCNGTCATNGCTCTGTCGCTGAAAGCTCTCGCCCTCAACCCTACCCTCAAGAACTCCGCCTCCGCTGATACCCTCCTGCTTTCCGAAGCCGACTTCCGCGACCCCGCCAACTCCCGCCTGCTACAATCAATCGCCCTCCTCACCACCGACTCCGACCTCACCCTCCTTTTAGGCGTCTTCTACATCGCCTTAGCGAAAAAGTCCCTCGATTCGGTTTCGTTCCGACTTTTTATGACACCCAAACCGATACAAGTTCTACAGATCCCTAAACTAAAGAATGTAATACAGCACGACACTCTCAATCCTAATGAAATAAAATATGCATCAACATCTAAACCTAAAGAGACTCTTAAAATAGATACCAGTGTTACTGATAAAGATATTACTGAAGGTATAATAGACAAATATGGAGTCATTTACAGCAAAGACGGTAAACGGTTACTGGAGTGTAACAATGCAGACTTAACTGAATACACTATAAAAGATGGTACAAAAGTTATCGGTAACTCGGCGTTCTGGGGGTGTAAGACTTTACAGAGTGTCAGAATTCCCGCTTCGGTGACTGCTATCGGTATAAATGCGTTCTGGGAGTGTTCGGCTTTACAGAGTGTCAGCATCCCCTCTTCGGTGACTGCTATCGGGAACTGGGCGTTCTGTGGGTGTAAGGCTTTACAGAGTGTCAGAATTCCTTCTTCGGTGACGGCTATTGGTAACTATACGTTCAGGGGGTGTGAGGCTTTACAGAGTGTCAGCATTCCTTCTTCGGTGACGGCTATCGGAGACTATGCATTCTCAGGGTGTAAGACTTTACAGAGTGTCAGAATTCCCTCTTCGGTGACTGCTATCGGTATAAATGCGTTCAGTGGGTGTTCGGCTTTACAGAGTGTCAGTATTCCCTCTTCGGTGACTACTATCGGTGACTCAGTGTTCTACAGGTGCGAGGCTTTACAGAGTGTCAGCATTCCCTCTTCGGTGACTGCTGTCGGTGACGGAGCGTTCTCTGAGTGTTGGGCTTTAAAGAGTGTCAGAATTCCATCTTCGGTAACTACTATTGGTAACAAAGCGTTCTACAGGTGTTGGGCTTTAAAGAGTGTTAGCATTCCATCTTCGGTGACTGCTATCGGTGACGAAGCGTTCTACGGGTGTTCTGCTTTACGGAGTGTCAGCATTCCATCTTCGGTGACTGCTATCGGTGACGAAGCGTTCTACGGGTGTGAGGCTTTACAGAGTGTCAGCATTCCCGCTTCAGTGACTGCTATCGGTGACAAAGCGTTCCACGGGTGTGAGGCTTTAAAGAGTGTTAGCATTCCATCTTCGGTAACTGCTATCGGTGACGCAGCGTTCTACAGGTGTTGGGCTTTACGGAGTGTCAGCATTCCTTCTTCGGTGACTGCTATCGGTGACCGAGCGTTCTGTAGGTGTGAGGCTTTACGGAGTGTCAGCATCCCTTCTTCGGTGACTGCTATCGGTGACCGAGCGTTCTGTAGGTGTGAGGCTTTACGGAGTGTCAGCATCCCTTCTTCGGTAACTGCTATCGGTGACTATGCGTTCGACGGGTGTACGGCTTTACAGAGTGTCAGCATTCCCTCATCGGTAACTCATATTGGTAAAAATGCTTTCCCATCTACTTGTCATGTAAATAGAGTTTAAATTATGATTATCATTGAATCAAAGCGACGGAAAATAACATTCTGAAGCAATACCCTGAACGACTATCACCAATGTGACGAGTCAGGCAAAAGACAGACTGATGAAACTAAATACATTCTATTCACATAAAAGTGTTACGGCACGATTTGTACATTAAGAGTGTGATAACGAAACGAGTGGAAGTTTTCTTCCTAACCACTGAGCTAAAATTTGGTCGTAAGACGGATTGTGCGTATATTTGTACTGACCAAGCGCTATGAATTAATAATCAAGCGCTATGAATTAGAATAATATGGAAGACTATCCTTTGATTTCGGAATACAGGGAGGCGATTATGTCGCCTGAGGACAATTTCGGCGAACTCACTTCGCTGCGGCCTGTGCTTGACAGTCGCGGCGAACCGGTGATGTCGAGCGGTAATTTCGCTGTCGTATTCAAAATGCGCGATGAGAAGACGGGTAGGCTCTACGCCGTCAAGTGCTTCACGCGTCCGCAAGAAGGACGTGCCGAGAGCTACCGCAGAATCACCGAGGAATTGGAGAGTGTTTCTTCGGCGTATATGGTACCGATGCGCTGGCTTGACAACGAACTGTTTGTCGACACCACACAGTGCGACCGTGAGGAATTTCCCGTTGTTGTCATGGAGTGGGTCGAGGGCGAACCTCTCGACCTCTACGTCAGCCGTCATCTCGATGATACCGATGCACTCTCGATGCTGAGTTACCGCTTCAACCGTATGGCGGTGTGGCTGCTTGCCCAACCCTTCGCACACGGAGACCTCAAACCCGACAATATCCTTGTGCGCGCAGACGGCTCACCCGTCCTCGTCGACTACGACGGTATGTTCGTCCCCTCAATGCAGGGCGAGAAAGCACGAGAAGCCGGCAGCCCCGACTACCGTCACCCGCTGCGCACCGATGCCGACTTCAACGAACACATCGACGACTTCTCTGTCGCCGTCATAGCTCTGTCGCTGAAAGCTCTCGCTCTCAACCCTTCCCTCAGAAGCTCCGCCTCCGCCGATACCCTCCTGTTTTCCGAAGCCGACTTCCGCAACCCCGCCAACTCCCGCCTGCTACAATCAATCGCCCTTCTCACCACCGACCCCGACCTCACCCTCCTCTTAGGCACTTTCTACATCACCTTAGCGAAAAAGTTCCTCGACTTGGTTTCGTTCCGACTCTTCATGACTCCCAAACCGAAACTAACCGAGAAATTATCCACTGCCGTCACAGACGAAGATATAGCTAACGGAGTCGAAGATGAATACGGTGTCGTTTATAGCAAAGACGGTAAACGGTTACTGAAGTGTAAAAATGGGTATTTAACTGAATATGCTATAAAAGCCGGTACAAAAGTTATCGGTGACTCGGCGTTCTTTTGCTATAAGGCTTTACAGAGTGTCAGCATTCCATCTTCGGTAACTGCTATCGGTAACTCGGCGTTCAGTGCGTGTAAGGCTTTACAGAGTGTCAGCATTCCATCTTCGGTGACTACAATCGGTAACTATGCGTTCAGTGGGTGTACTGCTTTGCAGAGTGTCAGTATTCCATCTTCGGTGACTACAATCGGTAACTATGCGTTCAGTTGGTGTGAGGCTTTGCAGAGTGTCAGTATTCCATCTTCGGTGACTACAATCGGTAACTATGCGTTCAGTGCGTGTACTGCTTTGCAGAGTGTCAGCATTCCTTCTTCGGTGACTGCTATCGGGAACGAGACGTTCGATAGGTGTACGGCTTTACAGAGTGTCAGCATTCCCGCTTCGGTGACTGCTATCGGTGACAAAGCGTTCAGTGGGTGTGAGGCTTTACAGAGTGTTAACATTCCTGCCTCGGTGACTGCTATCGGGAACTCGGCGTTCAGTGGGTGTACTGCTTTGCAGAGTGTCAGCATTCCTTCTTCGGTGACTACAATCGGTAACTATGCGTTCAGTGCGTGTAAGGCTTTACAGAGTGTCAGCATTCCTTCTTCGCTAACTGCTATCGGTGACGGAGTGTTCAGTTGGTGTAAGGCTTTACAGAGTGTCAGCATTCCCGCTTCGGTGACTGCTATCGGTGACAGAGCGTTCATCGGGTGTAAGGCTTTACAGAGTGTAAACATTCCTTCTTCGGTGACTGCTATCGGTGACTGGGCGTTCTCCGGCTGTACGGCTTTACAGAGTGTCAGCATTCCTGCTTCGGTGACGGCTATCGGTGACGGAGCGTTCTGGGGGTGTGAGGCTTTACAGAGTGTCAGCATTCCATCTTCGGTGACTGCTATCGGTGACGGAGCGTTCAGCCGGTGTACAGCTTTACAGAGTGTCAGCATTCCTTCTTCGGTGACTGCTATCGGTACAAATCCGTTCATAGGCTGTCACAATTTACAGATTAATCTATCTTATAATAATCACTTCAGAATTATAGATAATCTTCTAATTTCTGACAGCGGTAATCTTATTTCCTGTTTGAATACTGCATCACGCATCAGCATTCCCTCTTCGGTGACGGCTATCGGTAACGAAGCGTTCTACAACTGTGAGGCTTTACAGAGTGTCAGGATTCCCACTTCGGTGACTGCTATCGGTGACTATGCGTTCTACGAGTGTACGGCTTTACAGAGTATCAACATTCCCTCTTCGGTGACTGCTATCGGATACGAGGCGTTTCCATTCAATTGTTATGTAAACAGAGTTTAAATTATGATTATCATTGAATCCAAGAGACGCAAGCCAGAGAACATTCTGAAGCAGTACCCAGGAGCGATTATTGCTGATGTGACGAGTCAGGCGAAGGATGGGCTGGTTAAGCTGAGTCCGTTCTACCCGCATGGAGGTATACCTGTGCCGTTCAGTGAAGAAGTGACGGCGGAGTGTGTGGAAGGGATATGGCAGGGGCTAAAGGTGTTTGAGAATGAGGATATAGACACGGGAATGTTCCGGAACAACACGATGCGGAATATAAAGCGGACTGTGCGCAGTCACGGCAGAGTGTTGGGACACAGGAAAGGTGTGAACGGCAGTGAGATATTAGACTATGTAGAGGCGAAACGGCAGATTTACATTCCAACTTTCAAATGGGTATTGGAGAATAAGGTAGCATACATAATAGAACGGCTCAGAAAAGCGTCGGAAGAAAAGACTATTGTACTGCTTGACTACAACATCTGCTGTGACGTTGACAGCGACTCAAAACCCCTTTCGCACGCTTATCTTATCAAGGCATACGCAGAGGGGCTGTACCCTTACGAAACTTCCAAAAACTAAAATTATGGCAAAACGACTCAATTATCTTTCGTTCAAAGAACTCGTAGATTTTCACGGTATCAAGCGGCTCTATCATTTCACCGACCGTGAGAATCTGAAATCAATCATAGAGCATGGCGGTCTGTATTCATGGGCCGACTGCGAAAGTCGGAATATAGACATTCCCAAACCGAGAGGAGGCGCTCTATCGCGTAATCTTGACAGCCGCGACGGACTGCAGCACTATGTGCGACTGAGTTTCACCACCGAACACCCGATGATGTATGTGGCCATGAACGAAGGACGCATCACAAATCCGGTAGTGTTGGAGATAGACCCGGAGGTGATTTACGAAAACGATACAAAGTTTGCCGACCGTAACGCCACACGCAACGGTGCAAACGTAGGCGGTACGTTTGATGACTTCAAGAAGATACACTTCACTTCAGTAAAAGCACGTAAGCATTTTGACCTCGATGCCGACGAACAGCAATACTATCAGGCCGAAGTATTGGTAAAAAATTTCATGCCGCTCGACAGGATTCTGAATATCGGCAATTTTGGACTTCAGATTCCCGTCGCAGGCCAAAAGATGAAGAGCAAGACACCCTATACCGCTCAGATAACCCGTGCTAATCCGACAGCATTTATCTTCCTGCTTGACCACTCGGTAAGTATGTCGAGCACTACCACACTTTACGGCGAGAATATGACAATGTCAGAGGCAGTGGCAAGAATTGTAAACCGTCAGATTAACGAACTTGTGATGCGCTGCATCAGGGGTAACGAGATAAGGCATTACTACGATATTGCCGTAATCGGATATGGTGAGAAATCGTACAGTGCATGGAAGGGTAATTTGGCAGGGCGCGATTTTGTTTCTCCGGAAGAGCTACGCGACAATCCGTTCAAACGTAGTATTGTACGTGAAGAGAAAAAGACCCGTAAGGGCATGATGGTAAAAGAAGTGGAGAAAGTGCAATGGTTTGAAGCTGACCACAGCGGCTCGTGGACAAGGTTTCATGAGGCTTTTGACCATGCAAAGCGCCTGCTTGAAAAATGGCTGGAGACCCATCATGACAAAGACTGCTATCCGCCAACAGTGATAAACATAACAGACGGTGAATATAACGGTGCCTCAAAGAGAGAGGTGCAGCAGAAAGCCAACGAACTAAAATCAATGTTTACCAATGACGGTAATGTGCTGTTGTTCAACATACACATCACTTCCGACACGGACGTCGCACTGACTTTCCCCAAAGACAAGCACGAACTTGCCGACGACCGGTATGCCTCCGACCTGTTCGACTTTTCGAGTCTGCTGCCGTTGCGTTACAACGAGGAGATATGCAAAATAAAGGATACAGACCCGTCGGTACGTCACTCGGCTATGGCGGTGAATGCCGACATGTCAACTCTTATCAAACTTATGGATATAGGAACACCCACCAATATCAGTGCTGCAAGAAATGATTAAGACAAGATATGTAAGTATCGGCAAGGGTGAGAAAAACGTTCTGAACGAAGATGCCGTAATAGCACGTAAAAACGTGATTGCCGTCTCGGACGGCGCCGGAGGCGGAGGACTATTTGCCGACCGCTGGTCACATTATCTGCTCAAGCATCTGCCGGCGGGTCCTATCAGTTCGGCAGAGGAACTTGACAGCTGGATAGGTTCTATATGGGAAGACTATTACAACCGTGCGGAAGCATCGGCAAAACAGTTGGGCGGAATGGAACTCGACAAATTCTATGACGAAGGTTCATTCGCTACATTGGCGGCGGTATGGTATCAGCCGGACGGCGTATGCCGCTGGATAGCCTACGGAGACAGTGTGGTGTTTCATTATGATTACGGCACAAAACAGCTGCGACATTCATTCACCACGCTTGCCGATTTTGACCGTCCGCCCTACCTCATCAACTGTAAAGACGAACTGAACCCCACAGGATTCAGAAGCGGGAATTTTGTCATGACCGACACTTCGTTTGTGTTTGTGACAAGCGATGCCTTAGCACATTACGTACTGATGATGTACGAGTTGGTAGAGAGAGCGAAATATGCGACCGAACTGGCGACGGCCGCCTCGGCAGCTTCGAAGAACGGTAATATACTGAAATGTGCCCTGACGCTGCCGGCCGTAAATTTTGAACGCGATGTTATTGAGAAGCTACGTGATAACGTGTACAAAGAAAGCCGCTTCGCAAAGTGGGTCAGAACTCTATACAGTAAAGGCTTATTGGCACTTGATGACTGCTCGGCGGCAGTGATGTATGAGGTCAGGGGGTGACGCCTCACAGACGTATGGAGAACCGGGGGTCTTGTCTGCGTGAGGAATTTTTCCGAAATTTGCAGTCGCTTTTTTTATCCCTACAACTGATGAAACGTTCCACCTACACTTATGACGATGCTTACGCAGCCACGTTCGACTACTTCAAAGGCGACGAGTTAGCGGCGCGTGTATGGGCCACAAAATATGCCCTTAAAGATTCGTTTGGCAACCTCTACGAGCGGACTCCCGACGACATGCACCACCGCATAGCGTCGGAGATTGCCCGTATCGAGGCTCTTTACCCCAACCCCATGTCGGAACAGGAGGTGTTCGACCTTCTGCAAGGTTTCCGGTATATCGTACCGCAGGGCAGCCCGATGGCAGGCATCGGCAATACAAATCAGGTGGGTTCTCTCTCCAACTGTTTTGTAATCGGACTTGACGGACAGCCCGATTCCTACGGAGGCATCATCAAAATCGACGAGGAGCAGGTGCAACTCATGAAACGGCGCGGCGGCGTGGGTCACGACCTCTCGCATATACGTCCCAAAGGGAGTCCTGTCAAGAACTCGGCTCTTACATCGACCGGGCTGGTGCCGTTCATGGAACGTTACAGCAACTCCACCCGCGAAGTGGCGCAAGACGGCCGGCGCGGTGCCCTCATGCTTAGTGTCAGCATCAAGCACCCCGACTCCGAAAGCTTTATCGACGCCAAGATGACCGAAGGCAAAGTAACGGGCGCCAACGTGTCGGTACGCATTGACGACGACTTCATGCAGGCCGCCACGTCGGGACAACCCTATATGCAGAAGTTCCCTATTGATTCCGACACGCCGAGAGTGACAAAGACTATCGATGCCACACAGCTGTGGAACAAGATAGTACACAACGCATGGAAAAGTGCCGAACCCGGCGTGCTTTTCTGGGACACAATCATAAGTCAGTCGGTGCCTGACTGCTATGCAGACCTCGGTTTCCGCACCATATCTACCAACCCGTGCGGCGAGATTCCCCTGTGTCCCTACGACAGCTGCCGCCTCGTAGCTATCAACCTCTACGGTTACGTCAAAAATCCCTTCACACCGCAGGCTGAATTTGATTTCGACCTCTTCCGCGAACATGTCGGTAAAGCACAGCGCATCATGGACGACATAATCGACCTTGAGATGGAGAAAATCGACGCCATCATCGCCAAGATAGAGTCTGACCCCGAAACAGACGAGGTAAAACAGACCGAACTCAATCTGTGGCGTAAGATACGCGCCAAGACGCTGAAAGGACGCCGTACCGGATGCGGCACCACCGGCGAGGGTGATATGTTGGCAGCTTTGGGTCTGCGTTACGGCACACCCGAAGCCACAGCCTTCTCCACCGAGGTACACCGTCAGTTGGCACTGGCCTACTATCGCGCTTCGGTACAAATGGCCAAAGAACGCGGTGCGTTTGAAATCTACGACGCTGAACGCGAGAAAGACAATCCTTTCATCAGCCGTCTGCGTGAAGCCGACCCCGAACTGTATGCCGACATGGTAGTCAACGGCCGCCGCAACATCGCCTGTCTGACGATAGCACCCACCGGCACCACTTCAATCATGACCCAGACCACTTCGGGTATCGAACCGGTATTTATGCCTGTCTACAAACGCCGCCGCAAGGTCAATCCCACAGACCCCAACGTGACGATAGATTTTATCGACGAAGTAGGCGATGCTTTTGAAGAGTATATCGTCTATCATCACAAATTCCTTGAGTGGATGCGTGCGCAGGGCATCGAACCGCGCAAAAATATGACCGCCGAGGAACTTGACGAACTCGTAGCCCGTTCACCCTACCACAAAGCCACCTCCAACGATGTTGACTGGCTTGAGAAGGTGCGTATGCAGGGCGCCGTACAGCAGTGGGTTGACCACAGCATCAGCGTCACAATCAATCTGCCCAACGATGTCAGCGAGCAGCTTGTGGGCGAACTCTATGTCGAGGCATGGAAGGCCGGCTGCAAGGGCTGTACCGTCTACCGCGACGGTTCGCGCAACAATGTGCTTGAAGCTGTCGGCAAGAACAAAAAGGAACAGCCCTCTATCATAGCCGCGCCGCATCATGTGGCCAAACGTCCCATCGAACTCGAAGCCGACGTGGTACGCTTCCAGAACAACAAGGAGAAATGGATTGCTTTTGTCGGTCTTGTCGACGGCAAACCCTACGAGATATTCACCGGTCTGGCCGATGACGAGGATGGCATTTTCTGTCCCAAGAGCGTCAATCACGGTAAAATCATCAAGACTATCGACTCCGAAGGCCGCAAGCGCTACGACTTCCAGTTTATCAACAAACGCGGTTACAAGACCACTATCGAGGGGCTGAGCGAGAAGTTCAATCCCGAGTTCTGGAACTATGCCAAACTCATATCGGGAGTTCTGCGCTACGGTATGCCTATCGACCAAGTTCTGAAACTCGTGGGCGGTCTCGACCTCGACTCCAACAGCATCAACACATGGAAAAACGGTGTGGAACGTGCGCTGAAGAAATACATACCCAACGGCACCGATGCCAAAGGCGAGAAATGCCCGCACTGCGGCTCGGAAAGTCTGGTGTATCAGGAAGGTTGTCTCATCTGTAAGAACTGCGGTTCGTCGCGTTGCGGGTGAGAAGATTATTATACTCTGCTGTAAAAAAACGAAAGCTGAAAACCGCTGTCGGAAAATTATTGTTACCTTTATAAGTGCTTGTGTCCGGCACACTGCAAGCGGCAGTCAAGACACGCACCCGGTTGACCTGAACAAATTTTTACAGAAAATATAAAACAGAGTCTATAACATGAAAATAACTTTCAATCTCAACTACCACACCACGTGGGGCGAGGAACTGTATATCTGCGGTAATCTCGACGAACTTGGCGGCAGTGACGCCCGCAAAGCCCGTCAGATGGCGCTGATAGCGCCTGATATATGGCGTTTTGAGCTTGACCTTCCCAGTGAGCCACGCAACTTTAATTATTGGTTTATAGTAAAGGCTCCCGACCGCGCATGGCGTTTTGAATGGGGCGAGCCTCATCATTTCCGCGCAGGCTCCGGTCTGTCGGAAGCCGAGATTTACGATGCATGGCAGGATATGCCGCGTGACAAACCGTTCTACTCATCGGCTTTCACCGACGCCATGCTGCGCCGTCCGCACCGCGACCAGCCGCTGCTCTCACGCCCCGGCACACTCAATATCCGTGTTTCGGCTCCTCTCATCGAACCGGGACAGATATTGGCAATGGCCGGTGAGGGTAAGGCTCTCGGCAACTGGGATCCGCATCAGGCCGTGCGCATGAACGATGCCAATTATCCCGTATGGGAAGCCAATATTCCTTTATCTGACCTCAAGGTGCCTTTCGACTACAAATTTGTAGTGCTCGACAAAAAGACCTTTGAGCCGGTGAAGTGGGAAACTTCCGACAATCGTTCATACGGCATCATAACTCCCAACCCCAATACGCAGGTGGTAGTCGACGGTCTGCGCTTCGCCAACTGGAATGCAGACTGGAAAGGTGCCGGCACCGCAATACCTATTTTCTCGATACGTTCTGAAGAGGACTTCGGCGTGGGTGATTTCATCGACGTCAAGAAGATGGTTGACTGGTGTGTCAAGACCGGTCAGAAAGTACTTCAGGTTCTTCCTATCAACGATACCACCAAGAGCAACACTTGGGTTGACTCATACCCCTACAGCGCCAACTCCACTTTTGCTCTCCACCCCATGTATATGCGTCTTGAAGCGGCCGGCAAACTGCGTGACCCCGAACGCCGTCAGCACTTCGAGAACGAGCGTATGCGTCTCAACGCTCTTCCGCAGATAGACTATGAGGAGGTAAACCGTGCCAAGCATGAATATCTGCACGAACTTTACAAAGAACAGGGCGAACAGACTGCCGCAAAACCCGAATACCGCCGCTTCGTAGCCGACAACGAATACTGGCTGCGTCCGTATGCCGCTTGGTCGGTGCTGCGTGACCAGTTCGGCACTCCCGATAACAGTCAGTGGGGAGACTTCTCTACCTACAACAAGGAGGCTGTCGAAGAGTATTGCCGCAACAATGCCGTTGAGATAGGCTACTACTACTTCCTGCAATATCATCTTGACCGTCAGCTGCGCGAGGTGCGTGACTACGCACACCACAACGGCGTGGTGCTCAAGGGCGATATACCTATCGGCATTGGCCGTTACAGCGTAGATGCATGGCAGAGTCCCGAACTCTTCAACATGGATATGCAGGCCGGTGCTCCACCGGACGATTTCTCCGTACTCGGTCAGAACTGGGGCTTCCCCACTTACAACTGGGACAATATGGCCCGCGACGGGTTCCAGTGGTGGAAACACCGTTTCAGCAAAATGGCTGAATACTTCGATGCCTATCGCATTGACCATATTCTCGGTTTCTTCCGTATATGGCAGATACCTATCAACGACCTGCACGGTCTGTTAGGTTTCTTCCATCCCGCTCTCCCCTTCTCGCCTGAGGAGATGCGCAATGACTACGATTTCTGGATTGACGCTGATGTGATGTGTCGTCCTTACATATTCGAATGGATGCTCGGCGACTTCTTCGGTGAGTACACCGACGAGGTGAAGAGCGTATATCTTGACACCGACGGTTTCGGACGCTACCGCCTCAAGCCTTTCGTAGACACTCAGGTCAAGATACGCGACCTCTTCAGCAGCATGGAACAGTCGGAAAAGAACAAACGTATCTGTGACGCCCTGATGGGGCTGATTGATGACGTACTCTTCATCGAAGACCCCTATCAGCCCGGCCACTACCACCCGCGTATCTCGGCTCAGTTCAGCTATCAGTACCGCGCTCTGAACGACTACCAGAAGTGGTGCTTCAACCGCCTCTACAATGACTTCTTCTACCACCGTCACAATGACTTCTGGTATGGCAAGGCTATGTGGAAGCTCCCGCCGCTGCTCGACTCTACCTCCATGCTCACCTGTGCCGAAGACCTCGGCATGATTCCCGACTGTGTTCCCGAGGTAATGCGCCGTCTCGAAATCCTTGCTCTTGAGATACAGCGTATGCCGAAGAATCCCGAGCATGAGTTCGGCCACACATGGTCATACCCCTACTACTCCGTATGTACCACCTCTACCCACGACATGGCCGGCATACGTGCATGGTGGGAGAGCGACCACGCTATGGCGCAGAAGTTCTTCAACAACATGCTCCACGAGCCGGGCGAGGCACCCTACTTCGCCGAACCCTGGATATGCGACAAAATCATCGACATGCACCTCAAGTCGCCTTCGATGCTCTGCATACTCCCCCTGCAGGACTGGCTCTCGACCGATGCCGCTCTGCGCCGTCAGGATCCCCGTGAGGAACAGATCAACGTTCCCGCCAACCCCACTCACTACTGGCGCTACCGTATGCACCTCACTGTCGAACAGCTCCTCGCCGCCGACTCCTTCAACGCCTCCCTCCTCGACCAGATACAGGAGTCACACCGCTAAACAGCCATTATTCTCTAAAGACATATAATACCGTGAGAAGGTGCCAAAGTATTTGGCACCTTCTCACGGTATTATAGAACTCTGTGGCGGTGGGGTGCGTTGATATTAGGAGAAACACATATTGACAATGACATCTATTAGGACAAACCAACAATCGACGCCGGTGTTGCTGCTGACCGGCTATCTTGGTAGCGGCAAGACGACTCTGCTGAATAGGATTCTGAACAATAAGCGCGGCATACGTTTCGCGGTAATAGTGAATGACCTCGGTGAGGTCAATATCGACGCGGCTCTGATACGCGAGGGCGGTATCGTAGGACAGCAGGGCGATGATGACCTTGTGGCGCTGCAGAACGGCTGTATATGCTGTACGTTGCGTGCCGACCTTATACAGCAGATCACACAGCTCATAGATACGGGTGATTTCGACTATATCGTCATCGAGGCTTCAGGTATATGCGAGCCGGAACCTATAGCACAGACTATATGCACTATGCAGGCTATGGCGGCCGGGGCGTCGGGTGCGCACGGCCCACGTCTTGACTGTATCGTTACTGTGGTTGACGCACTGCGACTGAAGACTGATTTCGGCGGCGGTGACGATCTGACACGTAAGGATATTGATGAAGAAGACATCGAAAATCTCGTAATCCAGCAGATAGAGTTCTGTAATATCATTCTGCTCAATAAGATTTCGGAGGTTACACGTGAAGAAGCCGGCCGAATACGTGCCGTAGTACGTGCTTTGCAGCCTAAGGCCGAAATTATTGAGTGCGATTACTGTGACGTAGACCTTGACAGGCTGCTTGATACACATCTCTTCAACTTTGAGCGTACCATAACTTCCGCCACATGGGTACAGGAGATAGAACGTCCCGTGACGGCCGAACAGGAGGCGGAAGCTCACGGTGAACATACGGAAGAGAGTCACGAACACCATCATGACCACGATCATGAGCATGACCATGACCATCATCACGAGCATGAGCATCATCATGACCATGAACATCATGAGCATGGTGAGGAGGGTCATGTGTGTGACGCACACTGCCACCACCATCATCACCATCACCACGGCGAGGGTGAAGCTGAGGAATACGGTATAGGTACTTTCGTATATTATCGCCGTGCGCCGTTCGACTTCGGCCGCTTTGATGATTTCTGCGCCCGTCTGTGGCCAAAGAATATCATACGTAGCAAAGGTGTGCTGTATTTCAGCCATAACCGCGATATGTCCCTGCTCTTCGAGCAGGCCGGAGTGCAGAAGAATCTTACCGAGGCCGGTAAATGGTATGCCACCGCTCCGGAAGAAGACCGCCGTATGCTTATGGAACAGGATCCGAATTTCGCACGTGACTGGGACCCAGTCTATGGCGACCGAATGATAAAGTTGGTATTTATCGGCCGCGATCTTGACCGCGAAGGCATCACTAAGGCGCTTGACGCCTGTCTGGTGAAGGAGTAACACGCCGCGCTAACAGCACGCGCAGAGTGCGATATGTAAATTCCAGCCTCTCAGGGCCTTTGGCCCTGAGAGGCTGGAATTTACTTTACATGAGGGAGCGTATCTATAAGATTTATAAGTCTTATAAATCTTATAAGTAATCCGTCTGTCTCAGTCGAAGATGCCTTCGACACTTTCCTCGGTCACAGTATGTGCCGGGCTTTGGTACTCTACGCTGCTGCCGCAGGCCGAGAAGTCATCCGGGAAGGTGAACTTGGTATCCTGCGAGTAAGGCAGCGTCTTGTCAGCATACACTTTCTGCATATACATACCATAGATAGGCAGAGCCGCACGGGCACCCTGACCGAAAGCCATGGTATTGAAGTGGATATAGCGTTCGTCGCCACCTACCCATACACCTGTCACAAGATCGGGTGTGAAGCCCATGAACCATGCGTCGCTGTTTGAGTTGGTGGTACCTGTCTTACCACCCATCTGTGCCGTTATACCGTAGCGGCTACGCAGTGAGGAACCTGTACCGCTATCAATCACATTGAGCAGCATTGACAGTATACGGTAATAGGCCGTTTCACCTGTCACGTCCACACGGTGAGGCATGGCGGTATAGATAACATTACCCTGATTATCCTCTATACGTGTCACATAGGTTGGATCAACGCGCATACCCTGACTGGAGAAGGTACTGTAAGCACCCACCATATCACGCACAGTTACGTCTACCGTACCTAACGAAAGGGTCATCGTAGGTTCGATATATCCGGTCACGCCGAACATACGCATCTTGTTGGCAAGATTGGCAGGTTGAAGTTCGGCTAACAGACGAGCCGAAATCCAGTTGTTGGAGTTAGTCAGCGCCCAACGCAAATCCACCATATCACCTATACGTGCCTTGCCGGAGTTACGCGGCGACCAGTTGCCGTAAGTAGGCTGCGTGTTGGGAAACATCGAGCACGGTGTAAACTCCTGCTCCATAGCCAAAGTGTAAAGGAACGGCTTGGCGGTAGAACCAATCTGACGTTTACCCTGCGACACCATATCATATTGGAACGAGTTGAAATCGACACCGCCGACATAAGCCTTGACATAACCCGTAGTCGGGTCCATACTCATAAGGCCGGTACGCAGTATAGACTTCATATAAAGCAGAGAGTCGTAAGGTGACATACGCACAGTCTTGGTGCCGGCAACGTAGCGGCCGTTTTCCTTAACGTATGTGAACACGTCCATCTCGTAAGGAGTATTCCACAGACGTTCCATCTCATCTTCCGACAGACCGGCGAGTTTCATGACACGGTAACGTTCCGACTGACGTTTGGCATTACGTATCAGACGCATCACACCGGAACGCGACAATTCCTCACTGTTAGTGGTGTACGGTCCGGTAGGCTGTCCTTTCTTCTCCTGAAAGAAAGCCGGCTGCAGCGTACCACCCATGTGCGACATCACCGCCTCTTCGGCATAGTGCTGCATACGCAGGTCGATAGTAGAGTATATACGCAGACCGTCGGTATAGAGATTGTAGGGTGTGCCGTCCGGCTTTGGATTCTTGATTATCCAGCCGTAGAGCGGATTCTCCTCCCACTGTGTCGAGTCAGTGTTGTAGTTACCGAGAGCTATGAAGTAAGCCGACTGACTGTCATACTTGGAACGTTCGGGACGCACCGGCTTCTTAGCCAGCATCAGACGACGTATCTCCTCACGCAGATAAGGCACCTCACCCTCACGGTGGTCAACACGGTGATAATCGAGTTTAAGAGGCAATTGTTTCAGCGAATCGGCCTCGGCACGGCTCAGACGACCGGCCTTCACCATCTGCTCAAGCACCACGTTGCGGCGTTCGCGTGTGCGTTCGGCATGACGCAGAGGGTTATAATAACTCGGATTCTTTAACATACCCACAAGCATTGCAGCCTCCTCGGCCTTAAGTTCACCCGGCTCCTTACCGAAATACACATTCGAAGCCGTCTTGATACCCACAGCATTATTGAGGAAATCAAAACGGTTGAGATACATGTTGATGATCTCATCTTTGGTATAGAAGCGTTCGAGCTTGATAGAGATCATCCACTCTATAGGCTTCTGCAAGGCACGTTTCAGCAGATTGCTCGACGGCTGCGAATAGAGCTGTTTGGCAAGCTGCTGGGTTATGGTAGAACCACCTCCGGACGCCCTGTCGCCTAACAGAAGCGTCTTGATACCTGTACGTCCGAGAGCCAGAAAGTCTATACCTGAATGCTGTTCGAAGCGTACATCCTCCGTGCTTATAAGAGCATCGATTACATAAGGTGACACAGCGTCATAGTCAGTATAGACACGGTTACCCGCACCGGCGAAATAGCGGCCCAGCTCGGTCGTGCCGTCGGAGGCATATACCACCGAAGCCAATTTATCATGAGGGTCTTCAAGTTCGTCGATAGGCGGCATATAACCTATGACACCGTTATAAATCAGCAGCAGTAACAGCCCGATCAAACAGCCCAGTCCTATAAAACCAGTCCAGAGACACTTGACGGCTAAACGGTTACGGCGCTGACGACGTGCGGCATCAGTCTTACCTTTACGCGCCGTTTTCTTGCTTTTGGCATTATTATCGCTCATTTTTTCAGGTTGGAGTTCAATCACGTATGAAATACACCCTCCGTGCCGTCACAGGCTCCCGGAGGGTGATGTATTGCTATTATAGTACAAAGTTAATACTTATACCGCAATTTACGGCCTCTCCGCACCTAAAAATTGAAAAATCACAGATGAAGGTCGGCCAAATCAACCAGTCGGTTCACTATGGCATAGATGGTCAGACCCGTAGCGGAATGTATCTCAAGTTTACGCGCTATATTGCGGCGGTGGGTTATGACAGTGTGTACCGACAGATACAGACGATCGGCTATCTCTTTATTGGTAAGCCCTTTGACAACCTCCACCAGAATTTCCTTCTCACGCTGCGACAGCACATCTTTTTCGTCATCACGCGGCTCTGTCTCACGACACATAGGACTCAGTTTAGCCGACAGCGTGTCGAGGTCGTCCACAACGCTTACAGTCTCGTCATACAGACCGCGCACATGCCGATCGAGGGGTGCCACCTCAATGGCCACCACCTTGAAGCCGCAACCCGGACACGCAGCCCGTAGGTGTTCGGGTACAAACGCACCTCCGAACGAAGGATTCACAATCACCAGCTTGGGATTCTGACGTTTTACCGCTTCAGCCAGTTCAGACGGCTCAGACACTTCGAGCGGGTGTACATGTATACCCGGCATACGCTGCAGACAACTTGCAAGTCCGGCAGCTATTATGGGTGATGCCTCAGCCACTATTATGTTATGTTGATCTTCTCTTGACATGACTTTGCTGACGGAAAAAATAGATTTCGCTCCTATGCCTCCTCCCGGATTGAGGTACGTTTCAGACGTTCAAGATTCATTATTGCAGGCACCAACAGAGTATCTTCAAGCCTACAGTGGCTCTCAAGCTCCACTTCGCAGCGATATATATCATAGAGGGCATCATTAAGCAAATCGACATCGGCATTAACCGGGCAATACTTGAGTATTATGTTCTTCAGTTCGCCCAACCGCTCCGACACCTCCTCATGATGATCACTGTAAGTCCGCATACCCTGCGGAGGAGCGGCTACGCCATCGCGGGTAAGACTGTCGATATACCCGAACAGCATCTGTTCCTCATAATTCATGTGCTGACGCACCTCAGCAGTGTACTCGTCAAAAAATTTCAGAATCAGAAATGACACATCGCTGGTGCGCTGTTCGATACCATCGGTGAGTTT
This sequence comes from Bacteroides sp., assembly GCA_014801815.1. Lineage (GTDB taxonomy): Bacteria > Bacteroidota > Bacteroidia > Bacteroidales > Muribaculaceae > Lepagella. The sequence continues at coordinate 13,513 of JAAVDM010000007.1, read as the reverse complement.
GCGGCGTATAGCAGGCAAAAAATAATCAAGAAAATAGTGATGACTTCGGCGCAGATAGTCTACCAGAGCCGGCAGCGACACAGTACCCCGCATACCGGCCGGCGAGAAGCCCTGATTGACACAATTAACCACCGTAAGAAACGTATGGCAGTCCACACCGTTCTCCACACACACCTCCCGCACGGTAAGGTCACCGAAACCTACCTTTATACCGAAACGGCTCATGACCTGAAGTAACTGAAAATTATCGTTGATGAGCGTTATCATACGGTCATCGGGCTGATATGTCTTATGGGTCTGTTCCATGGGCTTGACAGCTGATTTTATTTAAGGGAGGTATCAATGCAGGAGATGGCACTGACCGCCACGGCCCGCACCATCTTCCTACTCTTCCGACCGGTTAAGGACAGAATCGTACCTAAATCTAACTCTAAATAACTAATTAACTTGTAAAGGTCACTCCTATCGACTTATGGCACCGTCGGGAGTAGGTATCCTTTTTACGTCTGCAAAGTTACAAAGTCTGCGCCGTACGTACAATCACCTATTTTAGGTATAATGCACATACGGCGCGGACTTACGGTATGTCAACCGTCATTATATTCTCTCTTCTTACTTCTTGACCGAGAAACCGAAGCGCCCTATAACCGGGCCGAGACTGTGATAGAAGCCGTGACTGTAGGCTAACAGATCGGCCTTTTCAAGTGAGAAAGCACCGGTCTCCGGGTCGATATATTCGGTATCTGCACGCACATTGACCACATCGGCTATAAACATATCATGACTGCCGAGGTGCATAACCTCCTTGATACGACATTCTATCGACAGAGGTGACTGTTCTATGGTAGGAGAAGCCACTTTCTCGCCGGGGAGCGGTGTCAGCCCGGTTTCGGCCCACTTGTCATAGTCACGTCCGGAGCGGACTCCGGCCCAGTCGGTGGCACGAGCCATAGCAACAGTCGTCAGATTGATTGTAAACTCCATATTGGCTATCAGCAACGGGTATGAAGCGCGTTCGGGACGCACCGATATATAGCACATCGGAGGGTTAGTGCATATCGTACCGGTCCATGCTATAGTAATCATATTCCATTCCGACGGCTTCGAGCCGCAGGTAACGAGTACAGCAGGCAGCGGATTAATCATCGTGCCCGGTTTCCATGATTCTTTTGCCATAAGCTGAATTATTTTTAAGAGCTGCTTATACGAAAGCGTTGATTGTACCCATAATGCAGCCCAGCAACGCACCGAGCCATATTATGGCCTGAAGCTCCTTATTCATGACTGCAAATATAAGGCGTTCTGTCTCGCGCATATCCATCTCGTTGATACGTCCTTCGATGATACGCGGTATGTCAATGGCGCCGAGTATACGGGGTAACTGTTCGGAGATGAGAATACGGTAAGCCGTAACGAGCGCCTCTGACACTTCCTGAATCTGCTTCTCCTTACCCTTCATCAGGTCACACACACGTGTATCGGCCAGCGCGTCAACCTGAGTGTCGATAAGCCGGCGCACCATTGCCTCACCGTCTTTGGCAATTATCGAGTCAATGTTACCGGTCAGGAATTTGCGCAGTGGAGCTTCAATGAGATCGGCAAGTTTATTCTTGAAATTATCACCCAATATTCGCAACGGGCCGGGCAGCAACACTTCAAGGCCATCGTTTCTGAGACGTGAAGTCAAATGACGCGCAACGGCATCGGCTATCTGTCCTCCGAGTCCCGAATCGGCAAGACGTGATGAAATCTGAGTGGTCAGATCACCGCGTACCGAAGTCAGAATACGGTCAACATCGGCTGCAGCCAGATAGTGACCCAAGAACTGACGCAACGTTTCGGTATTTGACATCTGACTGAAGCCGAAAGTGTCTATCGAGGTACGCAGACGCGACAGCATATCGTCCGACAGCAAGTAGCGCTCCAGTACCTCACGATTCATGAGATTATCGCTTATAGCAGTGCCGAGAGAGGCTGCGATACGACCTTTCTCCTTAGGTATGATGCCGGGAGTGAAAGGTATGTGCATACCCATGAAATATTTGGGTGTATAGGGCCTGAACAGCATTCTGATAGCCAAAGCGTTGGTGATATAACCTATTACGCCTCCCACCACGGGAGCAAGAATAAAGTGTAATGCAGACATAAGGCAGGTGTGTTGATTATTGACAGTCATTATAAAGGACGATACAGAAACGTACCGACCTCATAAATAACGTTCTATCTGAGTTTCGTCAAGACTGACATAGACAGCCTTGCCGTCAGGCCCGCGTGCAGGCTCCGGAAGACTGAAAAGTTCGCCGACAATATGTTCCATTTCATCGGCTGTCAGCCGCTGACCGCGTTCCACAGCGTTGGAGCGTGCTGTGGCAAGAGCAATTCGGCTCATAAGCAATTCGGGAGTCAGTGAGCCGTCACCGTAATGCAACGAACCGTCACACATATCGTCGAGCAATGCCATTATCACATCGGCACCACGTAGCGAACCGGGCGTACCGGGCACAGTCATGATTTTCCAGCGGTCGCTGTCGTCACGCTCAAGCACAAAACCCAGACGTGTCAGAGCGTCACGCGCCTCTTCGAGCGCAGCCTCATGCTCGGGGTCGAGGGTAAGTACCTCCGGGAACATCACACCCTGCGCCACCTGTGCGCCTTTGACAGCATGACTCAGAAAACGCTCGTAGAGTATCTTGACATGGGCACGGTGCTGGTCTATGAGCAACAGACCGTTACGTGTGGCAGTCACTATGTAGCGCAGCGCAAACTGCACACACGTCGCCGCCGGCACCTCGGCAGTATCGAGTTCAGGAAGTTTGGCAGCTTCCACAATCTCCACCTCTCCCCCGCCGGCCATAAAGTCATTATACAGACGGTCCCAGTTGCCGGACACTTTCGTAGGGCGCCAGCTACTGTTAACCTGCGGACGCGGCGGCTGAGAATTTTCAAACGAAGCACCGACGCCTGTCCTGACTTCGCCTCCTTCCTCAAAGGGATTATAGTTGGCTTTGAGGTCAAGCGCCGGAGGTTCCGGCTGTTCACCTTCGGCTATAGGCTCCACAGGCAGGACGTCTGAGGTGAAGTCTATACTCGGCACAGCACCGAATTGACCCAGCGAAGCTTTCACAGCAGCCTGAAGTATAGGCCATATCTGCTGTTCGTACTCAAATTTTATCTCGCTCTTGGTCGGATGTATGTTAACGTCGATAGTGTTCGGGTCAACCTCGAATTTCAGGAAATAGCACGGCTGTGTATCGGAGGCTATAAGCGACTCATAGCAGTTAATAACAGCCTTGTGGAAATACGGGTGACGCATATTGCGGCCGTTGGCTATCAGATACTGCAACGGATTGCGCCGACGTGCAAATTCAGGCCGCGATATGAAACCTTCTATCTTGACCAAAGAAGTGTCTACCTCAACCGGCAGAAGCTGCATGTTGAGATTGTTCTTCCATATATCCGAGATACGCTGCTTGAACGAACCGGCGCGAAGGTCAAGAACTCTGCCGCCTGTGTCAATAAGCATGTGTACATGATTGTTGACCAATGCCAGACGCTCGAATTCACGCATTATATTCGAAAGTTCAACACTGTCGCTCTTCAGAAATTTACGTCTTGCCGGTACATTATAGAATATGTTGCGTACCATTATGTTGGTACCCACATCGCACATCACAGGCTCCTGACTCTCCACACTTGTGGCATTGATGAGAAGCTTTGTGCCTATACTGTCATCAGCAGTGCGTGTCAGCAATTCTACCTGAGCTATAGCGCATATAGAAGGGAGAGCCTCGCCACGGAAACCCATAGTACGGAGCTTAAACAAGTCCTCGGCAGAACTTATTTTAGATGTGGCATGGCGCTCGAAAGCCATACGGGCATCGGTTTCCGTCATGCCGCGTCCGTTATCGACCACCTGTATCATGGTACGCCCGGCGTCCTTGATATATATCCTAATGTCAGTGGCGCCGGCATCAACGGCATTCTCCACAAGTTCCTTGATTACAGATGCCGGACGTTGTATCACCTCGCCGGCGGCAATCTGGTTTGCTACCGAATCGGGCAGCAGTTTTATCACATCACTCATTCCGATAGCAAATTTGGATTTTGGTCTTTTTCGGAGAGATCTGAATTATCGGTATTATCGGAGAGACCGGAAGCATCGGAAGTATCCGGCCTATCTGAAGATTCCGGACTATCGGACTGTTCTGACGGCTCCGGACTTTCCGATAGCTCTGTAGTATTTTCTGACGATTCCGGTTTTTCCGGAATTTCCGGTAACTCCGACGGCTCCGGCTGTCGTGTCACTGCGTTGGCTCCACGCGGTCTACGTGTCACCCTCGGCACAGGCACATCACGGCCGGCGGCCAGATATTCTTCAAGTTCATCAGGCACTTCACCGAGGTCATCAGCCCAGTGCATTCCGCCGCCATACCACTCACGACGCGGCCGCAGCACCTCAAGCCACATAAAACCGGGCAGGTAAAGCTGTGTATTCTTCACGAGGAATACAGGTGTCACCGTACCTGTCACCTCCGGCCACATCTTGAGACGTTCAAGAGCTGAACCGCCTTCAGCCACTTCAATGGTGAGATAAGAGCTTTCGGCCTCTATCAGTCGGTTATAGGTGCTGTCTGACTCCATAGGCAGAAATATAGCCTGAACATTGCCATCTACATCAAGACGGCTCAGAGTCTGACCTTCAAAGTGAGCCAGCATACGGCGTCCGGCAAGCTGATTGAAAAATTCTTCCTCTATATGTTCTACCATCATACCGCCCTGCGGAAGTTCGGCCCAGTCGCTGGTCGAGTCATTGAAATGGACATGTATGAGCTTACCGCTTACCTGTCGTTCGCCGCTCCATACCACCGGACGTACTTTCATACGCAGAAGCGAATCCTCCTGACTCACCACTATACTGTCGGCCACACCCTGCATGTCACTCTTGAAGAAGCGCGCACGTCTGAAGGCTTCAGCCACACGATACTGTCGTGTCAGCATCAGCGAAGAGTCACGAGGCAGTGTGTCGGCGACAGCAAGCGGAAGTTGCTGCTGAACCGCCGGGGGCTGTGCCCAAGGATATAACAGAGCTATTATTTTAGTGAAAACAGAAGTATTATCGGGAAGATTAGGCACAGCGGAAGAATCATCGGAGACTTCGACAATTTCGGTACCATCAAGAGTATCGGAAGTTTCAGAAAGGATTGATACGTCTGAGACTCCGGACACTTCCGGCTGTTCCGATAATTCGGATTGCGCTGTCAATTCCGGTTCCTCCGGCTGCCCAGATGATTCCGACTGTGCTGTAACCTTCTCCGGCCAGAAACGACGTGTTATCAGGAAAGTCTTTATGGTGTCGGCACGAAGGAAGAGCGTGTCAGGACGCGAGTATTCCATCAGCAGAGGATAATCAGCGGCAAGAGCTTCGCCGGTTGAATCGTTGTAGAAACCGTAGCCGCCTATCAGAATCGACTTGTGCGCTGTGTCGGTCAGCACCATCGGGGTCGGTATCTTGCCCGGAGCGCCGAACATAAAGGCACGACTTATGCGTCGGGCGCGGTCATAGACTATAGAGTCACCTTCGAGCAAAGTTACAGCTCCGGTAGAGTCACGGTGTGAGATAATGGAACGTGAGGTCAATTCGGCATTGTCGTTATTGGTATTATACCAGCCACGCGAAGTGATAATAGTATCGTTCTTGCCCATTATGCGGGTCGGACTCACGATACTGGCTATATTGGTGAGTGTGCTGTAATACAATGTGTCGGTCAGCATACGGAAGCCGTCGCGATTATTGTCAAGCACAACATTCCAGAAAAATTCAGCTTCTTTGGTAGCCGTATTATACTGTCCGAACACCGAAGTCAGTACATTCACCTTATCGTCAAGACGACCGCCGCGTTCATACCAGCCACGTTCCTCAGTCAGACTGTAGTCAAGACTGTCGGTAGTGAGTGTAACATCGCGGTCTATGAGCGTGACCTCGCTGCGGCTCGGGCCGTTGCGCAGACGTGCAAGCCTTATATCACCGTCGTAATACACCTTATCGGCATAAACAAACAGTGTGTCGCCCTGCTCCATACGCACATGGCCGAAAGCATCGAGCGAATTAAGCGCGGCGAAATAGTAAGCCGAATCGCAATACATATACATGCCGCCCTGCCGGAACATCACATCGCCCTTCACTATCTGCCGTTCGGAAGTATCTCCGGGCAGGCGATACAGACTGTCGGCCCGTTCGAGAAACACACGGTTGGTCTGATAACGGTTAGCCGTCCCTATTGTCGGGCCGGCAGGGCGTGTAGGTTCAGGACGACGGTAAGGGTCATTCTTCTGTGCAGACTGCTGTGCCTGCGCCTGTCTCTGACTCTGAGCCACCGCCTGGGCCATGATGCCGCCGGCGAAGGCCGCCACCAATACAAGCACAGCCCACGCCACCGAGCGGCGCGGGCTATATGACTTACGTGTGTGACTGTGCATCATGCTTTGACTTGCGGTAGTAGGGTTATTTCACCCAGCCCTGATAGTTGAAGTCGCAGCCGTCCCACCCTTCTTCTATCCTGACATAGGTATCCTTGATTTTCTTTTCTATCCAGTCGCGTATTATCTCTTGCTTCTGATTATTTTCATACATCTGCCGTATGAGGCTGTAATCTTCGGCAAGTGTGGCTCTGTGACCCGGCACACGTTCGACAAGACGCACAATGGCAGCCACCTCCTTGTTGCGCTGAGGGTCTGTCCAGATAAAGGCTTCGGATATGTCACCCACCTCCATGCCTTCTATACGGTTGGCTATGTCGGAGGGAAGATCCTGCATCTCGAAACGTGAGGAGCCGGTGTGCGGATTCACCATAAGACCACGATTGTTGCGTGTCTCCTTATCCTGTGACAACATACGTGCAGCATCCTCGAAAGTAAAGGCACCGCCTACAATCTCCTTACGCACCGAGTCAAGACGGTTGACAGCCAGAGCAAGATCCTGCGTGCTGACATGAGGGCGCAGAAGTATGTGACGCACATTGACCTGATCACCGCGCTTGGCTATAAGCTGTATGATATGATAGCCGTACTCGGTCTCGACAATACGGCTCACCTTCTTGGGGTCATTAAGGTTGAAAGCCACATTGGCAAACTCGGGTACCCACTGCGAACGCGAAGTAAAGCCCAGCTCACCACCACGCATGGCGGAACCGTCGTCCTCACTGTACGCAATAGCCAATGTCGAGAAGTCGGCATCGCCTCGCGTCACACGGTCGGCATAGTCACGCAGACGAGCCTTGACGTCCTCTATCTCCTGACGCGGAATCTGGGGATTGAACGTTATTATCTGTGCTTCGACCTGCATCGGAATGTAGGGCACACTGTCAGTAGGAAGAGCATCGAAATATTTACGCACCTCATTGGGAGTAGCTTGTACGTTCTCGGTCAGCTTGTTCTCCACCTGACTTATTATGTAATTGGTGCGTATCATGTCGACAAGTTGCGTGCGCAGAGTCGACATAGGTTTGCGGAAATATTCCTCCACCTTCTCTTTAGAGCCGATATTGGCTATATAGTAGTTGAGTTGCTGCTCGGCCTGAGCAAGTACCTGACCTTCGGGGGCTTCGATAGTATCGAGTTTGGCCTGATGCAGATAGAGTTTCTCGACAGCCAGCTTTTCGGGCAACACACAGTATGGGTCACCATCTATACGGTCGCCCATCGAACGCATAGAGGCATACATTTCCTCCACGTCCGAGCGGAATATGGCCTCATCGCCCACAATCCAGGCCACCTCATCGACCACATTACGCGTAGGTTGCGCGATAGCGCACACCACGGTGAGTGCGGCCATAGCCGCGGGAACCAATGATAGCTTTAAATATTTCACTTTGTTCAGGTGTATATATTGGTGTTTATTGTGTTTGTATCGGAGTGTCTAACTGTGTCAGACGTGTATGAGTCACCGGATCGTAACCTATGCCGCGCAAAAGACGGTCATCAAGAGCCTGGCTGACCAGACGCTGTATAAGACGGCGCTCAGTCTCACGCATCACCTGCTGTTCGAGACATTCCGTAATCTGGGCACGCGCAAACTCGTATGGCATCACGCTGCCGGCAGGCAGATAGTCGGCCACGTGCAGCAGATATACCCAGTCGCCGTAAGTAGTTTCAAAATCAGTATTGGCTTCCAGAAAAGCTTCGGCATCATAAAACCTGTACGGTATCTGCCTTGCCACTGTCTGCCAGTCGACCCAACGGTCGCCGAAGTAGTCATACTCCTGTGCATGCTCAAGGCCGTGCTTCTCGATATTCTCAAATGTACGGGGCGAAGCCTCGGCCATCCATTTGCGCAATCTGTCGAGTTTCGGTTCGCGTACACTCACTTTCAGATAAGCACCGCGCACCAACGGCCGTTCGGTCAGCATCTCGTCGGAATGACGGGCATAATAGGCACGTATGTCTTTCTCATCGACACGACCGCGCCCACCCTCACGCACCCGTGACAGATACCGGCTTACAATAAGATTGCGCCGGTACTGTTCCACAAGGCGTTCTATCTCGTCGGCGTCGGCAAGATGGTCAAGAGCAACCTGCATAAGCAGCTGATCTTCTATCCATGAGTCAACCACGCCGGCAAAAAGACGTGCCGAGTCTTCGGGAGCTATGCCCGCAGGTATACGCGCCACGACTTCATGTTCGTAAAGAGCAGAGTCTCCAAGCATCACCAGCAGGTCGCTGCGCTGCGGTTCTGCAGTGTCATCATGACGACATGCCGTCAACAGAAAGACTCCCGTCAGCGCCACACTGCACAGGCGGCTCCACACAGACCTCACTTTACCTTTTTAAGCACCTTCTCGTTCACCTTAATCGGATAGCGGCCGCGTAGCTCTTCTATCCAGTCGGCTTCGAGACGGTTCTGATAATCACTTGTCACCATACCGCGCACATCGGCAGCCTCTTCGGGCGCCTCAAGTATGCGGGCATCATAAATGAAGCTGACCGTATAATTACCCGGCGCACTGACTTCAGGGCCACCGAACATCAGGTAGTCCACCAGAGGATTACTTCCTTTGGCTGTCATAATGCGTTCTGCCGATGCCTTGCCGGCAAACTCCTTGCGCACTACTGTGGTCAGCGAGTCGGAAGGCACACGGTCAAGACGGCTGCGTATCTGCTCGGCTACTTCACGGTCTACGGCATTTACCAACAGACCCTTCACATGCGGCTCTGTCCATGTATAATCACCGCGATGCATATTGAAGTAATGCTCCAGGCCCTCCTGATCTTTCGAAGCCTTATCCCACACCTTTTCCACACTGACCTCATACAGCAGACTGCCGTCGCGGTACTCATTGAGCAGATTGCGGTATTCAGGCTGATTTACCTCAAGCCAATCCTGCTCCGCCTCGACAAGACGTTTGTTGTAGAAAGCGGCAAGCGCTCTGTCAAGTGTAGAAAGCGCCATCTCAGGGTCATCTTGACGGTAGCCGTGCAAGTAATTGGCAAACTCACTCACAGGCACATCTTTCTTGTCGATACTCAGCAGAGTCATACGGCCTAATGAGCCGTCGGAGCAGGCTTCATAGAAAAGAGAGTCAAGTCCGGCACCGCCGATACGAGCCTTCAGAGCATTGAGAGTACTGTTCTTGATAGCACCTTTATGTTTGCGTGCCAGAGTTTCGGTCTGATGCGCTTTTATGATACGGCTGCGGTCGTCCTGCGGGTTGGTGATACGCTCCAGCAGACGAGGACGTATCTCCTCCAGAGAGGGCACACCACGCTGGTCGGTCTTATGAATTATATGCCAGCCGAACTGTGTGCGCACAGGTTCCGAGATTTCGCCTACACTCATAGCAAAAGCAGCCGAGTCAAAGGGAGCCACCATCTCACCGGCACCGAACCAAGGCAACTGACCGCCGTTGCGTGCCGAGCCTTTATCATCACTCAGGGTGGAAGCAAGAGATGCGAAAGCCGACGGGTCGGCTTTGACCACACGGTAGATACTGTCAATGGCTTCGCGAGCTGCCTTTTCAGCAGCCGGACCGGCATTCTGGGGCACCATTTTCATTATGTGCGATGCCTGCACCGTGCCGCGAGCCTTACGCTTCTTGCCGCCTTTGACTATGTGATAGGCTACGGGGCTTTCCACCACGTCAGACAGCTCACCCTCACCGAGAGTGAATACCGCTGTCTCAAAGTCGTATGGGAAACGTCCGGCTGACGTGTAGCCGAGATAGCCGCCGTTGGTCTTGGCAGTGCGGTCGTCAGACAGTTCGCGGGCAAGCACCTCAAAATCGGCGCCGCCGGCCAACAGAGTATGTATGCTGTCTATGGTGTGACGGCCCTTAGCCGCCTCAGCACCGGAACGGCCTTTGCTTATCATGATGTGACGAGCCTCCGCCTCCTGCTGAAGACGCTCGTAGGCTTGTGTCACCAACTGGTTGAGGAAGGTGGAATCAGCCATGTATGGCGCACTGAGATCGCTGCGATACTGTGCCATCTCACGCCTGAATTTTGCTGTCGTGTCGAGACCTTCGGCCCGTGCGTCGGCCACCTTGAGTTTATATATCTTGAACATCTCCACATACTCGTCAAGCGGCTGGGGTGACAGTTGCTGCTGACTGTTCTTATGATAGAGGTATTCGAATTCAGACTTAGGGACGTCGACACCGTTGACGGTCATAATGACAGGATCGGCGGCCCATGCTCCGAGACACGCAGCCAGTCCGGCTCCCGCAATCAGTTTATTTTTCATCTCATGTGTTGTTGTTATCTAAATAACCTAACGACTTTAGGGTTGAAAAATTATAAGTGCCTGTCAAGATTGCCTCTCACGGCTCAGTTACCCATCTCCGACATGAACTTTATACGCAACAGACGTATCTCCTCCTCAGAGTATTCGTCGCCGAGATCCTGTATCGCTGCTTCCAGGTCGTCTTCCTGACTGTCGCGGAAGTAATCCATGACTTCCTCCTGCTGTTCCTCACCGATAATCTCATTGAGGAAGTAGTCAATATTGATTTTCGTACCGGCATCAATGATAGCTTCGAGTTCGTCGAGAAGTTCGTTAAACTCCAGACCCTTGCTCTCAGCCAGCTCTTCGAGGTCTATCTTACGGTCGATAGCCTGTATGATAGAGATTTTGAGCTTGCTGCGGTTGGGTACCTGACGCACTCTTATATCCTCCGGACGTTCTATTTCGTTCTCTTCGACATGACGCTTTATGACCTTGACAAATTCCTTGCCGTAACGGGTAGCCTTGCCGGCACCTACTCCGGGAATGTTCTGAAGTTCTTCCAGAGTAATGGGATAAGTAGTGGCCATCGCTTCAAGGCTTGGCTCCTGGAATATGACATAAGGAGGCAGGTCGAGCTGACGAGCCAGTTTGTTGCGCAGGTCCTTGAGTATGGAGTACAGTTCCTGATCGGCTGCACAGGAGGCGCCGCTCTTCATCTGCACATCGGCATCGACATCGCTGTAGTCGGTATCCTCGACCACCTTGAACGACACAGGTTTTTTCAGGAATTTCTTACCCTGAGGTGTAATTTTCAGTATCCCGTAATTCTCGACGTCACGTGCCAGATAGCCGGCTATCACAGCCTGGCGTATTACAGCACTGAGGAATTTCTCATCGCTGTCAGGCAACGAGCCAAATTCGTCGAGTTCATCATGACCATACGATTTCACCTCATCAGTGCGACGTCCGGTCAGCACGTTGATAAGGTAATCGCCTTTGAACCTTTCTTTTGTAGACATAACCGTCTCAAGGACGGCACAAAGTTCGTCTTTAGCTTCCACTTGATTTTTAGGATTTAAACAATTGTCGCAGTTGCCGCAGTTGTCGGCTGTGTATGTTTCACCAAAATAATGCAATAGAATACGTCGCCGGCATACCGATGACTCGGCGTAGCCGGCTGTCTCGGCAAGGAGCTGGCGCCCTATCTCCTGCTCGGCCGGTGACTTGCTCTGCATGAGCTTGTCGAGTTTTATGAGGTCTTTACGATTGTAGAAGGTCACACACCTTCCTTCACCTCCGTCACGACCCGCACGCCCGGTCTCCTGATAATAACCTTCGAGACTCTTGGGGAGGTCGTAGTGTATGACATAACGCACATCGGGCTTGTCTATGCCCATACCGAAGGCTATCGTAGCCACTATGACGCTGACCTCTTCCTGTAGAAAAGCGTCCTGATTCGCAGAACGTGTAGCAGAGTCCATGCCCGCATGGTAAGGTAAGGCCGAAATCTCGTTCACTCTCAGCACCTCGGCCAGCTCTTCGACACGCTTACGCGACAGGCAGTATATTATGCCGGATTTGTTTCCCTGTGCGCGTATAAAACGTATTATATCACGGTCTACATCACGTGTCTTGGGGCGTACCTCATAGAAGAGGTTGGGACGGTTGAAGCTCGACTTAAATACCTCGGCACCCAGCATACCAAGATTCTTCTGTATGTCATGCTGTACCTTAAGTGTGGCTGTGGCTGTGAGGGCTATCACCGGGTGTACGCCAATCTCCTGTATGACGGGGCGTATGCGGCGGTACTCGGGACGAAAGTCATGCCCCCATTCCGATATACAATGGGCTTCGTCGACAGCGTAAAATGAAATTTTGACCGACTTCAGAAAGGCGATGTTCGACTCTTTGGCCAGCGACTCGGGAGCCACATAGAGTAGTTTGGTACGCCCGGCGGTAATGTCGGCCTTCACTTGATCGATAGCTCCTTTGGTAAGCGAGGAGTTCAGAAAGTGAGCCACTCCGTCGTCCTCGCCATAGTGGCGCATGACATCAACCTGATTTTTCATCAGCGCTATCAGCGGGGAGATGATAATGGCCACCCCGTCCGACATCAGAGCAGGCAGCTGATAACACAGCGACTTGCCTCCTCCCGTGGGCATGAGCACAAAGACATCCTTGCCGTCGAGCAGGCTTTCGATGATTTTGAGCTGGTTACCCTTGAATTTATCGAATCCGAAATTCGATTTCAGCGCTTCATGAATTGCTTGTTGGTCTGCCATAGGATAGGGTTTGGATTTTATGCTCAGGCCGTACAGGCTCCGTCTCTTCCGGTTCTATGTTTATCCGGTACCGGGGCCTGCGGCGGTTAGTCTCAACAAAGTTAAAAATAATTCTCCGATTTCACCATATATAGCCAATATTTTTTTAAGTAGTCCTTAAAAATTAATGAATATATAAAACGCAGTTATTTTTGAGACGATTCGGACACGGTGCGAAGGAGAATACTTCAGTATCCGACTGAGTGAAAAGTCTGAAGCAACCAGAAATAACAAGTTTTATAGTTCAGGATTCAAAGACTGTAACTCAAACTATATATCATCTTATTTTTAAGAGTTCCTTAAGAGCTACTTACTTCCTCATTTATCTGTAAGACAACACCCCCTGCACCGGTTTCTGAACTGCACCCCAAAAGTTAGACACAAAACTTTTGGGGTGCTTTATGTATAGACACCATAATTTTGAAGAGCGGCTGAATATAGTCAGTCGCCTATTATCAGGCGAACCATTAGAGTC
>JAAVDM010000006.1 GCA_014801815.1 Bacteroides sp. | reverse complement strand
GTATTCATTCTTTTTGTTATATAGATGCTGTAGGAGGGATTAAAATAGGTAGTAATGTTTCCATAGCACATTCTTGTTCACTTATTTCATTTAGTCACGGATATGAAGATCTTATGTTACCAATTAAATATAACCCACTTCTGATGACTCCAATATGTATATCAGATGATGTATGGATAGGTTGTGGAGTCCGAATAATAGGTCCTTGTGAAATTAACAATAGAGTTATAATTGCAGCTGGGGCTGTCGTAAAAGGAAATATTTATGCTGGGGGTATTTACGGAGGTGTACCTGCTAAATTAATTAAAAAAATAGAAGTTCCTACAATGGAATAATTTTACTTGTCTTTAATTACTCAATTTTGATTTTGGGTACTTATCATCTTGATTAAAATTATGCCTAAACTGTTTATGGTGGTCAATGAAGACCGCTTTTTTCTTTCTCACCGTAAAGATATAGCTTTGGCGGCTGTTAAGGAAGGTTATGATGTTACTATTATCGCTAAAGATACGGGTTCATTAGATGCTATAAAGAAGTTAGGATTAAAAGTATTGGAGTTGCCGATAAATCCTACGGGTATGAATCTGGTTCAGGAATGGCATACTTTTAATTTTTTGCTGTCGCTTTACCATCGTGATAAGCCGGATATAGTGCATCATGTTGGACTGAAGAATATTTTGTGGGGTGGGTTTGCAGGACGTATTGCTAAAGTACCGGGAATAGTAAATGCCGTCAGTGGCTTGGGTGGTCTGTTTAATGATAACCATATTTCACTCATGACACATGGAGTGTTAGCTACGATGAAGTATTCCAACAGAAGACCGGGAGTTAAGGTTATTTTTCAGAATAACGATGATCTTGAAATTATGCGGCGTTATTCGGTTGTATGCGAAGAGCAGATTGAGTTTACTAAGGGATCGGGAGTGGATTTAAAAGAATATGCCTATTGTTCGCCTCCACAAAAAGGACCGCTAAAGATAATATTTACCGGGCGTATGGTAAAGGAGAAAGGGGTATTGGATCTTATAGCTGCAGCGGAATTGTTAAGAAATGATTTTGAGGACAGTGTACAGTTTCTGTTGTGCGGTCGAACTACACCTAATAAATCCGGTCTCTCACTTGAGGAATTACAAAGCCTCTGTGACAATAAATATATATGCTACCTTGGTGAACGTAATGATGTAAAGGAATTACTTGCACAGAGTCATATTATGGCGTTCCCTTCATATTATCGTGAGGGTGTACCGAGGTCGCTTATTGAGGCAAGTGCTGTAGGACGCCCAATTGTTACATGCGACTCTACGGGGTGTCGTGATGTGGTTGATGAAGGTATAAATGGTTTTAAAATAAAACCCCGTGATGTGAAATCGTTATCGTCATATCTACGTAAACTTATAATCTCTCCGGAATTACGAGAGAAAATGGGTCGTGCGGCAAGGGAGAAGGCTGAAAAGGAATTTTCTATTGATAAAGTAGTGGAAACTCATCTCAGAATTTATCGGGAGTTGAGTAAGTAAGATAGTATATGAAGATACTTGTTACCGGTGCGGCCGGATTTATAGGTTCAGCAGTGTGTAGGAGATTGTCTGAACAGGGTGCGGAAATTGTAGGACTTGACAATATCAATGACTATTATGATCCGGAGCTGAAGTATGGAAGGCTTTCGGAACTCGGTATCAGGAAGGAGGAGATAGGGTGGTATAAGTTCACGCAGTCCGGGCGTTATGAGGGCTTACGTTTTATCCGTATGAATCTTGAGGACCGAGAGGCAATGCAGATGCTGTTTGCCAACGGGGAGTTTGACGTGGTCATCAACCTCGGGGCACAGGCCGGCGTGAGATATTCCATCACCAATCCTCAGGTTTATATAGAGAGTAATATTGACGGCTTCATCAATGTTCTGGAGGGGTGCCGTAATAACGGAGTGAGGCATCTTGTGTACGCCTCGTCGTCGAGTGTTTACGGACTGAACGGACAGGTTCCTTTTTCGGAACATCACGGCATAGCGCACCCTGTGAGTCTTTATGCGGCCACGAAGAAGAGCAATGAACTGATGGCCCATGCCTATTCGCAGCTGTACGGACTGCCGACGACTGGACTTCGTTTCTTCACTGTCTACGGTCCGTGGGGACGGCCTGACATGTCACCGTTTCTGTTCATGGACGCTATTCTTCATGACCGTTCGATAAAGGTCTTCAATAACGGTGACATGCTGCGTGATTTTACCTATATCGATGATATAGTCGAGGGCATAGTGCGTATCACCGGTGTTATACCGGAGGGAGAGCGGAACTGGGACGCTGCTGAACCGGACCCTGCCAGTTCTTCGGCCCCATACAGAATTTATAATATCGGTAATCAGCGTCCGACCCGTCTGATGGATTATATCTCCTGTATAGAGAAGGCAACAGGTCGTGAGACACGCAAGGAGTTCTTACCTATGCAGCCGGGCGATGTCTATCAGACATACGCCGACTCGTCGGCACTTGCTGAGGCTACGGGATTCCGGCCGGATACGGACCTTCAGGAGGGTATCAACCGTACGGTAGCGTGGTTTAAGGAATACTATAATCTGTAATCCAGTTGAGAATAAAAGTAATGAAGAGATACAATATAGCGGTAGCCGGTACGGGCTATGTAGGTTTGTCAATAGCGACACTGTTGGCACAGCATAACCGGGTGACAGCAGTGGATGTGATATCGGAGAAAGTAGAGAGAATAAACCGGAGGGAGTCGCCGATACAGGACGAATATATAGAGAGGTATCTTGCGGAGAAGGAGCTGGATCTGACAGCGACGCTTGACGGAGCCACGGCTTACCGGAATGCTGATTTCGTGGTAATAGCAGCCCCGACGAACTATGACCCGCAGACGAATTACTTCGACACGCATCATATCGAGGATGTGATAGACCTTGTACTGTCGGTGAATCCGGGGGCTGTGATGGTCATCAAGTCGACCATACCGGTGGGGTACTGCCGGAGTCTTTATGTGAGATATGCGGCGAAGGGAGTGAGAGAGTTCAATCTGCTGTTCTTTCCGGAGTTCCTGCGTGAGTCGAAGGCACTGTATGACAATCTCTATCCGAGCCGTATCATAGCCGGCATACCGAAGATAATAGATGATGAACGGTTTGCGGAGGAGAATGCAGCTATCGAATCGGTGACGGATATAGAGCGTATGAGTGAGGCTGCGCATACGTTTGCGGATTTGCTGAAGCAGGGAGCGGAGAAGGAGGATATAGAGACTCTGTATATGGGCATGAAGGAGGCGGAGGCCGTCAAGCTGTTCGCCAACACGTATCTGGCGCTGCGTGTAAGCTATTTCAACGAGCTTGACACATACGCCGAGGTCAAGGGTCTTGATGCCCGTGCCATTATAGAGGGCGTTGGTCTTGACCCGCGTATCGGTACTCACTACAATAATCCGTCGTTCGGTTACGGCGGGTACTGTCTTCCGAAGGACACCAAGCAGCTGTTAGCCAATTACGCCCAGGTGCCCCAGAATATGATGAGTGCCATTGTTGAGAGCAACCGTACGCGCAAGGACTTCATCGCCGACCAGGTACTTAGGCTTGCGGGTTATTATTCGGATAACAGTCAGTATAGTTCGGAGAATGAGCGGCGGTGTACGGTTGGAGTTTACCGGCTGACGATGAAGTCTAACTCAGATAATTTCCGGCAGTCATCGATACAGGGAGTGATGAAGCGTATCAAGGCGAAGGGAGCAGAGGTTATCATCTACGAGCCGACACTGGAGGACGGGACTACGTTTTTCGGTTCACGTGTGGTGAATGACCTTAAAAAATTCAAGGAACAGGCACGTGCCATAATAGCGAACCGATATGATCCCTGTCTTGATGATGTAGTCGATAAGGTTTATACCCGTGATATATTTCGCCGGGACTAATAAAATTAATTCATATTACTTATGAAGGGAATAGTACTTGCCGGAGGTTCCGGCACACGGTTGTATCCGATAACGAAAGGTGTATCGAAACAGCTGCTACCGATATACGATAAGCCGATGGTGTATTATCCTGTCTCGACTCTGATGTTGGCAGGGATAAGGGATATACTGATTATCTCTACACCACAGGATTTGCCTGGGTTCAAGCGACTGTTGGGTGACGGTTCGGATTACGGTGTGAGGCTGACGTATGCAGAGCAGCCGAGTCCTGACGGACTGGCACAGGCATTCATTATCGGCAGGGAGTTTATCGGCGATGATTCGGCGTGTCTGGTGTTGGGAGACAATATCTTTCACGGAGCCGGTTTCTCGGAGGTGCTGAAGGAGTCTGTCAGGACAGCCGAGGAGGACGGTAAGGCTACGGTATTCGGATACTGGGTCAATGATCCGGAGCGTTACGGAGTGGCCGAGTTCGACAAGGAAGGTAACTGTCTGTCGATAGAGGAGAAGCCTGAGCATCCGAAGAGCAATTACGCTGTTGTGGGTCTGTATTTCTATCCCAATAAGGTGGTGAAGGTGGCTGAGCGGATAAAGCCTTCGGCACGCGGAGAACTTGAGATTACGACGGTCAATCAGGAGTTCCTTAAGGACGGAGAGCTGAAGGTCCAGACACTACCGCGAGGATTCGCATGGCTCGACACCGGCACACATGACTCGCTTGCCGAGGCCTCGATATATGTTGAGGTACTGGAGAAGCGTCAGGGCCTGAAGATAGCGTGTCTCGAAGGAATTGCTTACACCAACGGGTGGATAACGGCTGAGAGACTGCGTGAGCTTGCCCGTCCGATGCTGAAGAACCAGTACGGACAGTATCTGATGAAGATAGCCGATGAGGAGAATCTTCAGAAATTCGACTGACTGGAGGATAGAATCCGGTCAACAGGAAATCTTAAGTAAGCGGGAGAGTTATGAATGTTATAAAGACGGATATAGAGGGAGTGGTAATCCTCGAACCGCGTGTGTTCACCGATGCGCGTGGTTACTTCTTTGAGAGCTATAATAAGAAAGCCTTTGATGAGCTTGTCGGGCGTGTGGATTTCGTGCAGGATAATGAGTCATGTTCGTCACGCGGAGTGATGCGGGGACTTCATTTTCAGCGGCCACCTCACGCACAGGCAAAGTTAGTGAGATGTGTGCGCGGTTCTGTACTTGATGTGGCTGTTGATATACGCAGAGGTTCGCCGACATACGGTCGACATGTCAGCTGTCTTCTGACGGAGCACAATCACCGTCAGTTCTTTATTCCGCGAGGCTTCGCACACGGCTTCGCAGTGCTGAGCGATACGGCTGTCTTCCAGTACAAGTGTGATAACTATTACTGTCCCGAAGCTGACGGAGGTATCTCTATTCTTGACCCGTCATTAGGTATCGACTGGGGGATAAGTCCTGAGGAGGCGATACTGTCGGACAAGGACAGAAAGCACCCTCTTCTGAGTGAATTTGACTCACCATTCTTTGACGAATCATGGAAGACAAGAACATATTAGTTACCGGAGCCAACGGACAGTTGGGCATGGCGATGCGTAAGGCTGCGCAGGGATCAGCGGACAGATATATCTTCACTGATGTTACCGAACTCGACATCACCGATGCGGATGCTGTCAGGAAAATGGTGAAGGAGAATGACGTTAAGGTCATTCTCAACTGCGCGGCTTACACTAATGTCGATAAGGCTGAGAGTGACGCGGAGTTTGCCGAACTTCTCAATGCCACAGCCGTGCGGAATCTTGCTGAGGCGGTGAAGGAGAACGGAGGCACGCTGATACACGTATCGACCGACTATGTTTTCGGTGGTTCACAAGGTAATACACCGCGCACGGAGGAGGAACCGGTTAATCCGACGGGAGTCTACGGGCTGACGAAACTTCACGGAGAGCAGGCTATAGCCGAAAGCGGCGTGAAGGCACTGATCTTCCGTACGGCATGGCTTTACTCGGAGACGGGGAAGAATTTCGTGAGGACGATGCTTGATCTCACTGCCACGAAGCCTCAGCTGAAGGTTGTCTTTGACCAGTGCGGCACACCCACATACGCTCAGGACTTGGCGGATGCTATATTCCATATAATTGAGAATCGGAGATATGAAGGTAACGAAGGGATTTATCACTACTCGAATGAGGGTGTGTGCTCGTGGTATGATTTTACTAAGGTAATAGCCGAGATAGCGGGTAACAGGGAGTGTGACATACTGCCGTGTCACAGTGACGAGTTTTCCTCACCTGTGACACGTCCGTCGTACTCGGTGCTTGACAAGACGAAATTCAGGAATACGTTCGGTCTGAAAGTGCCATACTGGACTGATTCACTGAGAGTGTGTATAGGCAATCTTAAATCTGCCGGAAATTGAAAATACTATTACCATGAAACGTAACATACTCATTACAGGCGGTGCAGGCTTTATCGGCAGTCATGTCGTGCGGCTGTTCGTCAATAAATATCCCGATTACCGCATTCTCAATCTCGACAAGCTCACATACGCCGGTAATCTCTCCAATCTCAGGGACGTCGAGGACAGCCTCAACTATACTTTCGTCCGCGCTGACATCGCCGACCTTGAGGAGATGAGACGTGTGGTGAGAGAATATGAGATAGACGGAATAATACATCTCGCGGCCGAGAGTCATGTTGACCGCTCGATAAAGGATCCGTTCACGTTCGCACGCACCAATGTCATGGGTACTCTNGCTCTGCTGCAGGCCGCNAAGGAATACTGGGAGTCACTGCCGGAGAAGTATGANGGCAAGCTGTTCTACCATATCTCGACCGACGAGGTGTACGGCGCACTGGAGCTGACACACCCTGAAGGTGTGCCGGCACCGTTCACCACAAAGGCTTCGAGCGAGGAGGATATGGCCTACGGCACGGAGTTCTTCGTTGAGACTACTAAATACAACCCCCACTCACCCTATTCGGCATCGAAGGCATCGAGTGACCATTTCGTGCGTGCATACCACGATACCTACGGAATGCCCACGCTCGTGACCAACTGCTCGAACAACTACGGTCCGTATCAGTTCCCCGAAAAACTGATACCGCTTTTCATCAACAATATCCGTAAGGGTAAGCCTCTTCCTGTATACGGTAAGGGCGAGAATGTGCGTGACTGGCTGTTCGTCGAGGACCATGCGCGTGCCATAGACCTTATCTTCCATAAGGGGAAGGTAGCCGAGACCTATAATATCGGCGGCTTCAACGAATGGAAGAACATCGATCTGATAAAGGTTATTATAAAGACCGTTGACCGTCTGTTGGGTAATCCCGAGGGACAGTCGGAGCGACTGATAACCTACGTCACCGACCGTCTCGGCCATGACATGCGCTACGCCATCGACTCGCGCAAGCTCCAGTCGGAACTCGGCTGGGAACCCTCGTTTCAGTTCAAGGAGGGTATCGAGAAGACAGTCCGCTGGTATCTTGACAATCAGGAGTGGATGGACAACATAACCTCCGGTGACTATCAACGCTACTATGAGGATATGTATAAGAATCGTCTGTAAATTTAACTGTAAAAGAACTATGAAATAGTTTTCTTTGGAATTACTTACAGAAAGTTTCGGGCAGCCATTTTATCAAAAAATGGCTGCCCGAAACTTTTTTGTGTATATTGATAAGTAGTTCTTAAAAATTAAACGATATATGTTTTCAGTTACAGTTTTTGAATCTTGAACCATAAAACTTGTTATTTTTGGCCGCTTCAGACTTGTCACTCAGTCGAATACTGAAGTATTCTCCTTCGCTCCGCGTCCGAATCGCCTCAAAAATAACTGCGTTTTATGTGTTCATTAATTTTTAAGAACTACTTGATAAAATAAGATAGAATTTATTAAAAATAATTATCTTTGTGGTCGAATATGTATTAATAAAGATTATTCAAAGAAGCGATTTGCAGATTGACAAAGCTTTATATTCAATATTACTAATTTAACAAGCTAACGTGACATGAAAAAATTTTACTCATTTATGGGAATGGCATTGGTTGGTGTGATGACTGCCGGTGCATTCACAGTTAATCCGGAAACGACATTACCGATTTCTGAGATGTCCGGTAAGGGTGTATCGTTCCGTGCTGACGGTAACGAAGCAGCCGGTATGAAAACGAACCGTGCCAAAGTATTCGGTAAACTGCCCGCAACCTCTCTTGCAGCAAGAAAGGCACCGGCACGTGAGGCGGATAACTTTGACGTCATTACGACACCACCTGCAGGACAAAAACTGACAATGTGCGGTCAGTCATTCTCCTTCTTTGTAGATTACGGCGAAGTTATGCAGGAGGAATGGGACGGTCTGGCATACGAAGCTGTAGTGACAGATGATGGTGATTTCTATCTCAAGAATCCTATAAGCCGTCTGCAGTGGGATACATATATCAAAGGTAAACTTACTGATGAGGGTATAACCTTTGAATTTCCACAGCCGCTATATCGTTTTGAAGATGAAGAGTCCGGTGTTGCAATAGACCTTTACGTCGACGTTCTGGAATATGCAGAGGTAGAGACCGAGGATGAATATTTTATCACTTTCGTTCCTTCAGAGAATACGCGCACAATCACCTTTGAGAAAGATGAGGATGGTAACTATATCATGGATTATGATTACATGCTCGGCGCAGTCACTGCCAACGGTAACTGGCAGGGTTACGGAGAGTGTGAACTCATTCTCAAACCATTTGATGTCAAGAAGACTGAGGTACCTGAAGGTGTGAACTTCAATTACACATACGTGCTTGCCGATGAAATTTTTGGCTGGGATCATACCGTACTGCGTCCGATGGCTATAGGCTTCGACGGTAGCGATGCCTATCTTAAAGGTATATCGATGGCTATGCCGGACGCCGTGGTAAAAGGTACTTTTGATGCTGACACCCAGACACTCAGTATTCCGACTAACCAGTTTATGGGACAGTTCTATAACTATTACATCTTCATGATGAATGGTTTAGGACGTGAATACTATGACGAGTCATGGGGTTGCAACATGATTGAAATACTTCTTGACGAGGAACCGCTCAGACTGGTATATGATGCCGAAACTAATGTTTACACTCCTGTGACAGATGATGAGCATTTTGCTGTAATGATCTTTAATTTCGGTAATAGCGATGTCACACCATGTGAGTATTATTCCGTAGACCGTATATACAGTCAGGGTGAAATTACTAACTATGCACCGTTGGCGCCGCAGATACAGGATGTGTATTCTGTAAGCGAATTTGACGATAATTATTCTTGCTGTATTGAGTTCATTCTTTTTGCCGAGAATGAGATAGGCCAGCTGCTTATTGACAGCAATGTCTATTATAATATATTCGTCAATGGCGAACTTTATCCGCTGACAGCAGAGGAATTCCCCTCTCTTGCTGCATACGGTATAGAGTCAATGACTGATGTACCTGCCTCGTTCTCCGATAATGATGATATTTATGCTTCAGGTGACTTCCACGGTATTGCATTCCGTAATAAGAACATCTTTACCATAGGAGTCCGGGCAGTGTATATCGCCGGTGATGCTCGTGGTGAAAGTGAGATTGTAACTGTCGAAGTACCTAATTCTTCTGTTGAGAGCATAAGCGGTGCTTCTGTGGTATCTGAAGAATACTTCGATGTTGCCGGACGTCGCCTCTCAGGACCTGTTGCCGGTTCGGTAGTACTGCGTCGTGCAGTCATGTCTGACGGCACTGTCAGAACGAGCAAGGTAATGATGCGTAAGTAAGTTACTTCTATTCTGATTTCTGAAATAAAGGTGTCAGGTATTCATCCTCCAAGAGGATGAATACCTGACACCTTTATTATCGCAGCGGGCTTATTGTATGCTTGAAGGCCGTCTGAAAATTTTCTCAAGAATGTAAGGTCGGTTGAGACAAATTAGTTAATTTCGCATTGTTTCAATTAACAAGCACGATAATGAAGAAAATTCTCCTGTTGCTCCTCAGTAGTCTTGTCGGTGTCATTATAGCCTATGGCAGTGCCGGCGTCTCTTCGAAAGACTATGATGAGGTGGTTGTACGTACAGATAACCGTTATCCGGAAATGGAAACAAAACTGCAAGCCTATATAGCTGACAAAAAAGATGCACATATAGGAATCGCTGTAATAGTTAACGGCAGGGATACTGTTGAGGTAAACGGTAGGCGTGACTTCCCTATGCTGAGTGTTTACAAGTTTCCACAGGCGCTTGCTGTGGCCGACTATTGTGTGTGGAATGGGATTACTGTTTCAGATACTATCGCAGTGAAGGCCGGTGACTTGAAGGAAAACACATGGAGTCCGATGCGTGACAGATACGGAATCAGGGATGTTCGGTTGCCACTGTCCGAAATTCTGGAATATTCTCTCAGTCAGAGTGACAATAATGCCTGTGATATACTGTTCGGTATTATCGGTGGCCCTGCTGTTGCGGATAGTCTGATGAAGACTTTAGGTTATGGTGATATTGTGATTGCTTCTACTGAAGACGAGATGCACCAAGACTTAAATCTGTGCTATCGTAACACTTCCACGCCTGTTGAGATGGCAGCTCTGTTTGATAGATTTTACAGACAGGAGATGTACCGTGATTCTCCATTGCACGAAACGATAGCCTCGATTATGCTGACTTGTAAAACCGGCCTTAACCGTCTGCCGGCGCCGTTGACTGCCTGCAATAATATCCGCCTCGGTCATAAAACAGGTACCGGCGACAAAAACGCACAAGACCGGATTATAGCTGTTAACGACGCAGGCTATGTCTTTCTCTCCGATACCTTCGGTTATTCTATCGCCGTCTTTATATCCGATTCCGCCTACGATATGGAACAAACCGAACGGATAATAGGAGATATTTCCGGAATTGTCTTTGCGACACTTGTGGAAAAGGCTACATCATAATAGATTCTGTTTCTGCCGGGGTGGGAGCTAATACCCGTAGCCCGGCAGAATGTCTGTTTTGGATTGGGAGTTGTTCAGTCGCCACAACTGTCAAGACCAAGCTGTACATGTTCCTCTCCGTCACCGCTGTTACAATTCGAAAGAGCCGGAATGTGTCTGATAAGTTTTGCCGGATTGCCTGCTACGATAGTGTCAGGTGCCACATCTTTGGTCACGACACTGGCAGCTCCAACTACAGCATTGTCTCCGATAGTCACACCGGGTAGGATAGTGGCACCGGCACCAATCCATGCTTTTTTTCCGATATGCACCGGTCGGCATGTTATAACCTGACGCTCGTATAGGTCATGATTGTTAGATATGAGCTGCACATTTGCCGCTATCATTGCACCGTCTTCAATCGTAATTCCGCCTGCCGACATCATCAGACAACCCGGCATCACCACAACATTTTTGCCGATAGTTACCTTATGGGGTCTGATGGCTGTGAGTGGGGTGTTTACGACACTGCCTTCTCCCATTGTCGGAAATATACTGTGCATAAGTTCGGTATATTCCGCAGTCCCGGGTAACGTATGATTAAACCTGAAGATAAGCTGTGCGTGTCTGGTGGCAAGCGCCAGTTCTTCGTCAGTCTGCTTTGTTACGTCAATTCTGATTTCTTCCATTTGTTACGTAAATTTAATCTAAGAGCTACTTATATTCAGATGTTATTCCATGAACTAAAACAGTGGAGGGATATTTATAGGTTCAGTCCTGTAAATTTATCCCGGCTTATAATCATTCCGTGAATTTCGGATAGGCTTCATATTATCCTTTGCCCACTCTACAATAGGTACTATCAGCGGAATTAGTGATTTCCCTCTTTTAGTGAGTGTATATTCAACTTTAGGAGGTATGACTGCGTATGCCTTACGGTCTATCAGACCGTCGGCTTCAAGCACCTTGAGTTCTTTTGACAGCACCTTTGATGAAATATCCGGCATCACCTTGATAAAGTCTGAAAATCTCACGACTTCAATATCTGAAAGTATGAGCAGAATGAGCAATGACCATTTATTGCCGAATCTTGCCACAACATTCCTGACCGGACAATTATCCGTATCAGAATATTTCTCTAAAAAATTTTCCATTCTTTTTCGTTTTCTCAGTCCGCAATTTATTGTCACACTGTATCTGTGTTCTGGAAAGTGAATTGCAAAAGCAAAGTTACTGAAAGTTGGACATAGTGTAAAATTACAGAATGTGAAAAAATTCAGTATTTAAATCTTGGAATATGAAAAATAAGTCGGATATAAGTATCGGGGTATTGAGATAATACGACAGATAATAAATAATATACAATGCCGATTTTAATTTGGCTGTTATAGCTATTATGTATATATTTGCCTGTTGAAGACTTGAAAAATGTTTATATAGCAAGAATAAGTAGACGCTTATATGTTTGAAATTTAGGTATATAATGGCTTGGTTAATCAGAGATTAATCTGTCAAGGTAGTTAAATTGTATCATTACATCTTTAACATCTAAACCCTTTGAACTTATAAACATAGACTTATGCTTGCGAAAGTCGATTTAAATTTATCAGACGGTATGAAAAAGTATTTTTTAATGACGGCCTTAGCAGCCGGAATGCTGTTTACAGGCTGCGGAAGCAAAAACACAGCAGAAACTGCCACAGATGTGGCTGAAGCCGCACCTGCTGATTCCACAATACTCGTAGCATATTATTCCGCTACCGGTACAACCGCGAAAGCAGCTAAGGAAATATCAGAAGCTACTGGAGGTACGCTTTATGAGATAGTTCCCGAAGAAGTTTATACAGAGGCGGATCTCAACTATGAAAATGAAAACTCACGAAGTGCTGTTGAAAACCGTAATCCGAAAATGCGTCCGGCCATCAAGACAGGTCTTGACCTCACTCCTTATAAGAAAGTATATGTAGGTTTTCCTGTATGGTGGGACAAGGCTCCTCTTGTGGTTTACACATTTCTTGACTCATATAATTTCTCGGATAAAGAGATAATTGTCTTCGCTACGGCTCATTCCAGCGGACTCAATCCCAGTTTTGAGGCTCTCAAACAGACATATCCCTCCTACAACTTTACCGAGGGAAATATCCTCAATAAGAGTACGGAAAACAATTTCAACGAATGGGTGAAAAGCCTTAAGTAACAATCTTGACACTCATATCGGATTGCTTCATAGAAGGACAGGTCTTGTCATAGGCCTGTTCTTTATTATATCATGTAAATGATCTTAAGTAGTTCTAAGAACTAAACGACACATCTTTTCAAGTAAAGTCTTTGAATCTTGGGCCATAAAGCTTGTTATTTTTGGTCGCTTTAGACCTGTCACTCAGTTGAACACTAAAGTTTTTTATTCGTTCCTCATCCGAATCGCCTCAAAAATAGCTGTGTTTTAAATGTTCATTAATTTTTTAGAGCTATTTAGAGTTTATTTGGGTTATAAAAGTGATAAATATAAATTAATTATTATAAGTAAGTCGTAAAAATTAATTTATACTAAGCCGCATGGGCAAAATTGATATTGAGTTCAGATCCAAGAGCAGCCAAAGCACGATTGGTTGCATAAAGCAGGGAGTCTGTGGAAAAAT
>JAAVDM010000005.1 GCA_014801815.1 Bacteroides sp. | reverse complement strand
TATCATTATGTGTGGCATAGTAGGATACATAGGTCCACGTCAGGCCTACGAGATACTTATAAAGGGACTTCACCGGCTCGAATACCGGGGTTATGACAGTGCCGGAGTGGCCGTGGAGAATGAAGACGGCCGTCTTGAGGTGTACAAGCACCGCGGAAAGGTAAGTGAACTGGAAGCCTACTGTGCCGACCGTGACACGGAGGGGACACTGGGGATAGCCCATACACGCTGGGCCACACACGGAGAACCTAACGAGACCAACGCCCACCCTCACCTGAGTGCATCACGCAGGCTGGCGCTGGTGCATAACGGTACGATTGAGAACTTCGCCGTGCTACGTGACGCGCTCACTGAGCAGGGCTGCTCGTTTGTGAGCGATACCGACACCGAGGTGCTGGTTCAGCTTATCGAATACGTTCAGGATCAGACCGGCTGCAGTCTGGCCGAGGCCGTCCGCCTCGGACTTCGCAAGGTTGTGGGAGCATACGCCATAGCCGTTATCGAGAGGGATAATCCCGACACACTCATAACAGCGCGCAAGAGCAGTCCTCTGGCCATAGGTATCGGCGAGGGGGAGTATTTCATAGCCTCCGATGCATCGCCCATCGTGGAGTTCACCAACAAGGTGGTGTATCTCAACGATGACGAGATGGCCGTCATCAGACGCGGCGAACCCCTTGAGGTATACAATCTCGACTCGCGTCCGGCCGATATAGCGGTGAGGGAACTCGACATGTCGGTGTCTCAGCTTGAGAAGGGAGGCTTCGAGCACTTCATGCTCAAGGAGATAATGGAGCAGCCCTCGACCATACGAGACTGCATACGCGGTCGCGTGGTGGAGGGACGCATTCATCTCAACGGCGTGGAGGAGAACCGGGAACGCTTCCGCAATGTACGCCGTATCGTCATAGCCGCCTGCGGCACATCATGGCACGCCGCCCTTATCGGCAAGCGTCTGTTCCAGGAACTGGCCGAGATACCCGTCACGGTGGAGTACGCCTCGGAGTTCCGTTACGGCAAGACACTCTTAGGCCCCGATGATATGGTCGTGGCTGTGTCACAGAGCGGTGAGACAGCCGACACGCTTGAGGCCATGCGTATGGCACGCCGCAGCGGGGCGTTCGTCTACGGAATCTGTAATGTGATAGGTTCATCAATATCGCGGGCAGCCGACACCGGTACCTATATCCACGTGGGGCCGGAAATCGGTGTGGCGTCGACCAAGGCCTTTACGGGTCAGGTGACGGTGTTGGCCATGCTCGCCCTGTCCGTGGGTCAGCTGAGGGGCACGGTCAGTGCCGGACAGGTAGCGGAGATTGCAGATGCTCTCGACCGTCTGCCCGAGCTGATAGAGAAGACCCTCGCTCTTGACAGCGCCGTACGCGAGCTGTCGCTGCGCTTCACCTTCGCACGCAACTTCCTCTATCTGGGACGCGGCTACAATTTCCCCTCGGCACTTGAGGGAGCGCTGAAGCTGAAGGAGATAAGCTACATACACGCTGAAGGCTATCCGGCGGCAGAGATGAAGCATGGTCCCATAGCCCTTATCGACAGCAACATGCCTGTCATNTTCATNGCNCCGCAGGACGAGCTGCANGAGAAGATAGTNTCGAACATACAGCAGGTCAAGGCCCGTGGAGGTACGGTTGTGGCNATCGTCACCGAGGGNGACACGATTATCCCCCCTATGGTCGATGCCGTNCTGGAGATACCCGCCGTGCCGGAGCCACTCTCCCCTGTACTNGCCGCTATTCCGCTNCAACTTCTGGCGTACCATATCGCAGTCAATAAAGGATGTGATGTAGATATGCNANGAAATCTTGCCAAATCTGTAACGGTCGAATAAAAGTCACAAAGTTATAAAATACTGAGCGCCTGATTGTCCTTAAGGACAATNAGGCGCTCAGTATTTTATAACCCTTACACTATTTTTTCCGGCCTGNCGTGGNCCGGTGNCTACAATAACGGGAAAATATTCGGCAGCCCGTTTGATAGTAGGGGTGATTTTTCTCTCAATATNTATNATAAANTNGTGCNANTTATAAAATCCGATTTTNNNTTTGCNCGAATTTATGATAAGATNTCGANTNNNNANAATTNTGTGTCCTTTTTTAGTGGAATAGCNAGAATGGAACCGCTCTCATTTCGGTTTGTTGGGGGAGGAGGGCCGAACGACTTGTCGAGCATCGGATTAGGCAGGGGGGGTATCGGCCATTTCGTGAAGGATATCAAGAGCGATGCTTACGGTGGGAACCTTGTGAATCAGGAAAGAGCGGCGGTTGTTGACCTCGCGTATTTCACAGCGGCGCGGATGAGCGNGGAGATAAGCGAGTACACGACCAAAAGCCTGCGAACGATAGTAAGCCTTGTTATCATCGCTGACAAAGTAGAGACGCATCTTGCCTCCCTTAAGTACAAGACGTTCGATACCGAGTCGCCGAGCAGCTATACGCAGAGGAACGACCTTGATGAGTTCTTCGGTGACATCAGGTATCGAGCCGAAGCGGTCGCGCAACTGAGTACGGAAATCCTCGGTTTGCTGAGGCTGTTCCATATTATCGAGCTGCTGATAGAGGCTGATACGTTCGCTCTCCTGAGGCACATAATCAGGCGGCAAGCGAAGTTCGAGATCACTTTCGATAGTACAATCAGCCGTAAACTCCTCCTCCTTACCGGCATTGACATCGGTAAATGTATCGCCGAACTCCTCGGTTTTGAGTTCAGTGACAGACTCACGCAATATCTTCTGATAGGTTTCGTAGCCGAGATCGGCAATAAAGCCACTCTGTTCAGCACCGAGCAGGTTGCCTGCACCGCGTATATCGAGGTCCTGCATGGCGATGTGTATGCCCGAGCCGAGGTCGGAAAAGCTTTCTATGGCCTGCAGACGCCGACGGGCTACCGGTGTAAGCGGTACAGACGGNGGCACCAGCATATAGCAGAAAGCCTTACGACTGCTGCGTCCCACACGACCCCGGAGCTGATGCAGCTCGCTGAGACCGAAATGGTGGGCATTATCGATGATGATAGTATTGACATTCGGCATATCTATGCCATTCTCGACTATGGTAGTCGAAAGCAGCACATCATAATCGTGATTGGCAAAATCCTCGATAGCCTTTTCTAGACGCTCTACCGGCATCTGTCCGTGAGCCGTCACTATACGCACACCCGGCACGAGCCGGCGNAGCTGTTCCTCGATACGGGTAAGATTGTCGATACGGTTGGAGATGTAGAACACCTGACCGTTGCGGCTCAACTCGAAATTGACTGCTTCAGNGATTATATCATCATCTGCACCCGCTACGGTGGTNACTATCGGATNNCGGTTGGCCGGCGGAGTATTGAGCGAACTGAGGTCGCGTGCACCCATAAGCGAGAACTGCAGTGTGCGTGGAATAGGGGTTGCCGACAGAGTGAGCGTATCGACATTGACCTTCATCTGTTTTAGTTTCTCTTTGACGGCGACGCCGAATTTCTGTTCTTCGTCCACTATCAGCAGACCGAGGTCCTTGAAGCTGACCGTCTTACCGATTAGCTTGTGAGTACCTATGATTATGTCTATCTTACCGGCTGCAAGGTCGGCAAGAATCTGTTTTGTTTCTTTTGCGGTGCGGGCACGTGACAGAAACTCCACACGTACCGGCAGATCCTTTAGACGCTCGCTGAAAGTATGGTAATGCTGCATGGCCAGTACCGTTGTCGGCACCAACACAGCTGTCTGCTTTGAATCGACAGCTGCCTTGAATGCCGCACGTATGGCTATTTCAGTTTTACCGAAACCCACATCGCCGCACACAAGGCGGTCCATCGGACGCGCCGATTCCATATCCGCCTTGATAGCCTGTGTAGCCTTAATCTGGTCAGGAGTATCCTCGTAGATGAAGCTCGCCTCCAACTCATGCTGAAGATAGGAATCGGGCGAGAATGCGAAACCCTTCTCCTCGCGCCGCACGGCATAGAGTTTTATAAGGTCGCGGGCTATATCCTTGAGTTTGGTCTTCGTCTTTTCTTTCAGACGGTTCCATGCTCCGCTGCCTAATTTATTTATTTTAGGAGGTACACCCTCCTTGCCACGATACTTNGAGAGTTTGTGAAGCGCATGTATGCTTACCAGAATTATATCATCGTTCTGGTAGACGAGTTTTATCACCTCCTGAGGACGTCCGTTGACATCGGTCTTAATCAGACCAGCGAAGCGTCCGATGCCGTGATCTATATGCACTATATAGTCACCGATTTCAATCTGGGCCAGTTCCTTGAGACTCAGCGCCAGCTTGCCGCTACGGGCCTTGTCGCTGCGCAGATTGTACTTATGGAAACGGTCGAAAATCTGGTGGTCGGTGAAGTAGCACACCTTCAGCTCGTTGTCGGCGAATCCCTCATGTATGGTATGGTCGACCGGAGTAAAATCTATCCGNNCACCACGGTCGGCGAAGATACTGCGCAGACGCTCGTTCTGATATGGCGAGTCGCTGAGTATCATGATACGGTAGCCATCGTCCAGCAGACGTGTGAACGACTCGGCTATCATATCGAAATTCTTATGATACAATGCCTGCGGCGTGCAGCTGAAAGNCATCGAGGCATCNGTATGATAAGGNGAGACAGTATCGGCTGAAGTGCCGTACTGCACTATCTTCATCGAGCCGAGCCGCTCGGCAAAACTGTCATAATCCACTACGTTCGACATTGCGTTGCGGTCGCCCTCATCGGTGATAGCCACAGCTTCNGACAATGTTTCCGAGGCTATGGCGCCNACACGCTGCAGCAGCCATGCCGCCGACTGGCACAATACGACCGTGCGTGCATCAATGAAATGCAGNAACGANACGGCACCGTCNCCGTCAGGACGGGTAGCGCCCATGACAGCAATCTCATCGAGCCGACGCTCACTAAGCTGTGTTTCGACATTGAAGACACGTATCGAGTCAATCTCATCATCGAAAAAGTCTATACGGTAGGGCAGTTCGTTGCTGTATGAATAGACATCGAATATNGAACCGCGTTTTGCGAACTGTCCCGGTTCGTAGACATAATCCGTTTCACTGAATCCCAGTTCACGCAGGCGCGCTGCAAGCTGTGTCATCTGTATGCGCTCGCCTGTACGCAGACGCACCGTATCACGTGACACGTCATCGGCAGAAGGCACCTTCTCGGCCAGNGCCTCCGGACATGTCACCACCCAGCGCAATCTTTTGTCATTCTGCCAGGCGTCGAGCACCTCAGTACGCAGAATCACCGAAGGCGCATCAATCTGCCCGTACTTTATATCACGTCTGTAACCGCTCGGGAAGATAGCCGCTTCTCCCTCACCGGCGATCTGACACANGTCATGATACAGATAGCCGGCTGTTTCCATATCGTCAGCCACCAGCAGAAAAGGNCCGCTCTTACGGCGCGGCAGTCCGGCGAAGAGCATAGCCGGAGCGCTCCCTACCAGTCCGGTGAGAGTTATATGACGAGTGTTATTACTGTCAAGCATNGCNGACAGCGCTTTGATACGTGCCGGTGTGGCGAACAGTGAGTCTGCCTCTTTAAGCTGCATGTAGTCTGTTTATTTTTTACCTTTGCCCGTCAGCAGACGCTGCATTTCTCCGGGCGAGTTAAGTATCTCGCGGGCCTTGTCCAGCCCGGGGTCATTGCGGAGNCTCTGTATTATCTTACCCCGGTCATAGTAATAGCGTGATGCAATCTCCTCACCGAGATAAGTNGATATAGCNTGCCGTTTCTGATCGAGGTCATGATCGAGATTGTGTGTCAGCAGCTTTGCAAGNACATCAAGCTGCTCGCGTGTCTCGTCGTTGAGGTAACCCTCGCGNTCTGCCGCCTCACGCAAGTCTTTCATCATCTCCTCGCACACCTTATCATACTTGAAACGCTCCGGGTCNATACTCTTCTTGAAGTCGGNAAATATCTCATCGGTAATCTCAAATTCCTCAGCNGGTGGTATCGATTGGTTTTCGGCGGCATAGCGTGTGGCNTAGTCAAAAGCCCAGTTGTCGCGTACTATATTGAACACAAGTCGGTCAAGTTTTTCCCACTCTACCTCTACATCAGGCGTCAGTCCTCCGCCGTCACGCACTTCGCGGCCGTGCAATGTCTTGTAGACGTTGGTAAGCGAGTCGGGNACACGGGCTACCGANCCGTCAGGGTTGCGGTGTGAATAGTCGATGGCCTGTATCANACGCCCTGACGGTATGTAGTACTTGGCTGTNGTCACCTTCAACAGTGCATCGTATGGCATTTGCAGCGTACTCTGCACCAGACCCTTGCCGAAACTGCGGCTNCCTACGAGCACAGCGCGGTCAAGATCCTGCAGCGACCCGGCCGTAATCTCCGAAGCTGACGCCGATCCGCCGTCAATAAGCACCGCTAACGGTATGTCAGGCAGCAACGGAGTACGTGTGGTCTTGTATGTTCTTTCCGAACGGTTGTCGCGTCCTTTCGTATGCAGCACCTCCGTGCCTTTAGGTACAAAGAAACCGACTATATCGANAGCACTTTCAAGCAGACCTCCGCCATTACCGCGCAGGTCGAGCACCACACTGCGGAAGCGCGGGTCTTCCTTGAACTTACGCAGAGCCGCCTCCACCTCATCAGGTGATTTGTCAATAAACGAAGTGAGCTGTATGTAGCCAGTACCGTCGGGTAGTACTGCCGCGTATGGCACACTGGGTTGTGCTAACTTCTCACGTTCGATGCTGAATGTGAGTATGCTGTCCGTGGCGAAAGGACGCTGCACCGTTACCGATACCGTTGTGCCCGGTTCTCCGCGCAACACTTTGGTGACACCCTCGACACCGATTTGCGACACNTCCATAGTGTCGACACGCAACAGTCTGTCGCCGGCCTTCAGACCTGCACGNGCTGCCGGCGCTCCCTCCATCGGAGCCGATATATAGGTACTGCTGTCGNGCTGCAGCAGATAGCTGCCGATACCGCCGTAACCGAGGTCGCCGGTAGTCATCTTGTGTATGGCTTCCTGCTCGTCAGAATCAAAATATTCCGTGTAAGGGTCGGTGTTGGCAAGAAAAGCGTTTATTGCGGCCTTGAAACTCTGCTCGACGTCGATAGAGTCGACATAATTGAGTTCCATCTGCTTGACCAGCGAAGTGAATGTGGTCANGCCCCGGCTTACAGCCGCATCGTGGCTTTTAGGAGCCTGCGCGTATGCCGCGGCTATGATGGCGACAGCGGCTATAGCCGTCAGGAGGGTCTTTTTCATAGTGGAGTAAATCAGTTTAATGTGTGTGGTCGGGGTGCGGATAGTCGACGGTATAATGCAGTCCGCGGCTCTCCTTACGCTCCATGGCTTGCCTCATGATAAGGTAGCCTATGTGTATAATGTTACGCAGCTCACAAAGTTCACGTGAAGGCTTGCTGGCCTTGAAGAGCTGTTCGGTTTCCTGATAAAGAATGTCAAGGCGATTCCATGCGCGTTTCANTCGCAGGTCNCTGCGTACTATNCCTATATAGTAGCCCATGATTTGGTTTACTTCCTTCTCCGACTGGCTTATAAGCACCATTTCCTCAGGGTGTACCGTGCCCTCGTCATTCCATTCGGGCACATCGTGACGCAGTTCGTAACCGCCTATGACACTCTCNGCGTGACGTGCGGCCGCATCGGCATAGACTACAGCCTCGATAAGCGAATTGCTTGCCAGACGGTTTCCTCCATGCAGGCCTGTACAGCTACATTCGCCCACTGCATAGAGCCGGCGTATGCTCGACTCGCCGTTAAGNTCAACCTTGATACCTCCGCANAGATAGTGGGCGGCGGGAGCTACAGGTATCATNTCGCGGGTGATATCAATGCCTATCGAGAGACACTTCTCNTATATATTGGGNAAGTGGCGGCGAGTTTCCTCGGGGTCTTTGTGAGTGACGTCGAGATAGACGTGGTCTGTACCGTGTAGTTTCATNTCCGAGTCGATGGCACGCGCCACGATGTCACGCGGAGCAAGCGANAGACGCGGGTCATACTTGTGCATGAATTCCTCACCGTCAAGGTTGCGCAGTACGGCACCGTAACCGCGCATTGCTTCTGTGATGAGGTACGAAGGTCGGTCGCCCGGNTGATAGAGCGCTGTGGGGTGAAACTGTATGAACTCCATATCGCTCACCGTACCTTTNGCCCTGTACACCATAGCTATACCGTCTCCCGTTGCTATCAGCGGATTGGTGGTAGTGGTGTAGACAGCACCGACACCGCCTGTGGCCATAAGCGTCACCTTGGCGAGAAAGGTGTCGACACGACCGTTGAACTCATCAAGCACGTATGCNCCGTAGCACGTTATGTCCGGCGTNCGTCGGGTGACAACCTTACCCAGATGATGCTGAGTTATTATCTCGACGGCGAAGTGATTCTCGAAGATGTCGATGTTGGGATTGGAACGTATCTGTTCCACAAGGCCGCGCTGAATTTCTGCNCCGGTGTTGTCGGCGTGATGCAGTATTCTGAACTCTGAATGACCGCCCTCACGNTGCAGNTCGAACGAACCGTCCTCCCGGCGGTCGAAGTTCACACCCCATTCTACAAGCTGACGTATCTGNCCGGGGGCTTCNCGTACCACCTTGGCGACAGCGGCGGGGTCACTGAGCCAGTCTCCGGCCACCATCGTGTCGTGTATGTGTTTGTCGAAGTCATCAACCTCCAGATTGGTGACGCTTGCTACGCCGCCCTGCGCATAACGGGTATTGGCCTCGTCAAGCTCGGTCTTGCTTATGATTGCCACTGTGTGACCCTTACCGGCCACCTTGAGCGCGAAGCTCATGCCGGCTATGCCACCACCTATCACTAAATAGTCGTATCTGTATACCATGACGCCAAGGTTAAGAGTAAATTCACTCTAAGAAATGCAAAATTACAAAATTTTTTTCTATATCCTGTTGTTTCGGGAAAATGTTGTAGCTTTGCAGGCTGAACGGAATTTTTCATTGGCCCGTGTCAGACATCAACTTATTTAATTAAATGAAATTTGCTCTTCTTCCGGTAATATTTCTTGTTTACTCTCTCCTGTGGNTGGTTNTGGCAGGCTGTNGCCGTGTGCGCTATGACAGTCGTCTGCGACCGTAGCTCCCAACCTTAAAACAGTACGTTATGCGTTTCAGTCATCTCATATACCTTCTTCTGTGCCTGCTCGTGACAGCAGCAGCGTGCAGCAATGACACGGCTCGTAGAAACCTTGACCGTGTCGACTCGATGCTCGAAGCCGACCCGGCAGCGGCCTCCCTGCTCCTTGACTCGATAAGTCCGCGCTCCACTGCCGACAGNGCCCGGCACTCCCTCTACCGCCTTGTGACAATAGGGAAACTGACCGGTATCGTTGACAACGACAGCCTGCTGTCAACCGTCAGAGGTTTCTACACCGGCAATGACCCCGACCATCCCACACGCGATGCGATGATAGCCGACTATTATCTCGGTACGGAGGCTATGGAGAAAAACCGTATTCCTTCTGCCACAAACCTGCTGACAGCGGCTAAGGAAGC
>JAAVDM010000004.1 GCA_014801815.1 Bacteroides sp. | reverse complement strand
GGTAGTGGCACCGCTCGACAGGCTTCGCGGTATGATAGCCGATGTGGTTGTCGGTTCGGCACACCCGGAGACAGACAGCGGCAGCGAGCGTATTGTCTCACGTCTGACGGAGACAGTTCTGGGGCTGGAGACGGTCAGCCGGACGATACAGCGCTCCATAGAGAGCGTCGATGAGGTTATGGTATCGGAATCTGTCAGAGTGTCGCAGCTCATGAGCGAGCTCACGCACTCGGTCAGCCGGGTTTCGGAGACCTTCAGGGACTTTGAGACGGTGCGTCAGTCGGTAGTTGTGCCTGTGATGACGCTTACCGATGCCGGGTTGGAGGCTGTTGCGGCAAGTGTGCCGCATTTTGCCGCCGGTGGTGTTATCTACGGGCCGACACTCGGTGTCATGGGCGAGTATGCCGGTGCGGGCAGTAATCCGGAGGTAGTGGCTCCGCTCGACAGGCTGCGCGGTATCATAGACCACACGGCGGGAGACACAACCCCGCGCAACGTGACGTTTACAATCGAGGGATCACGGCTTGTGGGGGTGATTGATAATTACATGCGGGTGGCCGGCAAATCAGGCCGCAGGTTTAACTTTTAAGGGATAGAGGTATGCTGTACACGGGTGATTTCCTGACAACAATATCGGGCCGCAGGGTTACAGTTGAGATTGTGACCGGCGGTACGCCTGCGCCTGTCCGTGAGATTGGTGCGGATGGTCTGCTGTTTGCGCCGTCTCCGGTGTCTTTGACCGACAACGGTAACGATACCTTTGATGCCCTGATATGCCGCTCTGCGGTGATACGGCTGCTGACAACGGGGTGGCATGACGATATGTTTGCCCGTGACATCACTGACAGCCGGGTGACTGTGCGTGCGGACGACAGAGTGCTGTTTGTCGGCTATATCGAGCCACAGACATACAGCCAGCCGTACAGCGATACGTATAATCTGGTGGAGATTAACTGTGTGGATCTGCTGACAGCCATGAGTCACACCCGCTACCGGGACGCCGGTACCCCCTGGGGATCATGGTCGGCCATATCGTCAGCGGCTGAGGTCATCAGTCTGCGCGAAATATTGGATTATATCATGCCGGAGGGTGTGACGGTGCTGTGGGACCGCTCCCGTCTTATGGCCGACGGACGTGACCCCTGGCTGTGGGCCGGTGTGAGCGAGTCGGCGTTTTTAGGTGCCAATGAGGACTCGGTATGGACCGATGCGGAGGTACTGGCGGCAATACTAAAATATCTTGACCTCCATGCGGTGCAGGAGGGCGACACGGTGTACCTGTACAACTGGGAGACTATACGTCAGGGTGCCGCTGCCTGGTATGTACCGGGAGAGTCGGAGCCGGCTATGCTGACACAGCCCCGGCTTATCGGGCTGTCGGCACATACGGTGGCCGGTGACGATGCGCAGCTGTCGGTGGGTGAGGTGTATAGTCAGCTTGCCCTGACAGCCGAGCTGCAGGTAGTCGATGAGGTTGTTGACTCGCCGTTAGACAGCAGCGACATCACATCTCCGTTTGTGGTGCGCCAATTATATCTGCGCGACCTGCAATATAGCCCTAAGGATGAGGTAGAGTACGGTTCGGAGTCACATGCCCGCGCTGAGACTGCTTTCCGGGGCATACTGACCGGTACGCAGGAGGACATTGAGTCCGGTACGTACACATTGCCTGACATAACACGTACTGACTGGTATATACAGGTGATGACACACCCGCAGTGGACATTTAACGCCTCCGGCGTATCTGACATCGTAGGCTATGCCAGGCAGACAGCCAACACAAGGGGGCAGCAGGCAACAGGTAATCTGCTGCGCTCCGGTATCGGTGCGGCTCTGATACAGTGGACTGCCGACGAGTATCATTACTCTACGGACGGACTGGGCAGCTCGTCACGCCAGACAGAGACCTCGCTGGTGGTCTCCGTCTACGGTAACGGTAAGACCGGTGACATGGCGCTGCCTACCGAAACGCAGCTGCTTGCCGCCATACCGGTAGCCGAGTATAACGGGGCTGAGGCTGTCACGCTGTCGCCGGCGGATGAGGCAACGACTAATTATATCGTCGTAAGCGGTCGGATAACTATGGTGCCGGTTATGGAGGCCCGTGTGTCGGCTCTCCGGTTTTTAGCCGGATTTGACACAGATCCGGCCGCAAATGTATATCTCAATAAGTTTGACGACGCACAGGGATTTTACCTGCGGCAGTGGTGGATGTCGGAGGCCGCAAACATACAGACGGCATATCCGGAGACAGACAGCTTCGAGGGACTGCTGCCGGTGCTGCCGTATATGCCTAAGAAGTATGAGTATTATTACTCTGCTGTAGGCTCGTCGGACGATAAGATTTCAAATTTTGCTGTGCTTGCCTGTATGCTGATTGTGGGTGACAGGTGTGTTGTCGGCACACAGCACGGTGACGGCAGTGTCAGCTATGAGTGGCGTCAGTATAAGTCATGTGAGGCATGTGCCAATGATGACGAGTATTACGCACAGTCATTTACTCTCGACATCAACCCCGGCACGGGAGACTATATATTAGGCCAGGAGTATGAGCTGACAGATAACGTGCGCTACTCTATGGGTATTGATGCCAAAGGTATAGCCGTTAAAATAGCCAAAAGCGACGGGGTAAGCGGTAAGGTATGCTTTAAGGTCCTTGGTCCGGTTAATCAGACCTGGGACGTTATCACCCGCCGGCACCGCACATGGTTCCGGCGCGAGAAGTGGTCAGCCGACACCATAGAGCTGCTGCCGCAGATCTCAAGTATATATGTCACCGATTTTGCCGTGCGGTTGTACAGCAACAACGGCGGGACCTCCACGCTTGAGGGTAAGGATCTTGTGTATGTCAGCGAGGTGCAGGGTGATTTTGTCAACCGCAAGGACGATATATCGTTTGGGCTGACCTCCGGATTGACCGCTGCAGAACGCAATGCTTTGGGTGTGACGGAGCGCACGTCACTCAGTACGGTAACTGATCTTGCCGACAACACACCTGTGACGGCCATGACAGACGGCCGGAGGACAGCCAAACCGGAGGCACTGTATCTGGACGCCTATTATAATGACGTGTCGGCACCGCGCAAGGAGCTGTCGATAACCGTAGCTCCGGCTTACGCCTCAAGGTTTGCACGCTATACGCATCCGGCCCTGCCGGGCGTGGAGTTTTACACCCGCTCACTGTCACAGGAGGTACGTGAGGAGGAGTGTCCGATGATTTTGCGGCAGAGAGGAGGTGAGGCATGATTGGTGTAAGGATATATGTCGTCGCCAAGGGTGCTGCCTCCGGTTCCTCCGGTCGGTACCTTGGCAGCACCGGTTCCGGAGGCGGTGTGCTGACTCATGCGCNGACAGCNGACNGNGCANAGNCAGNCAGACNANGCNAAGCGTGCGGCCTATGCTGCCGAAGCCGACCATGCGCGGACAGCCGATGACTTCGCACCGGGTTCGGCCGGCGAAGGGCGGTTTGTGCGTAAGGACAGGGCAGACCAGACACCCTATGATTTAACTGTAGGGGGTACCCTGACTGCGGAGGACGTGATACAGAGCTTGCAGTATATGTCAGGTCTGCTTGGCTTTGGTTGGGGAGGCGATAAAAAGGGTAACTTCTGGTTCGAGTCCATCGGCGTACGTAGTTTTATGGAAATCGCTGAACTGATTGTCAACCGACAGGAGACAATCGAAGGCGATGCCATATACACCGAGGGAGATACTATCGAGGAAGTAACCGACCATGGAGACGGAACCTATACTCTTAAACTACACCCTAAGTGGGACGGATATACGACAGCACAGATAGAGCACAACGTACTGAAAGGTATCTACAACAATATCACCGGTGCTTTGCCTGACTCAGATACAGGTATAACCCATATTAACGGTGCCTATTACTACACAAGCTGGTTCCGAGTGCTCACGGTCAATGCTGCCGCCAATACCATAGACGTTGTGCTTTATCCTGATGACGAGGTGCCTGCCGGCCGTAACTTTCCGCCATGTGAAATGATGAAATTCTCACGGTGGGGAAACTCAGGCA
Organism: Bacteroides sp.; assembly: GCA_014801815.1. Lineage (GTDB taxonomy): Bacteria > Bacteroidota > Bacteroidia > Bacteroidales > Muribaculaceae > Lepagella. The sequence continues at coordinate 8,907 of JAAVDM010000004.1, read as the reverse complement.
GTGCCGATGACGAGCGGTATGCACAGCGTCAGCACTGTCTGTATGTGTCATCGACGGAAGGCAGGATACTCAAGCTGTTCGGTGTAACCAAACCTATCATTGACAAGGGTAACGTAGCGGTATGTATCGGTAACTGTCCCGAGTTTCTTGACGGTGTGGCAGGACTAAAGGCAGGGGAGCAGATAGTTTATGCCCAGAAAATGGTTGCCGAAAGATTCCTCGAACATGATTATGAGGGACGCGGAAAACCTGAGATAAGGTTTACCGGTGCCTGGGACCCTGCAAAAGATGATTATCAGTCCGGTGATGTACTTGATACCGAAGCACTGAAATACTGGCGTGATTTGGTCGAGCACTACGGGTGTCAGTGGCTATGCTCGAAAACAGGCACACGCGAGGAACCGTCATGGAAATCGACAGACTGGACTTTTTATTTAGGAGACCCCAGCTTTAAAATCTGGTTCACCGGAGGACCTGCCGCACTTAATCCGAGCCGGTTTTCCTTCACTCTGAAACTCAATGCCGAGAAATATAACCGTGATGTGCTTGCCGACATACTTTCGCAGGATATAGTCTGGTCTCGATATAGCGAGACCGAGGACGGAACACCGCGTGTAGCCTCAGATAATGTATGGTGTGCCAAGCGTGCGGGCAGCGGCACGGAACTGAAACTTACACAGGAGGACCTTGATGTAAGTGCGGGGTTTCCAACGGTGTGCATCTTTACAGCTACCGCCACTCTGCGTGACGGCACATCTGAGATGAAGGCGGCTGCTAAACTTAATATTAACGCTTAAAACAGAACGATATGGCTTTTTTGTATTCAACCGAGGTGCAGGCAGGGATAGTCTATAGTCCTGTTGACATGACAAGCGGTATAGCTGTTGTCGGTACTGTTGCACCCATCCAGCAGTTTGATATTGCCAGCGGTATATATACCCCTGATTATGCTACCGGAACACCTGTGACGCTGCAGCCGTGGCTCGAAATAAAAGACCCTGACGGTATTCTACCCGGCGGAAAGGTCGAGATTGCCAATCCTCAGTGGAAGGTGATTGAGGACGGTGTTGTAAAGACCGCATCCAACCTGACACAGTATGATGCCACTACCGGCAGCGGTGTGACTGCCGGCCGTCTGCTTGTGAAGCGCAATATTGACCCTGAAAAGCCGCTTACCATGCTGTTTCACGGTGAGTGGGCTGACCCCCGTACAGGAGAGGTGCACGAAATACAGCTTAGTCAGTTGCTTACATGCGAGGCTGTGAGTGCTCCGCTCAAGCTGGTACTTGACATGCCGCAGATGATTCGCTACGACCCTATACGTGATACTGTTACGAAACGCAAAATCAAGGCTCAGCTTTTTACAGGCATACAGGAGATAACCGGTGTAAACCGTGCTTTTATATGGCAGAAGCGGGACAAGGGTGGTGATTGGCATAATATATCCGCCACCGAGATAATGGATTATGATGTGTCGGTCAACGCTGCAGGCGATGAGCTGACAATTGACTGCTCTCTGATGGGCGAACGTATTGATATACGATGCTACGGCCTGTATAACCCTTACGGTGCTGCTTCCGGCATCGCTATTACCGATAAAACCCCTTGCGAGCAGTTTGCGGCCATACGCACGGTACCCAGACTCAGGGCTGTTGAACTGTGTCACCGACAGCTCAAAAAGAATGTGCGTAAGGTGTATCCTGAACTGCGTATCTATGATTCCAAAGGGGAAATACCTAATCCTGACACAGTATGTGAGATACGCTGGAAGCGCAGTACAGGCAATGCGTCCGGCACAGTCACTAAGAGTGCGGTAGTTGCCTACGGTTCCAAGCCTACATTGTCAACCGATAATCTCGCAGTATCCTACGGCGGTAAGTTTATCGCCGAGTACGGTCCTAAAGAGCCTCTCAGAGCTTTAAAGACTGCTGACGGTAAAATACTGACCACTGCCGACGGTAAGGTGCTTGTCGGCTGATAACAACTTAAAAATTACAGATATGGCAAATTATGTAAAAGTCAATAAACGTGTTGCTCAGGTTACAGGACACCTGAGAGACCGCTATATATACAATGACGGTAATTATCAGCTCTGGGAACTTGACCTTGCAGCCGTTGATCCCGACTGGGCTTTTCACAAGGACGCAGTTCTTGAGCGTATCGGCGGTGTGATGTTCGACCCGTATGCCAACCGTGACGAGCAGCGACGGCCGGCAAACGAACAAACCCCGTTGCCGGAACCGGCTGACCCTTATTTCTCGATTGACCGAATTAAAGAGGAGGAAGCGGTTGTCATGGAGATAGCCGAAGAGATTGCCGAGGGAATCGGAGAGGAGATAGCTGAAGCTACTGAGGAGAAAGGAGGTGAGCCGTGAGTTTAGCATCATGTAGTTATCAGACCACATGGATACCTAACAGCTCATCGTTTACGGTCGCTCTGTTAGGTATCAACGGTGACATCTGGCAGATGTATGAGGGTGATCCGACAGCTCCTGTTAATGTCATACCTGACTTTGTGACGGATAAGCCTGTCATCAAGACCATACTTATGGAGTCTGACCCTGAAGTCACGCAGGCCAATTTAGCCGCTATGATAAGTAATTCCGAAACCAAATGGTATGTTAACGATGTCAAGCTTGTCTTTAATGCCACCACAGGCATATCAACCAATTTCGGAGGCGCTTTCAAGCTTATCACCACAGCATCAGGTAGCAATCCTCTTGCAAGTGCTCCTTACGGCGGATTACAGATAATCAAGAATCTGGTTACGGCTCTTAACGGACAGTCCGCTGTTGTGCGTAACGAAGTGGCTCTGACGATCGGTTCCAATGTGGCCTATGTTCAGGGCTCCACCGGTATCAAGATGATAAAGCGTACCGGCAGCAATTCGGTTGCCGATATTTACTGTGACAGTTCCGACTCCTTCGTGCTGACCTCCGACCATAACAGTGTTGTCTGCAAAGTCCGTTGTTGGCAGGGAGACCAGCAGCTTGCCGATAACAAGTTTACCCGCAAATGGTCTCTGCTTGAGAACGGTGCCTGGATACAGAAAGCCACGACTAATACATTTACTGTCAACCGTGACATGATAGCCACGTTCGGTGATGTCAAGGTGGAATGTTTCGATACCTCAGGTAAGCCTATAGCCTCCGACATACAGACCGTTGCCGATGAGACTGACCCTTATGTTGTGATGCCCAATCCCACACCGGCCGACGGCGTGCTGCGTGCTTCAGGTGGTCCGGACAAAATCAAGTTCGAGCCTAAACTGCTTGACCTTGACGGCGTGGAGAAGACAGGAGTTAAGTTTCTTTTCACGGAGCTTGACTCGGCGGGTAATATACTCAACAACGATACCACAACCAAAAAGACCAGCCATGAGATACCCATACAGACATTTATTAACCTCAATGAGGGCCCTCTGGTCAACATAACAGCGGTGGAGGCGTAGGGTTATGAGTAAAGTACTTGGGTCTGTATCATTCCAGTGCGGTTGGGAGGCGGAGCCTGTAAGTTCTGTCGCTCTTCCCGGTGCACTCATATTCAAGGTGGGGAAAGCCTCTACTTCTGCTGTCTTGTGTCGCATCATGGTCGGAAGCACACAGCTTGTACCGTCATCTCTCAATAATCTGAGTGCTAACCGTCTCGATAATCTTGTAACCAGCCTGAAATGGAATTTTGCCAACGGTAATTATCAGTTTATCTACGACGGTAAAGCCGACATAAACACTGTGATTACCCTGCGTCCTGTCTACAACGGTGTGGAATATCCCTGTACATTACAGGTACTTACAGTAAAGGAAGGTGAGAACGGCGAAGATGCTTACAGTGCGGACATCTCGCCAAGCGAAGTGACGTTTGTACGCGGAAAGGCCGAGACTGTCACACTTGACTCAGCTATCTACAAGGGTGAGACAGCACTTACACATACGGTAAGCTGCAACACCACATTGCCGGCTTTTCTGAGCTTTGAGGCACCTGATGAGCTGAGCTACAACGGCTCGACGGCTGGTGCTGTTACCGACAAAACCCTTACTTTCAGCCTTACTCCTTCCAACGGCGGACCGACAATGACAAAGACCGTTAGGATAAGATTTGAGGACCCTCCGGTACGTGGTCATACGGGTCCGTTTGTGCCGCCAATTAGAATGTGGGAGGATTACGAAACAGGCTATCAGTTCCAGCCCGGAGCAGACGGTGACGAGCGTAAGGACGTGGTACTGTACAAGACTGAGGACGGCACTATATTCGCGGCTACATGCCTCGTGAAACACTCCAAGCCTGCTGTCGGTACAACAAACTATGATAAATACACTCCATGGTACAGCTATCCTGCCGGTACACCGACTAATCAGCGTTACTGGTCGTCAGCACAGAAAATAAAACTTGTGGCTACCGATGTATTACTCGCTGATCAGGCTTTTATAGGCCTGATGTCAGGTAATGCCATACGTATCTACGATTCCGCACGCAACGTAGTCGGTGAGATTGTAGGCACCACCGAGGACGGTAACAGTTTCGTAATTTGGATTGGCAACAAGGATACCGACGGAACGATTGACCCTCTCTGGGCGGTCAATGCCCTCGGCACTCATTTCATCGGCGGCATCAGCGGTCAGCGAATTGAAATAAATCCTTCCAATAAAGATTTGTCGGTGTATGATTCAGACGGAGCTTTAGTTGCAACACATAGCGGCAGATATATCGATCCGGCCACTGTAATCCCGTCCGCAGCCTCCGGCCAGAACTACGGTATCACTCTTTCCGCACAGTCGCTTTCAGCCAGCGGTAAGAAAAACTGGACAAGTACAAATACTACGAAAAAGCTGACCGGAAATGGGGTGATGAAAATTCCTATACCTTCATTTACTCTAAAGGCAAAACGTAAGGAGTACAATAGCAGTGCACTCTCTGAACTGGCGCCAAAGACCACAGCAACACTCGACTTGGTGGTGTATATCAACGGAGTCATAGAACGAAAAATAACGCTTGGACGGGTGGAATCCTCAGCCATGAGCAGTCAGGCCAACACCACCGCTACGTCCTCAACAAGCAATACTAACAGGGAGATTACACTGGCTATTCCAGCACGTACCGAAGTGGTACCGATGAAAGCGGGAGACACATTTTTGGCTATGCTCACACTTACGGTTACGATGCTTGGTGGACATGGTACAGACGGCTTCGGAAGCATCACGTGGGGAGCGACAGCAATGACGTGCAGCTACACCGCAGACTGTTACCGTGCGGAGTATGGCAGTAACGGTTGGGTAATTTCTTGCAATACCGATAACTATGCGTACTTCCTTGTCGGTAAGGATAAAAAGATGTATGCAAAATGTGTCTCCGCCGGTGAGGTAATATTTCCAAAGTAATTTATAAAAAACGAGAGATATGAAAACGAAATTAATAACACTTGCGCTTGCGTACGTAACTATCTGGGGGGGGCACTTTTACGTATTTCCTCAGAAAGGAGGTACCTATGAGCGAGGCAGTCTTGGCCAGTCAGTTGCCGACAGCGGCTACTCTGACAGGACTGAGTGTGCTGGCTACGGATTCAGCCGGCAATCTCAAGAGAGTAGTGCTTTCTCCCTTTGCTGTACGTCAGCATGTGAGTGGAACAACAGATCTGAACAACTACAAGACATCCGGTCTTTGGAGTTTCGGAGTAACACAGAAAAATCAGCCAGTAAACATGGCTGGATGTCTCATGTGGGTATGGTCACACTCGGAGGGATATGTATTCCAGCTTGTTACGGGTATGATGTGGGATGCGGGTCTATACTATCGGCGTATAAGTCCGAGTATGAACGACTGGAGTACTTGGAAGTCTATAAGCGGAGTAGCGACATAAACTGTGGAAAGGAGGTGCATCATGTCTGAGGCGATCGTAATAACCAAGCAGACCGGTGCGCCTGCCGACGGTCAGAACATTGTTCTCTCTGACGGTAAGGCTGTGAGCCTCGATGTGCTTGCGGCTGCAGTACGCAGAACCATTGCGGCTGGACATCGTAACTTCCTGCTTAACTCTGATACTGAAAAACAGTCAAAGACAGGTTCCATTGCAAGCTATAATTTTTCCGAAGATTTAGAAATCGGTAAAACATATACAATTACCGCCTGCATTACTGTAGGAAGTGATGTGACTAAGTTTGTGTTGGGTATGAACGGAGGTAATCTTTATGATACGCTTACTGTGACGGCTCCAACGCAGGGTGAAAGATTAATGTTTCACACTACACTTACTCTTACGCACAAGAACACTACGGTGAATGTCTACACATACGGCGGTGGTACAATTACCTGTCATTGGATAACTATCACAGAGGGTAATATACCCTCTGCAGGCTGGTTCCCTGCTCCGGAAGACAAAAGTGCATCGGGGGGGGTATAACGCGCTGTTTAATAATCAGTTACGGTGTTTTGGCCAAAATCGGTCAGAAAGGAGTGCGGCATGAGCGACACAATGACACTCAACGACATGCTGAAAGCTCTTGCATTGGCCGCGTCAGCTTTGGGTCTTTCGACGCTCTGTGTGAGTTCGTCGGGAGAGCTTGTCAGACTGCGGGAAGCGATACGGATAGACATGACCCCGCAGACGCTTGTACTCGACGACATCAGCGAGACTTCAATCCTATGTCCCGACGTATCTACCCAGAATGTACCGGGAGGCGCAGGAACAGGTGCAATGGTTATGACCCTTGTAACTTCGTATGGCACACGGTTTCAATTTCTGGCAAAAGCAGGCTCCGGAGGTGTACTGTTCTTTCGGGCTTACTCAAAACTGAGTGCAGCCTGGCATCCTTTTCAGAAAGTCACTATGACACCGGTATAGCAGGAAAGGAGGTGATATATGGCTGATGCAATCAAAACCAATACTCTGCCTATCGTCACCTCGCTTTCCGATACTGACTATCTGCTTGCTGACGGTACCAATGGTCTAAAGAGGATAACACAAAGCAATGCTATGCGGAATCTGGTAAATTTTTACCTCGCGGCTGACGCTCCGACTGACGGTGTATGGGTAAGGCTGTTTGCTTGTAATGCGACCACAATGGGAATAGTATACGTTACAAACAGGTGGTCTAAAACTACCGCAAAGCCCATGAGCTTCATGTTTCTCGGTGCTTCGTCTCGTAGTATGGCAACCGTGCAGCTTATCCCAATAGCATATTGTGGACATTTCACGAAAGCAAGAATTGTGTATGATAGTTCCTCAAACGGGGCTTCGATTTATTATGTAGAAGTACTCGCCAAGATACTTAAATCTACAGACGAACTCACCGTCTTTGTTCAGGGTATCAATTTTACACTGATGCAGAATTATACACCCGGTGAAGTGCCCGAAGGCTGGAGTATCAAAGAGTTCGACCTTTCGGCCGTTGTGCTTCGGGGGGGGGTAATTTATTGCATTACAGACAGTTATGCTGTCTTACGGGAAGGAGGGCAGCGGCATGAGTGATACAAGTAAATTAAGTGACTATATTAAGTCGCTGTCCAGACTGGCTGCTGTAAAGGAGAATATGGCTATTATGAGTGACAGCAGTGGGGAACTGATACAGTCAGACATAGCGTCATTGCAGCCATTTGTCTTCACGCCGCGACAGGGGTATAATATAGATCAGCCTCCCGGCCCCGGCATCTATTCGCTCAACGGTTCTACCGGCACCAAGCCTGCAGAGTACGGAATGGTACTTAGCATTGGTGTTTATCCCGGCGATGTGTATCAGATAGCCATAACTACCTCCAATCTGTTCCACCGGCGCAACATCAATGGAACTCTTGGCTCATGGGTAAGAGTTGCCAGTGTTTAATAACCCACGCAGGGGGATGTGAGAGGTCTCCCTGCCTAAAATCAAAAACAATGGAAATAGACATTATAAATCTCATATCTACCGTAGGAGCGTTGCTTGCGGGTGGTGGTCTCGGTATGCTCTCTAAGTCCGGACGCATAAAGGCAAAATCCGAAGCTATGAAAGCTATGTCCGAGGCTTACGAGATGCGCATTACGTCTCTGCATACTATCATCGACAATCACAATCAGACTGATATCGAGAACTCCAAGCGCATATCAGAGCTAAATCACGCGCTGAACTCCAAAACCGATCAGATACGCAATCTGACCGGGAAGATGTACAGCTCTGAACAGGAGATAAACCGTGTACAGGATTTGCTCAATGATGCAAAGGACACCATTATAATGCTTACCGAAGAGCGTGACGAGGAACGCCGCAGGAAAGAATACTACAAGCGCTGGAGGTGTGAGAAAAGCACCTGTGAGGATCCTGAAGGCCGTCGACCACCTAACTCCAAACTGGCTACAGAGACTTATATACACCCAGAAAAGGAAAATTTGACAATCATTAATCTTACTAAAAATGCTTAGACACAATAATTGCAAGATAGACACCATAATGATACATTGTACGGCTACTCCGCCACGTCGGGAGGTAAGCCGTGCCGAGCTTGACCGTTGGCATAAGGCCGAACGTTTTGAGCCTTACATAGATCCTAAAACGGGACAGGGGACGTATGCCGGTTATCACCTGCTTGTGCATCTCGACGGCAGCTATGAGCGTCTGCGTCCGGATGAACATAGAGGACAGCATTGCCCGCAAGAGAATATGAATAACCGTGCCGTTGCTGTCTGTTACGTAGGTGGAGTGGATAACAATAACCAGCCATGTGACACCCGTACAGAGGCCCAGAAAAAGACCTTATTGACGCTTGTACGCACACTCAAGGCACGCTATCCTAATGCCCAAATTATCGGTCATCGTGATGTCAAGGGAGTGGCTAAAGCGTGCCCGTCCTTTGATGCAAAGGGAGAGTATCGGGATATATGATATGGTTAGATATATACTCTTACTTGTAATATTACTGGTATCCTGTGCCCGCAAAACTACT
>JAAVDM010000003.1 GCA_014801815.1 Bacteroides sp. | reverse complement strand
AGGCGGACGGATCAAGGTTCGGAGACTGGGAGATGGATCTCATCATCGGATCACATCGTTCTCTAATCTCCTTTTCAAGGGAGTCGGGCGTCACCCTAAGACAGGAAAAAAGAAAGGCGGCCTCAAGGTGCATACCGTCATCCATGCCAACGAGGGTGTGCCGTCGGATATAAAGTTCACATCAGCCGCTACAAACGACTCCTTCATGCTCAAGGCTGCAACATTGAGTAAAGGCGACATAATGGCAATGGACCGTGCATATATTGATTATGAAAAATTCCAGCAACTTACAGAGCGTGGCGTGATATACGTCACCAGAATGAAGAAAAACCTGAAACACAGCATTCTGTCGGATACAATGTATCAGACTTCCGATGGTCTTATGGAGGTCAGGATACAGCGTATGGAGTTTGTCAGGTACCTTAAAGGTAAAGATGCCGTACACCATAAATCCCGTATAATCACTTATGTGGACGTCAGGAAGCGCAGACTCATATCACTGCTGACTAACGACATGGAGTCTGACCCGGAAGAAATCATTGCCATATACAGACAAAGCCGGGAGATTGAACTGCTTTTCAAGCAGATGAAACAGAATTTCCCGTTGAAATACTTTTACGGCGAGAGCGCTAACGCTATCAAAATCCAGATCCGGGTGACGCTTATCGCAAACCTACTGCTTATGGTGATGCGCAAGGGGCTGAAACGACAGTGGAGCTTTTCGGGACTGGCGACAATGGTCAGAATAACTCTGATGTATTATGTCGATTTCAACAGTCTGTTCAACAACCCCGAAAAGGACTGGAAAATCATACTCTCCGAAGACTCCGGGACACCTCCGGAACCATCGCTTTTTGACTGAGGGGGCTTGTAATATCAAAAAACAGACTCGAACACCAAATTATCAACGTTCGAGCCATACTTTTTTATACTATCTGAGTTTTATCGGACGAACTATATTAAAATCCAAATAAAATGAGGAAAAATTATATCCACATCAGATTATTTGATAAATGGTCTTGAATGGTCTTGCCTCAGTCCGCTCTTGGGGTCGGTTTAGGCCGCCCCCGCCGCTGGGCATCCCCCTCCAGAAGGAGAGAGGAATGTTTTAGACTGTGGTATCGGGCTTAGTGGAGACGAAGCCGTCGATATATGATATATTGGATGTCGCAACGGCGAAAGCCTGTCTGACAAGTTTGTTGGCAACCGCGACCATTGCGGCCTTACCGGATTTCCCTCGTCTCCTCAGACGTTGGTAAAGTTCCTTGCAGGCTGTGTTGTGCTGAGATGCAGACCATGCTGCCACATACAGCATCGAACGCAATGTCTCATCTCCGTTTCGGTTAATATGTCCCCGGATATTGACGCTCGTTCCTGACTGTTCTATGGTCGGACATATACCGATAAATCGGCTAAGTTGCTTGGCATTGTCAAAGTAGGTGAAGCCTCCGGTAGCAATGATCAATGCTGAGGCAAGCGTGACTCCTATGCCTTTAATGGAGGTAAGAAGTTTCATTTGCTTGTCAAAGACATCGGACACGACAGCTTACATTTCCTGCTGCATATACTTGATTTGCTTTTCAAGGAATGAGATTGTCTGTTTCAGGGAATTGAAACACTTCTTATCTTTAACGGGCAGTGGATCAAGGGATGACAGAAGATTCTTGGTGGCAGTGAGCTGTTTCTGCAACTGCTTGAGTACAGTTTTCTTCTGTTTGAGGATCATAATTTGTTCTGAAGGGAACTTATAGGGTTCCGGATTGAATCGCTCACCAAAGTCAGCAATGAGACATGCATCCTTGGCATCTGTCTTGGTTACCGACATCATTACCCTGGCGTAGTTCTTGATCTTTTTCGGATTAATGAGACTTGCAGGTATAGAAGCCTTGTCAAGAAAATATAGGAGGAGAAAACAGTAGTCGCCTGTAGCTTCCATTACACAATGATGGTCCGCATTAAGTTTGTTGAGGAACTTCCGGATTCCTTTTGCATCATTGCTGAATGTCTCGGTCCGGTAGCCTCCTTCCTTCGGAATGGCAGCTACGAAACTCGCTTTGCTGATGTCTATGCCAATATACTTCATATCAAAATTCTTTAGTCAGGAAATACATCTTTTGCACTCTCGTCGTAAACTCGGGGTCAGTCAAAATGCCCCAACGAACTATCCAGCCTTCAGATGTAAAAGCATGGGGGNGTATCGTCCGCTATGGTTTTTGCCTACAGCAATTCTGCCTTATTCCATGCTCATTTATCCTGATATTNTTATATAAAACTATACAAAATCAATAATCCGTGCAAATGTACGACAGCAATAAAAAAATTATTATTTTGCTGAAAGGCTCAAACGGCTTTGTCAGTAGGTTCAATTATCCAATTGTACCTTCTTCAAAGATTCACGACTTCTGAAAATTACAGCGGCTGAGATACTCCGTGTCGATGACACCGGACATACTCAGCCGATTCTGTTTATAACTATTACGGTATACACCCCCAAAGACATCGAGAGCTTTGTGTATGATCCGTGAATTTGAGAATAAGTTTCCAATAACATTCTTAGTAGAAACTACGATACGTATTGTCTCACCCGGATAAATGCGTGTGTTTATAAATAGCGCTCAGACACTACATTCAGACGGTCGTCAAGTTCAAACAACCACGGAGAGCCGGTCGGAATCTCAAGATTGATAATATCGTCATCAGATATTTTCAACAATATCTTGGCGAGCGCCCTGAGACTGTTGCCGTGAGCTGCTATTAGCACGGTGTCATATAACATTATCTTTGGCACGATAACCTCCTGCCAGCAAGCCTCGACCCTTGCCACAGTGTCTTTTAACGATTCGGTGAGTGGTAACGCTGTTGACGGCAACATGGCATATCGGCTGTCATTGACCGGCGCACGATCATCGTCGGCTTCAAGAGCAGGTGGTTGCACGTCAAAACTGCGACGCCAGATCTTCACCTGATCATCACCAAACTTTGCAGCCGTGTCAGCCTTGTTCAACCCCTGCAAAGCACCATAATGTCTTTCGTTGAGGTGCCAGTCTTTGATTACCGGTACCCAGTCGAGGTTCATGGAATCTGCTGCTATCTGGAGGGTGTGAATGGCTCGTTTCAAATAAGAGGTGAAAAAGAACCGTGGAGATATCCCCGCTTCCTTGATTTTCACGCCGGCTTCGGCGGCCTCGGCACGACCTTTCTCAGATAACTCTACATCGGTCCACCCGGTAAAACGGTTTTCCAGATTCCACTGGCTTTGACCATGTCTTAATAAAATCAGTTGTTTCATATCAATATCTTTAGTTTTAAATATATAACCCAATAGGCAGACCAAATGTTGAAACTTGGTCCGCCTATTGAGATATAGTCATAAACGAAAATTTATCTGTAACGAAAATCTGCCGGATCAATATTCCCCTGTGATGATTGAGTCTCGCAGTGTGGCGTTTTTCCTTGCAAAATTACTGCGTCCGTGCGTCCGTGAGTGGAACTTATTCCGATAGGAATGGAACAACACAATCCCACACCGCCTGAAAGTTGTCGATGAAAGCACCATGTCCGGCATTGGGGATAATAGCCAACTGACTATTCGGCAACATATAATATGCAGCGATAACGGTGGCAAGAGGAGCATTCGGATCCAATTCTCCGGACATAACCAAAACCGGACATTTTATGTTATTGAGAATTTCCTTGCTTACGGTCACAGTGTTATAGAAATCATAAAAGTTATCCCAGTACGCCTGCTTTCTCTCCGGTTGAGGGCATATTGCCATCTGGAGCTTCATAAAATCAGGATCAAGAGCTTCCATGTCTTCTATTCTGGCTTTGATGAATTTACGTGTCATCGAAAGTACCTCTCCCGCTCCGATTGTTACGATACGGTCAACAACATCCGGATGCATATATGCAAGAAAGTAGGCTGAATAACCACCATCGCTGAAACCTATAGCCTTTACTTTCCGGCCCGGTACACAATCCTGAATAACTGAGTAGACATCGTTAGCACGTTGTTCAACGCTGACCGGTTTTGTGCCGATCTCCGATCTGCCGTGACCTCGTGTTGAGATTGCTATTACCTTATTGGTCTTTGAAAGGCTGTCAATGAATTGTCCCATCTCGTAAGTACAGCCGACACCACCCCCATGAAGAATGACAATAGGATCGCCTTCTCCGTAGACTTCGTAATATATCTTAGCGTCATCTGCCTGTGCATAATGACCTGCATCCGGGTTATTACCGTACTGCTTTTGACTACCGACGTAAAAATCGGGTTGCATGAATACTTTCACACGACCGTATGATTGAGCCGTAGCTGTCGTAAAAGACAAAGCCATCACAACAGAAAAAGCAAACTTAAGAGCCTGTTGAAAAATATGTTTCATTCTATTTATTTTTTAATTGGATTTATTTCTGAAAGTGCCTGAACCGGAATCCTCGTGACTGTTGTATATTTTTATGAGGAAAATTCCTAAGTTAAATTATGTCATAATGTCATAGCTGGCAGTTGGCATTGATAATGTCCTGAAGAGTGACATGACTGTTGCGGTATCGGGCGTGGCGGTTGGCCTCACCTGCGGTGAGGTAGATGGCGTTATGCGGACAGTTCTGGGCACAAGCGAAGCAGTGCTCACAGCCTCCTGATGCCTGCGCATGCCCATCAACGACACGGTAATTGCCGCAAGGACAGACTCGTGTACAGATGCCGCATCCCACACAGTCATCTGTGATAGTGAACTGATCACGAGCCTCGACAGGGAAAGTGGGGCCATGCTCGAAATTGGGCACTGAGCGACGTATGAAACTGACGTGTCGTGCTACATCATCTACCTGTCGTGCTATCTGTTCCTCAATATGCTTTGATGGGTCAAGGGCCTTCTGGCGATTCATGTCGAAGCCGGGCAACCAGTTGTCGACCATGATGATGGCGTTGACGTAGTCAGGCGTGATTCCACACGAACGACAGAGGTTTGTGAAAATTCTCGGGGCGTTGTCACAGTTACAGCCGTAAGTGAGGATGCCGAAGAAGTAACCGCATGTAAAGGTAGACTTGCGGATGAACTCCTGCACCATCACCGGAGGCTTCTGCCAGTAGATGGGATAGACAATGCCTATCTCGTCGGCTTCCCAATGCATCGGCCCGTGGCCGTATCGCTTCATCATCTGCGGGATACTCAGTGGCTCACTGCTGAAATTACGTGCCACATAGAGGTCATTGCCCGTAGCGGTGAAATAGAATACCAGTCTTTTGTGTTGCATATCTTCTGTGTTCTTTTGGTTTCATTTCCGGTCATATAAGAGCTACTTAGGATAAAAAAATTTGATATCAGAGCTACCCCTGCCGGTTGGGCGGAGGGTAACACTGATATCAAATCCATTTATTTAAAGCCCGGTTACCCGGTCGCGATAGCCTCTGAGGCGATCTTCACCAAGGTCTATAAGGCTCTGCAGTTCCTGAATCATACGATCACGGTCTTCGGGCAGACGACCTCGGATGGGCGACGGCATAGTGACGTGCTCGGCTTTGAATACGGTGGGAATCGTCAGGCAACGCAGGAACTCCTGCATCTCCTCGAAGCGCTCCACCTCTGTGGCCTCTTCATACTTGCCGTCTTTCACGTCCTGCATCAGCGGCGTGTCAGGAAAGAGTGTCAGCTCGGAGGCATATATCATATCGGGGCGGATGATGTTGCTCACGCGGGCCGTCTCACGTGCATGGCTGAGTCCGTAACCGTGACCGCCAAGGCCACCAAGGAAATTTCCCACGAAGGGCATGCCTGCTTCACCAAGTTTCGACATCTGTTTCACGATGTCTTCCGAGGTATAGCCCTTGTGCATACGACGGAGCAGGACGTCATCTCCCGACTCGATACCAAAGTAGAAACCACCGTAGCCGGCCTGCTTCAGGTCGCGCAACTGCTCCACATTCTTGTTCTTAAGGTTGTCTATACGCGCATAGCCGCCGATTGAGGTTACCCATGGCAGATGTCGGTGAATCAGATCTGCTATCTCCATAAGCCGTTTGTAAGGCAGAATAAACGGATCGGCGCCCTGCAGGAAAATCCTGTCGTATCTTGGTCCGTAGTCTTTCAGTTCAAGGATATCCTCCTCCACCTCCTTCATTGGTGAGGCATGGAAACGCGCATCCTTGTAAAACGTGCAGAAATCGCACTTATCGTGGCTGCAGCCACTGGTCACTTGCAGATAAGCGTCGTTTGCTTCGTATGGAGGTCTGTTAATACCACTTGAAAAATGCATAAATGTATCCTTTCTTTAAATTTATTTCTCGTAAATGGAAATGCAAATTCCGCGCCATAAAGTAGCTAACGTATTGCTTCCACATATTTATGTTATTTATTCGTATTTATAACATCCGGAAGTAGCAAAAGTTTTATAGACAGTAGGCTAAATATCAATATATTAGATTCTGTTTTTTTGAATAAAAAACGAAGGCCCGTAATCGATATTATGCAAAACTTTGAAAATCATCATTCGTAATAAATAGGTTACTAACTAATAAAAAGTATACTTTTATTTGAGAAATTTATACATTAATCTATCGAGAAATTTGAAAACATTGTAATTGGGGACTCAGATTACACTTGTCTTATAATGGGAGCCCACCTTGTTCCGGATTGTTTCGGTCATTGTTCCGTATCGTTCCATTTCTGCCGTTATCATTGCCGATATCGGGACAACACCGAATTTATTAGTTACATTTTCTATGACACTATCTATGATCTACGTAGCTGTTTCGGCACTATCAGAGTAATTTCTTTAATTCATCCATATCCGGGAGTGCATCTTTCAACATATCCGGCATTTCTTTAGATATTGTATAGGTTGCTACTCCCATCGGCTTGTCATAGTCCTGCATAACGTATTCTACAAAACTTCTGTTTGCCTCCTTACATAAGACTATTCCAATAGATGGGTTTTCATGAGGTTTCCTAACCTTATCATCAAGAATTCGAAGATACGTCATAAGTTGCGCAAGGTAGCCGGTCTTGAATTTTCCTGTTTTAAGCTCGACTACCACCAGTGCGTTCAGTTCTCTATTGAAAAATAACAGGTCAGGAAAAAATTCTTCAGAATAGATTTCGAGATGATATTGATTGCCTACAAAGGCAAAGTCACGGCCGAAAGTCATGATGAACTTCTTGATGTTATGGACAATCTTCTGTTCAACCACGCGCTCGTCTACATCTTGTAAATCTCTTTCGCCGATTTCCTCGGTATTTATGAAATCAAGCAGATAAGAATCCTTGAATTGCATAACAGCCTTGCGAGCCATATTCTTATCCTCAATTCTATCTATAAAGTTGTTGGGGGCTTTACCGCTTACTTTATACTCGCCGGATGCTATAACTTGTTCCAAGCGTGGTACCGACATATGTTCCTCTGCGCACCTATGCATATAATAAATAATAGCGTTCCTCGACATTTTTGCATTTACGTAGAAGGGTGGTATGATGAGTGAACGGAGTTTTGAGATAGTCATCCATTGGAAATGCAATTGGCGTCTCTATCTTTACGATGTTCAATATATCTTCCACATTAACAATATATTGTAATTCATCGGTCATAACCGATGAATTATCGGTGGCTAAATCGTCGGTTGCAACCGACGATTTAGAGTCTATGAAAGACCAACCCTCGTAGAACAATCGCATTTCCGTTAGCTGTGTCTTCCCGTATCCCCTTAGGCCGGGTAGAAGTTTCCTAAGCCTATCACTGATAGCCTGCAATGCGCCAGTCCCCCAAACTCCATATCTCGTGTTGAGGGATACATATTTACCAATGGCAAAGTATGTGAGCAGTTGAACGCGATTGATTCCTTTTGCCGCTTCATATTGCCCTTTCAGAATAGCATTCTTGATAGTTTCAGCAGCATGGTTATATAAATTAGTTATTTCTTTATTCTGTTCCATGCGCAAATTTACCGATTATTTGTTGATTGTGGAAATGACGGCCATGATTTATGCCGGAATCACACCCTTTAGGAGTTCTATAGCCTGTTCCTTCTTAGTTGCTACGTATTTTTGCGACTGTATTCTGTTTAGATGATTTCTTATTAAAGACATTTCTGAGGATTTCATCGGTTTTGCAGTATAAAGCTACTCATATAATACTGTGTGGGTCCTCAATTCTTACGGTGATTCCGGTATAGGGGGGGGGGGGTTGCGGCATACTGACGTGTAAAGAAATCGACGATTTCTTTACACGTTAATGGAACATGTAAAATGGCTTTACACATCGTACAAATACTATTTCTGAAAGCTATGAGTTGGCTTACATATAATCCTCTATTAATATTGAGAATCTATAAATTATCACATTTATTCAATGACTTCCCATGTACCGGATTTCTCTGACCCGATTCGACGTATCTTGCCTTCCGATTTTAATCTATCAATTACACGAAACATAGCTGTCTTTGATTTCCCAAATATTTTGGAAAGTTGCGTTACACTTATTCTTTTATCAATTCTCATTTTCTCCACAACTAATCTATCAATATCTTCGTATCGTTCCGCATCGTTCCGCTATCGTTCCGCATCGTTCCGCTATCGTTCCGCATCGTTCCGTTGACACCATTAACGTTGCCATCTTCTGCGATCTTTACTATAACATTGGGCTTTTTTTCTATGACATTGGTGCCATTTTCTATGACATCAGCGTTCTGAACAATCACTTTGAATGTGGTATAATCGCCAAGCAAGAACTCGGCGGGATTGCTCTTATTTTCTTCGAGAAGTGTTGATACGGTATTTACACCGCTGCCGAAACGATTGACATAACCAAGATTCAGCATTATCTCGGCTATATTGAGATTACGATAGTCGGTTTCATTGGGGAAGTTCTCCAAATTGACTTTGCCGTATAAATTACCGGGGTTGTCAATCTCTATGCGGTCGCAGTACTCGTAGAATTTTATCGGGGAGTTGTTACCATTATAGGCACGGTGCATCACGGCATTCATGGCAAGCTCTCGAATTGCTTCCCAAGGATAGTTAATGCGTGGTTCTTCACGAAGGATGCTAACAAACTCCGGGCGTTTACTTTCGATAGAATATTTGATAAAATACTCCAATTCTTTTAGCATTGAAACCAAATTACCCTTGAACCGATTTTCTTTTAATACCTTTGTTGCACGAGTAGTTCCGGCAAACTTTACATACTGAATGTATGCTCCCAGAATAAAATACTGTGGATCATGCCCCAATAATAAAATTCCGGCATACGTCGGGCAATTAAATCGAGTATCGAAAAGTCGCAAAGAAGCAAGCTGCTGAATTACATTGCGCTTGTCCTTCGCTAAAGTAACCGGCGAAACCGCCTTTGGCAAATACTCATTCTTGAACAGATCTATGTCAATATCATCAATGGTAGCTTCGCGACATGGGCGACCATCGAAAGAAGAACTATGAACTTGTCCTTTTTCTGTCAATATTCGTTCTTCCTCCGTATTAGCCTCTGCTTTTCGTGCCCCGACTCTTATCCAAATTACTCCCTTGTATCTGACTGGCGTATCGTCGCTCGGTTGAACTTCAATCACAGCAACTTCTCCTTCCGGGAATGTCTCCTTATAAACCATCATTGCCGGAGATGGAAGAATCGTACCGGCATTTCGTAAACCGGAGTATGCCCGTAGCTGCTGATCGGTAAATGTCTGTCCGTCAAGCTTACCGTTATCATCAGCTCCGATTAGAAAATATCCCGGCTTTTTGGAATCGCGTATATCATTGGCAAACGCACATATTGCCTCCGACATTTTCTTGGTGTTGTCAGTTGCTAACGTGCGTTCCACACGTTCATTTTCTATATCGCTGAGTAGCGATCGTATTTCGTCTTTTGTCAGAGGCATATCTGTATTATTTAGAATGTAAAATTATTTATAATTCGCGAGTTAAACAATTTAGACGCTTTAAAATCTGGCGTACGATATTACCTCAAATAGGTAAAAATTGATTATCATTGAACCACAATTTAGTTCTTCTTATAATAACTATTGAAGTCGTTTCTACTAATTGATGAAAGTTAAATTAGATGTAAAATAACTAAAATACAGCGCCTACCGCAAAGGATGAAAAGTACAATAAAAATCGAAATAAATCCCTATCTTAATGTGGCAAAACGTGGGTACGCCAGCCAATTTGACCTCATGGGGATTGTTAATGCCATTCTAATAATAACGTGAGTTCGATGAAAATAATCAAAAGAGAGTCAATTGATAATCATAGACCCTTTCAAGATTGATCATTGGTTTCTTTGGAAAGAGGCAGTAAGCGGCAATTCCCCGGATGAGATTTATAATGAAATTCGGGAATGACCTGTGTCTGGAATGCTCGATCTGTGCGATATTCTTCAATTCATCGTTTATGGTTTCGATTATTGCCCGCTTGCGTAGCAATATACGGTCGTACATGGATCTCAAACCGCCCTTCATGTTGTTCCTGAGCTTGGTAATAAGCCGGATACCGTCAATAAAGAGTTTACTGAACAGCTCCTTGCCTATATAGCCTTTGTCTCCCATAAGTCTGCCGTATATGAATTCGACAGATGATTTCATCTTCAATGGCTCCCTGTCATCCACATCACCCGGAGTGATCATGAAGTTTAGTATCTC
>JAAVDM010000002.1 GCA_014801815.1 Bacteroides sp. | reverse complement strand
ATCATTTAATCTTTTAGTTTAATGAATATAATTTATATTTAGAAATTATATGACAGTAATATATAATTGTATTTACAAATAGTAATTGTAATGTTTTTATTTTTAAATTTGAATAAATAAATTTAAATTGTTACTTTTGTATTCTTTAAATTAAGAATTGCAAAAATAAAATGGAAGATACGGTTGCCACTCGACTAAAATACTTCATTAGTAAGGAGAGACTAAATAGTTCTCAATTTGCTGATGCTTGCGGCATTCCGCGCCCCACTCTCTCTCAACTATTAACCGGCCGTAATAAAAAGATAAGCGATCAGTTGATAGGTCAGATACATGCAGCCTTTCCACAATTATCAGTATTGTGGCTATTATTTGGAGAAGGAGAAATGTATAATGTAGCCGGTGGTAGTTCATCTATATCAGCTGGTGCTTTTGGGGCTACAGAGGGACCGTCTATTGATGTCGAACTTCAAGACGGTAGCTTGAATTCAGATATTAAAGTAAGTTCTTCCGAAGGTATGGGTCTTAATGGCGCTCCAGCGTCATCATCATACAATGCCAGTGCTGCGATACTTGCTGCAGATTATAAGAATTTGGCTTTGATGAAACAGATAGAAGCTATGAAACAGAATGCACGACGAGTAGTACAGATTACGATATACTATGATGATTCTACATTTGAGACTTTTTCACCGGCTAAATAGATAGAGATTGATATTTTGGTCATAGTGGCTTTCGGCCTTTTTATATTAGTGCTAACGGGTACTCGATTGATTCGTAAAATAACAGAAATGCTCGAAACCGGTACTGAAATTATCCTATGAGATTCTATTTTTATGCCTTGCTATCCACTAAAGTAATTATCATTAAATTCTCACATAGCTTAAATATAAGTAAAATAATCATAAATATCTTATTATCATTGAATTATAATAAATATAAAATGGTAGGATCAGGCATACAGAAAAAGTAAAAATTGCACATACAATAGATATATGTGCAATTTTTACTTTTTCTGTATGCCTGATCCTACTCTCTGAGCCTTCCACAAACATTTACCTCCAGTCTTTACTCAAATTTTAGTGATTTCTTTCGTAACAGCCTTTTTTCAGCTGTCCAATCTCATCTCACTTCATCGTTTCCTCATAATAGTTCTTAGCCCTTGCATAGCAATGGTCGCTTAGGTTTTTTTCTTATTGTATGAGTGATGAGCTGGAGACAAAAGGCTATCGTGTGATGTGGGAGCAAAAGGATGGTGAGTGAGAGTAATGGTGGAATGAGGGAAAGATATTTTATATGGAGGGAAGAATCGGCGATAAAAGGTTATCGTGCGATGTGGGAGCAAAAGGATGGTGAATGAGAGTGATGGTGGAAATTGAGGGAAAGATATTTTGTATGGAGAGAAGAATCGGCGACAAAAGGTTATCGTGCGATGTGGGAGCAAAAGGATGGTGAGTGAGAGTGATGGTGGAAATTGAGGGAAATATATTTTAATATGGAGGGGGATACACATATAGGAAGAAATATTCCACTCTCACAGTACTTAATAAGCTCTATTTTGAATCATTATTACAGTATATCAACAAATTAAAGCTATCAAATTAATCTCTACAAAATACTCCAAATAATTTATTTTTACCTCAAAAGCAGGTAATACCCAGTTTTTACCCATAAAATAGCCGACAGAATTGGCGACAAAAGGTTATCGCGTGATGTGGGAACAAAAGGAGAGAATAAGGGTGGAATTTGAGAGAAAGATTACTGTATGTGGGAAGAAACGAAGATAAAAGATTATTGGCGATGTGTGGGCAAAGGGATGGGATGAGTTGGAGAATAATGGTAGAATTTGAAGGAAAGATATTGTATAAGTTAAGATATCTAACTAAGCTACTAAGATTCTATATTCCCTTCAAAATACATGTTGTTCCGGACTTAAAGAAAAACAAAAATATTTCTGAAGAAGTACAGAAAACTATGGAAGGAAGTGAAATATTATCTTCTGTTTCACTTGTATGGGGGATTAGCCAGAGACAAAAGGTATCGTACGATGTTAGAGCAAAGTAATGGTGAGTGAGAGTAATGGCAGAAATAGAGGGAAAGATTACTGTATGTGGTAAGAATGGGAGATAAAAGGCTATCGCACGATGTNGGGAGNNANAGGAATNNTGAATGAGAGTAATGGTGGAAATTGAGGGAAAAAGATTACTGTATGTAGTAAGAATNGGAGATAAAAGGCTATCGTGCGATGTGAGAACAAAGGGATGGTGATGAATTGGAGAATAATGATTAGAATTTGAAGGAAAGATATTGTATGGAGGATTAGCCGGAGANAAAAGGNTATCGCACGATGTGGNAGTAAAAGGNATNGTGAGTGAGAGTAATNGCGGAAATTGAGGGAAAGATATTTTGTATGGTGAGATTATCCGAAGACAAAAGGGTACCGCGTGATTGGGAGCAAAGAGGTGGGTAGGTATAACGCAGAAGTTAGGGGAGAGTTGAAAAAATTATAGTGTAAACAAGAGAAGNGTAAAAAAGGAGGATAAAATCTGCGTTCAAAAGTCTATATATTCNTGTAAGNAGATATAGTGGAAAATTAATTTGNTTCTTATCTGGGTTAATATAGGGATATTTTGAATTAAAATATTGATTAATAATATTTAATGTGTGATATATTTAAGGNTATAAATNNTATCAGAAAATATTAAAATGTTAAAAATTAAATTATATTATAAAATATATTCTTAANTCNGTTAATTTAACAAAATTATAAAAATAAATAAATTTAGTATTGGAAGTAACTGAGTCATTCAGGATTCATTTTACATACTATGTCGCTCGAATGTACGTTAGTAATTAAGCGTAGATATATCCCATATTAAACTCAATGAATATGACTCAAAGAANTAGTAGAAAAAATATGAGTAAGAAAAAAGTATCCGAGACTCTGAAATTGCTTGGAGTTGTAAGCGGATGTTTTTTTACCTCGGTTTCTTNTGGTGCCTCTTTGTTAAGTTTCGAAGGTAATACTTATAAAGTAATAGATATAGACGCAGAAAAAAATACCGGTCTTAATAAGATATATGTTCTTAATGGAACAGANGGTGTGACAGTCTCATATAATGCTGTAAACGGTACTTCAGTAAGATGGTATCGCTACAGTAATCTTGGAGGCGGTTATGCTGAAGAGATTACCGATATTGATTATGATGGTCAGGTTTCCAGACTCTCTAAGCTTGAAGGTGATATGGGATATATTATTGAAGATGGTGATACAAGTTACTACTTTTGGATAGTGGATTATAGTCGTCATGTGTTTCACATTTCAAGTGTAACTCCAGCTGATCAGCAAGCTTGTGACAGTGAGACTTTAGATGTGACCGGAACAGGNGANGCNATACATTATTATACTATAAATGGTCAGCAGCGAGTATTAAGTAGAGAAATAGAAGTGACATATTACAGTCTTGAATGGGATAATTCAGCGTCTGCTTATGTGCAGTATGAGAATATAGTCAAGCTGGAAAGTATGGGGAGTCAAATAATAGTACGTCCTGCAGCTCTTTGTAGTACTGAATTTAGCGTTACAGGAGATCGCTTCCTGAAAGTGTGGAATATGNCGGAATCTGTTGAAACNCCTACNGTATATCCACATGCTGTAGAAGTCTACACTGAAGTAGAACAAGCGGAGGCTCCAGATACTTCGGACAGTAACGTAATCAAGACTGAATCTAACGGTATGGGTGGAAGTGCCCCGGCTGAAATAAGTTTCTATGCTTATACTACCGATGGAGTGATGCATGAGGAATGGCAGATGTCTTCTGACTCAGAATTTCTGGAAATATCCCATCGTTTTACCGGAAAGGATCTGAATTATATATTTACTGAAGAAGGTGATTATTATCTGCGGTTTATAGGTAGTAATTCTGACGGTTCATGTGATGCNNTAAGTGAAACCTATACTGTTACAATCGGAGATTCAGAACTGTTATGTCCCAATGCTTTCTCTCCAAATGATGATGGAGTCAATGACATTTGGAAAATTTCGTACAGAAGTCTTCTCGATTTCAAATGTTGGATTTTTGACCGTACAGGTAAACAGCTTTATCATTATACTGATCCATCAGGAGGGTGGGACGGTACATATCGAGGTAAAAAAGTGAAGCCGGGAGTNTATTATTATGTAATACAAGCTACGGGTTCAGACGGAAAGAAATATAAGAAGAGTGGTGATATAAATATAATACGCTATCGCGGNGGTTCAGGCAGCTCTACTGAAACTACAGANTAAACTTGTTACATAAGTAGTATTTGAATCTTGAGCTATAAAACTGTTATTTTTGGTTGCTTTGGACTTGTTACTCGGTCGAATACTTCAGTATTCTCTTTCGTTCCGCATCCGAATAACCTCAAAAATATCTGCGTTTTATAGTTTATTAGTTTTTAAGAGCTACTTAATAAATTGTAATAAGTAAAAAGTAAGCCGGGACAGTAATAAAATTTACTGTTCCGGCGGAAACTTTTATGTCGTCATAAAGGTTGCTATAAAGAATGGTAAAGAAAGACACATTAAAATAAATTATGGGAACAGTTACAAATATTTCAGATTTTGTCGAGGTGTATGGCGCACGAGTTCATAATCTCAAAAATATAGATGTCAAGATACCACATAAGTCCCTTACAGTTATAACCGGTCTTAGTGGTTCAGGAAAATCATCTCTGGCATTTGATACGATTTTTGCAGAAGGCCAACGACGTTATATAGAAACNTTCTCNGCTTATGCACGAAATCTTTTGGGNTCTATGGAGCGTCCGGATGTGGATAACATCACCGGTTTGAGTCCTGTAATAAGTATTGAACAGAAGACTGTGAATAAGAATCCACGAAGNACAATAGGAACCACTACTGAAATCTATGATTTTTTCCGATTGTTATATGCTCGTCTTGGTGAGGCTCACAGTTATCTGTCCGGACTGCCTATGGAAAAATATACCAAAGATAAAATAGTCAGTCTTATTTCACAACAATATGATGGCCGCAAGATAATGATATTAGCGCCACTCATAAAAAACCGTAAGGGTCATTATAAGGAACTTTTTGAAACGCTTCGTAAGAAGGGTTATCTTAATGTTCGTGTTGACGGTAAGATTATAGAACTTTTACCGGGAATGAAAGTAGATCGTTATCGTAATCACTCAATAGAACTTGTGATAGATAGGTTGCGTAGCTCAGGNGATGATATACAAAGACTGAGGAATTCAGTCGAAGCTGCATTGAAACAAGGTGACAAACAACTCATCGTATATGATACCGAAAAAGATGAGATACGTTATTTCAGTCAGAGTATGATGGATCCAGCTACCGGNTTATCTTANCCTGAGGCAGCTCCGCACAGCTTTTCATTTAANTCNCCACAAGGTTCCTGCCGACGTTGTAAGGGACTTGGTACTGTTAATATCGTAGATNTAGATAAGCTTATTCCTGACAGAACTAAGTCTATATATGAAGGAGCNATAACGGCACTCGGTAAGTATAAGAATTCCCTTATCTTTTGGCAGATAGAGGCTATATGCCAATTATATGAATGTAGTATCAAAACCCCGGTAGGAAATCTTCCGGAAGAATGTTTGAATGATATTCTCAATGGTACCGACGTCAGACTTGATATAAAAAATGAAACTCTGTCGACCACACACTTTAATGCCGCTTATGAGGGTGTGGTAAAATATATAGAGATGCAACAAGATGAAGATGCCGGTGTTGAAGCTAANAAGTGGAGTGGACAGTTCTTCTCACATAAAACATGNCCTGAATGTAATGGTACCCGTCTTAATATCATAGCNCGTCATTATTTTATTGATGGTAAAAGTATAGCAGATGTTGTCTCAATGGATATATCTCAGCTCTATGAATGGACACAGACTTTGGANAGTAAGATAGATCCGTCGCGTGNNGTAGTAGCCGGTGAGATATTGAAAGAAATACGTTCACGTCTTAAATTTTTACTTGATGTAGGACTCGAATATTTGTCACTCAATCGCTCAAGCGGTTCTCTCAGCGGAGGTGAAAGCCANCGTATACGTCTTGCCACTCAGATAGGNTCGGAGCTTGTTAANGTTCTCTATATACTTGATGAACCGTCAATAGGCTTACATCAGCGAGATAATGANCGTCTAATAAACAGCCTGAAATCTTTACGAGATAACGGTAACTCCATAATAGTTGTAGAGCATGACCGTGATATAATGGAACAAGCTGATTATGTCATAGACATAGGCCCGGGTGCCGGACGACACGGAGGAGAAGTGGTGTTTCAAGGTACTCCTGAAAAAATGCTTAAGACAAAGACTCTAACTGCCTCGTATCTTAATGGTGNAAAAGAGATATCTATTCCTGAACAGCGTNGTAAAGGTAACGGTAAATATCTTGTTCTACGTGGAGCTACGGGACATAATCTTAAATCAGTTGATTTGAAACTCCCATTAGGTAGTTTTATTTGTGTGACTGGTGTTAGTGGNAGTGGNAAGTCTTCNCTTATTAATGGAACTTTACAGCCACTTCTGGCACAGCGTTTCTATAGAGCTTTACAAGAGCCACTNCCATACGCCGGAGTNGAAGGTGTTGAAAATATAGATAAGGTTATTACTGTTGATCAATCGCCACTCGGGCGCTCTCCGCGTTCCAATCCAGCTACATATACCGGAGTCTTTTCTGATATACGTAAACTTTTTGTAGAGCTTCCGGAATCCAAGCTACGCGGCTATAAACCCGGCAGATTTTCATTTAATATCTCAGGAGGACGGTGTGAAACATGNAAGGGTAATGGTTACAGAACCATAGAGATGAATTTTCTTCCCGATGTGTATGTGCCTTGTGAAAGCTGCCATGGTAAGCGTTATAACCGTGAGACACTTGAAGTGAGATATAAAGGGAAGTCAATAGCCGATGTCCTTGACATGACAGTAGACCAGGCAGTTGAATTCTTTGAAAATGTCCCTTCAATCTACAAGAAAATAAGAGTCCTTCAGGAAATAGGTTTAGGATATATAAAACTCGGCCAACCATCCAACAGTCTGAGNGGAGGTGAGAATCAGCGTGTCAAATTGGCTACCGAACTTGCAAAGAAAGACACAGGTAAGACTCTCTATATATTAGATGAACCTACAACAGGATTACATTTTGAAGATATTCGTGTTCTACTTGGTGTGATAACACGTTTGGTAGATAAAGGTAATACTATAATAGTGATAGAGCATAATCTCGATGTTGTGAAATGTGCTGATTATATTATAGATTTNGGTCCGGAAGGAGGANGCGGTGGNGGACGTATTATGGCAGAAGGTACTCCGGAAGAAGTCGCCAGTGNTAACACACCTACTGCTCAATTTCTAAAATTAGAACTTAAAAATAGAAAAATATAATAAAAATATATTAAAAATTAATCTAAAAAGGGAGTTTAATTGTTAAAATATAAATAAGTGATAAACTTGTATCATAGACTCTATGACAAGTTTATATCTATAGATATAGACTTGTCATAACTCTTTGATACGTAGATTAAAAATTTATGAAAAAAACATTTTTTGTATCAGCAGCTGCTGTAGCCCTTCTGTCGCTAGCAGCTTGCTCAGGCAACAAGTCTGCCAGCGATCAGACAGTCGCTGAAGAAACCAGTAAGAATGTAACTTATGACGGTATACTGCCCGCTGCCGATTGTGATGGTATCCGTTATACTCTTAATCTGGATTACGCCGGTGACAATGATGGTAGCTATAAGCTTGACCAGATTTATCTTATAGNCGATAATACTGTACCAAGTGGTTATAAGGATAAGGCCAGCTTCAAGTCAGAGGGTAACTTTGCTGTTGAGAGCAAAGATGCCAAGAAGTATATAAAACTTACTGAGGCTGCCAAACCTGATGCTACACCTGAGGTTATGTACTTCCTTGTAGATTCAGATTCGACCTTAACTATGGTTAATGCTGATCTGGAGGTATCAACCAGTCCGGGTTTGAACTATACTCTGAAGCTTGAAAAATAATGAAAAGCTATTGACNTCTNTAAATAAACACCCTTGTCATACGTATGACAAGGGTGTTTATTTANAGANGTCAATAGCTTTCAGGAATCAGTCTTATTTCCCAACATCAGCTGTACTCTGACTGATTCTTCATGAATAGCTGAGAAAACAGTGCGCATAAATTCTTCACTCATTCCGAGGCTCCGGGCAGCCATAACACGTGAAGACATTATATCACCGAATCGGCCGCTCTGTACAATAGGAATATTATGCGTGCGTTTATATTCACCTATTTCTCGTGATACATTCATTCGTTTGGCGAGAATGTCGAGTAGTTCATTGTCAAGTTGGTCTATCTGTCGTCGCAGTTGTGTTAAATTTTCTGCCGGTGCAGGTGTTGAACGGTACACCAGACTATCAAGAATGACATTGAGACTTTCCGGTGTGACCTGTTGGGCAGCATCACTCCAGGCTGAATCAGGATTACAATGACTTTCGATGATTAGACCATCAAGACCCATATCAAGTGCCTGTTGAGACAGAGAAGCTATAAGTTCACGTTTCCCACCGATGTGACTTGGGTCACATATTATAGGTAGATGAGGATAGCGTATACGTAATTCAAGAGGTATACGCCACTGAGGATGATTACGGTATGTCTGTAAACCATAAGTAGAAAAGCCTCTATGTATAACTCCAAGACGCCTTACACCTGCATTATAAAGGCGCTGCAAAGCACCTATCCATAATTCAAGGTCAGGATTAACGGGATTCTTGACCAATACTGGAATATCAGGTTGTAAAGCCGCTATGGCCTCTGCTATTTCCTGCATAGCAAAAGGATTAGCAGTTGTACGTGCACCTATCCAAAGCAGATCAATTCCGGCTTTTACGGCTGTCTCTACATGGAGTGGGGTAGCCACTTCTGTAGCAGTTTTCATACCGGTAGTTTCTTTTACTTCGTTCAGCCAGGGTAAACCTATCTCACCTACACCTTCAAAACCACCCGGTTTTGTACGCGGCTTCCATATACCGGCACGAAATATTCTTACTCCTATACGTGCCAGACGGCGAGCTGTTTCTAATACTTGTTCACGGGTTTCAGCACTACATGGCCCTGATATTATAATAGGCTTCGAAAGATCTGAACCTTCGATTGCTAACGGAAGAATTTCCTTCATATTCTGTACGAAAGGAGAGTTATTGGTTATACAAATCTGGGTATCGTGGTTATAGGACCTAATTATTTTTCCGATTAAGGGATAACTCTGATATACGCCTGAGAGCCTCATTAAGGTCTTTTTCCGTGGCGCAGAGTGATAATCTTATATAACGCTCTCCCTGGCTGCCGAATATAAATCCCGGAGTAATAAATACTCTTGCCTTGTTCAGTATCATGTCGGCGAGTTGTATAGGATCAATTTCAGGGTCTGTAAGACGTCCCCAGAGAAACATACCTGTCTGATTATAATCAAAACTACAACCTAAAGCTGTCATAATTTTTTCAGCTATTTTGCGGCGTTTACAATAAACTTTGTTAAGTTCAGAGTGCCAATTATCACTCTGTCCGAGTGCTTTGGCAGCTGCAAGCATCAACGGCTTGAACTGACCTGAATCAATATTGCTTTTAACTTTCAGAATCCATGAAATAAATTCCGGATTAGAAACGGCTACTCCGACACGCCATCCCGGCATATTATAGCTCTTACTGAGAGAATTAAGTTCAATAGCCACATCTCTGGCACCTTCAATTGCGAGGAGGCTCATAGGTTCCGGATTTAAAATCATAGAATAAGGATTATCGTGTATGAGCAGTATATTGTGACGCTTGGCGAAATCCACGGCTTTTCTAAAAGTCTCAAGTCTGGCAGGTGCCCCGGTAGGCATGTGAGGATAATTAAGCCACATTATTTTAACACCGGAGAGGTCCATTGACTCAAGTTTATCAAAATCAGGCTGCCAGCCGCTCTCTTCGCTAAGATTGTAAAATACCGGTATAGCCCCTATAAGACGTGTTATCGAAGTATATGTAGGGTATCCCGGATTGGGAACTAATACACGATCACCTGGATTAAGAAATGTCAGGCTTATGTGTGTGACACCCTCTTTTGATCCTATTAAGGGTAATACTTCTGAGGCTGCATCAACAGATACCCCATATTGTTTATTATACCATGTTGCGAATGCCTCACGAAGTTTGGTGATACCGCCATGTGGCTGATAACCGTGATTATCAGGATTCTGTACTTCCTGAGTTATTGTGTCGAGTACTTCTGCAGGAGGAGGAAGATCAGGGCCTCCTATTCCAAGAGAAATGATTTCAATACCTGTGCGACGCAATTCAGCGATCTGTCGGAGTTTTGTCGAAAAATAGTACTCCTTTATAGAAGCAAGACGAGAAGCCGGTTTAATCATATTATAATTATATTGAAGTAGTCTAAACTAATTTAGAGATGTTAAATATTGATTTGAATAATTAAAATACAGCGTACTCTAACAAGATGCGCTATATTAGGGTTGCGCCACTTTAATATACTGAACCGATGT
>JAAVDM010000001.1 GCA_014801815.1 Bacteroides sp. | reverse complement strand
GGGACAAGATTCAAAGGTATAATACAACGTGCCTACGAAAAGACAGGCCGTGGAGTGGTAATCCTTATCGATGAATATGACAATCCAATGATATCCACTCTCGGTAAGCCTGAGGTACACGAACAGATGCGCACCACACTCAAGGGACTATACTCTGTACTCAAAGCCGAGTCGGAGCATATACGATTCTGTTTCCTCACAGGTATCACACGGTTCAGCAAGATGTCTGTCTTCAGTGGCCTAAACAACCTGAAAGACCTTACACTTAAACCTCAGTATGCCACCATCTGCGGTATCACACAGCAGGAACTCGAAACTTACTGTACCGAGGGAATACGCAACGTGGCGGACACAAACGGAGTCAGCTATCAGCAGGCTCTCGAAAAACTAAAAGCCTTCTACGACGGCTATCATTTCGCACACCACTCCCCCGACATATACAATCCCTTCAGTCTCCTGCAGGCTCTGCAAGACGGGGAGCTGCACCCGTATTGGAATGAGAGCGGCGGCAGAGCCGAATNNCTCTGGAAAGCTATCAGCCGGCGTGCCGATACCCGTCCTCTTACCGATGTGCTGTCGCCGGTGATGCGTCGAAATCAACTCGGAGCTTCCGAAGACGGGCACTCGGATCTCACTCCCCTACTGTTTCAAACCGGGTATCTCACAATCAAGGAGGCTGACGAAATGGGTTCCGAATTCCGGCTCGGTGTGCCAAACCGCGAAGTGATGGAAGGTATTATGTACGGACTTCTGCCGTTTGCCTCTTTATGTGACGATGACCTGATGTCAACAGACCTCTACAGAATACGGCGTCTTGCAAATGGCGGCGATACGGATGCAATGATGCGATACCTGCAGTCATTCCTTGCCGGCATCGGTAGCCGACTGACAAAAAAGATGCCCGAAATATATTACGAGAATAACCTCTACATTCTATTCACGATTATCGGCATCAGAACATCTGTCGAAGTCGAGACCTCCGACGGACGTATGGACGTACTGATGGAATGCCGCCAACATATCTATGTTATCGAATTGAAGCTCGACCGTTCTCCCGAGGAAGCACTCGAACAGATCCGACGCAAGCACTATACACTATCTCTCGAACGACATGGAATCCCCGTAACACTCATCGGTATTAACTTCTCTACTGAAACACGTAATATCGATTCTTGGAGATGGGAACGAAGTGATACCTGAACCCTTCAAAAACATTATCCGCCGGATACCTGCGACGCAGNTATCCGGCGGATAATGTTTCACGGGACACAAAGTCTTATTCTAAGTAGCTCTATTTTTCATTTTATCTGGCACGCTCGATAACCAGACGGTCAAGAAGTGCATGGTTAGTGGTCAGATTCATNTTTTCATCTTCGGGGAGATACTCGACAGTGACAGTATGTTTTCCCGCTTTCATCGGCACACGCACAGTGTTGCTCTGTCCCCAGTCATTCCAGTTAGCCACGCCACGTGTCGGCATCACTACAGTACCGACCTTGTTACCGTCAACAGTGACGGTACGTATGGCAGCTTTATTCTCGGTATTGACCGGCCCGTTACCATTGGCATAACGCAGAGAAAGAGTATAGATGCCGTCTGCCGGAATATCGACCGCAATATTTACAGGAGCCGAATTGTGGTCAACCTCAACGAAGCCTTTACCGCTGAATCCTTCGACCGGAATATCGGGACGGTAACTAATCTCAGACGAGCGCAAGGCTATACCCTCACCGGGCATTTCAGCCACAAGACGCTGACGATTGCTGCGCGGTTCGGAAGCGAACGACTGCACACCGTTACCGTCTATACCTATAACCTGCCACTCACCCGGTTCAATAGCACCCCATGTGGTCTGACGGGTACGNCCTACCTCCTCACCGTCACGAAGGACGATATATCCGGCAATATATTCAATGGGATTCCACTGCAGACGGTTTTCAACAGGAACTCCTGCGGCAGCAAGTTCCGGATCATGCGACAGCCATGTTATCGGAGTCAGAGGTGCCTTGACATTCGGAGTCCGGGCAAGCGACATGGAGGGTATTGGTTCGTTATCCATAACCACTCTGATATCGCAGTTACCTTTCAGTTGCGATGCAGGTATGACGGTGCCGGGCTTGAGTTTTTTACCATTGAGAGTAATCGATGCGACACTGTCACCGTAACCGCTGACCGTTATATTAAGACGAGCGCCACGATACGGNAAATTCTCAAGAGTNCTCTCCCCTCCCAGAACTTCGGGCACGAAAGGAGCTATACGCAGNCCATCCGGCTCGAAATGTATTCCGAAAAGAATCTGCTGGGTCAGGGCCAGATTACCGGACAAAGACCAGAGCATATTGGAGGAATTAAGCTCCGTGAATATATCGCCGTTGTCAAGATTCAGGTTTTCCTTATTAGTAGCGAAAAGAGCAGCCGGGCGATATATGGAGCCTATACCCTCAAGCACACCCTGCTCGTTGCCGGCCTTAGCCTGCGCAAGAGTCCAGTAAGAAGCCACGAACGGCCACAAGGCATTATTATGATAATTCGGCATATCGGAAATCTGCGGCCAGAATACCGGAGGACCGTAAGGAGTCACAGGTGCATTCTCCGATATGGAGCGCTGCAGCTCGGGAGAGGCCACATCATAGAGCACTGCCAGAGCCAATCCCAGACTCTCGGCACGCGGATTCAGTATCATCGAGTCGCGACCATAGCGGTACATACCCCAGTAACCTTTCTCGTCCATACGGAAAGCCTTGTCGATAGCCTCAGCCAGATGCTTCGCCTCATCAGCATACATGGCTGCNTCCTTCTTATGACCGAGCAAAGCCGCCATATCCGAAGTAGCCTGCAGAGCTGCGGCATAAAGCACATTGGTGCCCATAGCCTCACTCTGCGCTATATCGGCAGTCTGCATCCAGCGCGGATAGCTCTGCTCACGCCAGTCGATAAATGAAGTCTCACCTTTAACAAGACCGTCGGCACTCATCACCGTAGCGGAATCCTTGGCAAGACTGCGCACTGCTATGGGATAGACCTTACGCAGCCAATCCATATCTCCGGTAACCTTATATACCTCCCAGGCAGCCACAACCCATATCATACGGTCGGTACTTATAGGCCATGCTCCGCCCGAACCCGTATCCTGAATAATCTGACCCTCGGCATTGACTTTCTTCATGAGCGAAATCATCGAAGCCTCGGGCTGTAGGGCGGCCATCGAGAGAATGATTGAATAACTGACATCACGAGTCCACACACCGGCCCACTCTTTGCCTGTACGCAGAGTGGTGTCAGGCTCTACGGCATTGACCATTTCGTCAAGGCCCATATTATATATGGCCTCATGCAGACGGTTTGTACTGTGCAGACGCGGATAGGCACTGATATCGTTTTTCAGTCGCCATGTCTGTTCAACGGGCATGAAGTAATGAGGTCGTCCGTGGTAAGTGGAACGTATCTCAACGGGACTCTCGGCCCACGCCTTATATTCACCCTGTACTATTGAATCGCCCACCCAGCGGTAAGCGTCCGTAGCTACAATCACATTGTCGGCAGAGGCTACGGCGGGAAGCAGGACTCCGGCTGCGGCAGCCGACAGGAGAAATCTCTTGTTCATCGCTTAAGGTTGGAAAACTTGAAAATCATGAATTGTGTATATACAGAATTGTGTCACGTGGCACAATTCCGGAGATCAGTCACGGTTTTTGCGGTCGCCACGGTGCGAACTTCCCTTGCGTGGCTTCTTCTGATGCTTCTTATCTTTCGAAGCACGCGGATTGGNAGACTGCGTTTTCAGCGGTTTGTTAGGGTTGCCTTCATCGCTAACAAGAGCAAAATCGAGCTGCTTACGGTCGAGATCGGCACGAGCCACCTGAACTTTCACTCTGTCGCCGAGAGTGTACATGTTGTGATGTTTGCGTCCTACCAGACAATAGTTCTTCTCGTCAAGTTCGTAGTAGTCGTCAGCAAGGTCACGAACAGGCACCAGACCTTCGCACATATTTTCGTCGAGTTCGACATAGAAGCCCCATTCGGTTACACCGGAGATGACACCTTCGTATATCTGACCCAAACGNTCACGCATGAACTCAACCTGCTTGTAGCGTATAGAGGCACGTTCTGCGTTGGCGGCAAGCTGCTCCATATCGCTCGAATGAACACACTGCTCCTGCAGTTTGACTCTGTCGACACTGCGCGCGCCTTCGGCATACTTCGCCAGCAGACGGTGAACCATCATATCGGGATAGCGGCGTATGGGAGAAGTAAAGTGTGTGTAGTAGTCGAGAGCAAGTCCGTAGTGGCCCACGTTGTCGGTGGTATATTCGGCTTTGGCCATAGAACGTATGGCGAGCATCGAAAGCATATTTTCCTCGCCGCGTCCCTTGACATCGCGCAACATTCGGTTAAGACTCTTGTTAACTTCACTCGCCTTACCGTCGACATTGATTTTGTAACCGAATCGTGAGGCTATCATGGAGAAATTGGAAATCTTCTCCGGATCCGGATTGTCATGCACACGATAGACGAATGCCTTTGCCTTCTTTCCTTTGGGCACCTTACCGATGGCTTCTGCCACGGTAAGATTGGCCAGCAACATAAATTCCTCGATAAGTTTGTTGGCGTCTTTCGACTCCTTAAAGTAGACACTGACCGGTTTGCCGTCCTTGTCAATATCGAAGCGGACTTCGGCACGGTCGAACTCAAGAGCACCGGCCTCATAACGACGACGGCGAAGATGCTTGGCGAGTCGGTCGAGAGTCTGTATCTCATTTGCAAATTCTCCCTGTCCGGTCTCGATGATTTCCTGTGCCTCCTCGTATGTGAAACGGCGATCACTCTTTATGACGGTACGGCCTATACGGTAGTTAAGCACATTGGCTTTTGAGTCAAGTTCGAATATAGCCGAGAATGTCAGTTTCTCTTCATCGGGACGCAGCGAACAGATACCGTTTGACAGATGCTCGGGTAACATCGGAATGGTACGGTCTACAAGATATACACTCGTGGCACGTGCCTGCGCCTCACGGTCTATGACACTACCGGGGTGAACATAGTGCGTAACATCGGCGATATGCACTCCCACTTCCCAGTTACCGTTGGCAAGCTGTCGGATAGAAAGAGCATCGTCAAAGTCTTTCGCGTCACGCGGGTCAATAGTGAATGTTGTCACNCCGCGGAAATCCTCACGTCGGGCCACTTCTTCAGGTGTGATACCGGCTGANATACGGTTGGCGGNCTTCTCTACATTTTCGGGATATTTGTACGGCAGTCCAAATTCGGCAAGAATTGCGTGCATCTCCGCTGTATTCTCACCCTTACGACCGAGAATATCCACAATCTCACCTTTCGGGTTCATCTCGTCATCACCCCAGTAAGTGATACGCGCAATGGCTTTATCGCCGGTCTTNCCACCNTTGAGCTTGGAGCGCGGTATTATTATGTCGGCTGCAAGAAATTTGGAGTCGGTCACAAGTGCCGAATAATTCTTATCCACCTGCAGTGTACCGATGAAGACCTGATCTCTGGCTTCGATTATCTCNGTGACGCGAGCCATAGGTTCCTGTCCCTTACGGCTGGCCGACACCATGACACGCACACGGTCGCCGTTGAGTGCGTGCATCGAATCACGCTCTGCAACGGCTATCTGCTCGTCATCTATAATGACAGCGTTACGGCCGTTGCTGCGNCGCACGAACACACCCTCATTCTCGGTGCCTCGATTTGCCTTAGCCTTGTAGCGGCCCAGGCTCACCTCGGTTATCTCATCGGCTGCGGCAAGCTCATCGAGAATATTTATGATGTCGTTGCGGTTAGACGGGTGTACGGCGTCTATGGCGAAAGCGATCTGTTTGTAGTTAAAAGCCTGCTTGCTCTCCTTCTGGAGAAAGGCAAGTATCTTATCGAGCAGCTCCTTCTTGCGCATACGCACAGGAGCCTCTGTGTTTGGATTGTCTGTATTATTCTTCATTTGGGTTATGTTTTTATTTATTAGAACGCTCTTACCGCGCTGTTTTATTTATTTCCGATATATCTTTTTACTCACTTTCCTGTTCCGGAGCGTGAAAATGGGAGTATATTATCTTTCCTCTGGCTTGTCCTACTACGGTGCAGAGTTCATCGAGCGATGCCTCGCTCATGCGCTTCACACTCCTGAAATGCTTCATGAGCGCCTGTGCGGTGGAAGGGCCTATACCCTTTATACCGTCGAGCTGACTGCTTACCTGCCCCTTGGAACGGCGCAGACGGTGATGTGTGATTCCGAACCGGTGAGCTTCATCACGCAATGCCTGTATGACACGCAGGCTCGGACTTTTCTTGTCTATATAGAGCGGCAGCGTGTCACCGGGAAAATAAATTTCCTCAAGGCGTTTGGCTATACCTACCAGAGCCACTTCGCCGCGTATGCCCATTTCATCAAAGGCTTCGACGGCGGCACTGAGCTGTCCCTTGCCTCCGTCCACAACTACAAGCTGTGGCAACGGCTGTCCTTCGGTCATCATACGTGTATAGCGGCGATGTAATACCTCCTTCATTGAGGCGAAATCATCGGGACCTTCAACGGTCTTTATGATGAAGTGGCGGTAATCGCGCTTGCTGGGTTTGCCATTACGGAATACCACACAGCTTGCCACCGGATTTGTACCCTGAATATTCGAGTTATCGAAACATTCTATGTGGCGGGGTTCTGTACTGAGCCGGAAATCGGTTTTCATCTGTTCCATCAGACGTGTCACGCCGTGCTCCGGGTCAAGAGCCTCAACTTGCTTCTGTCGGTCGGCCATGTACTGCCAAGCGTTCTTCTCCCCTACTTCGAGAAGTTTGCGCATATCGCCCCTGCGCGGTATGGTGAATCGGATACCCTCAAATTCCACGTCCGGTTCAAACGGCACTATGACATCTCTGAATGTACGGTCAAAACGTTTTCCTATCTCGCTTATGGCGTATGATAGTATCGACTCCTTCGACTCGGCCAGACGTCGGCGAAACTCCATATTCAGACTCTGTACTACGGCACCACGATGAAGGTGCATGAAGTTGACATACGCCGTGTCACCCTCTTCAACATAGGCGAACATATCGGTATCGGGTCTGTCTGCCGCCGAGATTATGGCCTTTGTATTGTAGCGCTGTACGGCGAGATATTTCTCCTTGACCAGATTTGCCTCTTCAAACTTCCATTCTCCGGCCAGACGATCCATTTCNGAGCGGAGGTACTGTTCAAGTTCTACGGTGTCACCGTTCAGTATCTGACGCACACGTGTCACGGCTTCATTATAGTCGTCAATATGTATCAATCCACGGCACGGGCCACCGCACTTACCGAGATGATAATCGAGACAGAGCCGATATTTGCCGCGTGCGATGTTTTTCTGATCGAGTGTATGACGGCAGCTGCGTAGCGGATATATCTCGCGTATCAGTTCAAGCACCACACGGGCTGAGGCGGTATTGCCGTACGGGCCATAGTATTTAGCATCGAGTCCTTTCTCGCGTGTCATGAACACACGCGGATAAGGTTCTTTGGTGACAACTATCCAAGGGTAGGATTTATCATCTTTCAGCAATACATTGTACCGGGGCTGATATTCCTTTATCATGGCGTTCTCAAGATGCAGGGCATCTTCTTCGGTATGCACCACGATAAAACGCATGTCGACAATATTGCGCACCATTAGATTTGTACGCACCGAGTCGTGAATACGGTTGAAGTATGAGCTGACACGACGCTTTAGTCTTTTTGCCTTTCCGACATATATCACATGACCGTGACGGTCGATGTACATATATACACCCGGTGCTTCCGGCAAACCGAGTATCTTGGCACGCAACTGTGCACCCGGGCGGTTGTGATGTATATCTTCGGCAGTTCGGTCAGGCTTTATCTCCAGCGGAAAGCCTCCGGTCTCATCTATACTGCGACCGAAGTCCGACAAAATTTCGGCCACAGCACGTGTATCGGCTACACCTTCCGAAGTCACCGCCTTCCCGTTGCCTTCACTCGGTGTCGTCACATCATCGTCTGTACTGAGGGTACCGGTGTCACCATCCGGAGCCTTAACCTCGTCAACATTACCTGTGGGGTTGATGGCNGCATTCAGAGCCGCCTTTATGGGTTCGTTATTTTCTGACATATTCGTATTGTTGCTATCCCTCTGCCTGAGTCATCAGCCCTCCCTGCTTCCGGGTCTGAGTGCCGACATCAGTCCGCTCACTCTCAAAAGGNCTCCCCCACCCCCGCGTCTTCAGCCCGGCACCGTATTGCCGTCTATAAATAAAACTCAAAAAGTGTGCCAATATTTCATAAAGACAAATTTCTTCTTTTCCGCCGATATACTCCTACACGGTTTAAAATAAAGCCAAACCCGAAAAATCTCGATAGAATCGGGAATTTTCGGGTCGAAATAGAGCTTATGTAGGAGTCACACTTCCTGACAAAAAACAAATTTTACTACCGGCTCAATACTTCAGCAATGCTGTCACGTCACAATCCTTCGGCAGATTTTCGCGGCCATGCAGTGCTGTCAGCTCAACAATGAAGTTGATGTAGATTTTTTTCGGGTTCATGCTTTTCACCAGTTCATAGCAGGCATTCATAGTGCCACCCGTTGCCAGCAGGTCATCATGCAGCACAACCACATCGTTCTCTTTAATGGCATCACTATGTATCTCGATAGTGTCCACTCCATATTCCTTAGCATAGGATTTCTTCACTGTCACCGAAGGCAGCTTGCCGGGTTTACGAGCCGGTACAAAGCCACACCCCAGTTCATAGGCCAATATGGAGCCTCCGATAAAGCCACGTGATTCTATGCCTACAACTTTGGTCACACCCTTGTCACGATAGAGGTCAGCCAGCTCATGACTCATCACCTGCAGAGCGGCACCGTCCTTGATAAGAGTAGTCAGATCCCGAAACATAATACCCTTACTTGGGAAGTCGGGCACATCGCGTATCAGTTCTTTTAATGATTCCAGTTCCATTGTTTATTCGTATTAATTTAATCGGTTCGTAAATTACACACTATTTTTGCCCGATGTTTCACGTGAAACGCTCCATTATCGGACAAAATTATACAATATNATTTCACACGTTTCACGTGGAACNCTACACTCCATCTACACGCCGGATATAGTCATCATCGAGCCGACACGTTCCACGTGAAACGTTATTGAGTCCTCAACTCAAACTAAAAATCGGCCGAAAACATTNAAACGTTCCACGTGNAACGNCNCATTATTGNATTCCACATCTTAGGCGTTTCACGTGGAACACTCCGCACATTTTACAGTTTCACGTGGAACACTTCCTTCACTTCCGCACCAGCATCATGAGGATATTCACATCTGCCGGCGAAACTCCGGGGATACGTGAAGCCTGCCCAAGTGTTGTCGGACGGATACGTGTAAGTTTCTGCCNAGCTTCGGTCGAAAGACTTTGCAGTGACATGTAGTCAAGACTGTCGGGTAACCTCACCCCTTCGAGACGCGAGGCTTTCTCNGCAAGGTCACGTTCACGGTCAATATATCCGCTGTACTTAATAAGTATCTCAGCTGCCTCAATAACCTCGGCGCGTTGCAGAGAATCTATCTCTTCAAGACGTCGTGCAAGTTTTGGAAGCAAAGCAGAGAGTTTATCGAAATCGAGTTGCGGACGCTTCAGAAGTTCGGTAAGCCGTACTCCGCCCGTCAGCGGTGTAGTACCTAAATCGATGAGACGGCGATTCAGTTCGTCAGTAGCACGCACGNTATATNCNCCACACCACTCAATCAGACTGTCACGCTCCGCACGCTTAGATTCCATAAGACGGTAACGCCTTTCATCGGCGAGTCCTATTTCATACCCCAGCGGAGTAAGCCTCATGTCGGCATCATCTTGACGGAGCAATATTCGGTACTCGGCACGTGAGGTGAACATACGGTATGGTTCATCNACTCCTTTCGTGACGAGATCATCTATCAGCACTCCTATGTAAGCACGGTCGCGTCCGAGAATGACACCCGGCAGACCCTGTATGGAACGTGCGGCATTGATACCGGCCATCAGTCCCTGTGCCGCCGCTTCTTCATAACCAGTGGTACCGTTTATCTGTCCGGCGAAATATAATCCGCCCACATATTTTGTTTCAAGCGTGTGCGACAACTGTGTCGGGTCGAAGTAGTCATATTCGATAGCGTAGCCGGGACGATAGAAATGCACTTTGTNTAAAGCAGGAATTTTCCGCAGTGCCTCTAACTGAACGGGCCAAGGCAGCGAACTCGAAAAACCGTTGATGTAGTATTCATCGGTGGTCTCTCCCTCCGGTTCGAGAAAAAGCTGATGACTCTCCTTATCTGCAAAAGTCACAATCTTGGTCTCAATACTCGGACAGTATCGCGGACCGACACTTTGTATCTGTCCGTTATAAAGCGGCGAGTCGGCAAGGTTATCGTAGAGTATGCGGTGACTCTCCGGATTGGTATGTACGATATGACANAGACGCGGCATAAGCTCACGCTGCACTTCAGGCAGGAATGAGAATTTATGAAAGTCACGTACCACTTCAGTCACTCCCTCCTCCGGNTCTTCNATCACNCGGTCGTCACCGGCCTGCGGTTCTGACAAAGTGAAGTCGATGCTGCGTGCCGACACACGCGCCGGCGTACCGGTCTTCATGCGTCCGGCGGTAAAGCCGAGTGAAACCAATTGTTCAGTCAGTCCATGCGAGGCACTCTCAGCAATACGGCCACCCTCAATCATGGTACTGCCGAAATGCATCAGGCCGTTCAGAAACGTACCGTTCGTCAGAACCACAGCACGTGCTCCGAAATGGAAACCAAGTGCAGTACGGACACCGGTCACTATAAGTCGTCCCTCGGCATCATCGGTAAAATCCAGCTGCGTGACCATATCCTGAAACAATTCGAGATTGTCGGTGTGTTCAAGCACATCACGCCACATAGCCGAATAACGACGGCGATCACTCTGGACACGCGGCGACCACATAGCCGGTCCTTTCGAACGATTGAGCATTCTGAACTGTATGGCTGTTCTGTCTGCTATGATACCGCTCTGTCCGCCGAGCGCATCAATCTCACGCACGATTTGACCTTTGGCGATACCGCCTACAGCGGGGTTACATGACATCTGTGCCACACGCTCAAGATCGGCTGTCACCAGTAATGTCCGCGCACCAAGTCGTGCGGCAGCCACAGCCGCCTCGCAGCCGGCATGACCGGCCCCTACCACTATGACATCATATTCAAAACGCATCGTACCGGTTNAGATAGTATCCCATATAGCGAGGGCTTTGTTTTCCTCGGCTTCCATTATCTCACGCTCACCCGGGCCTTTGTCGTTGATACCGCACAGGTGAAGTATGCCGTGTATTATGACACGACGCAGTTCCTCTTCATAAGGCACGCCCATTTCTTTAGCATTTGAGGCAACCGTATCAAGCGAAATCAGTATGTCGCCTCCTATCTTGTCACCGCNCGAATAGTCGAAAGTAATTATGTCGGTATAATAATCGTGACCGAGAAATTTACGGTTAGCCTCCAATATATCGTCATCGTTACAGAAACGGTAGCTTACCGAACCTATACGACGGTCATGCTCGCCGGCTACAGCAGTAATCCAACGGAACATCTTGGCTGTGTCGAAGTCGGGGTGTTCGACATTCTGACTTTCAAAATCCAACATATCTTCTTTTTATTTCAAAGGGTTTTAACTCACAAATTTAGTCAATTATCTCTACTTTCCAAAATCTTTATTCTATGCTAANNNTTAGCATAGAATACTTTTTCACACTTACTCATCTCTCCCGTACCTTTTTCTATANCTCATAAATAAAATTTCGCTTCCTGAAAACTATTACACCTGCAATTTGTTTTTCAGATAGATAAAGCTTTACAAAGCAATAATTTTAACTGAAACCAAATTTTACTACTATGGATAATCTGCAAGAACAGGCCCAGCAGGCCGCCCAAATCTCTAAAGCCGCCGCTCAGGTGAGCGCCGAAGCAGCACAACAGGCAGCTCAGGACGAAGCCGCCAATCTGAAACAGCAGGCTGTGGATATGGCCTCTCAGGCCGCCGACAAAGCCGNGCAGGTAAAGACCGATCTCCTCGACAAAGCNGCNGCCGCTAAGGATCAACTCGCTGACAAGGCTGCCGCCGCTAAGGATCAGCTCGCCGACAAAGCTGCCGCCGCTAAGGATCAACTCGCTGACAAGGCTGCCGCCGCTAAAGATCAGCTCGCCGACAAAGCCGCTGCACTCAAAGAACAGATCGCACCAAAGGCCGAAAGCTTCTTCGATAAGCTTAAAGAAAAAGCCGCCGACGGTCTCGATTTTCTCGCTGACAAGGCAAACGAACTTTCAGACAAACTTAAATAACACAGCGTTTATAGAAACCACGCTTCTGATAATTTTAATCTCAACGAGGATATACCGGAACCCTGTTTCCGATGTATCCTCGTTCTTATTTTTAGTTTTTTCCCTAAATTGTCCCCATAACAGAAAAAATTATCTCATATTCAAAGATGTGTTAAACAAAACTGCCTATAATATTTGTTAAGAAATAAATTCAGTAATTTTACGGAAGAAAAAAATGGAATGTAACTTAATTTTTTAAGCAGCACTTCAAAATATCATAACTCATACTTCACATTCTTTCGGGTGAAGAAACAATCTCTCACGGACTGACCACGTATGAGTGTGTTCCAACGCCTGCCGCAACCGGAGATAACTTAGGCCTTTCCTGCTGTCATGCCGCCGTTATTACCGGACGGACTTAACGATTATTCGCCATGAGTATCACCATAGGATTTGATGCCAAAAGAGCTGTGGCCAACATGACCGGCC
Source organism: Bacteroides sp. (assembly GCA_014801815.1). Taxonomy (GTDB): domain Bacteria; phylum Bacteroidota; class Bacteroidia; order Bacteroidales; family Muribaculaceae; genus Lepagella. Next base: position 12,529 of record JAAVDM010000001.1, on the reverse strand, counting down.
TCGGCAACTATTCACGTTTTGTTATTGAGTCGCTCGCAGAGCGGAGACCGGATATTCATCTGCGTCTGTACACTCCGAAAATGTACGAAAACTCACGTCTGCATCACATCAACCATCTGCCCAACGTGGTTTACAGNCTGCCCTCCGGCGGTATGGCACGTGGCAGTGTATGGCGCAGCTGGAGTATTACGAAGCAGCTTCGCCTCGACGGTGTGACANTGTATCACGGCCTGAGCAACGAACTGCCGCTCAACATAGCGACTTCGGGTATAAAGACCGTACTGACNATGCACGATGTCATATACCGTCGTCTGCCGCAATGCTANAAACCTATCGACCGTAAAATATACGATTTCAAATATGGCCGTTCATGCCGTGTGGCAGATCGTATCATAGCGGTAAGTCAGCGCACCAAAGATGATATTGTCGAGTTGTATAATGTCGNCCCCGACCGTATAGACGTAGTGTATCAGGGCTGCGACTCAGAGTTCAGACGTATGCGTACAGGCATAGAGAAGCGCGAGACAGCCCACAGACTTCAGCTCCCGGACAGGTTCCTGCTGCAGGTAGGTACTNTCGAGCGCCGCAAAAATCTCGAACTGACCGTGCGTGCCCTTGCCTTACTTCCCGAGGACGTTCATCTCGTCGTCGTAGGACGTGATAATCATGGCTACAAATCCTATTGCTCACACATCGCCGAACAGATCGGAGTAGCCGGACGTATCGTCTGGCTCGACTCTCTCGACTTTGCTGACCTGCCTACACTTGGTCAGATGGCCGAGGTGATATGTTATCCGTCGCGTTACGAAGGTTTCGGCATTCCTATACTCGAAGGTCTCGAAAGCCGCCGTCCTGTTGTAGCCGCCACAGGCAGTTGTCTCGAAGAGGCCGGAGGTGAAGCCGCCTATTATGTAGACCCCGATGACGTGCGCGGAATGGCTGCCGTACTTACAGACCTTCTGCGCGACGGTGCCCCAGATGGCCGCATCGAAGCCGGATTGCGTCATGCCGCACGTTTCAGCAACGATAACGTCGCCGACGGCATACTCGCAACATACGCACGTCTGTTCCCCGCACTGGCACAATAATCACCTCTCCCCCGCCCTGCCGTCTGTGATACACCCGGCATATAACAAAGAGGCTACCCATCGCCGGGCAGCCTCTTTGTTGTGTTTCTTACCTTAAAGAATCACCTGCTTTAATATTTACCTATTATTACTAACTAACTATCCGTTTATAACCATACGGAAAAACTAACCTAACTTTGTATAACTTGCTAAACTCTTTTTTGTATGAGGNAAATCGGTCTCGGGGTCTCTTCCCTTTGACCGATGCAAAGTTAGTAANTCTTTTACCGTCTGTCATATCATAATCGCTACAAACAATAACACATACGTATCCGGTACACGTCCGTGCTATCGTTTCACACATTTGTTGCATCTGAATCACCGCATTTTCAGCTTTCGCAGCTTTACAGCTCAACATACTTCATTCAAGCAGATACGCGAAATGCTTATAAGCGAGATCCACCATACTTATTTCACCATCTTCAAGGCGNCGGACATCAATTCCACTCACACGGTCTCTCAAAGGCAGCNTACCNTTGAATATTGCGTTAATATAATTTTCTCCATCTGTATTCTCAANACATATATTACTGAAAGGACTCTCANCAGTTACGGAAGCGGACGAATAATTTATCGAATAAGGTATATCTCTTACTCTGCCGGGGGTGGGTATCAGTATGCCCTGCCTTACAAGAGCATCAATATCGCGCAAAGCTGTGTCTTTTGACACACCTGCTATCTTCTCCCAATTCTTAGCTGTCAGTTTAGCATCATAGCCATCAAGATATTTATTAAGTACGTTTCTCTGTCTCTCCGTAATCANAGCCTGAGAATGTGTATTCCAGAAAGTCGCCTTGCGTAACACCTGTNACAGCATTGCATTCGAATCATCAACAGCTTTCAGCATAGCCTTAAAATACCACACAAGCCATTCAGTGATTTCGCCGTCTCCGCGCTGGGTTCGTTCAAGTATCTTATAATAGCGGTTCTTGTCTTTCAGAATCTGTCGGCTGAGACTATAGAAGTGCATACCCTCTCCGTCAAGAGCAGCGAGAATCATATCGGAGATGGCACGGCCTATACGTCCGTTGCCGTCATCAAAAGGATGAATACTGACAAACCACAAGTGAGCAATCCCCGACTTCAATATGCCGGGNAGGTTATCGGGATTGTTCAGCCATGTTATCAGAGTTTTCATCTCCGATGGCACTTGCTCAGGCGAAGGTGCGCGATAGTGGATACGTTCACGGCCAAAAGTACCGGAAACAACAGACATTTCATCTGTCCGATACGCCCCGACGGTAAGAGTGGACTTATTCGGGAACAACGCCCTGTGCCAGTCAAAAAGTCTCTCCTCAGTGAGTGGTTTATCCTGATTATGGGTAGCGTCAAGCATCATTTCCACTATTCCCTCCACATAGTGAGTAGGATCTTTGCTTTCGGGTAGTTCCACTCCGAATTTACGCGCCACCGAACTCCGCACCTCATCTGTATCAAGCCTGACTCCCTCGATTTCGCATGAAGCCACTACATCGTTGGTNACGGCTTCCACTGTGGCAGCCAGACGACTGTCAAAACCTATAGCCGTCATTCTGCCGACGAGATACCCGAGATTGTGCATTGNCTGAAGCTGCAACGGTTCAATCACATCTCTATCCCAACGAAATACAGGCCAATTTCTGTGCTCGTGTATAAACATGGTGTCTGATATTTTTTACAAAGATAGTCAAAAGCGCCTTATAACTCGCAAAATTTGCGAGTTATAAGGCGCTTTTGACTATCTCTTTGCGGCCGGAGCCGTTTCGGAGTATTATTTTTCAGATTTCAGATAGGCGTCGATAGCNGCGGCNGCTTTGCGTCCGGCACCCATTGCGAGTATGACGGTGGCAGCACCTGTCACAGCATCACCNCCGGCGAATACACCCGGACGGCTGGTGACACCGTTCTCATCGGCTACGATACAGCCGCGCCGGTTGGTTTCAAGTCCTTTGGTGGTATGCTTTATCAGAGGATTGGGACTGGTGCCGAGAGCCATGATGACCACATCGCAGTCTATCTCAAAATTACTGCCCTCTTTCACCACCGGGCTGCGGCGTCCGCTCTCATCGGGTTCGCCGAGTTCCATCTCGACACATTCNANACCGCGNACCCAGCCGCGTTCGTNACCCAGCACTCTCACGGGGTTCGTGAGCATACGGAACTCGATACCCTCCTGCTTAGCATGATGCACCTCCTCGACACGTGCGGGNAACTCAGCCTCCGAACGTCTGTACACAATCACCGACTCGGCTCCGAGACGTTTGGCTGTACGCACNGCGTCCATAGCCACATTACCGCCTCCGACCACAACTACTTTCCGTCCGGCATATATCGGCGTGTCGTAGTTTTCATCGTAAGCATGCATGAGATTGGCACGGGTCAGGAATTCGTTGGCCGAGAAAACACCGTTGAGATTTTCACCCTCGATACCCATGAAGCGTGGCAGACCGGCTCCCGAACCGACAAAGACTGCATCGTAACCTTCGCGGTCCAGCAGATCATCAATAGTCAGTGTGCGGCCTATCACCACATCGGTTTCTATCTCCACACCGAGACGTTTCACGGCCTCGACTTCACGAGCCACGATACGCTCTTTCGGCAGACGAAATTCGGGTATNCCGTACACCAATACCCCACCGACTTCGTGCAGTGCCTCGAATATCTTGACCTCATAACCGGCTTTGGCAAGGTCGGANGCACAAGCCAGACCGGCCGGACCCGAACCCACCACAGCCACACGCTTACCNTTGCGTTCGGGCATTTCGGCAGGAGTNTCGTCAGCGTGTTCGATAGCCCAGTCACCGACATAACGCTCCAGTTTNCCTATGGCNACAGGCTCGCCTTTGATGCCTAACACACAACTGCCCTCACACTGCGACTCCTGCGGGCACACACGTCCGCACACGCTCGGCAGAGTGCTGTCGGCAGCTATTATGGTCGAGGCCGTAGCCAGATCTCCCTCAGCTACGGCATGTATGAAGCCGGGTATATTGACGTTGACGGGACATTTGGCCACACACCGGGCCACACGGCAGTTGAGACAGCGCGATGCTTCGAGAGCCGCCTCATCAGCATTATAGCCGTAGCATACTTCTTCAAAATTGGTGGCGCGCCTTGCNGGATCCTGTTCACGGACAGGCACACGTGGTATCTTGTTAGCCATTACACTTACAGTTGTGAGTTTCGGGGTGAGTCTTTTTATTGTCGCGGTACATGTTCTGACGGCGCATAGCCTCATCGAAGTCTACTTTATGGCCGTCAAATTCCGGCCCCTCGACGCACGTAAAACGTGTCTCACCGTCTACGGTGACACGGCAGGCACCNCACATACCCGTACCGTCCACCATCAGTGCNTTGAGCGANACGACAGTGGGAATGTTGTATTTCTTAGTGGTCTGTGCGGCGAATTTCATCATTATCATAGGCCCGATTATGACACAGTGGTCAAACTGACGTCCCTCTTCGNTGATAAGTTTCTCCATAAGACCGGTCACCATGCCNTGAAAGCCTTCGCTNCCGTCATCGGTGCAGAGATGCACGCGNCCCACACGCTTCATCTCGTCGACGTATGTAAACATATCTTTGGTCTTGGCACCGATTATCACATCAGCCTCGACGCCATGTTCCTTCAGCCACTTGACCTGCGGATAGACCGGAGCCGTACCGACACCACCGGCCACAAACAGAATTTTTCTGTCTTTAAGTTGTTCCGGTGTAAGTTCAAGAAGATCGGAAGGGCANCCCAACGGCCCTGCGAAGTCGGCAAAGCAGTCGCCTACTTCCAGCGCATTTATTTTGCCGGACGAGTAGCCCACTTCCTGAGTCACTATGGTGACTGTACCCTCCGAGGTATCATAGTCGCATATAGTAAGCGGAATACGCTCACCTTTCGGATCTGTACGCACTATGACAAACTGCCCGGGGTGGGCTGATTCGGCTACCCGGGGTGCTTTGACCTTCATCTCCACGATACGTGGTGCCAGAGTACGTTTGCTTACAATCTCAAACATTACTATTCATGGTATTAATTGATATTCTTTTCCAACCGGCTGTCCTCCGCCCTACGGTGTCTCCGCAGCGGCAACAGCGTATCGGCCTTCCGGCCTGACATGCCTCGGCGACAGTTATCAGGCAAAGAGATTGCCGAACTTAGCCATGACATATCTTATATCTTGTCAGACGCAAAATTAACAAATTCCCCTAATAACGCAAAATGCTACGGAAGTATAAGAGACTACTACGGAGCCTCAAAATGATTTCTGAGAGTATTGACGTCTATCCTATATTTGTTTTCAATCATATACTCCAGCGCTACTCTCAGATTACGCAGTTCCCGGTTATTTTTAAGAGCCTTAAAAAGATCTTTAAAANGTGAATCCTTATTTGAGGTAACACGCTTACACTCCTTTGTAAATTCTTTTAGCCTTGAAGGTAGTCCGTAATCCTGTAGCGAAATCTCATCATTTCGGGCAATATCCATGATAAAGCCGTCAACAGCAGGTCTGATAGTAATGAGATATTGGCCACAGTCTTTATGCTTCATAAGAGTAAGATGTTCAGTAGCCGCAATCTCCCGACATTCCTTTATGTATCCCGGTTCCACCTTATCCTTATCAATAATACCGACAGCGAATTTATCTTTAAGTTCAGCCTTTAGTTTTCCTACAACCTTAGTGCAGGAATGTTGGTNATTGACATAAGCATTCAGAAGATACTCAATCAGATTGGTATAGACATAACACTCCGGAATTATGTACAGATGTCTGTTTCCCTTCATATATATGCCTNAAAATTAAAAAACATATCCACACCATTATCATAGATTTCACGAATCTCCGATTCACTAAGTCGACGCACAGTGTAGAGTCTACTGTCATCTTCGGCATAATGGGTGAAAAAGATAGCCAACCCTCGTGGATCCGCCTTTATAAATTGATTAAGTATATAAGGACTATGAGTTGCGACAAACAAAGAATCCTCATGTTCCTTAATCGAGTCTACGAGCCAGTTGACTAATTGACATTGCGTAGGCGGGAACAGATTATCTTCCGGCTCTTCCAGAAATATTTCACTATGATGAGTCTGAGTGAAATTGCTGAATATACGTTTGAAAGATGTAGCCGTACTATTATCTACAAAACGGAATTCAACATCATCGATAACTTCTTTCAATCCGTTTCCTGATGTTTGGAATTTCCTNCAAAGTATCTCCTGCAATCTTTTTCGTTCCTCTTTCTGTTCGTATGAGAGTCTGACGGTATCGTTCTCATATAACCTGTTCGTCAGATAATCCAGATGTACAAACATAGGAAAGAGTGACTGTACACCGCTTGAGCTTTCTTTCAGCGGTAACGGTCTGCCGTTTTCAAGTAGTATATTATCGGTGTTCGATGCTTTGTCATACATATAAGACAGCCCGAGTCCGAGAATATTCTCTTCTTTCCCGATAAACTTACGAGCTTTGTCCCAATTCGACATAAACTCAAGCAGATTCTCATCAAGCGGCAGAGAATTCCAAGCCGGTATAGCGGTCACTAAGTTTCTGTCAGCCGGTATATAACTCACTTTCGGACGTTTATAATTCNAACGACCGGACTTCCATTTCATTCTGAATGACCGATCGGAGTTATCATAACTGAATTTCAGATGACCGGTTTCATATTCGATATACGTATCCTCACGTATATAACCTGTCATACTGTAATACCCTGCCAGAATATCAATAAATCTGGATTTTTCACAGAATTGCTCATAACTCTGAGCCAATTCAATCCGTTTTTCTACCCACGTACAATAACAAGCCGTCTTTAACACACAGCTTTTGCCCGAGCTTTGCCGGCCGATTATCACATTTACCTGATCTAATTCAAGATTAGCTTCCTGAATCGGACCGAAATTTTTTATAAGAAGGCGTCTCATAACTGGTTGTACGGAAGTAAAAATTCAGATNCAAAATTACAAAAAATTCAATATCAGTGCCGGAGAGNGACTTATTTTTTCAATTCTTCGATTTCAAAGGTTTGCTTGAGCAGGGAAGTAATATACCGGGTCTTGTCGACATAAGCGTATCCTTGTTCAATAATTTTGGAGAAAGTCTGTATTCCTATCGGATATCTGAGCTCTTCCATATCTTTACCTCTCTAATTTCTGATTAAGTGCGAAGATACCAAAAAAGTCCGAGTCTTCAAAATAGTCCCTACAACTGTCGGTATACATATATATAGTATACATATATATAAAGGAGGGTGACAGCAGTCTTGCTGTCACCCTCCTTTGGGTCATGCGCTGAGGCTATGNTTTATTTAACCATTACCTTGCGNTAGATGTATGTGTCGGCAGTACGTACGATGATGACGTATATGCCCGGTTCGAGNTCGTTAACCTTCAGCTGTGAGGCNGCACCCTTGGCGGCTGCAGCAACGCGGTTGCCGGCCAAGTTGTAAACCTCAAGCGAGATTACTGACGACAGGTCTCCGTCAAGCGAGAGGCTGCCCTCCTCGATGACAACATCGAAGTCTGAGTCACTGACAGTCTCGACTGCAACTGTGCTNCCNTCNAGGCTGATAGCGTAAGGTGCGCTCAACGAGTAGAGCTGATTCTCATCGAAGGTCAGCTCGGATACAGAAAGTATCTCCTCATTCTCGGGTGTGATNTAGCGGAAGCTGATTACGTCACCCGGATTACCGTGAACGTTGATCATCATCCTACCCTTAACGTAGACACCGATGCCACGACACTCGTCGCCACAGAAGGCACCCACAGCGTACTCGCTTGCGTCAACCTCACTGCCATCCTCGTCTACCAGACANGCGGTAACAGGCATTACAGAAGCGTACTTGTGGATATTAACNGCCCACGGAGCATTGCTGACAACCTTAGCGGGCATCTCCTGAGCAGTCTTTTTAGGAACGAAGTTATAGACAAACTCCTTGTCAGTATTACTGTAATAGATGTAACCTCTACCTGTAGTGAGACTCGGAAGAGTACTAATCCAGTTACCGGTAGTATCAGCCTCGGCATAACCTTCTTGACCTATCAGCATGTCACCCTTCGTAGCCTTAAGATTAGCGAAGAGATCCTCAATNAGCAGACTTGCATCATCAACAGCACAACCGATCCAGTTGTAGCCTTTATGCAGTTTTACGGGAGCCGAAGGATCAAATGCCACACCATTCACATTGGCAGTAGCGCCGTCTCCCTCAGTTTCAACCTTATAGGTAACTGCAGGAAGAAGTTCCTTGAGTGAACCCATAATACCGTCGATACCCTTAAAACGCATAGCTTCCTGAGTCTGCGAGAGTATACGATGGATATTTGAATCATCGAAGAAATCAGATACGGCAACTGCATCTTCCATATTATGTGAAATCCAGTGCCAGCCCGTAGTCAAGTCATAATNATTNTTGACTTTCTTCAGCTCGTATGTGAGTTCAATGACATCTGACAGCTGATTTCTGTATTCAGTAACAGCCTTGAGAGTCATTGTCTCCTTGTCACCTCTGCTGATGGGGCCTACATACTCCATTCTGTTATTGTTGGAANCATCGCTTGGATCAGTACCGTCAGTGGTATAGTAGATTCTGGCTGTCGAAATAGCTTCCACTGTCTCCGAAGTCATCTCTACATTATCATTACGATAAAGTTTTGTACCGTTTCTGCCGGCAGCCGTAGGATCAAATATCCAGAGAGGATGCATACCTATAGCGAACTCTTTAGNCTCAAAACCATCGTTGGCACGGAGATAAGCACCGAAAGGACGTACAGTCGCCTTGCCTTCTTCGGGAAGTACAAAAGCATCACCGTTCTCGTTGATTCCATAGCAAGTACCGATAGTAGTCTCACCGTCGAACGAACCGATAAGCGAGAAGTTCTTACCCTTAGTCGTGATTACATCAGTCATAGGAGTAATAGGTANAGTNGTACCTTCAGCATAGAAGGTCACAGGCACNAAAGTAAACGGAGCCGCTACACTTGCCAGATAAGGACGGTTGGCNACAAATTCCTTCTGTTCCGTCANACTCTCTGAGTTTTCGTTGTCGAACGAAACAAAATACGGCTGACTGCCTCGTTTGTTATCATACTTATATTCATCACCTACGATTTCCCAGTTTGTCGGAGTGAAAGGAAGAATGATACCTCTCCAGCCGCTGAATTCATCTGTACCGATACTACCGGGAACACCGATCGTAAACGAAATCCTATATTCGCCAAGATCAAACTCAGCAGGAACACTGAACGGATAATCTCCGTCAAGTACGATATCCTTAGTGGCTACCCAGCCATAGTTATGTACCGTACCATCACCCTCCTCAGCAATAGTATTCTTGCTTTCGGGAAGCTCAGCGGAAACGAGTATGTTCAGACCCTCTACTCCGGTCATAGCATCACCGCCTGCATAGATAAGACAGTTGCGGTTCATACCTTCGAACGATGCTGCCGTGATAGCAGTGCCGTCGGCTAAACGAGCACGTACACGTGCCGGAGCATTCTCGGGAGCCTTACCGGTACCGGCTGCCGGAATGACAATGCTGGTAAGAGAATTACAGCCTTCGAAAGCACCTTCGCCGATAGATACTACATTAGGTAAGGTAAGAGTCGTAAGATTCTCACAACCCTTGAACGAACCGGCACCAATCTCAGTCACAGCGTCTGAAAGAACAACGCTGGTGATACTTGTCATACCTTCGAAAGCATTCTCGGGAATTTCGTTACTTTCAACACCTGAGAGGTCAAGGGTTTCAACCGAAGTAAATTTCTCCTGAAGTGCCTTTAAAGCATCATCATCAAGATCACCTGTGATAGCCAGTTCTGTAATCTCAGCAGCCTCCACTTCATCTATATCAGTAAGAATATCGGAAGATACAATATCACCTTCACTTACCGACATCTGCATCTTACCAGTTATAAATACTCTTGTATCACCATTAAGTGCCGGCAGAGTATAAATACTATCTTGATCAGGGGTAAGATAAGAAGTTATAGTTTCATAAACAGGATCCGATGTAGAAGTACAAGGTTTAACCATAACATCAGTTTCCACCTTTACAGAAAGTCCAAGATCAGGAGACGGTGTGGTCAAACGTAATCTATACTCTTTGTCTTCCTTATATCCTGTTTTAGTACTATGGTCGCCATAGACAAACTTGGACATGTCGGTAACAGTATACTTATCATCAGCCGCAAGATTATCAAATTCAACCTTGACATCATCGGCACCTTCACCATTCTCAAAAGTTATGGGATAGTAAAAAACGATATCAAGCTCATGAGTAGGATTTGTTATTTGACCAAACCTATCTTTCATAGGAGTTGAATACTGGCCACCATAACCATACTGATCCGGTTCGAAACCGGATGTAATTTCGTTACCATTATCATACAGTTTGAATATCAATCCTTTGCGATAAACACCAAGATTCAACTTACCTGTTGCAGGACAGTTTGGAAGACCTACTGAAACAGTCTGACCTACAGATGAAAGATCTATGTTAGTCAGATCTGGAATGTTACCACTACTGTAACTATAGCCTCGGGTCGGATCTACTCTAATCCATCCATAAGTTTTAGGTACCTGAGGTGCAATCAGAGTCCAGAATCCGGCAGTAGAAGCAGCATAAGCGCTTGCTGCACCCTCAGGAACTTCCAAAGTAATGCGTGAAACATCAGCAGGGAACGGAGACATACTACCGGTTGTGGGTGGTGTAGAACCCTCCATTATAATTTTCGTCAGCGCTGTACAGCTTGAGAAGGCATAGTTACCTACAGATTTTACACTCGCAGGAATAGTAATCTGCTGAAGATTAATACAGCGGGAGAAAGCATTCTCGTCTATACGCACCAGATTCTGCGGAAGGATTATACTTCTGAGAATCGAGGTACCACCCGACTGCTTGGGAGCGAAGGCATTTTCCGGAATAGAGTTTGCTGTCTCACTCTGACCCTTGATGGTAAGGTCAGAGAGATCGAGGTCAAGGATTTTGTCAGCATAAGTACGGAAAGCATCAAACTCCTCCGCAAGCATCGTACCTGTCAGTTTCAGACGGTCAATATTCTCCAAAACCTTGGCAGTCTCCGCAATCTTGGCAGCCAAGCCGCCCTCCTGAACGTTGAGAGCAACATAATCACCGGTACCGGCATCTTTGATCTGGATAGTGATCTCAAGGTCTTCCTTGACGGCAGGTATCGTGACATTAGCCACAGTTGCGTTGCTCGCCTTGGTTTCACCGTTGACAGCCAACGTCACACGCTGAGCCGGTGAGTTCGGGGTCACCTTCAGAGTCAGAGGCATACCGTGTATCACCTCGGTAGTGTAGCCCACAATCTTGGCACCGCTGATGCTCTGCGGCATATTGACACTGTGGTAGACAACGGGGTTACTCAGTACGCTGATACGGTCTGTGATACCCTCGTGCTCAGCATTCACAAGCGTCCAGACCTTCTTGTTGTAGGAGGTGGCCAGACGGATTTCATTGCCCTCTCTTATGGTAGCCTCACGCACCTGACAGCTGAAATTACAGCTGCTATACTCCTTATAGTCGCCCATATTGGTCACGATCGGGGAGATAAACTCCTTGATACGGCCATCCTTATCGGTCAGTACCATAGCGTAGTACTTTGTGGAATAGAACGAATCTATTATCCTGATGGCGTCAGCCCTGACAGTGAAGGCTTTGTTGAAGGGTACATTCATCACATCGGTTACAAGACCCACACCGCCTGTGGCGTCTGAGAGGAACCAGTGTGGATCGACCGTGGTGGCCGTAGGCTCCTTGAACTCCACGTGTATCATGGTGTTGGCATTGACTGTGCAGGTGTAGCTGCCATCATCGTTAGCCTTGAGGAGTGTGGTGTTGGCATACACCTCCATAGCCGAATCGCCGAACACATCACTGGTCTCCACATTGAAGCTGTACTTCGTCTGGGGAGCGACATCCGTACCCTCCGTGAGGGGATTTATACTGATATCCTTAGTCTCCTGAAGGGTGACATGGTAGGTATTAGCCGTTCCATTGTCCTCAGCCACAACCACGTCCTTGAAATCAGCCCAATAGTCCTTTGCTCTGTAATCATTTACGGCTTTTTCATTGGGTACAATCAGCTTGCTCTGAGGCGTAGATGTGAATACACACCAGTTAATCCAGGCCGGAGTGGAACGACGTACAGTGACCTCACGAAGTTGGCTACAGCCTGCGAACACGTTGTACTCCCATGTGCCTACTGAAGCCGGAATCTCGACTGAGGTAAGACCACTCTGCATAAAACAGCCGTTCTTGAGAGTGGTAAGATTGACAGGCAGCACAACACTCTTGAGTGAGGTATAGAGTTTGAAAGCCTTGGCCGGGATAGCATTGGCCGGGTTGACACCGCTTGCCACGATACTGACCTGTGATATGTCGAGGCGCTCCAGCTTCATACGCTCGCGT